>NCHN01000001.1:192860-256168 GCA_002281875.1 Sphingobacteriia bacterium 24-36-13 | reverse complement strand
AACTAACAGATATAAAAAATCATATATTGATTCTCTATCAAGCGAATATAATATGATGATTAAAAAGCCGATTGATGAAAAAGTGCTTTCAAAAGAAATTGATATATTGAATGATATTATTGTTGATTCCGATGCAGAATTAAAAAAATATTTTGAATCTCTTTATTAGTAATGGCAACACCAAAAAAGAAAGAAAAATTTGTTAAGTTAAATATGACTTTTGATGAAGCCATGAAAAAAGCTTTATTGACCCCATTACCAAAGAAAAAGGCTAAGAAAAAATCTTAGCCTTTTTTAAAAAATAATCTATCTATTAAATCTGATAACCCTAGTAAATGCAAATATTCCTTTGCAGTTTGTTCGGTTATGTATTCGTCTGATAAACAAACCGCCACTTTTCTACCATTTAAACCCAAATAATATTCAAAAAAATCGCCGTCATCTTCGCATCTATACATCAGAGTTACACCTTCGCTCAATATTATTTCAGCAAATAAATGCGTATCTATTGTTTCATTCATCAATTACAATTTTAAATCGCCATTTCTAATTGACCTTCTTGTTCAACAGCTTCGTTGAAATTAATAGGGCTTAATACTTGTGGGGCTTTAAATTTGGCAGAATGAATTTTTCTATTCAACATCTGCATTAGATTGTAATCATGATTAGTTGGTATTCTAAATCCTAGTTTATGAATTTCTAATAAAAAATTCTTAAACCCTTGTTGTTTAATCCAAAAAGAATAAAAAGACCTAACCATTTTTCTACCTCGTTCAGTTCCTTTTTCAACAGAATCCGATGAGAAAAATAAATTATAGGCTGGAATATGCCAAGAGTACATTCCGTTTTCTTCCTTTCGGTAATAAGACTTAAAACTGTAATTAATTCCAGTTTCGTTGATTTGAATGTAAATTTTTTCGTCAGCCATAAACACCCCCGTTTTCTAAGTTTTAACTATTAAAATAGTAGAATAAATATACATCAATAACGTTACAAAGTTAAAAAAAGTTGTTTTGAATAAACCTAAAATTTAGATAATTAAGATTTTAAATTATATAATATTCCAATAATACGGCTTTGTTTAACCTTGATTTTTGGGGAGTTGATTTGAGAAAAAAGTTCCATTTTGATAAATTATAATATTATAAATAACTAACATTTGGTAAATAACTAATTACTAATGGCTTATATGTATTATGTGGTAAGTGGTATATAGTTACCAAAATAATCCCTCCATAGAGCGATTATTTCAACTACTTTTGATAAAACATATCAACGTGAGAACCCTCCTATTCTTGGCCTTTATTTCACTGTTTATAGCTTCTTGTCAGGCTCCAAAAGAACTTGAATACCGTGATGTAAGAAAAATGGAATTGAAGCAATTGGGCTTTAATCAGTCTGCAGTCAATTTTGAGTTGGTGTATTTTAATCCCAATAAATTTGGTTTAAACCTCAAAAAGGTAGAAAGCGATGTTTATTTAGATGAAATTTATTTAGGAAAATTTCAATTAGACACATTGATGCATATTCCTAAAAACGCTGAATTTGTTTTACCCTCTACCATCAATATAGATATGCAAAACCTTTTAAAAAATGCGGCTCAGCTGATGTTTAAAAAGGAAATTTTGGTTCGGGCGAAGGGGAATGTAAAAATAGGTAAAGGGGGAATTTATAAAACCCTACCCTTTACCTATGAAGGAAGACAACAAGTTAATTTGTTTAAATAACCCTATTGAACAGGGGGAATATGACATGGTTTGGGTGGTTTAGGACCGCCGCCATCTTCTGCCCTTTTACAAATGGGGGGAAGTTTAGCATAGGCTTCTGGTTCAGCTTTATCTTCATTGGCGTCAAAACCCGCATTGTTTAAAGCCGCTTTTATCATCGATTCATCTGCCCGATCTGGCCAAAATTGCACTTTAATCTCCCCTTGTAACAGATTGATTTTCCATTGAATAAGCCCAGATTCCATGGTAGATTTATTGGCTTGAACCAAGTACTTTTCCAATTTGTCTTTGCATTCCCAGCACTTTAAATTGGCCGATTTAATGGTTACCCATTGCTGTTTTGGTTGCTGTGCATATGCCTGAAAAGATAAAAACAAGGCACAAACAAAAAATACTTTTTTCATCTTATAGTCATTAGATTATTACGTGAAGGGATGCTTCGAATGTATAGATACCTATTTTCCCCAATTTGAAGGGTCTTTACTCCAATTAAGTAGGGTCTCTTTGGTATCGGCCGTTACCAATCCCTTTTCAATAGCCAATTCTATCATGGTTGGATAGTTGGTTAAACTACTAGTTTTTACCCCCGCATTAGCGCAAGCAGTTGAAGCAGCTTCAAATCCATAATTGAAAATAGAAATCATTCCAACTATTTCCGCGCCGGCTGCTTTCAAAACATCTACCACTTGCAAACTACTTTTACCCGTAGAAATAAGATCCTCTATTACCAATACTCGCTGCCCTGGTTCAAGCGATCCCTCAATCTGGTTACCCAATCCATGCTCTTTGGGTTTGGGTCTTACATAAATAAAAGGAAGTTTTAGCTGATCCGCTGCCATTGCTCCCCAAGGGATACCTGCGGTTGCTACCCCAGCTAAAACGGTTGCTTCAGGGTATTGCTCAAATATTACACTACATAATTCGCTCTTGATAAAGTCTCTCACGTATGGAAACGATAGTACTTTTCTATTGTCACAATAAATAGGACTCTTCCATCCACTAGCCCAAGTAAAAGGTTGGTCAGGGCTCAACTTGATGGCCTGAACTTGCAATAATTTTTCTGCAACTGCTTTTTCATTTGTCATACCACAAAAGTAAATCCTATTTTCCAATGGATTATTATGGAGATTTGCACATCAATTAGACTATGCAATTAAAAATTATACAGGCAGGGGGTGGATTAGTACTGAATGAGCAGAATGAGTTGCTCTTTATTTTCAGAAGAGGTTCTTGGGATTTGCCCAAGGGGAAGGTAGACCTCGGCGAAACCATTGAAGCTTGTGCTTTGCGTGAAGTGGAAGAAGAAACAGGAGTGAGAAATTTAACTTTAATAGATTTTTTGGGTATTACCCAGCACCAATATTTTGACCCTTATTTACAAGAAGAAGTTATTAAAGAAAGCCATTGGTATACCATGTCCGTTAAAGGAGTGCCTGCACTGATTCCGCAAACTGAGGAAGACATTACCGATATTAAATGGGTTCCGCTTACAGAAGTAAACGAGTTGATTGCTGATGCTTATGCGAGTATCAAAGAAATTATCGGTCTTTTCTTTTTAAAACAGCCACAGTAAGTCTGCTGATGCAAACCAAGTGGTCGTGCTCATCGTGAATTTTGATTTCCCAAACCTGAGAACTCGATCCAATATGAATAGGCTTGGCAGTTCCGGTAACAATACCTGACCGAACACTTCTTAAATGATTGGCATTAATTTCTTGCCCTACACAAATGTATTCGGTATGGTCTACCACCATAGCAGCACCTACACTGCCCAATGTTTCCGCTAATGCAACGGATGCACCTCCATGTAATAATCCATAGGGTTGTTTGGTGCGATGGTCTACTGGCATGGTCCCTTTAATAAAATCAGGTCCAATTTCAGTAAATTCCATACCTAAATGCTCGCCTAAATTTCCCTTACCCATACCCGCAAAATGGGCTGCAGTAAGACCTTTATTGAACCAAATCATAGTTTACTTTTTTAGCGTATTAATTACCGCTTGAGGAAGGAAAGGGGAAGCATCTCCCCCGTTTTTGATAATATCTCTTACAATGGTAGATGCCACAGAAGTGTATTTGGGTTCTCCAGTTAGAAAAATGGTCTCAATTTGATTATCGAGGGTTCTATTAGCGTCAGCGATGGTTTTCTCGTATTCAAAATCACTTACGTATCGAATACCCCTTAAAATAAAATGCGCCCCAATTTTTTTACAAAATTGAACTGTCAATCCATCGTATGCTACACTTTCTACTCTTGGCTCATCTTTGTAAATATCTCTGAACCACTCCATCCGCTGTTCTGCACTAAACATGGGATTCTTAGAAGAATTGATACCTACCCCTACCACTATTTTATCAAACAAAGGAAGTGCTCTGTTAATGATATCAGTGTGCCCTAAAGTAACAGGATCAAATGTTCCTGGGAAAAGACATATTCTTTGCATGATAACTATTGGGTTAATTTTCGTCGGATCTACCAGCTAGTAAATATAAGGCAGCCATTCTTACCGCTACTCCATTTTCTACCTGATTTAAAATAATTGAGTGTGAGCCATCTGCAACATCACTGTCTAATTCTACCCCTCGATTGATGGGTCCAGGATGCATGATTACAATTTCCTTATTCAACTTATCCAGCATTTTTTGCTTAATGCCATAAGCTAAATTGTATTCTCTTAAAGAGGAGAACAAAGGTTGGTTCTGTCTTTCTAATTGTATGCGCAGCACATTCGCAACATCGCACCATTGTAATGCTTCTTGAACATTATAGGTAACCCTAACCCCTAAAGCTTCTTCCAAATATTTAGGTATTAGTGTTGGTGGGCCTACAACCATGATTTCAGCACCCATTTTTTTCAATAAATACATATTGCTGAGCGCAACCCTGCTGTGCATGATGTCTCCAATAATAGCCACTTTTAATCCTTCAATCCTACCCGTTTTCTCTTGCATGGAAAAAGCATCTAATAATGCTTGAGTAGGATGCTCATTGATTCCATCGCCCGCATTCACAATGGCTGCAGGTATATGTTTGGCTAGAAAATGGGGTGCTCCAGAAGCACTATGTCTCATCACCACCAGATCTACTTTCATGCTTAAGATATTGTTGACGGTATCCAACAATGTTTCGCCCTTGGCGGCAGAAGAACTACTTGCAGTAAAGTTGAGCACATCCGCCGAAAGTCGGCGCTCGGCCAATTCAAAAGACATTCTGGTACGAGTTGAATTTTCATAAAATAAATTCACAATCGTAACATCTCTTAAGGATGGAACTTTTTTCACAGGTCTTTGTAAAACTTCTTTGAACTGCCCTGCAGTAGATAGAATTAATTGAATGTCCTCTTTGTGGAGGTCCTTGATACCAAGTAAGTGTTTGGTAGATAGTTTCATTAAAAAGCAAAATTAATCATTTAGACTAAAACAACTTCGTCTTTTTCATCCTTTTCTTTCCAGTTCACTTTTACTTTATCAGTGAATATGGTATCAATAGCTTTACCTGCGTAATCTGGTTGTATGGGTAACTCACGGCTGAACCTTCTATCAATCAATACACATAAAGAAACTTTAGAAGGTCTGCCAAAGTCTAATAATGCATCCAATGCAGCCCTAATGGTTCTTCCAGTATACAATACATCATCCACAAGTATAACCGATTTGCCTTCTATGCTAAAAGGAATATCGGTTTCATTGGCTATATGCAAAGTTTTTCTAACATCATCTCTATAAAAAGTGATATCTAACTTTCCATAGTGAAAAGGATGACTGGGAACAATTTCTTTTAAAGCAGCAACAATACGGTCACTCAGAAAAATTCCTCTTGGTTGTAAGCCAATTATCACCGTATTGGCCATGTCTTTATTGTTCTCCAACATTTGGTGGGCGAGTCTTTGTATGCTCAATGCCATCTGTTGTTCTGATAATATTGTTTTCAAAAGCCCAATTTTTATTAAAATTAAATGCTTTCTTCCATACCAAAAGGGAATAATTCAAGTCGTTCTTCTTTACTTTGTGCTACATGCTTCAGTTAAAGGAAATAAACCTTGTTCAGTTCAGGAATTACGCCACTCACCACCAAGTTTTTAATCAACAAATTGTGGCTATATGTGGGTTAAATGGCACTGGTAAAACCAATTTATTGGATGCTATTTATTATTTAGGATTTTCTAGAAGTTATTTCGCAAGAACTGATGCCCAAAATGTGCAACATGGCAAACAAGGCATGCGCCTTTCTGGAAATTTTATAAAACAGGAGAAAGAAGAAGAAGTCACTTTTATACTAAGAGAAAACAATAAGAAGGAATTATTGGTAAATGATGAATCGTATAAAAAGATTTCAGATCATATTGGAAAATTCCCTTGCGTGATGATTGCACCAGATGATGTTGAACTAATTGCTGGCCCTAGCGAAGCAAGAAGAAAATTGATGGACAGTATTCTTTCTCAAACTAATAGAGACTATCTATCTCAATTAATTGCTTACAATAAAATATTGCAACAGCGCAATAGTTTATTAAAGCAAATGGCAGAGCAAGCTACAATAAGCAATGATTTACTGGAAGTTTACAATGAGCAGCTTATTCATAGCGGGAATTATATACACCAAGAACGCAAAAAATTTTTAAGCGCTTTTTTACCGATGGTGGGCGAAAACTATGCGACTATTGCGGGAAAAAACGAAGACTTGCAATTGGCTTATGAAAGTCAATTACTCAGTACTTCTTTTAAAGATATTCTAGCAGAGAACTTGCCGAAAGATAAAGTATTACAAAGAACATCCAGAGGAGTGCATAGAGATGATATTGGTATTTACTTAAACGATTGCGCTTTTAAAACGGAAGCATCGCAAGGGCAAAGAAAGAGTTTATTATTTGCCATCAAGTTGGCTGAATGGGAATATTTAAAAATGACGATTGGCATCCCTCCTATTTTATTATTAGATGATGTTTTTGAAAAATTGGATGAAAACAGAATGGCTCATTTATTAGATCAAGTATGTAGTAATCATTTTGGACAAGTATTTATTACTGACACACATGCAGATAGAATCAAAGACAAATTAGACCAAACAGGAAGCCCATATCAATTAATCCTTTTATAAAATTACGCTTAACTTTAGGGTATGGCAGAGATGAAAATTGGAGACGCACTAAAGAATTTGAAGGGGATGAACCATTTAAAAAAGGGCATCCGAGCTGCACAAATTGAAGATATCTGGGAACAATTGATGGGAAAAACAGTGGCCAAATACACAGACAAGATTCAAATCATCCAGAAAAAATTATTCATCCATACCAATATTGGCCCACTTAAAAATGAACTCTCTTTTCAAAAACCACAAATCATTTTAAGAATTAATGAAGCTTTCGGAGAAGAGTTGATTAACGAAGTGGTGATACAATAATTTAGTCACTAATAAATTGGTTCAGAAAACTCATCCCCAGCTTCTAAACTATCACGCATTAAATCGTGAATGGTAATAATCCCTTTAAATTCAAAGCCGTCAAAAACTACCAAGTAACGAGTTTTGTGTTGATTCATTAACTTCATGCATTCTTCAGCAGTAGTATCCAAAGAAACGGATGGCAAACCAACTGTCATGATTTCTTGCACAGTAGTATCCGTAGAATTTTTATTCAATAACACTACTTTTTGTGCATAATCCCTCTCAGTCATAATTCCTTTAAAGTTGTCTCCATCTTTTACAATGACATAGCTCAAATTTTCTGCCTTCATTAGAGATAATGCTTCAATAACTTTTAAAGAAGAGGCAACACCATTAAAATAAGGACCCTTTTTATCTAATATATTTTTAACGCTACTCATGGTTGTGTTGTTAGTACACTAAGTTCGTTTAATCATAGCAAACAAACAAATGGAATTAATACTTGGAATATTGGTCATATACATCTTCGTAACTCCACTTTTTAAGAATGGTAGCACCATCCATATACATGAAAGTAGGATTGACTCTGGCAGCCGTTTTTAAAACAGTTGCGTCGCAATTCAATACAATATGACCAGGGAATTCTGCTTTAATTTTTGCCCCTTCTGCAGAAACAAATATCACTGGAATACCATTTTCACTAAACCGGTAATTGTTCAAAACGTCATGTACTTTTTTCTTCCATTGTGCTATATTACTAGCGTCTTTGGCTAATATAAATACATACTTCCCTTTTTTTGATAAAACAGCTTGAGTGGTATCAAAGCCATCCAGGGTTTTCAATGAAAAATCAACAATTGCTGGTTTAAGTCCGTTACCTTTTTTAACCAGTTTGTCTTTGCGGCTAATGAAAATATAACTGTCATCAAAATTTTCAGGGAAATTTTCTTGGTCAAATTCAATGGTCTTTCCATCTTTTTGGTATTCAAATACAATTTGCATGCTATCCAATGTAGCACCGGCAGGCATTTCCATTTTTTGTAAAATATTATTACCCACTTTATAAGGCAAGCAATCTACCCAGGGCAAATGTTTTAAAACATACAATTGTGCTCCGGTTGACAATACCAAGGTTAATGCAACCAATGTGAAAGCCCATGCATTGGATAGTGCAGATTTAATATGTTTTTGAAAGCCCACTAATAATACAATCAGCACCAGCAAAAACAAGTCTTTGTAAAATGATTGGGCAGCCGTTAAGGGAAGACAATCTCCAAAGCAACCGCAGGTTTTTATTTTTCCTGAATAATGCGCGTAGCCAGTTAAGAAAGTAAAGAAGACAATCAATAATAACAACAACCAACTGAATAATTTAATGCGCCATCCAATAATGATAGCTACCCCAGCCAGTACTTCAAAACTATTCATGGCGATGGAAAAGAACAAAGCATAGTCATTTAAGAAATGCATATTCCACACTTCAAAAAACTCCTGCATTTTATAGCTCAATCCAATTGGGTCATTCACTTTAATTAAACCAGAGAAAATGAACAACAAACCCACTATCCAACGAACCAACAGCAACATTTTTTTCATAGTTAGTGTTTTCCTTCTTGAATTAAAATCAATGCAAAAGCCGCATAGTTAATGATGTCTACATAATTGGCATCAATGCCTTCGCTGATCAAAGTCTTGCCATCGTTTTGTAATATCTGTTTAATCCGAAGTAGTTTAACCAAGATTAAATCGGCAAAACTTTCCTGACTCATTTCTCTCCAAGCTTCCCCATAATCATGGTTTTTAGATTGCATAGTGTCAAGCGCAAATTGAACTTGTTTTTGATACAATGCTTCCGTTTGATCAACGGCCAATTCTTCAACAGTTGAATTACCTAATTCCAATTGCATTAAGCCAATAATGGCATAATTCAAAATCCCAATGAATTCAGAGCGAATATCATCCCCCACTTTCTGGGTTTTGAGTTCTTGAATCGTCCGGATGCGCAAAGCTTTGATAAAGATTTGATCCACCACAGAAATGGTTCTTAAAACCCGCCATGCAGTTCCATAGTCTTTGGTTTTTTTAATAAATATTTCTTTACAAGATGTAACCGCTTGGTGGTATTGAGTATTGGTATCCAACATTTTCAGAATATCTTTGAATTGATTGCAATTTAATTGAATCGAAGCTATGTTTACACTAAACTGCAAAGGAACTTTAATTAGTTTGGAACAACCTGTTGTAATGGGCATTATTAATGCTACCCCTGATTCTTTTTATGGGGGGAGCAGAGCCGCTACCCAATCATTAGCGCTGGAGAAAGCAAATACCATGATTCAGGAAGGTGCTTTCATTCTAGATATTGGCGGGCAAAGCACCCGGCCTGGCAGTGTTCAAATTGGAGCTAATGATGAACTGGATCGAGTGGTGCCCGTTATTGATTCATTAAAAAAAGCTTTTCCGAGCACATTAATTTCTGTAGACACTTATCATCCAACAGTTGTACTAGCAGCAGTTAATGCTGGAGCAGATATCGTTAATGATATCAGTGGAGGAAGATTCTTTGACAATATGTTGTCTACGGTGGCATCACTAAATATGCCTTATATATGCATGCACAGCAGAGGAACCATTGAAACCATGCATGAAAAGCCTTCTAGCAATAATATTATTACGGAACTATTAGACTATTTTATTGAACGTATTGAAGCATGTAAGCAAGCAGGAATTAAAGATATTATTATTGACCCTGGATTTGGTTTTGGAAAAACCATTGAAGATAATTTTACATTACTAAAAGAAATGGAAGCTTTGCAAATACTCCGAAAGCCTTTACTATTAGGGGTTTCAAGAAAATCCTCTATTTACCAAACCTTGAAAATTACTCCGGAAGAATCTTTAAATGGTACTACTGTATTAAATACAGTAGGGCTGATGAATAAAGCAACGATACTGAGAGTGCACGATGTAAAGGAAGCAGTTCAGGCCATTGCGCTTTATCAAATGATGAAATAAAAATGCCCCGATTAATCGAGGCATTTTTATTTGGCGCTAACAATATTATTGTTGTGGCATTTGTTGTGGTTGACCAGGCATTGCTGGCGGTGGTGGTGGAGCAATTTTCACATCCAATACTTCAATATCAAATACCAATGAAGCATATGGAGGAATTACTGGAGCACTTCCGTTTGGACCATAGCCCAACATTGCAGGAATAAATACTTTACCTCTTCCGCCTTTGTTGAACATTTTTAATCCATCTTCTAAGCCCTTGATTACACCACCTTGTCCTATGACGAACTCTAATGGTTGTTTGTTAGGAGAATCTGAATCCATATTGCCATCAAACTTTATACCGTCTAAGAATGTACCTCTGTACATAACAGAAACTTGCTTTCCAGAGTCTGCTTTTGCAGTAGCATCACCCGCTTCAGTAATTTGAACAAAAACACCAGATGCAATTTCCTGTGCTTTAATATTCTTTTTAGCTAAATGATCTTTTAACTCTTTGGTTTCTCTTTGCTTTTCTTTTTCCATTTCAGCCTTGTAGTCGGCCATCATCAATTCCTGTGTTGCAAAAGTTTTAATCACTTCAACTTTACCATTAATTTGGTCCTTCTCTTTAAAGATATTATTGTACTCTAACATCCCGAATTTCTTTAAAGAATCTACACTCATTACAAAATCAACCTTGTCGCCAGGAGCGCACTGATTAATAATTTCAATGAAACTGTGTTTCGCTTTTTGAGCTGAGTCTACCATAAAGTAAACAGGAATTCTACCAAAAGAGCTACTCAACAAACTATCCTTTGCAGGTAATTTATATTCCACGTGCATTTTTACAAATTGACCTTGCTTTAGCAAGTCTTTACTGCTACCCTTACTGATTTTGTAAGAAAGACCAGTAGGTGTTTTTTCATATTGATTACAACTTGCAAGCAATACAACCGCTGACATGAGCGGGGCGATGATTCTCCTCATTTTATTGTAGTTGGTTTTTATACTCTTGAATAACTTGTTTAAAATGTTCTACTGTTTTTTCAACCGAATCGCTACTTCTACCTCCAGATGCATTCGCATGGCCACCTCCTTCAAAATGGTTTCTAGCAAATTGATTTACATCAAAGCCACCTTTACTTCTAAAACTCCATTTACGCTCTTCTGCTCTATCAATTACTATTGCCCCAAAACGGATGCCCTTAATAGTTAATAAGTAATTAACCAAACCTTCTGTATCACCCGTTTTAATATGGTACTTCTGCAAATCGGCTTGGTGAATATACATGATGGCGGTATTGTATTCATATAATACTTCCATTCTGTTTAACAAAGCAAAGCCAATAAATCTTAATCGACTCTCTAAGAAGTTGTCATAAATATGGTTATGTACTTGAGAATGATCAAAACCTGTTTCCTTTAACTCGGCTACCATTCTATGAACACTTGCTTTGGTAGAGGGAAATCGGAATGACCCTGTATCGGTCATAGTGCCTGTATACAAACAGGTGGCAATATCTTGTGTAAGCTCTTCTCTACCGCCAGCTTCCACTATAAAGTCGTATACCATTTCACAGGTAGAACTTTTTCCCGTATCGCTAATGCCATAATCGAAATTTGGTTCATCGGGTTGTTCATGATGATCTATCAATACTTTAATAGCTTTAGCAGCAGCTAAAAATGGGGCTAAATGTTTGGTTCTATGAAAAATATTGAAGTCTAAACAAAATAAAATATCTGCCTTATCTAAAATGCCCAAACACTTTTCTCTATACCCTTCAAAATTGATTACACTCTCTATTCCAGGTAACCATTCTAAAAAATCAGCCCAATTAGTGGGAGATATTACCGTAACATGGTGTCCTCGATTGCGTAGAAAATGATATAAGCCTAATGTAGAGCCCATTGCATCCCCATCGGGCTTCTGGTGCATGGTGATTACAATTTGCTTAGGCTGAGATAATAATGGATAGAATTGGCTAATCAGTTGCATATAATCGGGCAAAAATGCAGTTTCTTCATTAGTCTGTCAAAAGATTTTGAATAATTTATTGAAATTTTAGCGATTGAATACCACTCAACCCCTTGCTATTCCTTACTTTTGCGCCGAAATTAAACAAATATGAGCAATAGAACATTTACCATGATTAAGCCTGATGCTACTCAAAAAGGGTACACAGGAGCTATTTTAGACCAGATGATTAAGGCTGGCTTTTCAATCAAAGCTATGAAATGGACTCGCTTAACACCTGAGCAAGCTGGTCTTTTCTATGATATCCACAGAGAACGTCCTTTTTACCAGGAACTAGTTGATTTCATGAGCAGTGGTCCAATTGTAGCAGCTGTTTTAGAAAAAGATAATGCAGTAGCAGATTTTAGAACATTGATTGGTGCAACCAACCCAGCACAAGCTGCTGAAGGAACCATCCGCAAGTTGTTTGCAGCATCAGTTGGTGAAAACGCCGTTCACGGAAGTGATAGCGATGAAAACGCTGTCATTGAAGCAGATTTTTTCTTTTCTAAGTTAGAAAGATTCTAAAATAGTAGCCGCTTATTGAAAGTAGCAATTAAATTAAATACTGAAGTGCCCGACCTAATTAGGTCGGGCTTTTTTAATGCCTTATTCCTAACCTTATATTTGATCCATTTGATTTGCTTTGTAAAAAAGTCCATTGTATCTTTTAGGTCTCAATCAAGCCTAAAACTATACACCATGAATAACCGTTTTTCTATTGGAAAAATTTTCCTTTGTTTTTTATTGGGTCTAAATGCCCAATACAATTATGCACAGGGCAGTATGTTACTTAGGCAACCCAATGCCAGCAAAGACCATATTGTATTTGTTCATGCAGATGATTTATGGGTGGTAGACCACAAAGGTGGAGATGCCAGAAGACTCACTAGTGCTATTGGTGCAGAAACAGCTCCAAAAATTAGCCCGAATGGTAAATGGGTAGCATTTAGTGGACAGTACGATGGCAATACAGATGTGTATATAGTTCCTATTGAAGGGGGTGATCCTAAAAGATTAACGTGGCATCCAGGCCCAGATATTACACAAGGTTGGATGCCGGATGGCAATTCCGTTTTTTTTACTTCTAGTAGAGAAGGCTACCCTACCGTTAATACGAAATTCTTTAAAGTATCTGTAAATGGTGGTACGCCAGAAGCATTGCCCCTTCCTTTTGGTTTTGTAGGGAGTATTTCTTCTGATGGAGTAACCATGGCTTATCAACCTTATAGCTTTTGGGATCCAGAGTGGCGCAACTATCGCGGCGGCCAAGCTCAACCCATTTGGCTTTTTAATTTAAAAACATTTGAAACAACTAAAACGGTACAAGGCAATAAAGAAAGACATACCGCTCCTACTTGGAACAATGGCATTTTGTACTTTTTATCGGAGCAAGATTTCATTAATAATATTTGGTCTTACGACCCTAAAACCAAAACACAAAAACAAATTACTTTCTTCAAAGACTTTGATATTAAAAATGTATCGGCCAGCAACAACAAATTGATTTTTGAACAAGCGGGTTATTTGCATAGTTATGATATTGCTAAACAAAAAACGACTCAATTAAATATTGCTGTAAAAGCAGATTTAAATTGGGGTAGACCGAGATGGAATAATTTGACCGCAGGCAATTTAACCAACCCTCAATTATCGCCCTCTGGTAAACGCGCTGTCTTTGAAAGCAGGGGTGAAATTTTTACCGTACCAAAAGAAAATGGTGATTGGAAAAATATCAGCAACTCTACTGGTACAGCAGATAGAGCGCCTATTTGGTCTCCTGATGGTCAAAAGATTGCTTGGTTCTCCGATGAAAATGGCGAATACCAATTAACGGTAAAAGACCAATTTGGATTACAAACAGCGCAAACATTTGCGATGCCGAATAAGAAATTTTATTTCACGCCAGCATGGTCTCCAGATAATAAATACATTGCTTTTGTAGACACCGATTATACCATTTGGTACATCGATTTAAAATCAGGTGCATATAAAAAAGTAGATACCGATAAATATGCACACCCTGATAGAACCATGATACCTGTTTGGTCTCCTGATAGTAAATGGATTGCTTATGTGCAACAACAAAACAATCAATTTAAAGCAGTAAAGGTTTTTCAAATTGAAACTGGCCAAAGCAAATTAGTGACCGACGGTTTGGCCGATGCCATTGATCCACAATGGGACGAAAGCGGAAAATACTTGTACTTTTTAGCAAGCACCGACTATGGTTTGGCTTCTGGTTGGTTAGACATGAGTAGCTATAATTATCCCGTAAATAGGGCATTATATATTGCGGTATTAAGCAAAGATGCACCCTCGCCTTTTGAACCCAAAAGTGATGACGAACCTGTTAAAAATCCAGCTGATAGTGTTTCTAAAACAGCCAAGCCTGCAAGTGCTTCAACGGTTACCGTAAAAATTGATTTTGATGGATTAGCGCAGCGAATTGTAGCAGCTAATTTACCATTGCGTAGCTATTCTTCTTTAATTGCTGGACCTAATGGTTCGGTATTTTATACGGAGGATATTGCCAACCAAGGTACCGCTTTGTACAAGTACACCACCAAAGATCAAAAGAGTGTTGAATTTGCCAAATCTGTCAGCAGTGTAGTAAGCAGTGCAGATAGAAAAAATATTTTGTACCGTTCTGGTGCTAACTGGTTTTTGAATGGAACCCTTGCTGCGCCTAGGCCTGGAGATGGAAGATTAGCTACTGAAGGAATGCGCGTTTATGTAGACCCAGCAAAAGAAGCAGAACAAATTTTTAAAGAAGGCTGGCGTTTACAACGCGACTTTTTATACGTAAACAATGTACACGGCGCACCTTGGGATAAAGTATTTCAATGGTATCAACCTTGGGTAAAACACGTGAGGCATCGTTCCGATTTAAACTATATCATCGATATTATTAGCGGGGAAGTATCCGTAGGACATTCCTATGTTAGCGGAGGCGATTATCCGGCTGTACCTTCTATCCCAGTTGGCTTATTGGGCGCTGATTATACTGTTGAAAATGGCTTCTTTAAAATCAAGAAAATTTACACAGGAGAAAATTGGAATCCTGAATTAAAGTCTCCATTGAGTGGTCCTGGCATTAAAGTAAAAGAAGGCGATTATTTAGTGGAAGTGGAAGGCAAAAAATTAGACGCTTCTATGAATTTGTTCAGCTTGTTTGAAGGTACCGCCAACAAACAAATCAAGATAAAAGTGAATAGCCAACCTTCTTTAGAAGGTGCACAATTAATGACGGTTGTTCCCATTGCCAACGAAGCCGGATTGCGCTCAAGGCATTGGGTTGAAAGCAATCGCAAAAAAGTAGATGAATTGTCTGGTGGCAAATTAGCTTATGTATATGTACCGAATACGGGTGATCCTGGGTACACTTCATTTAATCGCTACTATTTTTCTCAGCAAGACAAAAAAGGGGCCATTATTGATGAGAGAAACAATGGTGGTGGATCTGCGGCGGATTATATGATTGATGTAATGAGCAGAAAATTACAAGGTTACTTTAATAACCGAGTAGAAGGTCATAAAGTATCTACAACACCAATGGCAGGCATCTGGGGACCTAAAGTGATGATCATTAATGAAAATGCAGGTTCTGGTGGAGACTTATTGCCCTATATGTTTAAGAAAATGAATATTGGGCCATTGGTAGGCACTAGAACTTGGGGAGGTTTAGTGGGCACTTGGGATACACCTCCATTTATTGACGGTGGTAGAATGGTGGCACCACGTGGTGGCTTTTTCGATACCGATGGTAAATGGGCAGTGGAAGCAGAAGGTGTTGCACCAGATATTGAAGTATTTCATGACCCCAAAGCCATCATTGAAGGACGTGATCCGCAATTGGAAAAAGCGGTACAAGAAGCATTGCGCTTAATGCCTTCGCAAGGAATTGAATTGAAGAAAGAACCTGCACCACCTATTCGTTCGTTTAGGCCGAAGAACTAAATTTCTCATGGTTCATTTTTACAGTTTCAAAAAGCAACAATGGTCCTCGATATACCTTAAAACAAAAGCTCCGATCAATGTTGATCGGAGCTTTTTTAGTCGGGACGACAAGATTTGAACTTGCGACCCCACGCCCCCCAGACGTGTGCGCTACCGGGCTGCGCTACGTCCCGAACTAGTACCCATTTATTGAATGGGGTGCAAATATAGGGTGAAAAGAAATTTTCAGGCTATATTGCATAAAATTTTCAACTACTGCATGAACATTCTACTGAAGCAGGTGCTGATTAACGACCCCCACTCCCCTCACAACGGACAAGTACTGGATCTATTAATTGAGAACAACCGCATTAAGCAAATAGGCACTAATTTATCGTATGAAAATGCCACTATTATTAACCAAGAAGGGTTACAAGTATCCACTGGTTGGGTAGATTGTTTTGCTCATTTTGGTGACCCTGGTTTTGAATTTAACGAAAGCTTTGCTTCGGGTGCTGCGGCTGCTGCTGCCGGTGGATTCACCAGGGTATTTACCTTGCCCAATACCAAGCCTGTAACCGATAATAAATCCTTAGTTGAGTATGCTGCTGGTCAGTCTAAACACTTACCTATTCATATTCACCCTTTGGGTGCCATAACGCAAAAAACAGAAGGTAAAGAATTGGCTGAAATGTATGATATGCGCAACAGTGGCGCGGTTGCATTTTCGGATGGATTATTGCCTGTTCAATCTGCAGGTTTATTTGTAAAAGCATTGCAGTATGTGAAAGCATTTGATGGGGTACTTATTCAACTCCCCATCGATAGAAGCATTGGCAGCGCGGGCTTGATGAATGAGGGAGTTATCTCTACCCAATTGGGCTTACCTGGTTTACCATCGATTGCTGAAATCAGCATTTTAAAAAGAGACTTAGATTTATTAAAATACAGTGGTTCTAAAATTCATTTTACAGGCATCACTACTAAGGAATCGGTAGAATTAATTGCAGCTGCAAAAGCAGCTGGATTAAAAGTGACTTGCAGCGTTACCCCCTATCATTTATACTTTTGCGACGAAGATTTACAAGACTATAATACTTATTTGAAAGTAAATCCACCTTTAAGATCTAGAGCCGATATGTTGGCGCTGCGTGAGGGTGTTATCAATGGAACAGTTGACTGTATTGCTTCCCATCATTTTCCACAAGATTGGGACCACAAAATTTGTGAATTTGAATATGCTTCATTTGGCATGAATGCCTTAGAAAGTTCCTTTAGTGTGGTGAACCATTTATTAGGACAATTGAGCAATGAACGGTTGGTTGAATTATTTTCTTTGAATGCCCGTAATATTTTTGGACTTCCTTCTACTCATATTGTTGAAAATGAAGTGGCAGAATTAACCATTTATCATCGTAATCAGGTAACACAATTAAAGAAAGAAAATATAAAAAGCAAATCCTTTAATAATGCGTTTACCAAAATTGAATTAACTGGTAAAGTGTATGCCACTATTAACAACGGTCAATTAACCATTAACTAAACAAACATGAAAGCAAATTTAATCAACGAAGGAATTAAGTATGGGGTAATCTGCGGACTTATTGCATTATTAAGTGTATTTGGCAGTTGGGCAGCAGGTGATGCTACTTTTGCAACTGTTCAGAAATATGCTAATTTTATGCCCTACATGTTTGTAATTATACTACTTGGCACTTTTAGCATTCGAAAGCAAAATAATGGATACCTCAGTTTTGCTGAAGGGCTAAAATTTAGCTTTCTGGCATTTGCGCTTTCAACTGTTCTTTTAGGTTTAGGTAATTATATACTATTCAATTTAATTGATACAGGACTTAGTGAGAGAATTGCAGTAATTGCAATTGAGGATATGCAAAAAATGATGGAAAAATTTGGTGCAAGTGAAGAAGATATTGAAAAATCGATTGCAAGCTCTGCTGATAGTCTAAAAGATACAGGGTTTAAGAAAATATTCCTTGGTGTTGGCCTTAGCTTAATTATTGGATTCATTGAATCATCAATTATTAGTGCAATTGCCAAGAAAGAAGAAAAATTTGAAGATCAATAATATTGCATGAATTTATCTATAGTAGTACCCTTATATAACGAAGAAGAATCACTGCCTGAATTATGTAGTTGGATTAAATCGGTTGTTGATCAACACGGTTATACCTATGAGGTATTACTAATAGACGATGGAAGCCGCGATGATAGTTGGAAAGTCATACAAACCATTGCTGCCAGCAATCCAAATATAAAGGGTATAAAGTTTCAAAGAAATTATGGTAAGTCTGCAGCATTAAACGAAGGTTTTAAAGCCGCACAAGGTGATGTTGTTATTACTATGGATGCAGATATGCAAGATTCTCCTGATGAAATTCCAGCATTGTATCAAATGATTGTGGAAGAGGGATTTGATATGGTGAGTGGGTGGAAGAAAAAACGCTACGATAACACGTTAACTAAAAATATTCCTTCTAAATTATTCAATGCTGTTGCTAGAAAAAGTTCTGGTATCAAATTGCACGATTTCAATTGTGGCTTAAAGGCATACAAAAGAAAAGTGGTCAAATGCATTGAAGTATTTGGTGAAATGCACCGCTATATTCCTGTATTGGCTAAATGGAGTGGATTTAGAAAAATTGGTGAGAAAATAGTGGAGCATAGACCCAGAAAATACGGGACTACTAAATTTGGCTGGGACCGTTTCATCAATGGCTTTCTTGATTTAGGTACTATTATGTTCTTAGGAAAGTTTGGGAAAAAGCCCATGCAATTTTTTGGCTTATACGGCACATTGGCTTTCTTGATTGGTTTCCTAACCAGCGGCTATTTAATGGTAGCAAAAATTTTGGACCCTGAAGTAGGCATCACCAATAAGCCTGCATTTTATATAGCATTGGCAGTGATGATTATTGGTATGCAATTGTTTTTAACGGGTTTCGTAGCTGAATTAGTGGCTAGAAACGCATCTGAAAGAAATGTTTATTTAATAGAAGAGAAATTAGGACTGGAAGAAGCTTAATTGTTTAGCATGGAAAAAGAGCTGATCTTAATTGGAACCACTTGGCCTTTTAGAAGTGGAGGTATCGCTTCATTCAATGAAAGATTAGCCAGACAATTTCAGCAACAAGGATTTAAAGTAACCATCTATACTTTTTCGCTCCAATACCCGTCCTTTCTGTTTCCTGGCAAATCGCAATACAGTTCAGACCCAGCCCCTACCGACCTAACCATTCACGTGAGCATCAATTCCATCAATCCTTTTAACTGGATTTGGATGGGATTCAAAATTGCTCAATTAAAAGCCCCAATAATATTGGTTCGTTTTTGGTTGCCTTTTATGGGGCCTTGTTTGGGTACCATTTTACGAATCATTCAATGGAATGGAGTGTCTAAAGTGATTTGCATTGCAGACAATATTATTCCGCACGAAAAAAGATTCGGAGATTATTGGTTTACTAAATATTTTATGGGTGGGGTGGATTCGTTCATCACCATGAGCAAAAAAGTATACCAAGACTTAAGAAGCTTCACGCAAAAAAAAGCCATTACTTGCTCGCATCCTTTGTACGATAGTTTTGGGAACATCATACCAAAAGAAGCTGCTAGAAAGCATCTGGGTCTTCCAACTGATGAAAATATCATTTTGTTTTTCGGCTTTATTAGAAAGTATAAAGGATTAGATCTTTTATTAGAAGCCCTAAAAATAGTGGCAACAAAAAATATAGCATCTCAAAAAGCACCCATTAAATTATTGATTGCGGGTGAATATTATGAAGGAAAAGAAAACTATCAATCGCTAATTGAATCACTAGGAATTCAAGACTTGATTTATTCTTTTACCGAGTTTATACCACAGGACCAAGTGCAGTATTATTTAAATGCATGTGATTTTGTGATTCAACCTTACAGAAATGCCACACAAAGTGGTGTTACCCCATTGGCCTATCATTTTGAGAAACCTATGTTGGTGACGAATGTAGGGGCATTGCCCGATATGATTGAAGCAGACCAAAGTGGATTGGTAGCCAACCCCACACCAGAAAGCATTGCAGCCCAAATTGAACAATTATATTTGTTAGGTGAGGATTATTTTTTACCCCACCTTCGCAGAGAAAAGAAGAAATACCAATGGGATCAATTGGCCAATGCCATTATTGATCTTGCAAAATAAATAACCGATTATGACGAATCAAATCCGGTCTATTATACAAGAGTCCATTCAAGTAAAACAAGATTTACTTAACAATGCTAACATCATTGAGCAGTTGGCATTAATTGTAGATGCAGTTACGCTGGCATTTAAGAACGGGCATAAAGTACAATTTTGTGGCAATGGGGGGAGCGCAGCTGATGCACAACATTTAGCCGCAGAGTTCTCGGGTAGGTTTTATAAAAACAGACAAGCATTGCCTTCGGATGCATTGCATTGCAATAGTTCTTACTTAACTGCTGTAGCCAATGATTATGGCTACGATGAAGTATACAGCCGTTTAGTAGATGGTACCATGCAAAAGGGTGATATTTTAATTGGATTGAGTACTTCTGGTAATTCACCCAATATTGTAAAAGCATTCGAAACTGCAAAAGCTAAGAATATTGCTACTATTGGGTTTACTGGTAACGATGGCGGAAAATTAAGTGCCTTGTCTCAATACTTACTCAATATTCCTTCTACGAATACACCCCGTATTCAAGAGAGCCATATTATGCTAGGTCATATTATTTGTGAACTAGTAGAAGCCAATTTATTTCCTTAATATGTTTTCATTATCACAAATTGATACTAGTTGGACCCTTTTTTTAGACCGAGATGGGGTATTGAACTACGAAAAAAAAGAAGATTATATCCGCAATTGGGATGAGTTCCATTTTTACGATGGAGTGCCAGCTGCAATTGCATCTTTAAATTCATTATTCATCCGCATCGTAATTGCCACCAATCAAAAAGGAATTGGCAAGGGATTAATGACTCATGAAGATTTAAAAGGTATTCATGACCCTATGTTAGCGGCCATTAACAATGCGGGTGGCAAAATTGATCAAGTCTATTATTGCCCTGATTTAGCAGACGATTCACCCAATCGCAAACCCCAGCCTGGCATGGCTTTTATGGCTAAAGCCGATTTCCCTGAAATTGATTTAAACAAATCAATTATGGTAGGCAATAGAATAAGTGATATGAAATTTGGAAGAAATGCAGGTATGAAAACGGTATTCCTAGCTACAACCCATCCAGACACCCCATATCCAGACCCAATGATTGATTTACGCTTTGATCATTTAGTAGGTTTTGCGGAAGCCTGCATACATGCAAAAAAATGATAAAATTCTGCAAATCAGTTCGTGCGGTTTTATTTACTTGTAATTTGCTGCATGTTTCCGCGTAAATTAATTATAGTGGTATTACTGGCTTTGTTTTTTTATGAAAGCAATACCGTACAAGCCCAAACTCCAGCCAATAAAAGCTTATTAGCTGAAGCTGAAAAAATATTGGCAGCATCTGCATTCACTATTTTAAATGGAGACGACACAGAAGATCGATTAAGAGCAGATAGTTTTTTTACTAGACAATTGGTACAAGCATTAAGAACCCCCTACTCTTTTCACTATGGTTTTGATTCGTTAAAAACTATTTCTAGATTGTATGCCCCCGACAGTAGTTTTAGAATTATTACTTGGCAATTGATGAAAGACTTTAGTTATTATCGCTATAAAGGAGCTATACAAATGAATACCAGGGATGGTAGTTTAAAATTAATTCCTTTGTATGACGGTGCAGATTTTACAGAGAACCCATATGATTCTATAAGAACCAATCAAAATTGGATTGGTGCCGTCTATTATAATATTATTCAAAAAGAATATAACAATAAGAAATACTATACCTTATTGGGCTATGATGAAAACGATGCAAGGAGCACCAAAAAATGGATTGAAGTATTGCATTTTGACTTGGAAGGGAATCCGTTATTTGGAGGAAAGTTTTTTAATTATCCTAATGATATTAATAAGCCCAAACAACCTGTTAGTAGGTTCTGCTTAGAGTTTAAAAAGCAAGCCAATGCCAAATTAAACTACGATGCAAAGCTAGATCGCATCGTGTTTGTGAAGTTGATGAGTGAGTCTAATGAACCCAATAAAAAGCATACCCTAGTACCATATGGCACAGTGGAAGGCTTTAAATGGGAATATGGACGCTGGGTATATATACCAGAATACGAAGCGGTTGAGCCAGATTAATCGAGCTTTAAAACTGCCAAGAACGCTTCCTGAGGAATTTCTACGTTACCTATTTGGCGCATACGTTTCTTTCCTTCTTTCTGCTTTTCTAATAGCTTTCTTTTACGGCTGATATCACCACCATAACATTTGGCAGTAACGTCTTTACGGATGGCACTGATATTTTCTCTTGCTACCACTTTAGCGCCAATGGCTGCTTGAATAGCAATCTGGAATTGCTGACGAGGCAATAATTCTTTTAATTTTTCGCACAATTTTCTACCGAAATCGGTAGCTCTGCCTCTATGAATTAATGCGCTCAAAGCATCTACTTTTTCATTGTTTAATAGGATATCCATCTTAACAATATCTGCTTCACGATGATCAATCGGGGTATAATCAAATGAAGCATAGCCCCTAGTTGAGCTCTTCAATTTGTCGTAGAAATCAAATACAATCTCCGTTAAAGGCATTTCAAAAATAAGCTCAACCCTAGTAGGAGTCAAATAGCTTTGATTCAAAAGTATACCACGCTTACCCAAACACAGCGTCATGATATTGCCAATATAATCGGGCAATGTAATGATCTGCGCTTTAATAAAAGGTTCTTCAATGCGATCGATTTTAACTTGATCAGGCATTTCAACTGGATTGTTTACCAGAATCTTTTCTCCTCGGGTAGTATATGCATTAAAACTTACGTTCGGAACTGTAGTAATTACCGTTTGATTGAATTCACGCTCTAATCGTTCTTGAATAATTTCCATATGCAAGAGCCCAAGGAATCCACAACGGAAACCAAAGCCCAATGCTTGTGAAGTTTCTAATTCAAAAGTTAATGAAGCATCATTCAATTGCAGTTTGTCCATGCAATCTCTTAATTCTTCAAACTCATCGGTGTTTACAGGAAAAATTCCAGCGAATACCATGGGTTTTACTTCTTCAAAACCATGAATCATTTCGCCTGGATTATTGGCCAATGTAAGGGTATCTCCCACTTTCACTTCTTTGGCATTTTTAATACCAGTAATAATATACCCCACATCACCCGCACTTACTTGGTCTTTGGGTGTCATCGTAAATTTAAGCACCCCTACTTCATCAGCGATATAATCATTTCCAGTAGCAACAAATCGAATTTTATCCCCCTTCTTTAACGTACCATTGATGATTCTGTAATAAATGATGATTCCTCTGAAACTGTTGTAAACACTGTCAAAAATCAAGGCTTGCAATGGAGCATCCACACTTCCAGCTGGTGCAGGAATGCGTTCTACAATAGCCTGTAAAATTTCATCAATACCAATACCCGATTTTCCACTTGCCAATAAAATATCTTCTTCTTTACAACCTATTAAATCGATGATTTGATCGGTTACTTCAGGAATTTTAGCTCCATCCATATCAATCTTATTAATCACCGGAATAATTTCCAAGTCGTTGTCGATGGCTAAGTATAAGTTACTAATAGTTTGTGCCTGAATTCCCTGTGAAGCATCTACCAATAACAATGCTCCTTCGCAAGCAGCCAAAGCACGGCTCACTTCATAACTAAAATCTACGTGACCCGGAGTATCAATTAAGTTTAAAGTGTATACTTCCCCTTTATGCGTGTAGTTAATTTGAATGGCGTGGCTCTTGATAGTAATACCTTTCTCTCGCTCCAAGTCCATATCATCTAGTACCTGGTTCATCATATCTCTTTCCCCAACCGATTTAGTATGTTCTAATAAACGATCGGCCAATGTGCTCTTACCATGGTCTATATGTGCGATGATACAAAAATTCCTAATATGTTTCATAAGGCTGCAAAGATAGGTCTGTATGAGTTATCTTCAACTAAGAATACCCACAAGATGTTACTGAAAAAGTTAAACAAACAAGCAAAAACAAATGAGGAAACAGGCCTAGGCACCAATACCTCCCTTATAGGGGGGCGATTTTTCAGAAAAAATGGAATGCCTAATATTGAAATAAAGGGGCTACCTATCTGGCGGAGGCTGAATATTTATCATAGTTTATTATCGATGCCCATTTGGAAATTTTTGGCTTCTATTCTCTTATTCTTTGTACTAATCAATTTGATTTTTGCCAGTTTGTATATCTGGATTGGCATTGACCACTTAGGAGGAATGGTTGTTGAAACAGAATCAGATAAGTGGGGAGAAGCTTTTTTCTTTAGTGCCCAAACTTTTACCACAGTGGGCTATGGAAGAATCAATCCTATAGGATTTGCTGCAAGTTTAACTGCATCACTAGAAGCATTAATTGGATTAATGAGTTTTGCACTAGCAACTGGTTTGCTATATGGAAGGTTTGCAAGACCTCGGGCATTTATCAAGTATAGTAAGAATGCTTTATTTGTTCCTTTTAAAGAGGGCGTTGCATTAATGTATAGAATGGTGCCTTACACTAAAAATTATTTAGTAAATGTTGAAGTGAAAATCACTTTGGCTTTGCGGGTTGAAGAAGAGGGACAATTAAAAAACAAGTTTTTTGATTTGCCATTAGAAATAGCCAAAGCCAATACCTTAACAGCTAATTGGACATTGGTTCATGTTATTAATGAGAAAAGTCCTCTCTTCAATTTTACTAAAGCAGATATTGATGCAGCCCAAGCAGAAATGTTGGTATTCGTTCAAGGTTTTGATGAAAGCTTTTCTAACACAGTCATCTCACGCGCTTCCTATAGTTTTGAGGAATTTATTTATGGGGCTAAATTTGTACCCATGTTTCATCCGAATGAAGACAATAGCAGTACTGTTTTACATATTGAAAAATTAGACGATTATATTGCAGCCGATTTGCCAATCAAAATGTAAAAAATGAAAACCCAAATTGGAGAAGATGTGCATATTGCTGCTGCATTTTTAAAAGCAGGAGAACTGGTAGCTATACCTACTGAAACGGTTTATGGGTTAGCCGGAAATGCTCTGTCAGAAGAGAGTGTAGCCAAAATTTATGCTGCTAAAAACAGACCCAGCTTTAATCCATTAATATTACATATAGCCCAAATTGCTCAACTCCACAACTATGCATTTGTTGATGAAATCAGCATGAAATTGGCCAAACATTTTATGCCCGGGCCACTCACTTTATTGTTACCTAAAAAAACTACAGTTCCAGATATTACCACAGCAGGAAGTAAAAAAGTGGCTATTAGAATTCCTAATCAACGATTAACATTAGATTTATTAGCACAACTTGATTTCCCATTGGCGGCTCCTAGTGCGAACCCTTCAGGGTATATAAGTCCTACCAATGCGCATCATGTAATGGAAGGATTACATGGAAAAATTCCCTACATATTAGATGGCGGTAATACCACAGTGGGATTAGAATCGACTATTTGCGAAGTGGCCAATAATAGCATCATTTTACATAGAGCTGGCAGTGTAACTGCAGCAGAACTTTCAGCAGTTAGCGGTTTGGAAGTAATAGATGCAGCAGCATACCATGCGCCAGAAATATCTGATCATAGCACAGATAGTCCGGCAACACCGGGCCAATTAAAAAGCCATTACGCACCACATACCCCATTGTTTATGGGCAATATTGAAGAATTGATTCAATCACATATTGGCAAAAAAATAGCGGTTATTAGTTTTTATAACCGCTATGAAGGCGTTGAAAACTTTATATTAGCACCCGACCATCAATTATCTACTGCAGCAAGTAAACTCTTTGCAACCCTTCGATTAATTGATCAGAGCAATTATGATGTAATCTTATCTGAACAATTTCCTAATGAAGGTATTGGTATTGCCATCAACGATCGAATCAGTAGAGCACAGTTTATTTTAAAGCATTGATAATTGCGGCAAACTCATCTGCAATTAATGATGCACCTCCTACTAATCCGCCATCTACATCAGGTTGAGAGAAGAGTTCTACCGCATTGTTTGCTTTTACACTTCCACCATATAAAATAGAAATTTGATCAGCCGTATCTTTGCCATAAACATGCGCTAATTCTGAACGAATAAAAGCATGCATTTCCTGTGCTTGATCACTGCTGGCTGTTTTGCCTGTACCAATTGCCCAGATTGGTTCATAGGCAATCACTACATTTATCAATTGTGCGGAAGTTAAATGAAATAAAGATTCTTTCAATTGTGCTGCCACATAAGCATTCTGTGTACCTTCTTCTCTAATTTGCAATGGCTCTCCACAACAAAAAATAGGCGTGATATGATGGCTTAAACAGATATCAATTTTTTCTGCTAAAAACTGGTTACTCTCATTAAAATACTCTCTTCTTTCAGAGTGACCTAATACCACATATTTTACACCAATAGAATTCAACATTTCTACAGAAATCTCACCGGTATAAGCACCGCTTTTTTTACTGTAACAGTTTTGAGCTGCTACTGCTACCCTATTTTTAGCACCTAATTTTTCTTGTGCCATCATCAAATAAGGAGCGGGCACTGCAAATATGGCTAATTGATTTTCTTTTAACTCGTGAGGCTTACTTAATAAATCATTAATTAATTGTTCTCCTTGTTGTACAGTCAAATTCATTTTCCAATTCGCTGCGGCTATTTGTTTTCTCATAATTGCTTGTTATTAGTGAATATATATTGAAGTATATTTATTTCTGTTGTTGAAAGTTCCATCCCTTTTAAGCCCTTCCAATTATTGATGTCTTTAATGGCTGTATTTAAATCATATTGTTTGCCTTTTACGCCAAAACTAAAATGAGGTATGGTATTGTGCAACAAGCCTTCTCCAAATACATTGCAACTCACTCCTATCATAGATCCTGTATTTAAACTAGAATTAATGGCCACTCTAGAATAATCACCCATTATTACACCGCATTTTTGCCCAACTGCCACATAATCATTCAACCCCATGCTGAATATTTTAATAGTACCTGCAGAGTTCTTTAAATTACTATTACTTGTGCCAGCGCCTAAATTACACCACTCCCCAATTACCGCATCTCCTAAATAGCCATCATGGGCTTTGTTTGAATAGCCCATCATTACTGCGTTTTTTATTTCCCCTCCCCCCATGCAATATGGGCCCAAAGAAGTACCGCCATAAATTCTACTATTCATTTTTACCACCGAATTATATCCAATCGCAAATGGTCCTCTGATAGAAGACCCTTCCATAATTTCTGCTTTTCGGCCAATATATATGGGGCCTGTGGATGCATTTAGTGTACAAAAATTAAGCTTGGCACCCTCCTCAATAAAAATTTCATTAGCACCAATAATATTAACTGTAGATGGAATTGGCTGAGAGATTCTGTTAGCGGTAACTAATGCATAATCGCTTCTAATGATGGCTTCATTTATTTGCATGATTTCCCATGGAAAGCGAATTCTTAAAGTGTTTTCAATTTTATTGGCTTGCGTAAAATAATCAGCCGTATTAGATGGATCAAATTCACTAAATGCCAAATTTGATTTACCGGCCACCAATCCAAATTCATCCATTAAACAATCTCCTAATTGCAAGGCTTTTATTTGACTAACCAACGATTCATTAGGCAAAACAGATGCATCTATCCAAGTTATTGCTTCAGATAAACCGGCTTCATCCTTATTGTCCGGGATAGTATATAAACCCTGTAAATAGGGTGCTGTATGGATATAGGAAAGCTCATTGAGCAACAGCTCCCATCGCTCCTTAACACTTAATAAACCAAAATGAAACTGTGCCACTGCTTTTGTAGTAGATAGTGGGGCTAATAAGTTTCTGTATGGTGGATCAAATAAAATAACAGCCATACACAAATGTAGCCGAAAACGGGATACGGTTTTCTTCGTAACTTGCGGCCTCAAACTTTATAAAAAATTTCCTATGAGTATTGGTACATTTTCATACCCCATGCCGGTAAATGAGCCGGTTCTTCAATTTGCACCAGGAAGTGCTGAAAAAGCCGCGCTAAAAAAAGCTTTGGCCGAAGCAAAGAAAAAGCAATTGGATATCCCCATGTATATCGGAGGAAAAGCTGTTAAGACCGATAAAAAAACAGCCATTCATCCCCCACATGAATTGGCGCATACGCTTGGCCATTTTAATGCAGGGGAAGAAAAGCATGCGCACCTCGCTATTGCTGCTGCATTACAAGCCAAAGAAAAATGGGCTGCAATGAGTTGGGAAAATAGGGCACATATCTTTTTAAAAGCAGCCGATTTGTTGGCTACTAAATACCGTTTTCAAATGTTGGCTGCAACCATGTTGGGCCAAAGCAAAAATGCTTTTCAAGCAGAAATTGATAGTACCTGTGAATTGATTGATTTCTTGCGTTTTAATGTTCACTTCTTAAGTGAAATTTATAAGCAACAGCCTATTTCTGCCCCAGGCATGCACAATCGTTTAGAGTGGAGACCTTTGGAAGGTTTTGTATTGGCGGTAACTCCTTTCAACTTCACTGCAATTGGCGGTAACCTACCAACTTCAGCTGCAATGTGTGGGAATGTGGTAGTTTGGAAACCTGCTAATACCCAAATTTATTCTGCGCAACTATTCATGCGCATTTTAAAAGAAGCTGGTTTACCTGATGGTGTAATCAATTTAATTTATGTAGATGGACCTACCATTGGTAAAGTATGTTTTTCGCATAGAGATTTTGCTGGCGTTCATTTCACCGGTTCTACTGGTGTGTTCAACAATATGTGGAAAGTGATTGGTGAAAATATGGGTATGTACAAATCTTACCCAAGAATTGTAGGAGAAACAGGCGGTAAAGATTTTGTTGTAGCGCATAAGTCTGCAGATGTAGATGCTGTAGTAACTGCATTAGCAAGAGGCGCTTTTGAATTCCAAGGCCAAAAATGTTCTGCTGCTTCAAGAGCCTATATCCCAAGCAATTTAGCCGACGAAATTTTAAAGAAATTAGTAGCTGCCATCAATACCATGAAAATGGGAACGGTAGAAGACTTTACCAATTTTGTGAATGCGGTAATTGATGAAAAATCATATACAAGCATTACCAAATACATAACCAACGCTAAGAAAAATAAGAAGGTTAAAATTATTGCTGGAGGTAATTTCAGTAAAACAAAGGGGTATTTTATTGAACCTACGGTGATTGTAACTAAGGATCCAAAATCGGTTACCATGTGCGAAGAAATTTTTGGACCAGTTTTAACCATTTATGTTTACCCAGCAGAGCAGTTTGAGAAAACACTTAAACTAGTAGACAGTACTTCTCCTTATGCTTTAACCGGTGCAATTCTTTCTCAGGATAGAGCTGCTGTTGAATTAGCTACCAATGAGCTTAGAAATGCCGCAGGTAATTTCTACATCAACGATAAGCCAACTGGCGCTGTAGTTGGTCAACAACCATTTGGTGGAGCAAGGGCTTCTGGTACCAATGACAAAGCAGGAAGTGCATTAAACCTTTATAGATGGTTAAGTGCAAGAACGATTAAGGAGACTTATAATCCCCCTGTACATTATGGTTATCCATTTTTGCAAGAGGCATAAATAACAAAAAAAGTCCCGAATAATTTCGGGACTTTTTTATACTTACCATTTGAGTCAAATTACTTAGGTAATACAACAGTGTCAATTACGTGAACCATGCCATTGCCTGCTTTTAAGTCTGCAGCTACTACAGTTGCTACACCACCATTTTCGTCGGTTAATGTTACTTTACCGTCTTTTAATGTTACAGTCAAAGAATTTCCTGCAACTGTTTTTACCACTACTTTACCTTTACCGTCAGTAATAGCTTTTACCACTGCTGCTGCATCTAAATTCCCTGCAACTACGTGATAGGTTAATACTTTGGTTAATGTTGCTTTGTTTTCAGGCTTTAATAAATTTGCAACAGTTCCTGCAGGCAATTTATCGAATGCCGCATTAATTGGAGCAAACACTGTGAAAGGTCCAGCACTTTGTAGGGTAGCAACTAAATCAGCCGCTTTTACTGCAGCAACTAAAGTTGAATGGTCTTTAGAACCAACTGCAATATCTACTACTGTTTTCTGTGCAGAAACGGTACCCAATAATCCCATTACTGCAACCATTGTCAAAGTTAAAATGCGCATTTTCATAAAAATTTTGTTTAATTTTTTATAACTAACTCCTAAACAAGAAAAAGGTTTAGCTGATTAATCTTTTTAAGGATGAACGGTAGCAATGTTGAGTTATTTATGTAATAAAATTGGTTTTGATTGTACAAACAAAATGGAGGGAAAAATTGGTTAATAAATTAGCCCTCCAATCAACTTTTTGATATTAAGTCTTGTTAAATAAAAAAACTTAAATATGGCGTATCCAAACCTGGTCCTTGTAGATGTATTAAGACAAACTGCCAAAAAATTGAATGAAGGAGCCCACTATGCCTGGGGAAATCATGGTGCTTGTAATTGTGGAAATTTATTACAAGTAGTTGCAAATGTTAGCAAAGAAGAAATTTTAACCTACGCACATACCGGTTTTGGAGAATGGACTGAACTAGCAGAAGAATATTGCCCGATAAGCAATACCCCAGTTAATTTGATGATTAAAAAACTAACCGACATAGGGTTAACGCCAACAGATATTCATCACTTGGAATATTTAGATGACAAATCGGTATTAGAAAAATTACCTGGTGGATTCAAATGGCTTAAAAGAAATGTTAGAGAAGATGTGGTGCTTTATTTTTCCACTTTTGCAGACATTTTAGAAGAAATGTATCTGAATAATATAAGCATCCCTTACCCTCCCCAAGAAGTATTAGAACGGGAATATGCTGGGTAGGGAACTATCAAGGATAACCCCTATATTTGCCTTCAAATTTTTGAAAAGTGGCTACAAAGTTTTCTAAAGAAACCTACCTCTATTGGTATGAATTAATGCAGCTGATTCGTCAGTTTGAATTAAAATCAGAAGAAATGTACAAAATGGCTGGAAAAATCCGTGGATTTTTTCACGCATATATTGGTCAGGAAGCTATTGCGGCTGGCTGTATGACCGCTACTCAGGCTGATGATCCTTTTATAACTGCCTATCGTGACCATGGTTTGGCATTGGCAAAAGGCGTTTCTGCCAATGCATGTATGGCTGAACTATATGGTAAAGCTACTGGTTGTGCTAAGGGTAAAGGAGGCAGTATGCACTTCTTTAGTGTTGAACATAAATTTTTTGGCGGTCACGGTATTGTGGGTGCTCAAATTGGTACTGGTGCGGGTTTAGCATTTGCAGAGAAATACAAGGGTACTCAAAATGTAGTTCTTTGTTATTTTGGAGATGGAGCAGCGCGTCAAGGGATGTTGCATGAAACTTTTAACCTTGCCATGTTGTGGAAACTCCCAGTAATCTTTATTTGTGAGAACAACAATTACGCAATGGGTACCTCTATTGAAAGAACCAGCAACGTAATTGATATATATAAACTAGCAGATGCCTATGAAATGCCTGCAGATAAAATTGACGGTATGACACCAGAAGCAGTGCATGATGCTGTTGCCAGAGCCGTAAAAAGAGCAAGAGAAGGAGATGGTCCTACCCTGCTTGAAATGAAAACTTATCGCTACAAAGGTCATTCCGTATCTGACCCTCAGAAATACAGATCCAAAGAAGAAGTAGAAGAATACAAAGACCAAGACCCTATTAATAAAGTGGCTTCAACCATTTTAGATAATGGTTTTGCAACACAAAGCGAGCTTGAAGCTATTAATGCACGTGTGAATGCAATAGTAGATGAATCCGTTAAGTTTGCAGAAGAAAGTCCTTGGCCAGATGACAGCGAAGTATTGAAAGATGTTTACATCGACCAGAATTATCCTTTTATTGTAGATTAATTTATCAAACAGCATAATCAATTATAATGAGCGAAAAACAAGCGCCTGAAGTTGTATCTCAAGAGGCAGCACATAAAGTAGAATCTAGTTTTGCAAAAATCCAAAAGCCCCTATTAGGAGTTATTGTTGCCGCCTTAGTTATTGGTGGTGGTTGGTTTGCTTATCAACAATACGTAGTTAAACCCAAAGAAGAAAAAGCTGCAGAAGCTTTATTTAAAGCAGAGCAATACTTTGCAATGGATTCTTCTAGATTGGTATTAAACGGTGATGGTCAATACAAAGGTGTTTTAAATGTTATCAGCAACTTTGGAGGAACAAAAGCCGCAAATTTAGCGCATTACTACGCTGGAATTAGTTACTTAAAGATGGGTGAATTCGACAATGCAGTAAAACATCTTAAAGATTTTTCAACCGATGCTAAACAAGTTCAATTATTGGCTTCTGGCTGTTTGGGTGATGCATATGCAGAATTAAATAAAAAAGAAGAAGCTATAGAGGCATATAAAAAAGCGGCGAATACTTTTGTTGAAGATGAAACCAATTCATCTGAGTATTTATTCCGCGCTGCATTGTTATTAGAAACTACTGGCAAAACAGAGGAAGCTTTAGAATTATACAAAGAATTAAAAACCAAATTCCCTAAAACAGATAAAGGTTTTCAGGCAGATAAATATATTTACCGTTTGAGTATCGAAAAAAATGACCTTGCTGAATAATGGCTACTAAAGGAAACACATCATTAAACAAAGGCATCCCCACTCTGGAGGATGCCTTTGTTGTTATCATTAAAACTGAATGGAACAGTGCTATCATCAACGCTTTAGAGAAAGGTGCAAAAAAGATACTCAAAGGGGCTTCGGTAGCAGTTAAAACTTTGCTAGTGCCTGGTGCATTTGAATTACCCTTTGCCGTTAAACAACACTATGCGTATAGTAAACGAACTCCTGATGCTTATATAGTGCTGGGAGCAGTTATACAAGGAGATACCCCCCATTTTGATTATGTTTGTAAGGGTGTTACAGATGGAATAATGCAATTAAATCTACAAATTGATGTGCCTGTAATATTTGGCGTACTCACTGTTTTAAATGAACAGCAAGCCATTGAAAGAATTGGTGGAATACATGGCCACAAGGGTGAAGAAGCTGCAATTACAGCGCTAAAAATGATTCAATTGAATCGTTCAATTAAATAAATAGCTTAGATGAACGTACAAATATTTGTTCCTTGCTTTATAGATCAACTCTATCCGGATATTGCATTTAATATGGTTAAAGTATTAAAGAAAGCAGGATGTACCGTTCACTATAATACTGCACAAACTTGTTGTGGACAGCCAGCATTCAATGCTGGATTTCACGGCGAGGCAAAAGAAGTTTGCACTAAGTTTCTACAAGATTTTGAAGGGGCCGATTATATAATTGCACCCAGCGCCAGTTGTGTGGGTTTTGTAAAAAATTATTACAAACAAGTTTTTGAGAACTCAGCACATAAAACACAGGCAGCCAAAACTGCTGAGCGAATTTTTGAATTTTCTGATTTCTTAGTAAACGTATTGAAAGAAACCAATTTTGGTGCTGTGTTAACAGAAAAAGCTACTTATCATGATAGCTGCGCAGCATTAAGAGAATGTAAAATCAAAAATGAACCAAGGCAATTATTAAATAATGTTTCAGGTTTAGAATTGGTTGAAATGAATGATGTAGAAACCTGCTGCGGCTTTGGTGGAACTTTTGCAGTCAAATTTGAACCCATTAGCATTGCAATGGGCAATCAAAAAATCAACAACGCTTCCAATACCGGAGCTACCCTATTAATTAGTACAGATATGAGCTGCTTAATGCATATAGATGGCTGTGCTAAACACGAAGGCAAACCAATGCGAATGATGCACTTAGCAGATGTATTGGCCAGTGGTTGGTAAGCACTAACCTAACTCCCATTCAAAATCTAATTGCCGTTTTTCTAAATTTGCTGCTACCAATGTTACAGTTACTTTATCGCCCATTTTAAAGATGCGTCCACTGCGTCTTCCTACTAAACTGTATTCGGATTCAACCAACCTAAAATCATCAAAGTCACTCAGGCTAACAATACTTACCAAGCCTTCGCACTTGTGTTCTACTGTTTCTACAAAGAATCCAAAACTAGTTACCCCACTAACTACACCTTCAAAAGTTTCACCTACATGAGATTGCAAAAACTCTACTTGTTTGTATTTATTCCCAGCCCTTTCACACTCCATTGCGGCTCTTTCCCTTTCACTAGTGTGCTTACATTTCTCTGTCATTTTTTTATCAATCATTGGAGCACCCTCTAAAACAGATTGTAATACACGATGTACCAACACATCTGGGTATCTTCTTATGGGCGATGTAAAATGACAATAATGCTCGAACGCCAAACCATAGTGTCCAATATTTTCTGGGGTATAAATAGCTTTGGACATGGTTCTGATACCTAATTGCTCAAGTACATGTTGTTCCGGTTTACCATGCGCATCAGCCAACATCCCATTAAAGCTATGTGCAATCGCTTGCGGAGTGGATATATCAAAACTATGGCCATATCTTTTAGCATATTGAATAAATGGGGCTAGTTTTTCTTCATCGGGTTGATCATGCACACGATAAGGAAAAGGAATCGGCTTTTTATTTACATGCTGTTTGGCAATATTTTCTGCAACCGTTCTATTGGCCAATAACATGAATTCTTCAATTAATTGATGCGATTCTTTGCTTTCTTTCACGATAATGCCAATTGGTACACCTTTTTCATCTAATTGAAATCTTACTTCCTGAGAAGAAAAATTAATCGCTCCTTTACTGAATCTTTTCTTTCTTAATTTTTGTGCAATATCATTTAACAATAATATTTCATCCTTATGCAACCCTTCTTTAGTCTCTATAATTTGTTGTACATCTTCGTAAGTGTACCTGTGATCAGAATGAATCACCGTTCTTCCTAACCAATATTGCTTTACATCCCCATTCTCATTGGTCTGAAAAATAGCAGAGAAAGTGAGCTTGTCTTCATGAGGTCTTAAAGAGCACAACTCATTAGAAATATGTTCAGGCAACATTGGGTTTACTCTATCGGGCAAGTATACAGATGTAGCCCTTCTGTAAGCTTCTGCATCTAATGCAGATTCTGGTAGAACATAATGGCTCACGTCGGCAATATGAACACCTATTTCATACTTATTATCTCCCAATTTTCTGATAGAAATAGCATCGTCAAAATCTTTTGCGTCCACTGGGTCAATAGTGAAAGTAAGTAACCCTCTACAATCTCTTCTCTTTGATACTTCTGCTTCGTCAATAATATCTACTAATCTTCCTGCTTCTTCAATCACTTCATCAGAAAAACTAAGTGGGAATCCTGCTTCAGCTAAAATTTCCTTCATCGCTGCATCATTCACATCATCTGGAGCCATCACACTAATGACTTCTCCTACTGGCTTTTTATCTTCTTTTTCCCAACGTACCAATTTTACCAATACTTTATCTCTATGTTGTGCCCCATTGATAGACTGCATCGGAATGTATAGGTCTGGCATGGGTTTGTCTGAATCAGGCACAAAAAATGCATGATGAGCTGAAACTTGCAATCTACCAATGAATTCAGTTTGTTTGCGTTCTACTACTTCAGTAATTTTTCCTTCTTTTTTACCTGTTCTTACATTTTCTCTTATCACTTTAACTCTTACGGTATCGCCATTTAATGCAGTGCCAAAATCATTGGGCCTAACCAATACATCTCCTGATTGATCATCTATTAATACATACCCCATTCCTGAACGAGTAACTTCTAGTTTCCCCTTCAAGGTTTGAACGGTGATGGTTTTTGCTTTCTGCTTTTGCTTAGACTTTGGTTTCTTGGTACTCATGCGGTTGGATTGAAATTAAAATCTTGAATGAATTTAATCAGCAATTCATTAAAATGCCAAGATTCATCAAAAAGGATTTGGTGTCTTATTGGAATAACAAAGAATGGTAAACTGGTTAATTCATCTTTGAATTTAATCAGCCTAACTGCATCTTTTTCTGTAGTAATAAATAATTTTCTTTCTGCAGAAATATCATCAAATTTCTGTTTCATTTCTTTCAAGTCGTCAATTGAAAAAATATGATGATCCGGATAGTCTTGCTGGTAATACGTTGTAGCTTTTTGTAATAAATAATCTTTCAATGGTTTAGGATTAGCTATGCCACAAACCAACATTACTTCATCCATTGAATTGATGGGATATTGAATGCTACTGTCGCAAATATGATATGGCATACCATATTCAATACAAGAGAAAAAGACTTTTTGTGATGGCAAAGGCTTTAGCTCTCTTAATATAGTAGACTTCATTTTCTCATCCATATTAGAAGGACATTTAGTTACAATAATTACTTGTGCACGATTAGCCGAAGCCCATTCGTCTCTCAAATCTCCTGTAGGTAAAAAAAAGTCGCTTGTATATAAATTACTGTACTCAGTTAGTAAGATATTAAAGCCAGCCCTAACTGTTCTATGTTGAAATGCATCGTCTAAAATTATTGCCTGTAATTCAGGATGGTCTTGCAATAAGTGAGGGATGGCAACAATCCGCTCCTCACCTACAGCCACTGCCACATTCGGGAATTTCAGCGCAAATTGCATAGGTTCGTCTCCAATTTCTAATGCAGTTGTTTGTGCATTGGCCAATGCATACCCCTTGGTTTTTCTTTTATACCCCCTACTCAATGTGGCCATTTTAAATCTAGGGCTTAATAATTCTAATAAGTACTCTACCATTGGAGATTTTCCCGTTCCCCCCACAGCCAAATTGCCCACACAAATAATGGGGAAATTAAAAGCAGCAGATTTTAGGACATTCTTATTGAACAACCTATTTCGAATCATGATAATTAAACCATACAATGCCGCCAATGGCAGCAATAGTACTCGAAATGATTTAAGAAAGATGGTATTAAAATTCATAAATACGCTTAGGGGTAATACCTAGATGTAAAGGTATATCAAATTCATGGGTGTCACTGATTAAGGGTATTGGATCAAAGTAAGAAAATCCAATTAAAGCAGTATGGTCTTCTTTTTCAGCCAAAAATCGATCGTAATACCCTTTCCCAAATCCTACTCTATAACCTGCTTCATCAAAAACCAATAAGGGAACCAAGACCAAATCAATATTCCTTAATTCAATTGTTTCACCAGTCTTAGGTTCTGTAATGCCCCACTGATTGGTTTGGTACACGGTTTCTTCATCTACCAAGATAGCTTGCATTTTTTCTTGACCTTGTACCACCGGATAACACAATTGCAGCTGTGGTATCATATGTCTTAAATAGCCATTGAACAAATGAGTATTGGGTTCTGACTTATTAGCCATTGGCCAATAACTTAAAACAGTTTGTATGTTTTCAAAATTGATTTGTTGAAATTGAATCAATAAGAGATCGTCCAATTTCAATCGGTCTGATCCCTCTAATTCATTTCTTTTATTAATATAAATCTCTCTTAAATCTGCTTTAAGCATAACAATTTGCTAAACGGTGGTAAATACTGCCATGCAATTTACCAAATAGCCAATCAATTTGATATTTTTATACCAATCCAATTATTCCAATAGTCATGAAAAGATTATTTTTTATTTACTGTATATTATTTACCAGCTTTTATAGTATCGCACAAAATGCAAATACCATTATTCCGAAGCCTGCATTTATTAGTTATCCGCAGAGCACTGATCCTTTTGTTTTAGACAGCAAACAAAGTATATTTTATGAAATGCCATTTGAACCACAAGCGGTTTACCTCCAAGAAAATATAGCAAAACAAACTGGCATACTACTTAATTTGAAAAAAACGCTCAATACTAATAGCTTGTCGGCAACAGGAATTTACCTTGTTTCCAATAATTCATTAAACCATCCAGCAGAAAAATATGAGTTAAACATAAATAAACAAAACATCCAAATTGAGTACCACGATTTAAGAGGGTTAGTAAATGGGATTCAGAGTCTATTACAATTAATGCCTATTGGCCAATTCAATTCAGTAAAAATTTCGCCAGTTCATATAGAAGACCAACCAAGATTTACATATAGGGGAATGCATTTAGATGTGGTAAGACATCTATTTCCATTAAACTATATTAAGAAATACATTGATTATTTGGCATTTCACAAATTCAATACTTTTCATTGGCATTTAACAGACGACCAAGGTTGGAGAATTGAAATGGAGGCTTACCCCAAACTGAACACCATAGGATCATATAGAAATGAAACTTTGATTGGCCATTTTAAAGATAGCCCTGCCCAATATGATGGAATCCGTTACGGCGGATTCTATACAAAAGCAGAAATAAAAGAAATTGTGCAATACGCTGCTATTAGGGCCATAACGGTAATACCTGAAATTGATATACCCGGACACAGTCGTGCTGCAATTGCTGCTTATCCAGAACTCAGTACCAAACCAGATACGAACTGGAATGTAGCCACTACTTGGGGTATGTACAATAGACAAAATAATGTGCTGGCACCCAAACCAGCCACATTTCGTTTTTTAGAAAAAGTGTTTGATGAAGTAGTGTCGCTTTTCCCTTCACCTTATATTCATGTTGGGGGCGATGAATGCAGTAAAATATGGTGGAAACAAGACCCTGCAACACAAGCTTTCATGAAAGAAAAAGGGTTAAAAAACGAAACAGCATTACAAACCTATTTTATAGAGTTTATTGCCAAACACCTTAAATCAAAAGGGAAACAAACGATTGGTTGGCATGAAATAAACGAGGGCGATTTAGATACTTCAACCATTGTTATGAATTGGGGAACAGAAAAGCAAGCAATTGAAGCGGCAAGCAAAGGATTTAAAGTAATCAATACCCCTGGCAAACCCTTTTATTTTGACCACTATCAGTCACAAGATCCAAAAGACAGTTTAGCGATTCATGGATATAATCCATTGGAAGCAGTGTACAATTACAATCCTATTCCAATAGCTGTAATTCAAAGAGGATTAAGCAACAAAATTATTGGAGGACAAGCCAATGTATGGACAGAATACATGGGTAATGAAAAAAAGGTAGACTATATGATCTTTCCAAGAATGACTGCATTAAGTGAAACACTTTGGAGTATGCCAGAAAAAAAGAATTACACAGATTTTTTAAAAAGACTAGAACTTAACGCCATACCAAGATACCAGTATTGGAACAGTAGTTGGTTTAAAGACTTTACCAAATGGGATATTAGTAAATCACCAAAATAAAAAATCCGCTACAAATATGATTTTTTGCAGCGGATCTTAACAAGTTAACAGCAACTAGAACTGTGATTTAAAATTTCTATTTGCAGACTTCATTTCTCTGTGAATCTTCCAAAGATCAACTGCACGAAATGCTTTCTTTTTTTCTTCTCTGTTTTGTACAAACATGTCTGTTGCCAATGTTTCTCTTACTTCTTGTACTAATTCGTTTAAATGCGCCTTATCTATCTGTACGATAGAAGGCATAACTTCACCTTTCATTGTATTATTATTTTATTTTTTACAAATGTTGTTGAGCAGGGTAGGAAATTTTTTGTTACCGTTAGAATAGAATGGCCTTCTATTTGTCTACCTGAGAAATACTCTTAAATAATTGCTCAATTCCGCCGCAAATGTACGACGAGTTAGGACAGTAAAAAAATTAAACTGTAAAATAAAAGTTAATATATCATATGCCCTTTTACAAAATCACTCACTAAATAACTGATTAATTTACCTGTACCTGGGTCTTTGTCTCCGTTAGACAATTGAACGGCTCCTTCAGATATATGCAAGTATGCAGCTTTGGTATCAGCAGCTGCATATTGCATATATTGTCTTGCTTGAATGGGGGTAATACCCACTTTTGATTGTGCGCTAGACAAAGTATCGGCAATAGCATCCATGTCTAATTCAATACCACATAAAGTATCATCTGTAAATGATGTTGCATGTGCTACAGCTTGAATAAATGTTCTTTTTTCATGCACAAAAATGTCTTCGTAAGTAATGCAGTCTATAAAAGGATTATTCACCATATCCATCCATACATTTTGTGGAATATAATTTTCATGCAAGCCAATAACACAGTATTTTTCTAAATAACCATCTTCTTCTGCATAAGAAAAACCATTCCCACTATGCCTTCCTTCCATAGGCCTAAAATCGGCATGTGCATCTAAATTAATGGCATTAATTTGAGCAATAGGAATAACACCAGCTTTATAGAATCCTTTTGCTGCACCTTTGATACAGGGATATGCATTATTATGCCCACCACCAATAACAATTGGTATTTTTTTGTTTTGGGTAATGATATGTATCAATTGTTCAACCGAATCATCAATCGTATTAACCGCATGCCTATATGCAGCCATTTTTTCTTCCTCATTAAAAGCATTTTGATCTATCAGTTCTGCAATAGATGCAAAATCAAAATGCCCCAATACCATCATATTACTACCTTCTAAAAAGTCATTGCTTTGAATATTCAAAAATGCTTTTAAAAAAGCCAACCAAGCACTATCGGTACCACCTATTCCCCCATTTGCTTTTACGCCAATATCTTCAGGAATTCCTAGAATAATATAATTGGCAGAACTCTCTTGCAAGCTCGCTTCTATATTTGCTGGATTGGCAAGCACTTGTACCCGCTCACCCAACTTAGTTTCGAACCGACGAATTTTAGTTACAGAAAGTACATCCTGTTTATGATAAAATTTAAAATGGTGCATGGTCAAGTAATTTAAGTGAACAATTCAGTTACTTAAATATAATTAAATAAACCGACCATTAATCATAACCTTATCAATCAAATTAGTTCCAAATGAATAAGGCATGTATGCCAATGAAGGAATGGGATATGTAAATATTAAATTAGCTCGCTTACCGATCGTGATGCTTCCTACTTCCTTTTCTAATTCCATTGCAAATGCCCCATTAATAGTGGCTGCATTAATGGCTTCTTCGGGCAATAACTTCATTTGTATACAACTTAAAGCAACTACAAAATTCATATTCCCACTAGGGCTTGAGCCTGGGTTGTAGTCTGAAGCAATTGCTAATGCTGCATTTGCACGAATGAGTTCTCTTGCCGGCTGGTAAGGCATTCTTAGAAAAAAGGCTGCTGTGGGTAGCATGGTGCCAATGGTAGTTGAATTACTTAATGCTTGAATAGCAGCCGCATTCATGGTTTCTAAATGATCTACTGAAATGGCTCCTAATTGAACCCCTAGCTCTACTCCTCCTGAGGCATGTAATTGATTGGCATGTATTTTCGGTTTTAATCCATGCGCTATTCCAGCTTCGCAAATGCGCTGGGTTTCTGCAACACTAAAAAAACCTTCCTCACAAAAAACATCAATATAGTCGGCTAATTGCTCCTGGGATATTGCAGGCAACATCTCCTGTATTATTTGATTTATATATCCATCATGGTTTTCTTTGAATTCCAATGGAAAGGTATGTGCTCCTAAAAAACTCGCTTTTACAGGAATGGGAGCCGTTTCTTTAATACGTTTAATTACCCGCAACATTTTCAACTCGTTGGCCGTATTAAGCCCATAGCCACTTTTTATTTCAATAGCACCTGTACCTAGTTTCATTAATTCTTGCAAACGAGTCATTGCTTGTACATACAGTTCTTCTTCGTTAGCTAAAGCTATTTTACGGGCAGAATTGAGTATCCCCCCCCCTTTTGCTGCTATTTCAGCATAGGTTAATCCATTGATTTTATGTACAAACTCATCTTCTCTACTTGCTGCAAAAACCAAATGAGTATGGCTATCGCACCAACAAGGCAGTACCGAAGCACCGGCGGCATCAATCACCCCAGCCCCATCTAAATGTTCTGCTGATAATTCATGCATAGCACCATATGCTTGAATAATTCCATTTTCAACTACTAGAAATGCATTATCAATAATTGGAAGTTTCGAAAGTTCTGCACCTCTTAGAACTATTGAATTGGTTCTAGTGTTAACCAATTGTTTGATATGTTGAATCACCCATTTCATTGCCGAAAATTAGTTTAATTTAATGTATGATTGCTACTTTAAGTATAGTTAGGTACCCCCATTTTTTAGGTTGGGCTGGTTTTTTGTCCATGGCTTTTTTTAGACTTCCGCTTTGGATGAGCAAAAAAACTAAATTCTATAAATTGATGGGATGTGGAAGAAATGGCACTTTCGATAAAACACCAGATTGGAGACAATGGGCTTTATTAACCATTAGTACAAAAGACAATGCTGGTTTTAGACCTTCGTTCATTAGCACTTGGTGGAAGTTTTTCGGCGTAGAAATTTGGGAGCTTCAACTTGACCCCATTGAAGGTCATGGAACTTGGGATGGGAAAACTGTTTTTGGAGACTTACCCAAACAATCCAGCTATGAAGGAGCAATTGGAATACTCACTAGAGCAACGATTCGACCATCGCAACTAGGCCGATTCTGGTCGCATGTTGATGCCATTGCACAACAAATGGCTGGTGCAGATGGATTTATTACCTCTGTTGGTATTGGCGAAGTACCTTGGATAAAACAAGCCACATTCAGCATTTGGGAAAGTAAAGAACAAATGCGTCAGTTCGCTTATAAAATGAAAGAGCATGCAGAAGTAGTAAAGAAAACCCACCAAGAAAAATGGTATAGTGAAGATATGTTTGTGCGTTTCAAACCCTTGAAATCGACTGGTAGCCTTAATGGTAAATTGCCATTTGAAATAAAATAGTAATTTGCGTTAAGTGAACCATTGTTCTACCATATCTTTTTTGACATCACATTTTGCTTGGATGTACAGGGGCTTGAACCCAATGCCCGATCATTGAAGGGAGTATAAATAAAGTTGATACTAGAAAAATTTATTGATTAATAGGTAGTAAACTACCTACTTCTTCTTACACGCATTTTATAAAATATTTTATATGAAGGTTTCCGTTACATCCGAAATTGGCACTTTAAAACGATTATTGGTACATAGCCCAGATAGTGGTTTAGGAAAAGTAGTACCGTCTAAAGCTCAAGACTGGCTTTTTGAAGATATTGTTCACCTAGATACCATTAGAAAAGACGAATACGATTATTACACTAAAATCTTATTGTATTTTTTAGACCCTGAAAAAATAAAAGGAAAATTAACTGAGATTGATAGCAATCAAAACAATCGTGAATTTTATAAACCAGAACACGAGCACTTTTATAAATCTGATAAAGTAATTGAATTGCAATGGCTCTTATCTGAATTATTAAAAAATAGTGATATCAAAACCAAATTGGTATCCTCTGTTTGTGCAATTGAAGGTTGCACTTATCGAATACAAAATGAGCTACTGAATTACGAACCTACTGAATTGGCCAAAACCCTGATCTCAGGTACATCTCAAGAAAGACAGCTCTTATTTGCACCCATTCCCAACTTTATTTTCACCAGAGATATTGGTATCACCATTAAAGACCATGTATTGCTAAATAAGCCAGCAAAAAAAGCAAGAACAAGAGAGGCTTTGTTGGCAAAATATATTTTCTTCAATCATCCCCTATTTGCAGATTACACCAATAAGATTATTGAATTATCCGATTCGCACCATAGTTTTTTACTACCCAAAGAAGACGATGAAAGAAAAATTACATTGGAAGGTGGAGATATTATGGTAGTAAGTGAGAATCATATTTTAGTGGGAGTTAGTGAAAGAACTTCTTCGGAAGCGGCAGTTAAAATAACACAAACCCTTTTTGAAATGGGATTGATGGACAAAGTAACCATCGTAAAGATTCCCAAGAAAAGAGATTATATGCATATTGACACGGTATTTACTCAAGTTAAAAGAGATGTATGGGTCATGTTGGGAAATTTTTCTAGGAAAGCGGTGAAGCATGAAGATGAATCTGCTGTTGAAAGAATACTAGAAATAAAGAAAGAGGAAAAAATTAAAATTCTTCAATTTCATAGGAACAATCCAGAAAATCCAATTTCATTTGAAAGCTTAGAAGATTTGTTGGTTGATATTAGTAAAACAGATTTACAATGTAAAACTGAAGTACGTTTTATTTTTTCAGGGAACAACGAATTCCCTTACAGTGCAAGGGAGCAATGGACAGATTCATGTAATTTATTGGCATTAAAAGAAGGCGTGGTATTAGGTTACGACAGAAATGACAAAACCACCGAAGCATTTAGAAATGCAGGGTTTACTATTATTGGAGTGAAAGAACTATTACAACAATTAGAAAACAACAGTATTACAATTGATCAAATTAAGGACACTTTTATTTTAATGCCTTCTGCAGAATTATCGAGAGCAAGAGGAGGATTTCATTGTATGAGTATGCCTTTATGGAGAGAACCAATCAATTAATCAACTATGCAACATACCAGTCACTTATTAATGATACAACCTGTCCATTTTAGCTTTAATGCTGAAACGGCCGTGAACAATAGTTTTCAAAACAAATCGGATCAGTCTAATGTGCAAGAAAAAGCTAGGCAAGAATTTGAACAATTCATTTCAATTTTAAGAGCACATGACATAGACGTTACTGTAGTAGAAGATACTCCAGACCCGCATACACCAGATTCTATTTTCCCTAATAACTGGATTTCTTTCCATGAAGATGGAAGCATTTGCCTCTATCCGATGTTTGCAACAAATAGAAGATTAGAAAGAAAACCTTCTGTATTAAATAGCATTCAAGAAAAATTTCTCATTGTCCATACCAATGATTTTACTTCTAATGAAAAGAATGAACTTTTTCTGGAAGGCACAGGAAGTATGGTTTTAGACAGAGAAAAGAAAATTGCATATGCATGTCTTTCTCCTAGAACCAACACACAAGTATTCAATGAATTTTGCAATACCATGCAATATAAGGGCGTATCATTTGTAGCTGTAGATGCAGCTGGCGCGCCTATTTACCATACCAATGTGATGATGTGTGTTGCAGATGATTATGTAGTCATTTGTTTAGATTCAATAAAAGATTCAAATGAACATCAATTGGTTAAACAATCTATCATCAACTCAGGAAAAATTATTGTAGAAATTGATTTTAATCAAATGAATCATTTTGCTGGAAATATGTTACAAGTGCACAATACCAGGGGTGAAAAATTCTTAGTAATGTCTAGCCAAGCATTTCATGCATTAACGCCAAAGCAAATTGAAACCATTACCGCTTTCAATAAAATTATACACAGCGATATTACCACTATTGAAACAAATGGAGGTGGCAGTGCACGTTGTATGATGGCGGAAATTTTTTTACCCCTAAAATAGTAGGACTATTTATTTATGAATTGATCTGCTAAAAAACTTTTACGAACCCCCTCTGAAAATGAGTGGGGTTTATAATTTAGTATTGAACGAGCCCGATCAATTTTAAGTCCAGACTGTTTGGCTCTTTTTACAGGTTCTGGGAAAGTTGTGCTGTCTACTGCTTCTATTAAATCAACATTTAATGATAAACAATTGGCTACTTCTATAGCCATTTCGTATGGAGTAATAATTTCGGCTCCAGCCAAATGAAAAACACCAGAATGATTGTTTACAATAATTGTTTCTAACCCTTGGCAAATATCGAACACATAAGTTGGTGTTCTTTTTTGATCATTCACTACTTTGATAGGTTTTTCTTGAATGAGTTGCTTTTGAACCCATTGTATAAAACTAGGGCGAGAACCAGGTAATTCAGGACCGTATATAAAAACTGGCCTCACAATAACTGCATTAGGGATATGTTGCTTTACCCAATTTTCTGCTAGTAATTTGCTTTCTCCATAGAAGTTAAGTGGCCCAGTAATATCGTCTTCTCCATGTGGGCCATTTTCACCAAAAATGAAATCAGTAGAAAAATAAATAAATTGAGAATGGTGCTTGATAGCAGCTTCTCCAAGATGTATGGTCGCCTGTACATTATGCAACAAACAATTTTCCCGATCATCATTACATTCATCAGGTTTACTCATTGCTGCAATATGTATAATCCAATCTGGCTCAATTTGCATGATCAAGCTATTAACTGAACTAACATTCGTTAGTTCGCAGTCATGATAATGAATCAGCTTATGTGCGGCTAATCGAGCATTCCCTCTAGAAAGAGCAAATACTTGAAACCCTTTACTAGCAAGGTATTGAGCTACATGCTGACCAGTAAAACCATTGGCACCTGTTACGACTATTTTCATACAGCAATGCTACGAAAAATCAGATAAGAACACTACAAGGCTATGTCCTTTCAAATTCGTATTTTTGGAATTCCGTGTATACAGTACACATTAAGATTGTCTTATTATTAAAGAGATTGAAAAACATGGGCAGTAAAAAAGTTAGCAAAATTGGGGTATTAACTTCTGGCGGAGATGCTCCGGGAATGAATGCTGCCATTAGAGCTGTAGTTAGAACTGGAATTTACAATGGACTAGAAGTATTTGGAATAATGAGAGGATACAGTGGTATGATAGATGATGATATTCATCCCATGAACTCCAGATCAGTAGCCAATATTATACAAAGAGGAGGAACTGTATTAAAAACAGCAAGATCCACCATATTCATGGAAGCCGAGGGCAGAAAGATTGCCTACGAAAATCTAAAGAAAAGGGGAATAGACGGATTAGTCATCATTGGAGGAGATGGTAGTTTTAAGGGGGCACAAAAATTCAGTAACGAATTTGACATTCCTTGTATTGGCCTTCCAGGAACCATAGATAAAGATATTGCTGGTAGCGACTTTACCATTGGCTTTGACACAGCAGTAAATACAGCAGTAGAAGCGATAGATAAAATTAGGGATACCGCAGATGCACACGACCGACTATTCATTGTAGAAGTAATGGGCCGAGATGCAGGATATATTGCTTTACACAGCGGAATTGCAACTGGTGCAGAAAACATTTTAATTCCAGAAACAGAAACAGATATTGAAGAACTAATACAGTCTTTATCTGAGCAAGAAAAGAGAAAAAAATTGGTGAATATCATTGTTGTGGCAGAAGGTGATAAATATGGAGCCAATGAAATTTCTAGTATTGTTAAAAAAAGGCTCCCAAATGCAGATACCAGGGTTTGTATTTTAGGCCATATTCAAAGAGGCGGCTCCCCTACTTGTTTAGATAGATTAATTGCAAGTAGAATGGGATTTGCGGCTGTTGAATGTTTACTAAATGGTACCAATAATGTAATGGTGGGTATTCTGAACAATCAATTACATTACACTCCTTTAGATCATGCAATAAAAGCCAAACAAAAAATTTCAGAAGATTGGCTTAGAATCGTAAAAATATTAGCTAGTTAACCCCCAACCAAAAAAACTAAAACAAAACAATGTCAAAGAATTTAGAGAAGTACTTACACAAAGAGATGGACAGAGAAGCGGGCGTTAAACACGTGATGCACAAAACAAAAATTGTTGCAACCGTAGGACCTGCTTGTGACTCTTACGACCAATTATTAAATTTGGTGAAAGCAGGTGTAAACGTATTTAGGTTAAACTTTTCGCATGGTAGCCACGAAGATAAATTGGCTATTATTGAACATATCAGAAATATCAACAAAACGCAGCCATATAATATTGCCATTCTTGCCGATTTACAAGGACCTAAGCTTAGAGTTGGTGAAATTGAAAACAATGCATTAGACCTACAAGTGGGTGATATTCTCACTTTTACCAACGAAAAATGTATTGGCACAAAAGAAAAAATTTATGTTTCCTACCCTAACCTAGCTGGGGACGTGGTATTAGGCAACTTAATCATGATTGACGATGGTAAAATTGAGGTTAAAGTTACCGGGATTGAAAAGAATGGCGACGTTAAAGTGGTAGTTACTTTAGGAGGAATTTTGTCTTCAAAAAAGGGATTAAACTTACCTGATACAAAAATTTCATTACCTGCACTTACCGAAAAAGATTTAATAGACTTAGAGTTTATTATAGAACAACAATGTGATTGGGTTGCTTTAAGCTTTGTAAGAAGCGTTAAAGACATTGTAATTTTAAGAAGCAAACTAGACGAGAAAAAAAGCAAAACTAAAATTATTGCGAAGATTGAGAAACCGGAAGCATTAGTTAATATTCGTGATATTATTTTAGAAAGTGATGCAATCATGGTAGCTCGTGGAGATTTGGGTGTTGAGCTTCCAGTAGAACAAATTCCATTGATTCAAAAAGAATTAATACGCAAATGTATTCACCGCGCGAAACCTGTAATTGTAGCTACCCAAATGATGGAAAGCATGATAGACAGAGTTAAGCCCAACAGAAGTGAAATTACCGACGTTGCAAATGCGGTATTAGAAGGTGCTGACGCAGTTATGCTAAGTGGTGAAACTGCTGCAGGACAACATCCTGCATTGGTAGTTGAAACCATGCGTAAAATTATAGCAGAAGTAGAAAAGAAAGAATATCGTTACAATCGCTCTGAAGACTTAAAACCTCAGCCACACTCTCCTTCTTTCTACAGTGATGCAGTTTGTTATAATGCAGCTAAAATGGCCGAAGATGTTTCTGCAAACGCCTTAATAGGTATGACACAAAGTGGTTATACCGCATTTATGCTTAGCAGTTACCGCCCTTCTTCTCCACTATTTATTTTTACAAAAGAAAAATCATTAGTAAATCAATTGAGCTTAAGTTGGGGTGTAAGGGCATTCCATTATTCTGAAGAAGAAAGCTTAGATGATATTGTTGCAGATCAAATTGATATCTTAAAACAAAGAGGATTTGTTAAATCAGGAGATGCAGTAATCAATACCGGCAGTACACCTATTGATCAACATTTACCTACCAATTTGATAAAGCTAACTAGGGTAGTTTAATAAAATTTCTATTGAAGGTCTTTGTATACTTTACAATAAAAGATTCCTCGTTCAGGGGAATCTTTTTTATTTTTACTAACTAACGAACAAAACCAATATGAAAAATCTGTTTTTAGCTTTTTGCTTATTTACTTCAATTATTAGTACAGCGCAAGAAAGCCCAATTATTCCTCAACCAGCATCCTTAAAAATGGGTAATGGTAATTTTTTAGTAAACAATAAAACCAATATTGTTACTAAAGGAAGCGGTTTAGAAAAATCTGCAAAATTTTTGCAAGCTTACTTAAAGAAAATGTATGGATTGGTTTTACCGATTTCTACTTCTTCAAAAAACGATGGAAATATCATTTTATCTTATGCTAGACTTGACTACCCAATTGCAGGCGCATATCAATTAGAAGTAAAAAATAATGGAGTAATAATTGAAGGAGACAATGAAACAGGTGTGTTCTACGGAGTTCAATCATTAATCCAATTGTTCCCTTTTACAAAATCAACTAGTTTGAATATCCCACAATTAATGGTTAAAGATCAACCTCGTTTCGCCTATAGAGGAATGCATTTAGATGTTGCTCGACATTTTTTTCCAGTTGACTTTTTAAAAAAATACATTGATTTTATTGCCATGCACAAGATGAATACTTTTCATTGGCATTTAACAGAAGACCAAGGCTGGAGAATTGAAATTAAACAATATCCAAGATTAACTGAAATTGGTGGATTTAGAAATGGAACCACTATTGGAAGGTATCCAGGTACAGGAAACACCAATACTCGTTATGGTGGATTCTATACCCAAGCTCAAATAAAAGAAATAGTACAATATGCTGCAGATAGATATATTGAAGTGATTCCTGAGATTGAATTACCTGGCCATTCTTCTGCTGCTATTGCAGCTTATCCTGAATTGAGTTGCTTTCCCGATTCAAGCACCAAAGTGCCTGCTAAAATTGCTTGGAACGGTTCAACTACTGGGAAACAAGTACAACAAACTTGGGGCGTATTTGAAGACGTATTTGCTCCAACTGAAACTACATTTAAATTTCTAGAGAATGTATTTGATGAAGTAATACAATTATTCCCTTCAAAATATATTCATATAGGTGGCGATGAGTGCCCTAAAGAAGCTTGGAAAAAATCGGCTTTTTGTCAACAGTTAATTAAAGAAAAGGGATTAAAAGACGAACATGGTTTACAAAGCTATTTTATTCAGCGAGTGGAGAAATACTTAAATAGCAAAGGGAAGCAAATCATTGGATGGGATGAAATATTGGAAGGTGGATTAGCGCCTAATGCAACGGTGATGAGTTGGAGGGGTGAACAAGGAGGAATAGAGGCAGCCAAACAAAAACACAATGTAATTATGACTCCAGGAGGTTGGATGTATTTTGATCACAAACAAACGAAGAATGAAGACTCAGTGACCATTGGTGGTTACACGACTGTTCAAAAAGTCTACAGCTATGATCCAATCCCTAAAGCGCTTTCAGCGGAAGATGCAAAATATGTTCTAGGTGCACAAGCCAATGTTTGGACTGAATACATGACCAATACTTCAAAAGTAGAGTACCAAATATTTCCAAGAATGAGTGCGTTAAGCGAAGTTCTTTGGACACCTAAAGAACAAAAAAGCTGGCCTAATTTCGAGAAACGTTTATTGAATCAATTCAAGCGCTTTGATTGGTTAGGATTCAACTACAGCAAAGCATATTTTGATCCTGCCAATAATACCCCAATAACAACTAAAAAGCCTTAAATACCCGCAAAAAGCAGCGAATTTAATGCAGATTTATGAAGCTTTAACGTATATTAGCCATGCAAAACAAGTTAAATATGGTAGACTCATTTGAGAAGATTGAAGTCAAAATTTATCCAACGGCAGTAGAGGGCTCTGTTTATGCAGCCCAACAAATTGCTAGTTTAATTAAACAAAAAGCTTCCAAAGGAGAAATGGTTGTACTAGGCATGGCTACAGGGTCTACTCCTATTAAAATGTATGCAGAATTAGTTAGAATGCATCGTGAAGAAGGATTGAGCTTTAAAAATGTAATCACTTTTAATTTAGATGAGTACTATCCAATAGATAAAGATGCCTACCAAAGCTATTGGAGCTTTATGCATCGTAACTTATTTAACCATATTGATATTGATCCAAAAAACATTCATTTGCCTAATGGAAATGCCCCAAAAGCAGAAATGAAAAATTACTGTGCCTCTTATGAACAAGCCATTGAAGCTGCAGGCGGCATAGATTTACAAATTTTGGGAATTGGACAGAATGGGCATATTGGGTTCAATGAGCCTGGATCAAGCATTTTGTCTAAAACAAGATTAGTTAATTTAGAGAACAGTACTCGATTGGCTAATTCTTACGAGTTTGAAACGATTACCAAAGTTCCCAGATTGGCCGTTACTATGGGTATCAGTAGTATTTTAAAAGCAAAGAAAATTATTTTATTGGCTTGGGGAAACAAAGCAAGTATTGTAGCAAAGTCAGTAGAAGGAAACGTTACAGAAAGCATTCCTGCAAGTATTTTACAGCAACACAACGACTGTACATTTATAATTGACCAAGCGGCTTCTACAGAACTTACGAGAATAAAATCGCCATGGTTAACTGGGGATTGTGTTTGGACCGATGCCATGATTAAAAGAGCAGTGGTTAACCTGGCACTTAAGCTCAATAAATCGGTACTTAGCTTAACCAGCCTAGATTATACCGAAAATGGTTTATCAGATTTACTAGTAGAACAAGATGATGCGTATGAAATAAACCTTCAAGTGTTTTATATGCTTAGGGATACCATTACTGGATGGCCAGGTGGAAAGCCAAATGCAGTTATTCCGGCACACCCTGAACGCTCTGAACCTCATCCTAAACGTTGTTTAATATTTTCACCACATCCAGACGATGATATCATTAGTATGGGTGGAACGTTTATGCGCTTACACGACCAAGGTCATGAAGTACATGTAGCTTATCAAACCAGCGGGAATATTGCGGTTACCGACGAATTTGTGACCCGTTTTATTGATTTTGCAGTGGGATTTGAAGAGATGTTTGGAATGGACAATAGTAAGAGTATTGAGCAACTTTCTTCTGCTGAACAATTTATTTCTTCAAAGAAGAAAGACCAAATGGATACTAGAGAAATCAGGGCTGTTAAAGGTTTAATCAGAAGAGGTGAAGCCAAAGCTACTTGCAGATATGTAGGATTACCTGAAGGTCGTTGGCATTTTATGAATATGCCTTTCTATGAAACTGGGACCATTGAAAAAAAGCCATTGGGCGAAGAAGATATTTTGATCACCATGGAATTGCTGCGGAAACTAAAACCACATCAGGTTTACTGTGCGGGAGATTTAGCAGATCCACATGGCACTCATAGGGTCTGTTTAGAAGCGGTTTTTGAGGCGCTTAGGCGGATCAAAGCTGCAGGTGATGACTGGATTAAAGACTGTTGGGTTTGGTTGTACAAAGGTGCATGGCAAGAATGGGATATTGCTGAAATTGAAATGGCCATTCCAATGAGTCCAGATCAAGTCAAGAAAAAACGCTTTGGCATATTTATCCATCAATCACAAAAAGACATGGTTCCATTTCAAGGTGCTGACAATAGAGAATTTTGGCAAAGAGCGGAAGATAGAAACGCCAATACGGCCAATTTATATGCTGCACTTGGAATGACTAAATATGCCGCAATGGAAGCATTTGTTCGTTGGCATTACTAGCCATACTTTTGCCGAATGACTAAGATGCTTTGGAGCCAATATTTACGAAATAAATTATTTCGTAACAAATTGGCAGGCGGATTGTTGCTATTGGTTTTATTAATTGCTTTCCTCCCCTATTATTTTGCTTTTATTGAAGCAAGAAAAGGTATTGTATTAAACGACCTTGTTTTAGACTTCATTAAAAGTGCTAACGTATCTATCCCAACATTTATCATTATTTGGTCTTTATGCTTATGGTATTTATTTAAAGGTTTTAAAGACCCTACCTTGATACTGCTAATCATTTGGGGGTTTAACCTATTATCTATTTCAAGAATTATCAGTATTTATTTGGTTCCTTTAGAACCACCCAAGGACTTAATAGAATTAATAGACCCCATCACCAATAGTTTTTATGGAGCAAAATTTATTACCAAAGATTTATTCTTTTCGGGCCATACAGCAACATTAGTTTGTTTAGCGTTGTGCTTAAAAACTAAAAGAGATCAACTAATTGTTTTTACAGGGGCAATTACTGTAGGAATTTTGGTATTGATTCAACATGTGCATTATACCATAGATGTCATTGCAGCTTTTGTTTTTCCTTTTCTTATTGTTCCAGTTGCAAAAAGAATTTGTGCACCTTTTAACTAAGTGCTCGCACGGCTTTTTCAATAGCATTATGCACCCAACCTTTTGTATGCAATAACTTTTGAAATAACCAAATTCCAGTTAACGCACAAGCGATACCAGCAAGCACATCTAAAACATAGTGGTGACTACTGTACACAGCGGCAAACCAAATTCCTACTGTTACAACCGCCAGTATAATATTAATCCAGCCCAACTTATTACGTATTCCATAATACAAAACAATGAGTGGATAAGAGGAATGCAGAGAAGGCATTGCAGCAAAAACATTGGAGCTTTTTTCGTAAAGCCCTTTAAATATCTCTACACCAAAATACGCATCGAACCTAGAAAGCCCAGCAGTATTACCCTTTGTATTTGCAATGAAATCGAATCCATATTGCTGCACATACCATGGAGGTGCTGCAGGATAAATATAGTAAATACAGAACCCTATTAAATTAACCAGCAAGAAAGTTAAGGAGAAATAAAAAAATTCCCTTTTTCTATAAAAAAATAATACCCCTGCAAATATGAGTGGAACAGGTATCCAACTTAAATAAAAAATACCCGACACAATATCTAATGCATTGGTATGCTGAAGCAACCAAAATTCATTTGGGGTTACTACTCCCCCATTAAATTTAAATCCAAAAATGCTTTTTTCTAATTCATATAATTCGTTAATACTAACAGTATTAAATTCATAATTAGGGAATGCTTTCATGTAATCGAAAATGATCCAGAAAACAATAAAAACGATAAAGCCTAATATGAATTTTCTAGTTACTTCAGATAAATAATACATGAAATTAAATAGCCCCACTAAAATCAGTTGGTCCGACTTAAATCCGATTAAAAAATAAGACAATAGTAAATATCCTACCGAAAAAAGTAGAACTAATAAAGATGCTTTAATCTTTTTTTTATTGATTGGCATAGTTGCTTTTCAATTAGGGTTTGAATCTTTCCATGATAGGCTTATTGTTGCTCGCCTCCTTCCCCTTCATTTCCACATAAGCTATATTGGGATTAAACAAAGTACCGCCTGGATCTATCTTGATAAAAATTCGTTTAATTTCCGATTCTTTATTATTAATAAGTGTATATAATTTATAGGTATTATCTAGAGCCGATTTCTTTAATATAAATTCCTTTTTCTTGTAAGCCACTAATTGAATGGTAAAGGTACCATCTTTGTTTTTCTTAGAAATGGTTCCATAAGCAAATGCTTTTTGAATAAAGTTCAAGTCTTTCTGCATACCTCCTTCTGGATAACGTATCCAAAAAACTCTTACTGGCGTTGACTCATCTAGCACCCCTTTTTCGTTGATATTTAAAGCATAAACAACCGTATTGGTATTGGTAGTTCTTTGCAAATAAAATAGCTGGTTTTTTATATTAACAGGAACAGGGAAAGTATCCTGCGGCTCAGTATTAATAGAAGTATTCGCATTCCCATTTATTTGCATTAAAACAAAACCAAGTAAAACATAAAACTTTCTCATTCTTCCGAAAATCATTTTCAATTTATCTTTAAATCAACACGCAATTAATCAACTTGTTTATTCTTGTCTTTTAAATCCAGCGCTGCTTTAGCATCAATCAACCTTTTAAAAGCGGTATAATTAGTAAGTATCGCCATAATAGTCAAAGGAATCGTAAATACAGAAATAGTCTCAAATATTTGCACGCTTGTTCCAGGTAAATAAACTTTGTACTCACCGCCAATAAAATACGAAGTAATGCCACATGCAATAGCAGTAACGCCAATGGTTATTACTCTTTCTGGCCTTTGCATTAAACCTTCTTTACATTCAACTCCTAATCCTTCAGCTCTTGCTCTGGTATAGCTTACCATCAAAGAACCAATCATAGCAATAAAAGCAAATAAGGAACTATAGAAATAATGATGAGAGATAAGGTAATAACATATGCCTAAAAATAATACTAACTCACTGTATCTATCTAATACTGAATCAAATAATGCCCCAAAAGAAGATGACATTTTTCCGAGCCTTGCTACTTGTCCATCCAACATATCAAAAACACCGGCAAATAAAACCATTGCCCCTGCCCAACCTATATAACTTAATTCCCCTCTATGGCCTTTCTCTGCTCCTTCAATAAAAATAGCTGTAACTAAAATATTCAATAACAAGCCAATTAATGTAACTGCATTGGGAGTTAATCCTAATTTGATTAAAAACTTAACCAGTGGGTTAATGACCACATAGATCATTTGTTGTGCTTTGTCTCTAAATTTGGGCTTTGGCTGGTTCATTAATAATTTTATTTAACGCATTCTTGAATAAGGACGAATTCAATTTAAAAATCAAACCTAAATCTTGTTCTAATCCCATAAGGTGATATGCCCGGATTGTCTAAATAACTCAATCTTTTTACAAAGTCTACCCTTAAAATATTCAATATATTTTCTACACCAACACTTGTTTCTATATATGGCTTCGCCGGATCTAAGGCAAAAGTTGAAGTAACCCCATTAATAGTTGGATAGGCAAACAAGGAAGGATTCAACACTGGATTGTTTTCATTTCTTACCCCCCCATATAAAATTTTAAAAGAAGCAACTTCTCTAAATTTCAACTTTTTTAATAATGGAATTCTATTAAAAACTATACCCATAAAATGCTGAACCCATGTAAATGATGCATAGCGATCACTTACAAATTCTAAGAAATTCATCATATTGTAAGAGTTCAACTGATAGGCAAAAGTTTGGTTGGCTCTATGCACCGTTAACAAAGGAAAAGGAACTTGACCAAATGTATAACCGCCTTCTAATGTAGCATCTGCATAACCCAATCTGCCCATGTAATTACGCTTCTCTATTCTTAAATCAAGTTTTTGGTAATTGTATTGTCCACCCAAAAATCCTTTAACACCAGCAGCGGCACTTAATGTAAAAATGGGGTATTTTGTAAAAATGGGTATACGATAAATTTTACCCTGATAGAATTTTTCATTGGGCGCCCATCTTACTTGAGCATTTAACTCTGTAGTAATTACATTTTGAATGTTTTCAGGAATACCATTATTGCTTTTAGTATAAGTCAAAATTCCTGCAGGTTGTTGATGCCAATTTTTAAGCCCAATACTATAAGAAAATCTGCTCTTGAATTCTTTTACAAATTCAGCCTGATAAATATTGTTATACAACCAACGTTCATTATTTCCTCTTTTAAATGAAAGTAGGAAGTTGTCTTCTTGTACAAACTCTAAATCTTGACCAGGAATCTTGGTATCACTTTGGGCACTAATCCTGATATAATTCATTGGAAAAGTATAGATAGACTTATTATTGAGTGAATAAGTTGCACTTAAAAAACCTTTCCATTGTTTATCATTAAAACCATATGCACCATATGTTTCAAAATACAAACGCTTACTCATTGCCGGGGTAGTTCTACCGCCAACACGCAAACGGAATCCTTCTACTGGATTAAAACTATAGAAAGTATTTACTGGTCCAATTTCTACAGGTCCTAAATTTCCGTAACCAGCAAATAATAAAGTAAACAATGCCATGGTTCTTCTAAATGAAGGCATTTTTTCTAAACTATCAATATTGCTGTAAACTTTAGATTCAGGAACAGTCAAAGGGTTATGTCTTTTAGCTATCCAAAAACTATCAGGCATTTTTGTAATTACTTCGTCATTTCTAACTATTGAAGGGCCTTGATATAAACTATCCGGCCGTTTATTGTTGGTTGTAAATCCTTTGTATGAAACAGTACGTTCCCCAAAAAAACCACCACTAGTACTGCTTTTACTTAAACCCATATCTGCCATCAGATTACTCTTAACTAAATGATAGCGTTTATCTTCTCCCCTTTCAAAATCTAAATCAGCATACAATTCTTTGACCCAATTGATATTTGCATTTCTGCTGATAAACATATTAATTTTCTGGACAGCATAATTTCCATCTAAAGTGATGTACATATTACCTCTAAAAAGTAAGTCATTCGTGTTACGTGGAGTAAAATACATTTTCACCAACTTGGTTCCATACTCATCTGTAATGGTATCCCGTATATAATACATATAGAAAGTTGGAGCGGCATTAGCGATGGGGCTCAAAAATTGATAAGCGAATATGGGAATATTATTTTCATAGATATCAATGTTTTCGTATAAACGATTTAATAAAGAACTTAACCCTTCATTATCAATATAGCTTCCGTAGTTAACTTTTTTCTCCCCTAAAATAAAAGACTTAGTTGCAGAAGGGTCTTTTCGCAAATATTGTTTTGAAAGACGCTCCTCCATATAAATAGGCATCAAAATTTTGCCATTCAATTTAGAACTATCTCTGTTTTCAAATAAGAAATTATACTTTTTAAGAAATTTAGAATTAGTGACTTTATCGTTTGAATTACTTAATGCGGCCTGAATTTTTTCGTATTGTTCATATTCCACGTAATCATAACTGGCTGTTCTATTATTTTCTCTATTTTCAATAACATTACGAATCAACTCAACAGCTGGATTGTCTTTGTTTCTATATTTAGCTCGTTTATTTGTACTAACTGTTACATTAGTTAGTAGCGCAGGATCTGGGCCTAATTCAATATTTATTTCCTGCATTTTGTACCTACCAACGGTAAATTGTACTTGCCTAAAACCTACCGATGACACTACAACTTTATTGATGGACGTATTGGTAATAATCATATAGCGGCCTAAGCTATCTGTAACCACTCCTCTACCTTTTAAAAAAAACACACTAACCCCTTGTAAAGGACGTTTGGTGAGTGAGTCAACTACAATCCCCTTAACAACCGTTTCTTGTGCACTGATTGTGGTTATAAATAGCATCATTAATAATGAAGCAAATATTTTAAAACCTATTTTGTCTTTCATAGACCCTATTTATTTAAAAACGTATTTACCTTGTAATAAGTAATTGTAAAAAAAACCTACTAAAAGGGATATTAATATTTTAGAAAAAATATAATTGGCATGAATTAAGTTGATCATAAATGCCATACCGACTATATTCAAAAAAAAACTACCAATCCAAACCAATAAATAGCGAAATGCTTGTTTAGGAATTGGAGATGATCCTGCTTTAAATACCCAATTCCTACCCAACAAAAAATTTACTACCCCACCAGTAATTGTACCAATAGCAGCAGCAACAATTGCCAACAAATGAATTACTTCAACCAAAAAAACAGTTACAGCAAAGTCAGTAGCAGATGCAATAAGCGATGAAGCTTGGGCTTTTATGAAAACAGGCTTTACCATATATTAAAGTAGATTAATAATTGTAAAACAACATTGCTATAGATGCCAGCTAATACATCGTCACCCATTACACCCCAACCCTTTGGCCAATTTTCTAGCTTATGAATTAATAATGGCTTTGTAATGTCAAAAAATCGAAACAAGATTAAAGCCACTAGTAGATTTACTTCAGTGATAGGAACAAACAATAAAGAAATCATCATCCCAGCAACTTCATCAATAACCACTTTGCTGCTGTCTTTACCCCAACTAGCTTCTACTTGATTAGCACCCCATACACCATATAGTGTAACTAGTATTGTTATTAGAATAGTAAGCAAAGAATTGGGCTCGGCTATTGCAACAAACCATATAAAGCATGTTGCAATAGCTGCCACGGTTCCGCCCCCCTTTGAGATAAATCCAATCCCAAAAAAGCTGGTCAGTATTTGGTGTAATTTTATCATAGAGCTTCCACAACATCTTGGTAATAATCTAGTCCAAGATGTGTGATTAAATCTTCACCCATAATATGACGCAAAGTATTTTGCAACTTAATAAGTTGTTTGAATATATCATGCTCTGGTCTTAACCCTGGTAATGTTTGTGGAGACTTAAAGTAGAAAGATAACCACTCTTGTATTCCACTCATATTCGAACGCTTAGCTAAGTCCATAAACAAAGCAAGATCTAATACAATTGGAGCAGCTAAAATAGAATCGCGACACAAGAAGTTGATCTTGATTTGCATGGAATAACCCAACCAACCAAAAATATCAATATTATCCCAACTCTCTTTATTGTCACCATGAGGAGGGTAATAGTTAATTCTAACTTTATGGTATAAATCTCCATATAAAGCAGGATTAATTTCAGGTTGTAATATATCTTCTAATACACTTAGTTTAGATACTTCTTTAGTTTTGAAATTATCTGGATCATCTAATACTAAACCATCTCTATTGCCTAAAATATTAGTGGAAAACCACCCTCTAATTCCTAAAGCTCTTGCATGTAAACCAGGAGCTAAAACGGTCTTCATTAAAGTTTGGCCAGTTTTAAAGTCTTTGCCTGCAATGGGAGTTTGGGTTTGTTTTGCCAATTCCTCTAAAGCAGGTATATCAACTGTTAAGTTGGGCGCACCATTAGCAAATGGTATACCTAACTTAAGAGAAGCGTAAGCATAAATCATACTTGGAGCAATAGCGGGGTCACTATTATGTAAACCAGCTTCAAAAGCTTCAAGTGTTTCATGAACAGCAGAAGTTTCAATATATTTCTCAGTTGAACCACACCATACAATCACCACTCTTGAGCATCCATTGTCTTTTTTGAACTGCTCTATATCATTAATTACTTGCTCTGCAAGATCGTATTTAGACTTCCCTTCTTTTATATGAGTACCATCTAAATTCTTTACATACTCACGATCAAAAACCGCTTTCATTGGCTTAATTGCTTCCAATTCTGGTTTAACCGCATGTAATAACATTGGCTCTAACACTTTTGCATTAGCAGCTGCTTCAAAAACATTGTCTGCATATACATCCCATCCTCCAAAAACGATGTCCGTTAAATTTGCCAGAGGCACAAAGTCTTTAATTAACGGATAACGATTTTCCGTTCTTTTTCCAATACGAATATTTCCCATTTGGGTTAAAGCACCAACAGGCTGAGATAAGCCTTTATTTACTGCGATTACACCTGCTATCATGGTTGTACCAACGGCACCTAAACCAGGAATCAAGATGCCCAATTTCCCTTCTGCGGGGGCGATGTTTTGTTTCATATTCTGTGTCCTTTTATATTAACTATTTATTTTTTAATCCATTTACCATTAGATTAGAAATCGCGCCAATTCGATGCTCCAATCCAATCAACTTATCATTAAAAAAGTCGCGCTCAATGCCTCTGATACTGCTTACCACTACAGAAGGCAATAAATCCATTTCTTGAGTTAGTGCTTTACTAAACTCCCCTGAGTTAATTCCAAATTCTAGAATGGACTTAATCAAATTAATTTCCTTTTGAGAGTATTCATTAAATAAGCCTTTAGCACAAGATGCATGTTCAACAAAATCACCACAAACCAAGCGGTACAAGTTCAACATATTGCTAAGAACTTTAATTCTGGTGACAGCGAAAATCTTTAATTTTTCTTCGGCAGAATCAACTGTTTCAACGGCAAATTGGGTTTGAATAAACACTTCTTGAAGTTCCTTTTGGAGTACTTCTTCAAAAATTTGTTCCTTGCTTTGATAATAATAATATAGCGTGCTTTTCCCCTTCCCTAAAGCTTTGGCAATATCTTCCATGGTGGTTTTCTTAAGACCATAGGTTTGGAAGAGCTTTTGCGCTTCCCTTATAATGTCTTCTTTGAAAATCTCTTCTTTTACCATAAACTTTTAGACCAAAATGGTTTTATGGTCCAAAATTACGATAAATAAGGCGTATCAAATACTTAATAAAACCTTAATATTAACTTTTACAGTAAAATGACAATTCACTCTAAGATCCAATTTCGGACGATTCTTACCCGCTTTTTGGGATTATTTCTAGGTTGAAAAATGATATAGCCCTTATCAAAATCTTTAAACCATCCAATTGTTTCGTCTTTTTTAATAATTCGATTGCTCCAGTAATAACAATCAGGGCATTTAGCAAAACCACCGATACTTTGTTGGTTTCTATATAAAATATTCAACTCCTCCAAATTTGGCAAACGCCATCCATTGCCCAGAGAATCACAAACAGTTTTAGCTTCTTTCCAAGTCATTTGAATAGGAAAATCTTGTTTGGGAACTTCTAATCCATCAATAAGTACCGTCTTGCTCAATATTTCAGTATAAATAGATTGAGCATTCCCTTTCATACATAGAAAGAAAAAAGGAATTAATACCAATTTTTTCATATAGATATAAATGTAATAAAAAAGCCACCATAACAATTGTTACAGTGGCTTTGAGTGACCGCGTTAGGATTCAAACCTAAAACCTTCTGATCCGTAGTCAGATGCTCTATTCAGTTGAGCTACGCAGCCATACCCCTAAGGGGCTGCAAATATAATCCAAACATTAATATTCTCAAAATAAGTTGCCGACTTTTACTCAACTATCCACTCTTTTCTAATTAATTCACCATTTTGTTTAACTCCTTCTATAATAATTCGATGCCTTTTGCTTCTATCATTATTATAATAAATAATCCCTTGATTAGGATTATCATGGTTTAAATGTATGGTTGGAACCCATAATAAGGTTTTACGCTTATCTATTACTGCTTTCTTTTTTTCTGAAGAATAATCGGGCGATAAAAATGAAACTGGACTAGTGTAACCATATACCATAAACCCAGTTAGTTTAGATTTTTTAGGAATATAATCAGCTTCGTCACCTTGCTTAGTATATACTGCAATTGCTCCATTAGGGGCACCCATTCCCGCTCCAAGGAATGGAGGTCGAAATACTTTAATGTATGCAATGTCTGCCATAGGCAACTGCAATAATGCATCTACAGAAACCGGAACTTGATTTAAGAAAAACTTAATTTGATCTTGACTAGACCTCCATGAAAATTTAGGCGTGCCGAATATTCCCGATTCTTCTTCTTTACGTCCTGCTGTAACGGCAGAGTCCATAGCTTGTGTGGATGTAGCACTTTGAAAAAATATTTGTAATCCAGGAACTTTGCCCTGCAAAAAATGAAACAAAGTTGGAAATGAACGAACATTCGGTAACATCATATTAAAATCAACTGCATCGCCCCCTTTAAAAAGTCCCGTGGCATACTTATCTTCTAGCAATTCAAGTGCTGTTTTTGTTTTCGCATATACCACAACTTCATTTTCATCCTGCTTTTGATAATTCATCCAACCGGTATTTTTAAACCGAGAATGAAAAACAGGTAAAGAATCCGAAAAATTAAACGCATATAATGGAGCGTTTTGGAACAATCCCAACTGCTGATAAGTCAACTCAAATTTTTGATTTCGTTTTCCTTTATAATCCAGTTGTAAAGACAATTGTGCAGAATCAGTAAAAATTAATCGATCAATGGAGAAACTGCCATCTGCTAATAACGGAACTTGATCAATAATGGGCATTTGTCCTCTTTTAAATAATGAAAAAACTAAACTCGCATTTGATGGATTTAAATCGGCCAACTTGAGCTTACCGTTTACTTGAACAAAAGCATCATAGTAATCAGATTTGAAATTTTGTTTTACTAAACTGGGATCTTTAAAATGCTGGAGAATTGTATAATTAGGTAGCTCAAAACTTTCCTCCTCTGTAATAGAAAGCGATAAATTCAAAAAATCTTTCCCATTATTTTTAATAATCCATTCATTTTTTCCTTTTGCTTCAAATGATGATGCTACTTTGTTTATACTGATTGATTGATCAGATTGTGAGTTTAGTGTACTCGCAAATATACTATCTGGCAAATGTTTAGTATTACTGCTTGTTTGTTGTTTTACAAAAACAACTTGATCACTAAACTGAAATTCAGGCAATTGTTTTAAAGACTGAGCTGTATACATTCGCATTCGTAAAAATGCAAACGGATAATCTTCAGGTACTTGAAAATTTGCTTCTGCGCCACCAAATTTAGTCAGGTAAATTTGATGCTTTAACAAACTACCTTCTGCTGTATACCAATCAACATAAATGTTCAAAGGCTGCATATGCAAGCCTTTAATAGATCGGGCGTAAATTTTACTATAGATTTGCTCACCAGTATTGAAAACAGTTTGATTATGATGGGCATATAATGTAACTGGCAAATTTAATTGGGCGTTAGTATTTACAACTATTATTAATAAAA
>NCHN01000001.1:187154-192766 GCA_002281875.1 Sphingobacteriia bacterium 24-36-13 | reverse complement strand
TTATTAATAAAAGTAAAGTGTAAAAAAATTTAACTAACATACTAAAATTTAGGATGGGTAAAACCGAATACTCGTTTTGTTCCCATTATTATCAAATCCATAAAATAACACATATTCCAATTTAGGATTAAAATCACTTCGCCCTTCTTTCATTTTAAGAAACATTCGAGTTAATATAATGGTTTGATTGTTTACCGTTGTTTCAACAAATGCCTTCCCATCCTGTCCTATTTTCATTACTAATTGAAACCCTGAATAGGCAACTAATTTTAGTTTATAAATATTTGATGATATCTTGGAAGCTTCAATTCCGTAGGCCAGTTTCCTTTGAAATGTTGTCAATGGTTTTTTTATGCCACCTTCTGTATATACAATTCTGTAAATGTTAACAGGTTCTTTTTCGCTTAAATGATTAGGGATAATAAAATTAGCATCATAAACATAGGTATTGAAATTTTTGCTATGCTGTATATAAAACAATCTATTTTCCGTTAAAGGAGGCACAGGATAATTGTCTTGAGCAAATAAGTCAAATGTTAAAAAAAAAGAAGAAAACAAGAAAAAAAATCTCATCAATATTTATTGTGTTGTTAAGTTACAAAAAACAAGCTTTATCTCACCATAAATATTCGACTTTACCTTTGATTAGTTTTTGTAATACAAGTTCTTTTTTAAAACTAACTCTTTACTATTAGGGCCTATCATTATTCTAAAGACCCCTTCTTCTGTCACTCGATTTCCAGCTTCATTTATTAAAGAAAGCATTGTTGCATTAACATCAAACTCAACTGTTTTTGTTTGACCAGGATTCAACTTTACACGATTAAATGCCTTTAAAGCTAATACTGGTGTTGCAAGGGAAGACAATTCATCTCTTATATACATTTGAACAACTTCATCCCCTAATTTATTTCCAGTATTAGTAATGTCGAATCGCAGTTTTATTGTATCAATTCCCTGCAGAGTATCTTTTGTGAATAATAAATCACTATACTTAAACTGGGTATAACTTAACCCATAACCAAAAGGGAATAAAGGCTCCCCACTTAAATCATGGTAATCATCTCCTCTACCAGTGGGCTTATGGTTATACACCAATGGCACTTGTCCAACTGATTGAGGAAAAGTTATAGGCAATCTTCCTGCAGGATTTTCGTCTCCATATAGCAGTTCTGCTATAGCGTTTCCACCCTCTTCCCCTGGATACCATACCATCATGACGGCATTCACTTTATCTATCCATTTATCCATTGATATAGCACTACCACCAACTAATAAAACAATAACTGGCTTCCCAGTTGATGCAATAGCTTTAATTAGCGATTCTTGACTTCCAGGTAAATCTAGAGAAGATCGATCTTGAAACTCTCCTTCATGAATACCAGCAATGATGATATTTATATCAACTTTTTTAGCCAATTCAACAGCTTGTTTAATTTTCATTGCAGAACTATCCCACTTGGCTTGCTTCCATAAAAATTTAATTTTCCCATTACCCTTCGATTCAAAAAATTCTACTTTTAGTTGGTATTGTTTTCCCTTTTGTAAAAAAATGGTTGCTGTTGAAGTTCTGTATGAAACTTTGGTCCATTGATTAATTAATAATTGGTTATCCAAGTAAAGTCTATACCCATCATTCCCTTCTAATGCAAGCTCATAAGATCCAGTTTCATTGGGTTTTAAATAACCTGAATACCTTATTGAATAGTGATCAGTAGCAATGTTGCTATCTGGAGACATAAACGTATAAGATTCATTTATCTCTTTTACAAAGCTAGTTTTACAAAGTGAATCACCGGGAACTAAAGAACTAAAATATTCAGCAGTTAGTCCCTTATTTTTTAATGCTGCATCTCTAAATAAATTAGCATCTGAAACAAGAGAAAATGTTTCAGCATTAATACTCGCACCCTCAGAATAAAATATTTGCTGCCCCTGAATGGCTCTTTTTCTTAATCCTTCCAATATATTCACTATGCCATTCCCAGGCCCGCTATAACCACCTAAACGAGCGTCAACCGCATCTTTACCATAAATCGCTATCTTTTTTATTTTGGCACTTAAAGGCAATACATTGTTTGAATTTTTCAATAGCACAGCCCCTTTTGAAGCAGCTTCTTTTGCAATAGACTTATGCAATTGATTATTCACCCATTTAGCTGCCGTTGTTTCATCTACATAAGGGTTATCAAAAAGTCCTAACTGAAATTTCACACTTAATACTCTTGCAACTCCATCATCAATTCTTTCTTGAGGAATAGTACCATCTAAAAAAGGAGCAATAAATAATTTATAGTGGTCATAACTGGTTTGAAAAATCACATCTAAGCCATTTATTAATGCAGCTGCTCCTGACGCAGGATAGTCTTTAGTAGTATGATGCAAAACAGTAGTTCCACCAACAGCCCCTGCGTCGGAAATTACAAAACCCTTAAATCCCCATTCTTGTTTTAATTTCTTATTCAACAACCAATTATTAGCTGAACTAGCAGTCCCATTAATTGAATTATAAGATGTCATTATAGACCTAGCTCCAATTTGTTGAACTGCCTTTTTAAATGGGGGGAAATGCAACTCATCTAAAAAAGATTCATTAAGGTGAATGGGATAACTATCCCTACCACCATCACCTACATTTGCAATAAAGTGTTTGGGGGTTGTTACTATACCCAAATTTTCAAAACTACGCAAGTAGGCGGCTGCCATTTGTGTAACTAGGAATGGATCTTCTCCATAGGTTTCTTCCGTTCTTCCCCACCTTACATCTGTAGCAATATTTAATACAGGAGAAAGAATATCACGTATTCCTCTCACTTTGGTTTCAATGGCAATTGCATTTGATACAACACTCATTAATGATGTATCAAAACTTGCTGCCAATGCAATTGATTGAGGAAATGCAGTTGCCCCATTTCTAACTAAACCATGTAAAGCTTCATCAAAAGGTATAAAAGGAATACCTAGTCTTGTTTCATTAATGAAATAACGCTGTATTTGATTAATTTTTTGGGCAAGTAATAAAGCATTTTCTTTTGTATTGTAACTCATCAATTGCGCTCCTACCCCAGTTTGCGACGAAGCTGCACTCACTTGAAAACCAAAAATCCCATTCTTATATAATGCAGGGTTATTACCTAAATCTCCAGGAATCATAAATAATTGCCAGAATTTTTCTGTGGGGGTCATTCTTTTAATTAAATCGGCTACTCGTTGTTCAGTTGCATACGAAGCATCCTTGTAAATGGGCAATTGTTGAGCATTTACTATTGTAATAAAGCAAGCCAAAAAAAATCCAACTAATACTAAAACTCTCATTGAATGAAATTAAGGAAAACATGAATGCACAAAGATTTATAATCTTAACTTCAGTATTCATATATGTAAGCTCATGCACAAAAGAACTTTTTTAAAAAGCATCACTCTTGGAGGCTTAGGATTGCCTCAGCTTGGAAAATCAATGAATACTCAACTAGTATTCAAACCAATTGGTACAGCATCAACTATTTCTAAAGACGAGAACTTTTGGAAGTCAGTTCGTAACTTATATAAAATAAAACCTGATTATATTAATCTGGAAAGTGGCTATTACAATATGCTTCCAGAAGAAACATTGAATCACTATTTGTCAATAATAAAAGAAGTTAATTACCATGCTTCTTTTTATATGCGCACTAGACAATTTAAAGAACGTGCAGCACAAAATAAATTAATTGCTCAGTTTCTCGGAGGATCTGAAGATGAAATTGTTTTAACGAGAAATACCACTGAATCTCTAGATTTAATCATTAGTGGTTATCCTTGGAAATCAGGCGATGAAGCCATTTTTGCACAACAAGATTATGGTGCAATGATTGATATGTTTAAACAAGTAGCTAAAAGACATGGAGTGATTAATAAAATGGTATCTGTTCCTAATATTCCAAAGTCGGATGAAGAAATTGTTAGCATCTATGAAAAAGCAATCACCCCAAAAACTAAGTTGATTATGATTTGCCATATAATCAATATTACAGGTCAAATATTACCCGTAAAAAAGATTTGTGAAATGGCACACAAATACGGTGTTGAAGTGATGGTAGATGGCGCACATGCAGTTGCACAAATTCAGTTTAATATTACTGAACTTGAATGCGATTATTATGGTGCAAGCTTACACAAATGGTTGGCTGTACCACTGGGAGTTGGCGTGCTTTATGTAAAAAAAGAACATCAAAATAAAATATGGCCATTAATTGGAGAGAACGAATCTGTTATGGGAATTAATCGCTTAAATCACTTCGGAACTAATCCAGTTCATACTTATTTAGCTTTGCAATTTGCCATTGATTTTCACAACAAATTAGGAGCTGCAAACAAAGAAGAACGATTGAGGTATTTACAACAATACTGGACATCAAAAGTAGCTTCAACACCAAATATTATTTTAAATACACCCACAGAAAACAAGCGTTCTTGTGCAATTGCAAATGTGGGTATAAAGGGATTAAAGCCAGCTGATATGGCTGAAATCCTGCTAAAGAAATACCAAATTTATACTGTTGCTATTGATGGTGCAGGTGTTCATGGATGCCGAATAACCCCAAATGTGTTTACTACTTTAGAAGAGCTGGACAAATTTGTTGGTGCATTAAAAGAAATGGCTATTTAATTAAAAATAAATCTTGCACCAGCTTGAATCCATCTTCCTGGCAAAGGCGCGCCAATAAAATCATTGATGGTACTATTAAACAAATTATCGGCTTGAATAAATACTAAATATTTTGATTGACTAAATCGATAATTGATTTTAGCGTTCATTACAAAATAACTATTACTCATAGGCAATAATATAGGATTAGCCGTTTGCTCGTTCCTACTTTTATACAATCCTGTTAAATTAAAATCTATCCTTTTTGTTGAAAAGGTAGTTGTAAAATTTGCTAAAAATTTAGGTGCAGAAGAAAGATAAAAACTCAAAGGTCCATTTGAATTTTTGGTATTAATCCAAATTAGTCCAGACTTGAATTTTAACGAATGATTATCATCAATTTTTTTATCTATTAAATAATCCAATTCTATTCCTTCAACTTGAATACTGCTTTGATTTTTTGCCAACAAATAATTACCTGTAGCTACTAAATTTTCTTTTCTTGGCATATCTGCGTATGGAGTCAGTGTCCAATCAATTAAGTCCCTGCTATTTCTGCTGAATGCACTTAGCGAAACCTTACTACTGGAGGCTGTAATCCAATCGAAACCAAACTCATAATTAAAACTTTTTTCAGGATTTAAATTAGGATTCCCAATTGAACCACTTCGAATACCAGTGCGATTATAGTTGTTGTACAGTTCAGTAAAATCTGCATTTCTATAAGCATATCCTGCACTGGCTCTTACTTGAAGTTGATTCAACTGATAAGACAAATTAATTTGAGGCACCAATACCCATCCACCATTAGTTGCATATTCTGTTCTCAATGATGTATTCGAAATAAAATTTTTACTAAAATATTGTTGCCAAATTCCATACAATGCAAACTGTTGAACTGTATGATTTCCTCGATCGTTTGAACGTATATTCCTTCCTATATACTGTGCTCCAATTGTAAACTTTGTTTGATCATTTTGATTTC
>NCHN01000001.1:0-187143 GCA_002281875.1 Sphingobacteriia bacterium 24-36-13 | reverse complement strand
TTTGATTTCGTAAATACAAACTATTCAATTGAAACAAATTGGAGAAGCTTGAATTGGCAGTAGATACAGAACTGAAACGATAATTGTCTTCCGTATTTTTAAAGCCAGCGTAAATAATTACTTGGTCTTTATTTTTTTGATACTGAGCATTGAATTGATTCCAGAATATTTTTACTCGCTCCACTGCAGTATCAGATGTAAATGAAGTATAAAAATTTTGAGCAGCAAATTCTCGATCGTTGTATGCTGTTCTAAAAGCAGTTTCCCAATTATTATTTTTCTTACTATATGCAAATGAAAAAGCATGCTCTTTCATAAAGCCTGTAATCCCTCTTTGCTGCGGGCCATCCGCACTATTTCTTAACGCCGAAACTTGAAATTGCTGATTATTTTTATTGGTACTAAAATATCCTGTCGTACTTAATAACCCTAAATCACCCGCAGCTAATTGTACTATTCCATTATTGCCTGCTTGCTTTTTTTGTGAAAAGGTTTTTGTAGTAATATAAATGACACCGCCTACTGCATCAGAACCAAAAATTCCTGATGATGCTCCCTTTAAAATTTCAATCTTTTCAATTTCATCTAGTACAACAGGAATGTACCCACTAAAATGTCCAGTATTGGGATCATTCAATCTAAGTCCGTCTAAAATCACCAACACTTGTTGGAAAGTACCACCCCGCATACTGATATCGCTTTGAGCACCAAATGCGCCTCTGCTCTGTACATCTATCCCTGGCAAAAATCGTAATAACTCATCGGTGGTTCTAACCGGTAATTGGGAAATATCTTTAGAAGTTATAACCGTAATATTTCTTCCTGTCTTAGATGCCCTTGTTTCATTAAATGAGCTAGATACGGTTACTGGATCAAGATTAGTTCCTTCATCTTGCGCTGTAGATTGCTTGGATAATGATATAGCAAGCAGAATAAATAATATTTTCCTCAAGGGGGTTGTTTTAGGAGGGCAAATCTAAGAGCAATATGTATTCAAATTTGTAATCCATGATTCCTGACGAAATTTTGACATTTGCCTGAAATTTAAAAAATGCTTAAAAAAGTTATCCACATTTTTTTTCTTCAATAAGGGTGTTCCTGACTTAGCAGAAAATAGCTTTGAAAGTGTTTTTTTAAAACAACAAAACATTGAATCAATTTTAATTGCTTGATAATGAATATTTTATATTAAATATAACATTACTGTAACAACATCGACCAACTATAAATTGATATTTTTTATACTATGATAAGCCCTGTCTAATTTTAAACCCTTATTCCCAAAGCGGGAATTGTTGATTTTTTGATACCAAATGAGGAATAGATTACAATTTTTAGAAATGATTAACTACTTTTATGTTCATATCTGTGTTCATTTTATACCAGTAATCCGTATCCCCTAACTATTTCCTGGTTTCTTTGAACATACTAATTATATGATATGATTATTTTAAACAAAAACTAGGCTCATGAAATCAAAAATTTTACTCAAAATTTTGATGCCCCTTTTTCTCTTGTTTGCAAGTAATGTTTTGATTGCTCAAAGTATTACTCCTGCTGGTTCACTCACTGCATTCACAGCAACGTATGGATCTGCTTCTAGCGAACAAACTTTTACCTTTACTGCAACAGGTTTAACAGCTTCATCTCCTGTTACAATTACTGCTCCAACTAACTTCCAAGTATCTTTGACTTCTGGAAGTGGTTTTGGTTCTTCAGTTGTTGTAAATACAGATGGATCAGGAGACGTAACGCCTGCTGTAACAATTTACGTTTTAATGCCAAGTGGTATTAATGCAGGAAGCGTTACTGGAGGTAATATTACTTTGGCAGAAGGTGCAACAAATAATACAGTTGCAATTCCAACAAGTACAGTTAATACCAAAATTTTAACTATTTCTGGTTTAACTGCAAGTAACAAAGTATATAACGCAACTACTGCTGCCTCTTTAACTGGAACCGCTGCCTTAGTTGGTGTTGAAACTGGTGATATTCCGAACGTAACTTTAGGTGGTTCTGCATCTGCTTCATTTGCGTCTGCTAGTGTTGGAACTGGTATTGCCGTTACCGTTACTGGATATACATTATCTGGTTCTGCTGCTGGCAACTACTCTCTTACACAGCCTGCTGGCTTAACCGCTGATATTACTGCAAAAGGTTTAACCATTTCTGGTTTAACCGCTGACAACAAAGTGTATAATGCAACTACTGCTGCTTCTTTAACTGGAACAGCTGCTCTTGTAGGAGTTGAAGCTGGCGATGTGGCTAATGTTACATTGGGTGGTTCAGCAGCTGCTTCTTTTGCTTCGGCTGGTGTTGGAACTGGTATTGCTGTAACTGTTACTGGATATTCTATTTCTGGTTTAGCTGCTGGTAACTATTCCCTTGCTCAACCTACTGGCTTAACTGCTAATATAACTGCAAAAGGTTTAACAATTTCTGGCTTAACTGCTGATAACAAAGTTTACAACGCAACTACTGCTGCTACCTTAACTGGAACAGCTGCTCTAGTTGGTGTTGAAGCGGGTGATGTTGCTGACGTAACTTTAGGTGGTACAGCTGTTGCTTCATTTGCTACTGCTGGTGTTGGAACAGGTATTGCTGTTTCTGTTTCTGGATATACATTATCTGGTGCTGCAGCTGGCAACTACACTGTTGCTCAACCTACTGGTTTAACTGCTGATATAACTGCAAAAGGTTTAACTATTTCTGGTTTAACTGCTGATAATAAAGTTTATAATGCAACTACTGCAGCTACTTTAACTGGAACTGCTGCCCTAGTTGGTGTTGAAGCGGGCGATGTAGCTAACGTTACATTAGGTGGTACTGCGGTTGCCTCTTTTGCAACTGCTGGTGTTGGAACAGGTATTGCTGTTTCTGTTACTGGATATACATTATCTGGTTCTGCAGCTGGTAACTATACCGTTGCTCAACCTACTGGTTTAACTGCTGATATAACTGCAAAAGGTTTAACTATTTCTGGTTTAACTGCTGATAATAAAGTTTACAATGCAACTACTGCTGCTACCTTAACAGGAACAGCTGCTCTAGTTGGTGTTGAAGCGGGTGATGTAGCTAACGTTACATTAGGTGGTACTGCGGTTGCCTCTTTTGCAACTGCAACTGTTGGTGCTGCTAAACCAGTTACCGTTACTGGATATACATTATCTGGTTCTGCAGCTGCTAACTATACCTTAGCACAACCTACTGGCTTAACAGCTGATATTACTGCAAAAGGGTTAACCATTGCTGGCTTAACCGCTGATAATAAGGTTTACAACGGTCTTACTCCTACTACCTTAACTGGAACAGCTGCTCTAGTTGGTGTTGAAGCTGGTGATGTTGCTGATGTAACTTTAGGTGGTACTGCTGTTGCTTCTTTTGCAACTGCAACTGTTGGCGCCGCTAAACCTGTTACTGTTACTGGTTATACAATATCTGGTTCTGCTGCTGCTAACTATACCTTAGCACAACCTACTGGCTTAACAGCTGATATTACTGCTGCTCCATTAACTATAACTGCTAACGCATTTCAAAAATACCATGGTGAAGTTTTAACTTCACCTGCAATAGGTATAACTGCTTTCACTTCTACTGGTTTACAAAACAGTGAAACAATTGGATCTGTTACCATGACTTATGGTACTGGTGCTGCTGCGCCTGATCCAATTGCAGTAAACGTAGGTGCCGTTGTTCCAAGTGCTGCAACAGGTGGTACTTTTAATCCTGCTAACTATACCATTACTTATACTGCCAATGATCTAAGTGTAATTCCAAATATCAATGCTTTCTTAAGTAATCTTGTTGCTTCAACAGGTGCTTTAAATACAGCATTTAACAAGTATGATTTAGATTATGATACATATGTATTAACTGCTGTTAATAGCTTTACCGTTACTCCTACTGTTGAAAATCAGTTTGCTACAATGCAAGCTAGAATTGATACTGGTAATGGTCCTGGAGCTTATATTCCATTAACAAGTGGTGTGGCAAGTGCTCCTTTCCAAATTAGAGAAGGAGATAATATCATTGAAATCCTTGTAACTGCTGAAGATGGTGTAACTCAATTAAACTACAGAATCTTATATCGTCGTGAATCTACTTTTGTTAGTGGCGGCGGTGGCGGTGGCCTTGAAAGTAAGAGCTTGGGCGATGCAATTGCGCAACGTGTGCTTAGCAATGCCATCAACGATATGAATGGTGCAGTGGATTACAACAAATTACCTGTTGTTGAAACTGCTCAAGGTACTATCCGCTCTACTAGCACCAATAGCATCTTTAGCTTGCAATTGTCTAGCATCATGCCTGACCTTGCTACTAGAGGGTACAAAGCTTACAATAGCTCTCCTGTTGACATCGTTAGCTTTACCAATGCTAAAGAAGTGTATGCAGTTGACTATGTAAACACCAATAAAGAAACCAAAGCAGTAGCTTTCACTACTAAGACTTTGGGTGAATTATACGACCACACTAAACCAATTTGTGATCGCTTAAAAGGTGCTACCCTTTTAGATGTTGAATCAGTTAAAATTGATGGCTACAACTTTATTAACTACACCATCATTAATGATAAAGGAAACCGCGAATACGCTACCGCATTTACGGTGGGTGCTAAAGCTGGAAGAAACAGCTTTAACCTTCAAAGTGCTTTCTTAACCACTAGCTATGTAAACGAAGACCAGATGTACAACTTCCAAATCTGGGCCGCTTCTCCTAGCATCGTTAATGAAATGGTTAAAGACGTATTAGCTAAACTTAAAGATGTTGCTCAAGTTAACCAAGACGTTGTAGGTACTACTCCTGCTTCTTACATCGAGTCTGGTAAGCGTGAAGGAACCAACCTAAACTTGGTAATCAAAAATGCTTCTGCTGCAACTACTGGTTTCTTCAAGTTCGAAGACAAATCTTCTGAGTCTTCTACTGGTATCGTTACTCGTAATGTACCGTTCACTATAAAAGCCAATGGCACTTCTACTGTAGTAGTTCCGGTGGGCGACAAATACGAAAGCACTGTCTCTATGTATTTGAATGGTGAAGTAAAAGACCTAGTTTATATGTCTGATGGTACTTGGGCGGTTGATTACAATAGAAACACTACCAACGTAAGTGCTTTCAATGTAACCAACGATGCTAAGCGTACTATCTCTGCTAACGAATACCCAGTATTAAGAAACGTTGAAGTAAAAGCCAATAGCGCTGATTTCGTATCACTATTCAAATTATTGAAAGCAGGTGGTATGGAAGCTGACTTAAGCGGATACAACGGTATTAAGTTTACTGCTGCTGGTGGTTACAACTTAAGAGTAACCATGGTTAAAAATGGCGTTGCTGAGTGGAAAAACCAATACACTACTGATATCAGATTAGGTTCTGGTCAGCAAGAATACTATATCCCTTTCAGCCAATTTAAATCTGCAGGTTCTGCTAAAGTATTAGATCCAACTGATGTTACTACCCTTGTATTTACTATTGAAGTAGGTACTGGACGTAATAGCCCTATCGCTTCTACCTTTAGCAATATCAGCTTCACCAAAGAAAAACCAGTAATCAATGCTGCTGACCAGGAAGAGAAAACCATCCAGGTGTTCCCTAACCCTGTAACAGACAATGTATTTACTGCTAGCTTTGTAAGCCCTGTAGCTGGTGAGTTTACCATGAAGATTAATGATGGAACAGGACGTTCTATCTTCTCTAAACAAGTAAACGTAGTCAAAGGTCCTAACGCTGTTCCTGTAAGATTGAACAACGGGGTGATTGGAACTCACTTCTTAACTCTAGAAGGTAAAGGTGTTAAGTTCGCTCCTACTACCGTAGTGATAGTGAAATAACACACAAACACAATAATCTTAAAGCCCCGTTCCAAATATTTGGAACGGGGCTTTTTTATAAATAATGATTTAAAATTGATGTTCTATATTGAAATAAGGGATCAAATTCCAACTTGAATAAACAGAATTTTACTCAAATTTTCTGAACCTTATTTTAACTTAAAATGCTTTTACTATCATCTGGCTTTGTTGGTTTGGCCAGCATTCTATTGGTCTATTTAATCAAAAGATACAAATTGGTAAGAACTACCTGTATAAGCATTTATTTATTCGTTTTTTTGATGATTATTGGTTCGCATTACTACCAATTTTATGGAACAAATGAAAACATACTGACGTATACTTTATTTACATCAAGTACGCTATTCTTTTTGATAGGCCCGATTCTGTATTTCTATATTAGGATATTATTGCATCAAAAAGAAATCAATCTTAAAAAAGATTGGGTGCATTTTATTCCATTTATCATCTGCATTATTTGCATTTTTCCTTGGATTACTAATAGCACAGAGGATAAAATCATTTTTGCAAGATCCGTAATAAATAACCGCTTATTACTAATGGTAAACCCCGACAATATCCTATTAATTGAACCACAAATATTACTATTGCTCATTCCTTTTCATATATTATCTTACTTAATCGTGTGCCTTTATAAAATCATTAAAGATGATGCGATTAATCCTGGGATTGTGCACATAAATGCAACTGTAAACACTTTAATTTATTTATTTCTGCTTTTCCAATGTTATGTTGCTATTATGTATAGTCTTGGTTCATTAAGTATTTTTTATCATAGCAATCTATCTCCAACTTTAGTGACCAATTTTCCACCAGAAAGTTTTAATGGAACAGAGCATGGTGTGGCTGCACTAATGATTTTGGTAATAATTACAACAGTTTTAGTGTATATAACCGATACAAAATCAAAAAATCAGAACAGCATAACTAATAACTCAGCACTTAGATAATTATTCTAATATTTTTACTACCCTAGTCATTTTACCTTGTGCATTTATACCCTCTAAAACGATTTTTAATTTAGTTGAAACATCATTGTTATAAAAATCTACAGGATACCTAGGCGACCTTTTATTTGTCATTATATAAGGATTCCAGTAAAGGGTGTTTCTTGTATCTGGATTGAAGGAAGCTGCAGATTTATCGTACACTGGATTATAGAATTCTTTAAATCTAGAATACCCCGCTAAAATAGTACTCTCCATTCCCTTCACATTTTGTGACCCCTTTGAAGAACTTCCACCCTTCTTTGTATAAATTACAATTGCGCCACTTGCACCACCACCACCTGTGCCAAAAAATGGAGGTCTAAATACTTTAAGATAGGCAATATCTGCAAGTGGAATATTCGCAACCATTGGAACATCTGCTCTAAGTTCATTCAAATAAACATCAGGCGCTCCCCCTCTCCAAGTTAATGTTGCACTTGGTCCGCTACCGGTAACTTGCAATCCAGCAACCCTGCCTTGAAGAAAAGTAAATATGTCTAATGCTGCCACAGTACCATCGGTTAAGTCAAAACTATACCCGTTCATTCCTGAAAATAATCCGGAAGAATAGGTTTCATCTAATATTTCAAGTTTACTTTTTGTTCTAGTTTTTACAACAACTTCAGACAAAGTAGCTGATTCCATGAGTTTTCGAACTCGTTCTTGTTCTTTTAAAAAATAATTCATTCTGGCTATAGCCATTGAATCTACCCCTCCCCATACAGGAGGAATAGTACCTAAACTAACTTTTGCTCCATTTTCTTTTCGAAGTAAACCATTTTCAATTTTTACTTGGGTAGCACTACTTAGTTTAGAATTATTGTTAAACCCATAATACACTTTAACGGTATCATAAAAGAATAAACCCGGCTGCTCAAAACTCCCATTGGCATCAATGGGTGCAAATAATAAACTTTTACTACTATCTTTTGCAGCCAATACAAAATTGAGCTGCTGGTCTTTAACCATACCAGGTTTAATTCCAAACACACTGCCTTTTAAAGACATGAAATCATTCTCTGGCATATATTTTAATTGAGGACCAATCCCTGCTTTTAATTGTTCCCAATTAATTTTTCTCCATCCATTGGTCATCATTACTAAATCTAATTTGCTGGTGATACTGTCTGCATCACTTTGAAAATAATAAGATGGATTGTGCACGTACCCTTTGATTTCACTAGCTAACAAGAAATTAGAGTATATGGAATGAGGATCTGTCTCATTTGCATTTGCATCAATTACAGCAACCGACATATTAGTCATTGTAGTATCTGAAACAATAATTTCAAATCGGTTCAATCCTCTTTTATTGAGATTAGTGGTAAGTAGATTTACTTTAGCACTAAAATCATGTGTGTGGTTGTTAATGAATGTAATTCTTTCTGCAACAGGAATCCAGTCGGAAGTAAATAAAGTAAATTGAACTATTCCTGTTGGCAATTCTTCTATTGGTATTTCGGCCCGCTGATAGTTTTTGTCAACCATTTTAAGCCCTACTTTGTACATTAAGGATTGATTCATATGAATCAATAAATTCATTTGTTTAAAAGTAGGTCCTGCATTTAAGGATCGCTCAAATTGAAGAAATGCTTTTTCATTGTTGGTTCTTACTGTTAAAACTGCCCCTTCGGGTTTGATATCAGTTATTTTAGTTACCCCACTTCTTCCAAATTCATCGGTCCAGCTTAATTGATATTGTTGACCTGCAATGGGTTTTAATACAAATACTCCCATTCCATCATGTTGCACTTTAACACTATCTAGTACATTCTTTTGGGCATCAATCAAAACCCCTTTAATCTTAATTGGAAGGCCTGAATTATAATATGCTTTAAATGCAACACGTGAAGTTAAACCCTCTACCAACATGCCACTTTCTGGAAATAAATCAACTTTGGTAGGTGCAGGTAGATTTGCAAGCGCTATTTTTCCTCCATTAATGGGGATATTTTTTTGAAATAAATAAGCTACTTCATCATTTAACATCCACCTTGTAAATGCTTTAACATGAAAGAACCCTCCCTTATAATTGGCTGGAATTTCAAAACTTCCTTTTGCAGTTGACTGATACAAGGGAGAAACGGTTTGTTTTACTAAAACACCAGCTGTATCATACCATTCAACATATAAATTCTTGCTTAAAATGCTTGGCTCGTTTACCGCCAATAAGTAGGCTTTATAAAATAAAGTATCTCCTGTATTATACCTCGGTCTATCAAAATGAAGATGTATTTTTTCTTTAGGGAATCCTTCAGCATATATACTCATCATTGAGTCTAATTGTTGGCCAAACATAATATTATTAGAACCCAACATAATAATTCCCAAAATAAAGACCTTAAAATACTTCATGCTTTGTACAATTTAACTGTAAGATACTTTGTCTGTTGCAACTTACAAAGCAGCACAAATTGGCTGCAATTGTTTTGTTGACTATTTTTAACCAATGAAACTACGTTTGATTTCTGTTGGGAAACCCCATGAGCCCTATGTAAAAGAGGGAATCAACGATTTCACTCAAAGGATTAACAAATATTTCAAAGCAGATTGGTTGATCATACCCACTCCAAAAACTGCGCCAAGTTTATCTGAAACAGAGCTCAAAAAGGCAGAAGCAAGTTTAATACTAAACCAAATAGACAAAGACGATTATTTGATTTTATTGGATGAAAGAGGAAAATCATTTAGCTCTCCCCAACTGGCTCAATTTATACAACAAAGAGCCAATGATAGTAATAAACAATTGGTATTTTTGATTGGGGGTGCATTTGGAGTTGACCCCATTGTTAGTAATAGAGCGCAATTGGTGTGGAGTTTGTCTCCTTTAGTATTCCCACATATGCTTGCCAGATTAATTTTATCAGAACAATTATACCGAGCTTGCACCATCATTAGAAACGAAAAATACCACCATATTTAACCCATGATTACTTTAACCATTAGCATAATACTTTTAACTAGTCTTATTTCGTTTACGGCTTTTTCAAACCAAAAAGTGTTAGACGATTTAATTTTTTATCCGCCTGCCATTACCAATAGGAACCAGTGGTACCGTTTTATTACAAGTGGTTTAATTCATGCAGATATCATGCATTTGGTATTCAATATGTATTCCTTTTATTTATTTGGAGACCTTGTTGAAAAAACATTTGTACAGATTTTTGGTGAATCAGGTAAAGTCATTTACATAGTCTTATATGTTGTATCGTTGATTGTTTGTTTATTACCCACTTATTTTAACAATCAAAACAACTATCATTATAGAAGTTTAGGTGCTTCTGGAGCCGTATCTGCAGTCATATTTGCTGGTATATTTTTATATCCTACAATGGGAATGGGAATTTTCCCCATTCCATTTCATATTCCAGGATTTATATTTGGTCCCTTGTATTTAATCTTATCGGCGTACTTAGCAAAAAAAGGACATGGAAATATTAATCACTCAGCGCATATTTGGGGGGCTATATTTGGGATTGTATTTGTGGTAATCACCACTAGCTTTATGACCAAGTTTAATGCAATAGAAAACTTCTTAAACGCTATTCAATTATACCTCGGATCATTCTAGATACGGGTATACTGAATTTTTAATAATTGTTTAGTAGCCGCGGTATACCTAAACCTATTATCAATGCGTAATCCAATTATGGCAATAATTTTTTTATTGGATTCAAGTACCCAAATTTTTTCTTTATCTGTTTTACTTAATCTGGAGTCAATTAAAAACTTAGCCACTTTTTTCTTCTTAGACATACCTAAGGGATAAAAATAATCACCCACAGCCCATTGCCTTAAAAGCAAGGGAAACTTTATTGCATGGGCATCCAACCACTCAATACTTAATTGTTTGGTATCTAAATTGATCTTGGTTAATTCATTTGAAACATCAGCAATATCGTGTGAAGAAATAGTAAGTTCCCCTTCTATAAATAAGGTTTTCCCTATCCCTTCAATTACAATATGGTTAGATTCATTTTGTGCAGTTGGGGCAATTATCATCCATTGCCTATTCTTTATTATCCGATGGCTAGGTGAATTGATAAAACTACTATTTGTTCCATCCAGCAATTTGATTACTTCAGAAATTTGAGCAGCCGAAAATCCAAAAGGCTCTATAATTTCCCAAGTTATAGTTTGTATGGGATTCACTTTCTTCCACTTAAGAACAGGTATATGCCATTCATTTCCCTTTTGTTCAAGCATTTTTTTTAGTTGTTGATGCACTGCTTGCTTGTACAATATGGTTACTTCAGAAAATCGTTGTGTATTTTGAAAAATATTTTCTTGAACAGATGGAATTACTTTTTCTAATTCAGGAATGATTGAATTTCTTAAAAAATTCCTGGTATACTGATTCGTTAAATTTGAAGAATCTACAATAAAAGAAATCCCATTATCTTCAGCATATAATTCAATTTGACTCCTAAAAAAAGGAAGCAAGGGCCTCAATATTTTTTTTGATTGATGAATGGCTGAAATTCCTTTTAGTCCCTCAATGCCAGTCCCTCTAAAAAAATGCATCATACTGGTTTCCACAGAATCATTTGCATGATGTGCAGTAGCTACCCAAGCATTACTAAGTGTAATATCATTTAGCCTAATTTCATCGAACCAATTATACCTGATTTCTCTTGCAGCTACTTGAACCGACAATTGTTTCTCAGACATATATTTTTTGGTGTCGATTCTTTTAACCAACAAAGGAATTTGTAAGCTTGTACAGAGAGAAACAATAAAATTTTCATCTCTATTACTCTCCTCGCCTCTCAATTGATAATTAACATGAGCAGCAATAAATTCAATCTTTGATTGATGTAATAAATGTGCTAGTACAGTACTATCTATTCCACCACTCAATGCCAACAAAATTTTTTGTCTTGGCAATATCAATGGAGCATAATGGAATTGCCAATTCTGTTGGAATTGATTCAATAAGTTCATACCTATTTCTTTACAAAAGACCCTGTTAATGCGGCTAAACCACTGATTAATCCACCAATAATACCGGTAACCAATATCAACATCATATAAGAGCCGCCCAATGGAAGTATTAATGCCACTTTTGCGGAAAGGATATGTTCATTGGCTGCGTCTTTAATAAAAGCTAAGACTATCCATAATAAGAATAAACCTAGAAAACCACTTAAAAAAGATTTGCCCGGAGACTGATGCAATAATGCAGCAACAACAAAAGAAGTAACCACAAAAACCCACCAAGGCAATTGAGTGAAAAGTCCTGCAACAAATGCCAATAACGCCGTTAAAAATAAGGATACTATAAATTTCATATAATGTATTTAAGCTTGGGTAAATGTCATTAACCACTTGATGCGTTTATTACTTGGTGCATCTTTAAGGTGCATAAATAGAATTGGATAATACTTTCCAGTTGCCCAATAATTCATAAAAGTATCGTAGTACTTGCTTCCAGGATTACCATTTTGGCCACCTGGATAAACTCCATAGGCTTCTATTTCATCGGTCATATGCACTATCATTCGCCAACTTGGGCCATGTGTTTCTGTAGTGGCATTAATAATATGTTTCCCGCCCCCAATTGGCAAATGCAAAGAACTCAATGCATTAATTTTTAGTAAATGGGAAACACGGGTATCTTTAAACGCAGCCCAATCTAATTTACCTTCTTTATCTGCTTTCACTAATACAGCTGTTGCTTTCTTTACTGCTTCCATTACTGCATCAGCAATTGATTCTTTTTTGTTGGGCGTTTTTATATTATCAGCGAAAGAATAAAGGCTATCTCTTTTAATACTTTCTAACAAAGTTATTTCATCGGGCCAACCCAAACTAGTGGTAGCCCCTGCAAATTCATCAGACCATATTGTTGTTTCCAAACTATCCCAAATAACATTAAATACTGTAGCTCCTTTTTCATTAATATCACTTACTAAATTCCAAGAGCTTAATATATTAATGTATTTTTTCTCATCAGCTGTTAAAGATGCTAGATCAATGTATTTTAATAATACGGGTCTAGCCATTTCTGCAAATACATTGTAATTATCCATTTGAAGACGCTGAATATCTTGTGGCGTTGCATTTGTTAAAGCATTCAACTTCCTATTGATAATCACACCTCTATAAACCGGGAAATTACTTGCCGCCCCCAAATAATAAGGATAAGTTTGATCAGTTGATTTTTGATTGGCACTGCTTACAAAACCACGCTCAGGATTTTTTATCATTGGGTTCTCATCAGTAGGAATAAAGCCTTGCCAAGCATAAGCACTGTCCTGGCCAGGTAAAATAAAGTCGCCTTGTCTATACCATCTTGCCACAAAATTGGCTTGTTGCTTTAAAGCAATATCGCCTGTTTTAGAAGCAAAAGCAAAATTCTGACCAGTGCTATTCCAGTGTGAAATAGCTTCTAAATAATCATCGTAATTCTTTGCATGATTCAATTTATAAAAAGCCAATAGACCACTACCACCATCGTGCGCAGTCCATCTTAAGGCTAAATTTTTACCCCCTGAACCACTATTTTTATAATTGTGGTCATACATAGTTGGTCCAAATACAGTGATTGCAATATTTTCTTGGATAGTAGCACTATCTTTTATTTTAATAGTTTCAATTCTTTTCTCCGCTTTAACCCACTGACCTTTAAACCAATATTCATTTAAGGTAGTGTCCTTAAACTTCATATCGTAATAGTCTAACACATCTCTTCCAGCATTAGTAACTCCCCAAGCAATACTATCATTAAATCCAATGATAACAGCAGGAGAACCTGGGAAACTAGCGCCATAAGTACGATGGGTAGGGGTTGATATTTGCACTTCGTACCAAAGAGATGGTAAATTCAACCCTAAATGTGGATCATTGGCAAGTATTGGTCTACCAGATTTTGTTTTAGAACCACCTACAACCCAGTTATTGCTTCCATTGCTTTTGTTTGGAATAAATGGAGCCAACGCTGTTGAACTACCAGTGGTATCGCCTAAGTAGGTAGTTTGTACATCAGCTGGGGCAACTGGCTTAATAGCAGGAGGAGCGTACACAGTGCCTCTTGGAATAATCGGATCTAAAGAATCTTGAACATCTGTAAACAACAAATCAAAATCCTTATAGCTAAAATAGTTTCTGGCATTGCTCATCTGTAAATCGGTAACAGCACCTCGCCCTGTTAAATCATAAGACATAAACATCTGAAACAAATAAGTCTTTAATGAAGTCCATGCTTCGGGTTTATAATCGAGTAATTTGTACTCAAATGGAATTTGTTCAGGCTTCAATTGTGCTATATAAGCATTTACCCCTTTTGCGTAAGCATCAATAGCGGATTGCATTTCAGGATTATTTTTCTCTACATAAGCCTTGGTTCTTTCAGCCCCATAAACCATTCCCAATCTTCTAAAAAATTTATCTGTACCAATTCTTTCTTTCCCTACAATTTCACTTAAACGACCTGCAGCAACATGGGTCTGAAATTCCATTTGCCAAAGTCTAAACTTAGCATGCAAATATCCTTGTACATAATAAGCGTCGTTATCTTCATCCGCATAAATATGTGGCACTAAACGATCGTCTATATAAACTTCTACCTTTCCGGCTAATCCTTTTAATTGAACATTATCATTGTAATTAACATCAGTAGGTTCTGCATTCTGCCAAAAACCATGTTGAGGGGATAAAAAATACCCCAGCCTAGGGGTTTTACTTCCACCAACAGACAACTGGGTGTTAAACAAGTGAACTGCGCCCCAAGTTAATAGGGCTGATACAAGCAATGGAATAATCCTCATAGCAAATATTTAATGACTCAAAATAAGCAAATTAGTTCAGAAGCAATTAGGTTAGCGAGCTTCCATGATTAGGAATTTTTTTCCTTTAATTTTTTCTTCACGAACCAGTTTCAATAATGATGATATTTTACTTTTTTTAACCGCCACAAAACAGTTATGGTCTTTCACCATAATTAAACCTAATTCTTCTTTTGTCAAATTCCCTTTTTGAATAAACAAGCCTACAATGTCTACTTTATTCAACTTATCTTTTTTACCACCGTTTAAATACACCGTTCCCCATTCTGAAGCAGCAGGTGGTGGAGCATGTAATTTCAACGAAAAAGTAGGCGGCGTTTCGGGTAAATAATTCGGTAGGGTTTCGTCTTCATGCAAAATAAGATAGACATTACCTTTACTATTCATCCTAGAAGTTCTTCCATTACGATGGGTAAATTCTGCGTTGGTTGAAGGTAAATGATAGTGGACAATATGATCAATATCAGGAATGTCTAATCCCCTTGCAGCTAAATCTGTTGCAATCAAATATTGTGCAGTCCCATTTCTAAATTTAATTAAAGCTTGTTCCCTTTGCATCTGTTCCATTCCTCCATGAAAAATGGTGTTGGCAATACCCAATTCGGCTAATAAACTGCCTGTTCTTTCCACAGCTTCACGGTGATTACAAAAAATGATTACAGGCACTTTACCTAAAGTGCACAATAAATCGTAGAGTGTATTCACTTTGTCTTTTTCGGGAGACCACACCGTATGCATTTCAACGGTTGGCGCTTCATCACGGCCTTTTAAAAAATTCAATACAACCAACTGTTTGGGTTCAGCAAATGCAGGAATAGCAATAGATGCCGTAGCTGAAACAAACACTTTTTGCACTTCAGGTTTTAAGGCCTTAGTAATATATTCCATGTCTTCTTCAAAACCCAATGCCAATGATTTATCAAACTCATCAAAAATATACAACCGAATCCCTTTTGGATCGAAGGTTCTTCTTTTAAGGTGATCGGCAATTCTACCTGGGGTGCCCACCAATAATGCGGGAGGCTCCACCAAACTATTGATTTCAGTAGGCATATCATGCCCCCCATAGGAACAAATAATTTTATATCCAGTTTGCATGGCTTTCCAAACCTGTTCTATTTGAATAGCTAATTCTCTGGAAGGGGTCAAAACCAAAGCTTGCACCAGCTTACCTTTAGGATTCAAATGTTCTAATAATGGAATTAAAAAAGCAAGGGTTTTTCCAGATCCAGTTGGAGATAGTAACAACACATTCTTATGTTGTACAATATTAGAGACTGCAGCTTCTTGCATTTCATTTAAAGCGGCAATCCCTAAAAGTTGAAGGGTTTGTTTACTATCGTTTAGTTTAGTCATAATTAAAATTTCAGAAATACATACCCCTTGTTAACATAAGTGGTAATGGTTGTAATAGCAGAAAGCACTGTTTCAAATTCAGGTGCAATGGTAGCTGGGTCTACCTTTCTTTTAAATAAAGTTTGGCCGCAAACATATAAAGGAATACCTGCATTTTTAATGGCAGCAAACAAAGGAAGGTTAGGATTATCTACTCCAAATTTTTGTTTATAGGTTTCATTATTCAATATGAAAGGAACAGCACCACCATGTACAACTGCCACCATTTTTAGCTTCTTCGGATTAACTCCTCCTGCTATGTGCAAGTTAGCAATGCGTGCAATATTTTCAAAAAACTCACTAATCTCTTTTGGATTAGCTGAAGGACTGGTGATATCAACGAGTACTTTATACTCTCCATTCTTATCTATTATATCAGTTGCAAATGGAACTTCAGTTACAGGTCCATATATTGGTATTAAGGGATGTACTACTTTTTGAGCATTAGCGAAATTGCAAGTAAAAATTAATGCAAAAACAATAAATAAATATTTCATACAATTGATTTATTCTAAGGTAAGCTATTTACCAAACTTCTTCTTCAAAGCTTGTAGGGCATCTGTTACATTTAATTGGCTCAAATCTTCCTCTTTTTTTACGGGTTGATTAGAGCGCTTGTGTTGATTAAAGTCTTTTCGGCCTCCAATACCCGCTGCGGGAGCGGCTTCCGTTTGTTTGATGGAGAGTGCAATCCGCTTGCGGCTCAAATCTACCTCTAATACTTTTACTTGAACTTTTTGACCTAATTTCAATGCTTCACTTGGATCTGATATATATCGATTGGCTATTTCGCTTACATGCACCAATCCATCTTGCTTAACGCCAATATCGATAAATGCGCCAAACCTTGTCAAATTTGTAACTACACCAGGCAATACCAAGCCAACAGTAACTTCTTCCATAGAATAGATATTGGCAAACTCAAATTGCTCTATTTCTGATCTTGGATCTAGCCCTGGTTTTTGCAATTCTTTAATGATATCATTCAATGCCAGTACCCCAATTTGATCAGTTATATATTTTTGAGTATTAATATTTTTTAGTAATGATTCATTCCCAATAAGTGCTTCTACATTGGTTCCTAAATCAGTAGCCATTTTTTCAACAATTGGATATGCTTCAGGATGAACTGCACTTGCGTCTAATGGATGTTTTGCTTTAGGAATGCGCAAAAATCCTGCACATTGTTCAAATGCTTTAGCGCCCAACCTTGGCACTTTTAATAATTCTTCTCTACTAGAAAAAGATCCCAATGATTTACGTTGCTTAATAATATTCTCTGCTACTGATTCATTGATACCACTCACATAACTTAAGAGCTGTTTGCTAGCTGTATTTAAATTTACTCCTACGGTATTTACACAACTCACTACCGTTTGGTCTAATTTTTCTTTTAGTCTAAACTGATTAACATCATGTTGATACTGCCCTACCCCAATACTTTTGGGGTCAATCTTTACCAACTCTGCTAAAGGATCCATTAATCTTCGGCCAATGCTTACCGAACCTCTTACCGTAATATCATAATCAGGAAACTCTTCCCTCGCAATTTCAGAGGCAGAATAAACAGAAGCGCCATCTTCATTCACTAAAAATACTGGCAAGCCTAGATTCAATTTTTTAATAAACTGTTCTGTTTCTCTACCAGCAGTTCCATCCCCAATAGCGAATACTTGAATGTTGAATTGCTTTACCAATTGTTTTATTTTGTATTCACTATCATACATTTTATTGGCCTCATGCACATAAATCAAATCAGTAGTAAGCAAGTCTCCAGATTCATCTAAACAAACCACTTTGCAACCCGTTCTATAACCAGGGTCAATCGCCAATACCCGCTTGCTTCCTAAAGGAGCACTCAATAATAATTGACGCAAATTTTCTGCAAAAACATTGATGGCTTCTTCGTCTGCCTTTTGCTTCAATACAGTTCTACATTCTGTTTCTAAACTAGGTTGTAATAATCTTCGATATGCGTCTTTAATGGCTTTTTTTATATGTGCACTTGAAGGACTCATCCCTTTTATAAAGAAGGCTTCAATTGCTTCAATAGCATCCTCTTCTACTGGCGCAATAGTCATTCGTAAAAACCCTTCTAAAAACCCTCTTAAAATGGCTAATATACGATGTGAGGGTATTTTATGAATGGGCTCTGAGAAGTCAAAGTAGTCTTTGTATTTGATGGCTTCTGCCTCTTTATCGGCTAATACTTTACTCTGCAAAGTGGCGGTATCTTCAAAAAGTTTTCTAAGTTGCGCCCTTATTTCAGCCTGTTCATTTACTTGCTCTGCAATAATATCTCTTGCACCCTGGAGGGCTTCTTCTATATTCGTTATTTTTTCATTGAAATATTTTGCTGCTTCTATTTCAGGATCTTCTTGCCCTTGAGCCAATAAAAACAAAGCCAATGGCTCTAGCCCATTTTCTCTTGCCACTACCGCTTTCGTTTTGCGCTTTACTTTATAGGGCAAATAAATATCTTCCAATTCAACAATAGTAGTAGCTGCATTTATTTTAGCTTGCAAAGCTTCCGTCATTTTACCTTGCTCAGTAATTGTTTTTTCTATAAAAGTTTTACGTTCAGTAAATGCAAGAATGGTTTTTTGTTCATCTTGAATTTGCTGAATTTGAACTTCATCTAAATTGCCAGTACTATCTTTTCTGTATCGGGCAATAAAAGGAATCGTAGCACTTTCTGCTAATAAATCTAAAACAGTTTCAACTTGAGTAACACGCAAACCAAGTTTTGCGGCAATGATTGGAGCAAACGACATATATAACATTCAATTTTTAGGGAGGCGAAAGTAGATTATTCCACTATACGCACCACACGATGAGGATATCTTTCCAAATACTTTCTAAGCATTGATTTAATGACTTCATTTTCGGCATAGGGAGTTACCGCTTCTTTAACAGCAGCAATATAAGCAGGTGCAGAAGGTTCAGCCATTTCTAAGTGATCTATGGGGCCCATCCCCACAAATTTTCCTTTTTCAATTAAAATAGCGGTATTGCTTTCTTTAATTATATAAGACGCTTTTTCTGAAGCAATATAATGGAGGGCCTTTTTTACTTGTTCATTATGAATTTTGGAATCGGGCCATTCATTTGGAATCGTTTTATCTAAAAAACACAATGCTGGATGAAGCTCAAATTCTCTCACTAATTTCCACAACTCTCGGTGCGCATCGGCCAATAACGAAAAAGCCTGCACTGGTTGGGCATTCTTATGCTTTTTATCAATGGCCAATCTCAGATAACCCCGATTATCTTCAAACTGATAAATTGCCCAAAGCTGTTCAAATTTTTTCTGACTTTTATTAAATGCTGGCCATAGTCTTTTAATTTCTATACTTTCAAATAGAATGGCAATGAATTCAGTTGGGCATTCCGTATAGGAAATTTCATAGATTTCTCTCAAGAAGTCCTGTCTTTTTTTACTTAAGTCTAACCCAGTAAAATGGCTAACTACTCTTTTTTTTATATTTTTTGCCTTGCCTACATAAATGACTTTACCCAGTTTATTATGAAAATAATATACCCCAGGAGAATCGGGTAAAGATTGAATATAATGTCCTGGTAAATTAGGCGGCATTAATTGTTCCCGGTTTTCTTTCTGCAACATCTCTTTAACCAATCGCTCCCCATTATTTTGTAAAACCAAGTCTAATACTTTAGCAGTTGCTTTGGCATCTCCCCCAGCCCGATGCCTATTTTCAATTTCAATATTGAGTTGTCTACATAAATGGCCCAACCCATATTTGGGAAAACCCGGAAAAACCTTTCTACTTAAACGGATGGTACATAGCTTAGGTGTTTGTAATTCAAACCCAGCTTCTTTTAAATGATGCTTAACAAAGCTGAAATCAAAATTGACGTTATGCGCTACAAATACCCTATTTTTCAATAAGTTATAAATTTGTGGGGCCACTTCATGAAAAGATGGGGCTGCTTCAACCATTGCATTCGTGATGCCGGTCATACCAATTACAAAAGGTGGTATAGGCTGATGGGGGTTTACTAAAGTTTCATAAATTCCTTCTACTTCCGAACCATTGTACAACACGATAGCTATCTCTGTTATACCATGCTGACTAGGGAATCCCCCTGTTGTTTCAATATCCACTACCGCAAATCGCATGGCTGCAAGATAAGATTTGTAATATTCTTATAGAAATTACAACTAATGATAAAAAATAAGCTCTTAGTTGTAACAAATAAGTCAACCACCCGTTTATATACTTGTTATGAGATACTGCAAAACTGAAACCCCCAAACTAATTGTAAGCCCCATCATTATGGCTGGACTAGTATTCGGCCTATTTGCTTGTAGTTCTCCAGAGCGGGCTGCAAAAATAATTGGCAAAAAAGCTACCCAGAAAGTAACCCAGCTTTGTTTACCCAGCCAACTTGATTCTGAAGTTTGTTTATCGGAATTGGAACAATTTTTACGCCCACCCTCGTTCTCTGAGTCAATTTCTGACAAAACAGAAATCATTTCTACTTGGTAAATAGCCCCTAATCATCTAGAAGATTACAACAAGCTCCTACAGTTTCCTTAAATTTGCAGCCAATCGATTTTATGGAGCTGAGCAAGAATTATATCCCTACGGAAATAGAAGCAAAATGGTACAAACATTGGATCAATAAAAATTATTTTTCCAGTAAACCAGATGACCGTGAACCTTATACCGTTGTAATACCTCCCCCCAATGTTACGGGCGTATTACATATGGGGCATTGCCTTAATAATACCATACAAGATATTTTAGTAAGACGAGCAAGAATGCAGGGTAAAAATGCATGTTGGGTTCCTGGAACCGACCATGCTTCCATAGCTACAGAAGCCAAAGTAGTTGGAATGTTGCGTGAAAAAGGTATTGCTAAGTCTTCTTTAAGCAGGTCTGAATTTTTAGATTATGCATGGGAATGGAAAGAGAAATATGGTGGCATTATTTTGCAACAACTTCGTAAAATGGGCTGTAGTTTAGATTGGGATAGAACCAGTTTTACCATGGACCCCGATTATTACGATTCTGTAATTAATGTATTCATAGACCTCTATAAAAAGGGCTATATATATAGAGGGAAGCGAATGATTAACTGGGATGTAAAAGCAAAAACAGCCCTAAGTGATGAAGAAGTTATTTACAAAGAAGTACAGAGCAAATTGTACCATGTAAAATACCATCTCGAAAATGGAGGTACTATAACCATTGCTACTGTAAGACCTGAAACTATTTTGGGCGATGCAGCAATTTGCGTGAACCCTGCAGATGAGCGGTACAAATTCCTTCATGGACAATATGCATTTGTTCCATTGATTAATAGAAAAATCAAAATCATTCCAGATGAATATGTTACCCTAGATTTTGGAACAGGTGCATTAAAAGTGACTCCCGCACATGATATGAACGACTATCAGCTGGGGCAGAAATACAATTTGGAAATCATTGATACCATGAACGATGATGGCACAATGAGTGATGCTGCACAAATGTATATAGGCCTTGATCGTTTTGAAGTAAGAAAAAAGATTGTTGCCGATTTAGAAGCGGCTGGCCATATTGATAAAATTGAAGAATACACCAACCAAGTTGGTTTCAGTGAAAGAACCGATGCAGTTGTAGAACCGCGTTTAAGTTTGCAATGGTGGGTAAGTATGAAAGATTTGGCAGCACCAGCATTAACTGCTGTAATGGATGATGAAATTCATTTTCATCCTGCAAAGTTCAAAAACTTGTACCGGCACTGGATGGAAAATGTAAAAGACTGGTGTATCAGCAGACAATTATGGTGGGGACATCGCATACCAGCATGGTATACACAAGACGGTTCTTTTACGGTTGCTAAAACCGCAGAAGAAGCATTAACAGAATTAAAAACTGTTACAGGCAACGCCTCTTTAACCATTGCAGATATTTACCAAGACCAGGATTGCTTAGATACATGGTTCAGTAGTTGGCTCTGGCCCTTTGAAGTTTTTAATGGTTTAAGCAAACCCAATAATGAAGAAGTAAATTATTACTACCCTACAAGCACTTTAGTAACTGCTCCTGAAATTATTTTCTTTTGGGTTGCTAGGATGATCATGGCTGGCTATGAGTACAAAGGCGCTAAACCTTTTAATGACGTCTATTTTACAGGCATTGTAAGAGATAAACTAGGGCGTAAAATGAGTAAGAGCCTAGGAAATTCTCCGGACTTACTTGGTTTGATTGATCAATATGGAGCCGATGCAGTAAGGTTTGGAATCTTAATAGCCTCTCCAGCAGGAAACGATATTTTATTTGATGAGTCTTCCTTAGAACAAGGCAGAAACTTTAATAATAAACTCTGGAATGCGTTGAAGTTGGTAAAAATGTGGGAAGCCCGTTTAGCCAGCACTTCAACATGTACCGACTCAGAAGAAGCAACATTTGCTATTAATTGGTTTGAAAATAGGCTAAACCAAGTAAGTGCTGAAGTGGATGAATTGATGACTCAATTTAAATTGAGCGAAGCGCTGAAAACCATTTACTCATTAATTTGGGACGATTTCTGCAGTTGGTACTTAGAGTGGGCAAAGCCAGGATTTGAGCAACCAGTAGACCCCAAAGTGTACAATAAAACCATTGAATTCTTCGAAAAATTAATGGAATTATTACACCCCATCATGCCTTTTATAACGGAAGAAATATTCCATTTATTAAAAGAGCAAAATGAAGATCTCACTGTAAAATTACAAGGGAAACCCATCCCTGCGGATGAGACTATTTTAGCAGCAGGAAGTTTATTAAAAGACGTAATTACTAAACTAAGAGACGCTAGAAATAAAAACCAACTAAAGCCAAAAGACCCTGTAGTATTGCATATCATGGCAGAAAACACCAACGGGTATAAAGCCATTGAACCCATTTTGATGAAACAGGTTAATGCCAGCAGCGTAGTTTATACTTCAACTGCTGTAGCAAATACCATTGTGGTTAATATGGAGAAAGACAAATTCTTTATAGAAGCAGAACAACAATTGGATACTGCTGCCATTAAAGATCGTCTTTTAAAAGACCTTGATTACGAACAAAATTTTCTTGCATCAGTAATGAAAAAGTTGAGCAATGAAAAATTTGTACAAAATGCAAAGCCTGAAATCATTGCTTTAGAAAGAAAAAAACAGGCTGACGCGGAAGCTAGAATTAAAACGATTGAAGAAAGCTTGAAATCATTGTAATGATTAGAATTGCTACACTAGACGATATACCCGCTATTCAGCAAATTGCTTATAATACCTGGCCTTCTACATATGGAGACATTATATCTGAAAAGCAGATTAAGTATATGTTAGACTTAATGTATAGCACAGCATCTTTAGTACAACAAATGACTAAAGGGCACCAATTTTATTTATTTGAAACAGCATCCATAAAACCAAACGAAAATGATGTGATTGGATTCGCCTCTGTTTCGAATGAGCTAAAGGGCGTTTTTAAACTGAATAAATTATACATTTTGCCCTTGGCACATAAAACAGGTGCTGGAAAAGCACTCTTATCTGCTGTGAAAGCATACGCGAAGGAAAATGGAGGCAAACAATTGATTCTCCAAGTGAATAAGCAAAATCCCGCTATTGAGTTTTACAAAAAACAAGGTTTGAGTATACTTGCAGAAAATGTTTTTGAGTTAGAAAAAGGATTTGTGATGGATGACTATATAATGGGGATCAACCTATAATTAAGTTCCACAATAAGTAGCATAAAAACCATCCCCATTTTCAGGAGGTGCTTGGTATATTTCAATTCCAGTTATTGGTTGATATGGTGTTTGTAACACTTTTAGAAAAGCATTAAAGGAAGTTAAATCTCCAGTAAGAGCTACTGAATCCAATACTTTTTCTACCCAATGATTTCTAGGAATCACCAACGGATTTTGCGACTGCATTAATTCTTTAGCTTGGGCAACACTACTTCCCTGCTTATTCAATAAAGCTTCTCGCTTTTTTAGCCAATCCGTAAAAAATGAACCGGCATAAATCCCTTCAGGAAAAAGAACAGATTGAATTTGTAAAAAAGTGTTGGTATAATCCGCTTGATTTTCTTTCATCCAGTTTAATAGTTCTTTTATTAACTCAACTACTTCATCAGATAATTGATTTTTTGGGAACCCAATCTTGGCCGCCATCATTGCAGTATATGATTGTGTATATAAATCGGGGAACAAATTCAATATTTCTTTTGCTAATTCAACTGCTTGTTCTTGGTTGTCATGAATGATGGGTAATAATGCATTGGCAAGGCAACTTAAATTCCAATGTGCAATGCCTGGTTGATTGGCAAATGCATACCTGCCATTGGTATCAATAGAACTAAATACTTTTGATGGGTCGTATCTATTCATAAATGCACATGGGCCATAATCAAATGTTTCACCTGCTATAGACATATTATCGGTGTTCATTACCCCATGAATAAACCCTACTCGCATCCAATTCACTATTAAATGCACTTGTTGAATCAACACTTCTTTCAATAATGATAAAGCTGGATTTTCTACAGCAGCCGATGGGTAATGTCTTGCAAGCGTATATTTGGTGTAGGTGTTTAAATCTTCTTTGGTCAAATAATGATTGACGTATTCGAAGCTTCCAACTCTTATATGACTTTGCATGACCCTTGTTAAAACTGCACCATCTTGAATTTCTTCTCTATACACTTTTTCTCCAGTTGTTACTATAGCCAAACTTCTAGAGGTTGGAATACCCAATCCATGCATTGCTTCGCTAATGAGATACTCTCTCAACATTGCCTTAAGCGTTGCTCTCCCATCTCCCCTTCTTGAATAAGGCGTAGGACCCGAGCCTTTCAATTGAATGTCGAATCTTTGCTGACCGGGGCTTATATGCTCCCCCAATAAAATAGCCCTTCCATCTCCAAGCATGGTAAAATAGCCAAACTGATGACCAGCATATGCTTGTGCCATTGGTTGCGAGCCTTCTGCCAGTTTATTTCCACTCAAAATTTGCTCAACAGAACCATCTTTATCATTTGCTATATTTAGGGTAAGACCTAGTTCCTTTGACAACGAATTATTAAACAACAGTAAATGGGGAGCTTGAACGGGTGTAGGTTTTACCCATTCAAAAAAGGAATTTCCCAATGATTGATACGATGCATTAAAATTGAAAATAGCGCTAGACAATGGAACTTATTTTAGTGCAAATTACTTAATCAATGAACTAATACATGCGTTTGTTTAATCACGCCCATTACAAATACCGACTGCACATGTCCTATATTTTCGGCTTGAGACAATTTGTTTACATGAAAATCATAATACGCATCCATACTTTCCGCTACCACTTTTAACATGAAATCGAATTCACCTGAAATATTGTAACACTCTATTACTTCATTTAATTCGTGCATTCGTTTAATAAATTTTCCACCTGCTGTTTTATCATGTTGCTTTAAAGAGACATAACAAATAACCATTAATCCCTTTTTTACTTTTGTGTGATCAACTAATGTGGCATATTGTTTTATTACACCCGATTCTTCCATTCGTTTTATTCGTTCATGAACTGGGGTTGTACTCAAATGAACTTGATCAGCAATTTCCTTAACTGTGGCTCTTGCATTTTGCTGTAACACTTTTAAAATGGCAATGTCTTTAGAATCTAAAGAAAGAGAAACAGTGGATTCGGCTTTTTTAATTGGTCTTGGCATGGCATTATACTATTTTATTCTAAAATAAAATGACAAAATAGACATTTATTCTTTATTTATAAATAATTATGTGCTTTTATTCTTTAAAATTAGCTTTGCACTACAATAAAATTCTATTATGTCTACATTAACATCTACAATTGATTTCAGCTTACCTTACAAAGTAGCTGATATTAGCTTGGCCGATTGGGGTCGTAAAGAAATTCGTTTAGCTGAAGCGGAAATGCCAGGTTTAATGGCTTTACGTGCTGAATATGGTGCTTCTCAACCTTTGAAAGGTGCAAGGGTAGCAGGTTGTTTACATATGACCATTCAAACTGCAGTTTTAATTGAAACGTTAGTTGCATTAGGTGCCGAAGTTAAATGGAGCTCTTGTAATATATTTTCTACACAAGATCAAGCTGCTGCTGCTATTGCTGCTGCTGGAATTGGTGTATTTGCTTGGAAAGGTCAAACCCAAGAAGAAGCAGATTGGTGTATTGAGCAAACTTTGTTTTTCGGAGGAGCTGATCGTCCATTAAATATGATTTTAGATGATGGTGGAGATTTAACCAATATGGTTTTTGATAAATATCCTGAATTAATAGCTCATATTAAAGGGTTATCTGAAGAAACTACAACAGGTGTTCATCGTTTATATGAGCGCATGGCTAAAGGTACTTTACCAATTCCTGCAATCAATGTGAACGATTCTGTTACTAAATCTAAGTTCGATAACAAATATGGTTGTCAAGAGTCTTTAGTTGATGCAATCCGCAGAGCTACCGACGTAATGATGGCTGGTAAAGTTGCCGTTGTTGGTGGATACGGAGATGTTGGTAAAGGATCTGCCCTTTCTCTTCGTGGAGCAGGCTGTAGAGTAATTGTTACTGAGATTGACCCAATTTGTGCTTTGCAAGCTGCAATGGATGGATTTGAAGTTAAACCAATGGCTATTGCTGTAACTGAAGCTGATATTGTGGTTACTGCATCAGGTTGTAGAGACTTGATTACCGAGAAGCATTTCCGTTTGATGAAAGACAAAGCAATTGTTTGTAATATCGGTCACTTTGATATTGAAATAGACATGGCTTGGTTAAATGCAAATTATGGCAATACAAAAGATACCATTAAGCCTCAAGTAGATTTATACAATATTGATGGTAAAGACGTTATTGTTCTAGCGGAAGGCAGATTGGTAAACTTAGGTTGTGCTACTGGTCACCCTTCATTTGTGATGAGTAACTCTTTCAGTAACCAAACTTTAGCACAAATTGAATTGTGGTTAAACCACAAGAACTACGAAAACAAAGTATACGTTTTACCTAAGCATTTAGATGAGAAAGTAGCTCGTTTACACCTTGCAAAAGTAGGTGCGCAATTAGATGAATTAACCGATGAGCAAGCTGCCTATTTAGGTATCAGCAAAAATGGTCCTTTCAAATCTGATATGTACCGTTACTAAAATTTTCAATAGAGAGTATTATGACGCCCCGAGTAAACTCGGGGCGTTTTTTTTTGCTGGGACTTATTTTCTTTCATTTATGATTACAATCATCTTTATTATTAGCATATCCTTTAATATATTTAGCAAAAATTACACCCCCTCTTTGGTTAAACGAAGTGTAATATGAACACTATGAAATTTATTGAAAACCTGATAGGGTTACTTTTATTAGTATTAATATGGAGTTGTTCAAGCAATCAAAATAATATTGATTGGAATACCAAAGAAAGCTTTGTAGATACTGCCCTAAATAAAATTAGTCAGCAGAAAAATACTACCAAAAGAAGTGAAATCATATTTCTTGATTCCATTTTAAAAGGCAAAAAGCTAAACCTAAAACAACAAATTCAGGTTTATGCATACAAATCTGGCATTTTTTGTTACCATTTACAAAAGCCTGATTCTGCAAAATTGTATGCCGACTCCATGTTGTATTTATTAAGAGATAAAGATCCGCAGAAATATCCGAATGCATTTACTTATGCCTATTATGCAAATGGAGATGCAATGTATGCGAATAACCAACTTAATGAAGCATACACTTACTATTATAAAGCTAGACAGTTCAATTCTAGTATTAAAGACTATTGCTCATTAAAAGAATACAGCTATAGAATTGGAATGATACTTTATAAACAGCGCAAATTCAAAGACGCTGCCAAAAGCTTTCAACAAAGTTTATCCGAAGCTGACTTATGTGATATCAATAAACAATTCTCTAATTATTATAGAAAACAAGAACTGCAAAACAATATTGCGCTAAGCTATTATATGATGGGGAAAAATGATAGTGCATTAACTTATTATCAAAAAGCAATCGACTATATAAATACACACCAAAAAGCCGACACTTCTACTTTTTTTTATGATGAGATGGCCAAAGGTGTGGTGTATGGTAATATTGGAGATTTATATAGAAAAACGGGTAATCTTCAAGAAGCAGAGAACTACTACCAAAAAAGCATAAATATCAATTTACATTCAGGAAGAGAAACCAATGATGCTCAATACAGCTATTTAAAATTAGCAGAACTATATGCTGAGCAGAAAAAAATTAAGCAATTGGGTATTGCTTTAGAAGAAATAAGAAAATCAATGGATGAATTACCCAACCCGAAAGGGGAAATAAAGTGGAATAAACTATCCTGGATATATCATGACTTTTTAAACAATAGAGAAAAAGCTTATTCACATTTAACTAGGCACCAAGTATTACAGGAAGAGGATAACAAATTAAATAAACTGATTTACGAAGTAGATATCAATAAACAGCTTGAATTATTAGAACAACAAAACCAACTCCATTTGGCACAACACGAAAATGAAGTTGCTAGAACCTACCTTATTTCTATAGCTGTAATTTTATTCCTTATCATCCTATTGAGTATAATACTTGGAAGAAATTGGCTTCATTCTCGAAAACATATTGCTACACTTAAAGAATTAAACGAAACAGTAAATACACAAAATGAGCAGCTTGAAATAGCTATGAGCGCTTTACAAAAAACCATTTCAGAAAAAGACAGTATATTAAAATTAGTTGCACACGATTTACGAACTCCAGTTGCTTCCATACCTACAATGGTTGAAATTATTATTGCTGAAGAAGATGAAGCACAAAAATTAGAATACCTTGAAATGATCAAATCTGCATGCAATAGTTCTTTAACATTGATTGCAGAAATTATGGCTACAGCAGATATTAGTAATAAAAATATTGAAAAAGAACCTACCCTACTTAATGAGTTTATAAATGATTGTGCCGCAATATTAGAGTTAAAAGTAAAAGAGAAAAATCAACAACTCATTGTACAACTACCAGATTTAGACACAACGGTTATGTTGAACCCTGAAAAAATGAAAAGAGTTGTTTTTAACCTTGTAACCAATTCAGTTAAGTTTAGTAAAAAAGACACTACCATAATTCTTTCAGCAAAAACCGTTGGCAAAAAAGTATTGATTGAAGTTGCTGATAATGGCATTGGCATACCAGAAAAGTTAATCCCAGAAATATTTAATATTTCAAAATCAGGGAAACGGAAAGGGACAGATGGAGAAAAATCTTATGGATTAGGTTTAAATATTTGCAAGAGAATTGTTGAAGCTCACGACGGACAAATAAGTGTTCAGAGCGAAGAAAACAAGGGTAGCACTTTTATTGTAGAACTACCCTTATCCTAATGCTATTGGGTTAATAAAGCGTACAACTCATCTTTCAAGTGTAATCTTTTTTTTCTCAACTCTGTTAACACTTCATCAGCAGGGGTCTCTGCTCCTGACTCAATTCTATGCACTGCATGGTTCACTTCATCGTACTCATCTGATAGTTTTTTAAAATGGGCATTTGCCACTTTTAATTCAGAAATTTTTGAATCAAATTCAGGGAATTCATGGTGTAAATCGTGTTTTTCCATTATGTTGTAGTTTTATAGCTTAAAGTTATTCAAGTTAAAGTTTAAAATAAATGATAATAATCAGGTCTTTGCTTAAATGGGGCATTTTATGTATTCTGATTTCATTATTTGCTGGTTCGTCCTCCGCATTATTTCTAGTTTTATTAGATTCTGTAACAACAGTAAGAACGACATATTCCGGCCTCATTGCGTTGCTCCCTCTAGCAGCATTAATTTCAGTACTACTTTATCAAACAATAGGGAAGAAATCTGCAAAAGGGAACCAACTAATTGTGGCAACCATAGAACAGCCATCTAAGCCCTTAGTTGAATGGATGATGGCCCCTTTTATTTTATTCAGCACATTAATTGCTCATCTATGTGGAGCATCCGTAGGTAGAGAAGGAACTGCTCTTCAGCTATCTGCCTCACTTTCAGATCAGCTAACCCGACCATTCAAACTGAGTGACTATGAAAGAGCGCTTCTACTTAAAGCAGCTGTGGCTGCTGGATTTGGCGCTGTTTTTGGAACGCCCTTAGCGGGTGCACTATTTGCCTTAGAGTTTGCTGATAAGAAAATTCAATTCAACAAAAATATAGCCCCCATTTTCGTTTGTGGTTTTTTAGCAGACCAAGTTACACGTTGGTGGGGTATTCAACATACTATATATTCTATTACACAATTACCCTCCTTAAACATATTTTCTGGCTTACAAATTTTATTAGCCGCAATCCTATTTGGTATTATAGCATTTGTATTTAAAGCGGGTTTAACATTTACTAAATTTTCAATGGAAAAAGTGATTCCAAACGAATCATGGAGAGCGGTAACAGGAGGTATATTAATTGCAGTGGTTATTTATTCTACAGCTATTGATGATTATATAGGATTAGGAATACCATATATCTTACATGCTTATTCAGCACAAGCAATGCCATTTGCTTTTTTAATTAAATTATTGCTAACCATTTTTTCTCTATCAATAGGATTTAAAGGAGGTGAAGTAACTCCATTGTTTTTTATTGGTGCCACCCTGGGGAGTGCACTTTCGTTTATCATCCCCTTACCCATTTCATTCTTAGCCGGAATGGGTATGGTGGCTGTTTTTGGGGCCGCTTCAAAAACTCCATTGGCAACAGCACTATTAGCTTATGAGCTATTTGGGAAAGAATATATATTTTACGCTTTTGTTATAGCCTTTATAGCTAGTTTTATTGCTGGCAAAAAATCAATTTATCAACCCGAATAAAATGAATTGGCAACCGGAAAATTTAGAAAATGATTTAGTAAAATTGGTACCACTTGCTGAATCCCATTTTGAACAATTGTATGCTGTTGCATCAGATCCACTCATCTGGGAGCAGCATCCAAATAAGAATAGATACCAACTAACGGTTTTTAAAAACTTTTTTGAGGGAGCCATACTTTCTAAAGGGGCATTTCTAATTACAGATTCCCAAACCAATGAAGCAATTGGTAGTAGTCGGTTCTGCAATTTCAACGCAGAAAAAAAATTGATTGAAATAGGTTATACTTTTTATGCAAGAAAATACTGGGGCAAAGGATTTAACAAATCTACCAAAGAACTAATGATCAATTATGCACTTGAAAAAGTAAACTTGATCCATTTCTTTGTTGGCGCTGAAAATATTCGTTCTCAAAAAGCAATGGAGAAGCTTGGTGCAATCAAATTAGGTGAAGTACTAATGCCTTACTATGGGGAACCAGATAGATTGAATTTTCAATATCAAATTGACCAACATTTATGGAATGGGAATATTTAAAAAAGAGGAATACTAAATAATGAAAGACTCAAAGAATAGGCCAGCTCAAGCCAAGGTATTAAGAAACTTTAGAAAGTTGCACAGAATAACTGGGGCTTTGCTATTCGTTTTCTTTTTTATAGTAGCCATTACAGGTACTTTATTGGGATGGAAAAAGAATAGTGGAGGAATGATTATGGCAAAATCATATAAAGGTAGTTCTACCCAATTGAAAGATTGGCTTTCGATTGATAGCTTATACCAAAATGCTTGCAATTATTTAAAAGACTCTGTTTCAAGTGATCTGTCTACTGAAGTAGACAGAATAGATATTAGAAAAGATAAAGGGATGGTTAAATTTGTTTTTGCTAGTCACTTTACGGGATTGCAAGTTGATGGAGCTACAGGAAAAATCTTATACATCGAAAAAAGAAGAGCCGATTACATTGAAAAAATTCACGATGGTTCTATTATTGATTATTATTTTGGTTGGGATGGTTATTTCAAACTTGTGTATACTAGTATAATGGGGCTTGCTTTAATATTATTTACGGTGACCGGTTTTTGGCTTTGGTATGGACCAAAACGAATGAGAAAGAATTCCTAAATATTCATTATGAGCGCAACAGACATATGGATGCTTATTGCCGGACTAGGATTATTCCTTTATGGTATGTTTCATTTAGAGGACTCAATGAAACAGATGGAAGGCCGCTCCTTCAAACTTTTTCTACAAAAAAATACCAAAAATAAATTCAAAGCAATATTAAGTGGCACATTAGTAACTGGAGTATTACAAAGCAGTTCTATTGTAAACCTAATGGTATTATCTTTTGTAGGGGCAGGCATTTTGTCTATGAGGAATGCAATAGCGGTAGTATTAGGGGCAAATATTGGTGGTACGTTTAATAGTTGGCTGGTTGCTTTATTAGGATTTAAAGTAGAACTTAATAATATAACACTGCCCTTAATTGGGGTTTCTGGCATTTGCTTAATTGTTTTCAAACAAAAAAAACTAATTTATCAGATAGCCTTGTTTTGCATGGGTTTGGGTATGCTCTTTTTAGGCCTTCAATTTATGAAGCAGAGTATGGACGCCATGATGACGCAATTCGATTTTACACCCTACCTCTCCTACCCACGCTTAGTATTTCTTTTTTTAGGATTTATCATTACGGCTATTGTTCAAACAAGTTCTGCTACGGTAGTGGTTGTATTAACCGCATTATATGCGCATGTTATACCTATTGAAACTGCAATTGCAGTTGTTTTAGGTGCAGAATTAGGTACAACCGTTAAATTAATTTTAGGAGCAATTGGTGGCAATGCGGCTAAAAAAAGAGTGGCATTGGGTAATAGTTTATTCAATGTTCTTACTTCTGCAGCTGGCTTTATTTTTATAGACTCAATTATTCAATTGATTACCCATACATTCTTAATTAAAGACCCCATATTGGTTTTAGTTGCATTTCAAACATTTATTAATTTGGCGGGTGTTTTACTGATATATTTTTTCTTAAATAAATATGGCGACTTTTTAGAGAACCAATTTAAGGAAGACAAAAAAACGGTACTCCAATTTTTACAAAATGCGAGTGTTGAAGTTCCATCAACAATCACCGATATGATGAATAAAGAAGTTGGGCTTTATATTGAAAGAGTAATCCGTTTTAATTTAACCAGCTTTCATATTAAGCCTAATTGGCTTATAAATAGTGAATTTGAGATCATTTATCAAAGCCAATATGCCAAAAACGATTCAATAGAATTGCCTGAGCAATACCAACAACTAAAGGAATCTGAAGGAGAAATTTTAGCTTACTATTCAAAAGTTATTGCTCAAATGAAGCAGTCCGATGAAATCATTAGAATAAACAAACTAATAGAATCACTCAGGAATGCAATGTATTCGGCAAAGGGAATGAAAGATGTTTACCATGACAAAACTGAATTCAGCAATTCAATTAACGAAGTGAAATACGAAATGTATCACCAGTTTCAAGCTGAATTAAGTGAGTTCTATAAAATATTATATGCTTCTTTTATAAATAAAGAAATAAATACTGGGCTTGATAGCATCCCCATTTTATTAGAAAAAAATAAAACGGATTTTGACCAAAGAATTAACCATTTTTATTTTCATGCAGGTCAAAACGTTTTAAAGGAAAAAGACATTTCAACTTTATTCAACTTAAATAGAGAATTATACTCATCCTGCAAGGCAATAGCCCTAGCAGTAAAAGATTGTAAAGATTAATAAAAAATAAAGCGTCTCAGATAAAATGAATCACCGAGACGCTTTATTTATAGGTATATTATAAGTTTCCTCTTAAATCTTGCTCTCTTTCTAGTGCTTCAAAGAGGGCTTTAAAATTACCCTTACCAAAGCTTTTAGCTCCCTTCCTTTGTATAATTTCAAAGAATAGCGTTGGCCTATCTTCAACTGGTTTGCTAAAAATTTGCAATAAATACCCTTCATCATCTCTATCAACTAATATTCCCAATTCCTTTAATGGTTCAAGGTCTTCATCAATTTTACCCACTCTACTGATTAAATCATCATAATACGAATTAGGTACTTTCAAAAACTCAATACCTCTTTGTTGTAATTCGGAAACGGTTGCTACAATATCATTGGTAGCTAATGCAACATGTTGACACCCTTCGCCATCATAAAAATCAAGGTACTCCTCTACTTGAGACTTCTTCTTACCTTCTGCAGGTTCATTTATTGGAAATTTTACAAATCCATTCCCATTACTCATCACTTTACTCATTAAAGCAGAGTACTCGGTAGAAATATCGTTATCATCAAAACTTAAAATATTTTTAAATCCAAGCACATTTTCATAAAAAGCAACCCACTTATTCATTTGATTCCAACCAACATTACCAACACAATGGTCTACATACAATAATCCTGTACTAGTTGGGTTGTACGAAGACTCCCATTTTTTGAATCCTGGCAAGAAGACACCCTTATAATTTTTTCTTTCAACAAATAAGTGAACGGTATCTCCATAAGTTTTAATACCGCTTAAAACAGCTTCCCCATTATCGTCGGATAGTTTTATAGGTTCCATAGCTGTTACTGCACCTCGACTGGTTGTTTGAAACCAAGCATCTGCAGCATCTTCTACCATTAAAGCCAAGTGCTTCACGCCATCACCATGTTTATAAATATGATCGGCAATTTCGTTGTTAGCTCTAAGAGGCGTTGTAAAAACAAAAGTGAGCTTATTTTGCCTTACCACATAGCTTGCTCTGTCTTTTATTCCGGTTTCAGGACCTGCATAAGCTAGGCTCTGAAACCCAAATGCGGTTTTATAAAAATGGGCTGCCTGTTTAGCATTACCCACATAAAATTCTACATAATCAGTACCCTGTAATGGTAAAAAATCGCCTTGCTTTAAAAAAGCATTCAATGGCAATGCAGCAGAAGTATTCATAAATAACGAAAGTTTAAAATTGAAAAAATAAGATAGATATAGCCCCCCAAGGTCAATGACTAATGGTAAGCGCTTCAATCAGAAGATAATATTCAATTCTATTATCACTAAATCGTTTATGAGGATAATCGGGTAGCATCGATGCAAATTTAGTTATCTTTGGGCTTATGAAAATTGGAATTCTTGGTGGTGGACAATTAGGTAGAATGTTGCTTCAAGCAGCAGCTAATTATACCGTAGAAACACATGTTTTAGAAAATGACCCCCATTGTCCTTCGGCTCATTTATGTCATTCTTTTACCAAAGGCGATATTTCCGATTTTGACGCTGTATATCAATTTGGTAAAAACTTAGATGCTATTACGATTGAAATTGAGTCGGTAAATGTAGATGCATTAGAAAAATTGCAGGCCGAAGGGGTTAAAGTTTACCCACATCCCTCTGCTATACGCATTATTAAAAACAAGATTACCCAAAAACAATTTTACAAAGACAATGGCATTCCAAGTTCAGCATTTGTTATAACTGAAACCAAGGAAGATGTACTAAATCATCTTTCATTCTTACCAGCAGTACACAAAATTGGTGAGGGCGGGTATGATGGTAAGGGCGTTCAAATAATCAATACTGAATATGATGTAGACAAAGCATTTGTTGCAGCAAGTGTTTTAGAAAAAAAAGTATCCATCAAAAAAGAAATCGCTCTAATTGTTGCAATGAATGATAAAGGCGAAACAGCCTTATTCCCAGCCTCTGAAATGATGGTAAATCCATCTTTGAATTTATTAGACTATCAAATTAGTCCTGCATTAATCCCAGAAAAAGTGCTTTGGGTAGTTGAAGCAGTTGCCATTAAATTAGTTAAAGCACTAAAAAGTCCTGGATTGTTTGCAGTAGAAATGTTTATTGATCAGAATGATGAGGTATGGGTTAATGAAACAGCTCCACGAGTGCACAACAGTGGACATCATACTATTGAAGCTAATTACTGTAGTCAATATGATATGTTATGGAGAATCATGTTACAATATCCATTAGGTAATACAGACCCGATTCTTCCTGCAGCAATTGTAAACATTATTGGAGAAGAAGGATTTAGCGGTAATGCTGTTTATGAAGGATTAGAAGAAGTACTAAAAACAGACAATGCTTTTGTTCATTTATATGGCAAACTAACTACCAAGCCTGGTAGAAAAATGGGACATGTGACTATAATGCATAAAGATTATCAAGACCTCACCCACAAAGCCAATAAAATAAAAAATACGCTTAAAGTAAAAGCCAATTAACTCCTTTTGGTATTCAATGGTTTTAAAAACCCAATACCAATTAAGCTTTTGGTTTGAAGACCTGGAGCATTTTTTGAAGGACCGAATAATCTTACATCATCATCGTAAATAAGGTCTAAACTATAGGTTGCAGAGAAGAATTTATTGATCTTAAAAGAGAATAAATTCGTCATAAATAAGTCTACGTTTTGAGGCCTACTTTGGTAATTGGAGAACAAATCCATTTTCCCTTTATAAGTAATATTCTTAGCTATCGTATTGCTATAATTCAATGTTATAAAAGCTCCTATTTGGTTGAAATTTCCAGCACCTGCGGGCACTCCATATCCACCCTTATCAGATAATGATTTATTCGCCAAAACAATCCATCTTGAAGTTAGTGGTGAAATGAAGATGGATAAAAACTGGTCGGGTTTATAATCGAACCCAGCAGATAATATAATATAAGCCGGAGATAATAGAGAAGAAGTAAAAGTGGGCTGATTATTATTAAAAGTATACCCATCAAAAAATTGAGAACGGAAATTAATTAGGGTTGAAACATACCATTTACCTAATGAATCCATTTTATATCCGTATTTACTTAAATAATCCAAACGGTCATCGTTTTTACGGCTCCCTAAACTGGTACTTTGTATATACCCTAGATTGATATCCATTGAATTGTCCCAAAAATGTCGCTTATACTTATATAGAATAAAGTAGTTCATGTAACCATTCGCCGTTAGAGAAAAATTATCTCCCCCCGATGCCCAATTACTTAATGAACCCTGCGCTAAATTGAAACTAAATAACCCTCCTCGTTTCCAATTCCAGCCTGTTGTATCATTGTCCTTTTTTATTGTTCGGTTGATCTCTCTTTTCAATGCCTGCACTACATTGTCCTGCCCTTTCACAATAAATCCGGTTGTTAACATTATGGTTAACCACAGGAAAATTCTACTCATGTGTACATTTTTCAATTCAAATATAGGAAACCCCAGCAATTTTTCTTGTATTATCGCTGACAAACTGGCATAAATTGAGGATAATCAGTACATTTGTAGCTTAATTAACAAAGGATGGAACTGGCTGAATTAATCAATAAAAAACACGATGAAGCAAGACAGGGAGAAGCATTTAAAGCTAGTGTTACCCCATTGTTACATGGTAAGAAGTTTTATATAGAGAGCTATGGTTGTGCAATGAACTTTTCGGATAGTGAAGTAGTTGCTTCTATTTTACAAGAAAATGAATTTAGCGCAACCCCCGATTTTGAAGTAGCAGACCTCATTTTAATCAACACTTGTTCAATAAGAGAAAAAGCGGAGCAAACTATTCGGAAACGGTTAACAGAGTTTAGAAAGATTAAGAGAACTAGACCAGGAATGCTTATTGGTGTTTTAGGTTGTATGGCTGAAAGATTAAAAGCCCAATTATTAGAACAAGAAAAACTAGTTGACTTAGTAATTGGTCCAGATGCTTATAGATCTCTCCCTGCTTTAATTAAAGAAGCTTCAGGTGGACAAAAAGGGGTGAATGTATTATTAAGTAGAGATGAAACATACGGCGACATTGCTCCCGTTAGATTAAACAGCAATGGAATTACCGCATTTGTATCTATTACAAGGGGGTGTAATAATATGTGCAGCTTTTGTGTAGTTCCTTTTACCAGAGGCCGCGAAAGAAGTAGATCTGCTAATTCCATTATTGAAGAAATTAGATCATTGGTTGAACAGGGCTACAAAGAAATCACATTATTAGGGCAAAATGTTGATAGTTATCATTGGGTGAATGAAACAGGTAATGAAACAGTCACGTTTGCAAATTTATTAGAACAAGCTGCCTTAGTTAGCACTGATTTAAGAGTTCGCTTTAGCACTTCTCATCCAAAAGATATAACGGATGATGTGTTATACACGATGGCCAAATACGAAAATATTTGTAAGTGCATTCATCTTCCTGTACAAAGTGGAAATACAAGGGTTTTGCAATTAATGAATAGAACCTATTCTAGAGAATGGTACCTAGCTAAAGTAGATAGAATCAGGGAAATATTGCCCAATTGCGGTTTGACATCTGATATGATTGCTGGCTTTTGTACTGAAACAGAAGAAGAACACCAAGACACTTTATCCCTTATGGATTATTGTGGTTTCGATATGAGTTATATGTATTTTTATAGTGAACGTCCTGGTACGCTAGCTGCTAGAAGATTTAAGGATGACATTTCATTGGAAGATAAAAAACGCCGTTTGCAAGAAATTGTAGACAAACAAGGAGAACTGTCTACTAAAAGCAACTTAAACGATATTGGCAAGACTTTTAAAATACTAATTGAAACTCGCTCAAAAAGAGATGCCAATGATTGGACAGGCAGAACCAGTCAAAACAAAATAACTGTATTCCCCAAATCAAATGAAAACCAACAACCAGGTGATTATGTTTGGGTAAAAATTCACGATTGTACTAGAGCAACTTTATTAGGAACAATTGTGGACCATCCTTAAACCATTTATTATGGATTTACAAAGTATCAAAAATAGATTTGGCATTATTGGGAACTCTCCCGCTTTAAATCATGCATTGAATACCGCAGTTCAAGTGGCAGCCACCGATTTAACGGTGTTAATTGTAGGGGAAAGTGGTGTGGGTAAAGAAGTGTTTTCCCAAATTATTCATGCGTTATCTTCTAGAAAACACAATCCATTTATTGCTGTAAACTGCGGCGCAATTCCTGAAGGCACTATTGACTCTGAATTATTTGGTCATGAAAAAGGAGCATTCACTGGTGCTGTAGATAGCAGAAAAGGATATTTTGAAACGGTGAATGGTGGTACCCTTTTTATGGATGAAATTGGGGAAATGCCATTGGGTACCCAAGCCAGATTATTAAGGGTACTTGAAACGGGTGAATTTATTCGGGTAGGTAGTTCCAAAGTGCAGAAAACAGATGTTAGGGTTATTGCTGCAACCAATAGAGAGTTATTGGAATTTACACAGAAAGGTAGATTTAGAGAAGACTTGTATTACCGCTTAAGCACTGTTCCAATAAGGGTTTCTTCATTAAGAGATCGAAAAGACGATATTCTTTTGTTGTTCAGGAAGTTTGTAGTTGATTTTGCAGAACGCTACAAAACAACACCAGTTCAATTAGATGAAGAAGCAAAAGAAATGCTGATTCAATATCCTTGGCCTGGTAATATTAGAGAGTTGAAAAATATAGCTGAACAAATTTCTGTACTAAGCCCTACCAATCAAGTTAGCGGCAAAGAAATGCGGATATTTCTTCCTGAAAAGAAAGACAATAGAATGCCCATGTTGGCTGGTAATGGAGCTAGTACTGGGGAATTTGCCAACGAAAGAGAAATACTGTACAAACTCTTTTTTGACATGAAAAAAGATGTTACAGAATTAAAAAAAATGTTTGTAGAAATTTTACAAAATCCTTCATTAGCTGGGGCAGCAGCAAATTTTACTAAGGAATCTATCTTAAATGACTATGCAGGAAATGTAAATGAGATGCCTGTAATGAATTCGAATAATAATGTAAATTCATTAAACACTGGGCAAAACAATTTACTCCCTGCGAACAATAACAACGGATCTTTACCTGTGATTTTAAACAATGAAGACATTCAAGTGCATGAAGAAGTGGAAGAGTCTTTAAATATAATGGACAAGGAAAAAGAACTCATCATTAAAGCACTTAAAAAGCACAGAGGTAAAAGAAAAGATGCTTCTTTGGATCTTGGCATTAGTGAAAGAACTTTATACCGCAAATTGAAAGAATATGATATTGATGAATAATTGGATGACGAAAAGAATTACCACATTATTATTATTAGTTACGTTTTCAATAAGTGGTTGTTTTGTCTATAAATTTAATGACGCTGTAATTCCTACGAATGTAAAAACGGTCAAGATTGGTTTTATTGAAAATAGGGCGAGGTATGTTAACCCACAATTGAGCCCTAAATTAACAGATAAGATACAATCAAAAATTACAGGACAGACCAAACTGACTAGAACCAATAATGATGATGCAGATTATGTAATTAATGGGGCAATTACCAACTATGATCCAAGTCAAACGGTGGGGGTTTCTGCGCAACAAGCCAGTACCAATCGATTAACTGTTACTGTTCATATAATACTTCGCAAAACTTTAGAAAACAAAGTAGAGGAATTTGATGTTTCTAGAAGTTTTGACTTCTCTGCAAATCTTACCCTGCAGCAAGCAGAAGGGCAATTATTAGATGAAGTTGTTAGGAACTTAACAGACGAAATATTCAACCGCATATTTAATAACTGGTAAGAGAGTTGTATCTTTATTCTTTATGAAATTTACGCAGGAAAAAGCTTTAGTTCATTTAACAGGCAGTGCCGACCTCTCTTCCATCAAAATGGAAGCAATAGAAAAATTGGTACATGACTATCCCTTCTTTTCTCCAGGACAATACTTATTTGCTGCTAAATTAAAAAAAGAAGATCACCCATTGGTTGGTTCACAAGCAATGAAAACGGCTTTGTATTTCACCAACCCACATTGGCTTCAGTTTCAATTAGAGGCATTAAAGGATCCAGGAATTGATCAGGCACCGAAGCAAGAATTAGATACTGCATTACTTCGTTCTATTCGTCAAAAAGACATTGAGTGGGATGAAATGATCAGCTTGCCAAAAATTGAAGAAACACTTGAATCTGCTGAAAAAAGTTTTGAAGCACCTGAACTGCCAAACCCCGATATCTCCATTCCAACAATTGAGAGCGTGAGAGAATTAATGAAAGGCATTGATCCAATAGATAAACCTGGAACTATTATTCCAGTTATCAGGGAAAATATGCCTTCGGAGCCGGTAGACTATACCCTACCAGAAGTACCTACTAGCGAACCATTTGACCCCGTTTTTAGTGCTTTAAACAACCCCGAGCCACTAAATACCCCTGCCCCCATTGAAGCCAAGAAATCTAACCTTGAGCCCCTCTTGCCAGAGCAGGATTACAGTGAAGAAGAAACAAGCAGTACCATCACCCACCCAGATCAAGACAAGAGTGATGCCAAAATAGCCAGTATTTTATCTAACCAGTTGGCCGAATTTAGAAAACCAATTGAAAAAGAGACTGAATTGACCATTGAGCCAGTGCAAGATAAATTACATACAATTGATTATTTCGCCTCACAGGGGATACAAATTGATTTGAGTAAGATTCCTCAGGACAAACTAACAACCAAACTAAGAAGGTTTACCGATTGGTTAAAGGACATGAAAAATCATAGTCCAAACCCCGAAGACCTTGGCACTAGCCCAGAACAAGAGAAAAAAGTAGCTGAAACAGCCTTGGTTTCAAATGAGTCTAAAGAAATTTTGACCGAGACCATGGCCGAAGTTCTAGCTAAACAAGGCCAAATTGATAAAGCAATTCAGCTTTATATCAAATTAAGTTTCTCTAATCCTGAAAAAACCGCTTATTTTGCAGACAAAATTCAACAATTAAAAGGTATTTAAAATGATTTATCTGTTTTTGGTTCTGATTGTGATTGCAGCTGTTGGCTTGGCTTTTATGGTATTGATTCAAAATCCCAAAGGCGGTGGATTAGCCGGTAATGTGGGGGGAATCAGCAACCAATTAATGGGTGTTAAGCAAACAACCGATGTTTTAGAGAAAGGCACATGGATTTTTGCCGCTATCATAGCACTTTTGGCATTATTCTCTACTTTGTTTTTAAAAGGAGGTTCAACAGATGTTGATACTGAAGTTCTTCAGAAGATCAATACCACCACAACTACTCCTGCTCCTGCCGCTACTGGTGTTCAACAAGCACCGGCCGCTACAGTACCTGCAAAAACTGATACTTCTAAGAAATAAATATATTTCCACTTATTTTAAACCCTGCCTTATAAAAAAGACAGGGTTTTTTATTTATTTTACTTTATGGCTCGAAAAAAACAACCTGCTCCAAAATCGAAGAACAAGGTTAAAAAACCTTTATTCATTATTGCGATTGCAATTGTATTAATTGCTTTTGTTCTGTATTGGCTATTTGCTACATCAGCAACTGCTTTTGATGAAAAAAGCAGAATGATTACTATAGAAAAAGACAATACCCAAAAATCTGCTGTTTTAAAAGTTTTTGAAGAGGCCGGAATTCTACAATTTCCTAGTCTTTTAGGCATTGCGGGCGCGCCTTTGAATATTTGGGATAAAATGAAACCGGGCAGGTATGAAATAAAGAAAGGGCAAAGTATTATTGATATTGTTAGAATGCTTAAGAATGGAAGATTGGCAGAAGTGAAATTAGTGATCAATCGGGTTAGAACCAAAGCAGAGTTAGCGAAGTTAATCAGCAAACAATTCATGACCGATTCTAGCAAAGTGATGGAATACCTGAGCTCAAATGATTCATTAGCAATTATTGGGTCAGATACAACCTTATTATTTACCAAAATTATACCAGACACCTATAACTACTTTGCTGATGCGTCTATGCAAACCATTCTGCAAAAACTAAGCAATGGTTCAAAAAATTTTTGGGAGAAAAATAATCGACTCCAAAAAGCGGCTGCGATTAATATGACACCGGAACAAGTCTATATACTTGCTTCTATTGTAGATGAAGAAACCAATTACGATTCTGATAAATATAAAATTGCCAGTGTATATATTAATCGACTAAAGAAACAAATGCCTTTGCAGGCATGTCCTACCATTAAATATGCAATGAATGATTTTACTATTACACGTATTTATGAAAAGTATTTAACCAACCCTTCCCCATATAATACCTACAAAGTTAAAGGTTTGCCGCCTGGCCCTATTTGCACCCCTTCTCCTAAAACCATTGATATTGTTCTAGATGCGCCTCAAACAGACTATATTTATTTTGTGGCAAAGAGTGATTTTAGTGGGTATCATCATTTTAGCAATAATTACGAAGAGCACAATAGCAGAGCAAAAGAATACCAGAAAAAATTAGATGAATACATGATGAAGAAAAGGGCTGAAAAACCATAGCATGACTAAACTCGAAAGAATTATACTGAATTGGCCTCCTATTGCTTTTGTTATTCGAAAGAGCAAAGCTTTATATATACCAGGTTTTCAGGGTATTCCTTTGTATGATGTAGTAGTGTTCTTCATTAAACAAGTAAACAAAATAGGGTTGAACGAACGTGCTGCAGCTATTTCATTCAATTTAATTATGGCGCTGCCAGCAACCATATTATTCTTATTTTCAATTCTCCCTTATTTCCCCGAATTCCTGAACATTAAGCAACAAATGCTTGCGCTATTTGAAGACATCAGTCCTAATTCAAATACATATAAAATCATTGCCAATTTGATGGACGACCTTATGCAGAGAAGTTTGGGAGTATTTTCTTTTGGATTTTTATTGGTGGTGTATTACGCTTCAAATGCAATGATGTCGCTCATTATTACTTTTGATCGCTCCATAATGGAGCACAAACGATTTTTCCTTCATCAGCGTTGGAAAGCGATACAACTAACTACAATAATTATATTACTATTAATTGCCTCAACATTAATTTTATTAGGACAAGAGCAACTTACTTATTTGTTAAGCAAATTATTGGGGTTAAAAAAATCAAATCTAGCATGGCTCAATGGCATTAGATGGGTGGTGATTATTGGTTTATTTTTTTATGGAATTGCATTTATTTACAAATATGCTCCATCAGTAAAAATCAGGTGGAAACTGATTTCTCCTGGTTCCCTATTAGCCACAGCACTTATTTTAAGTACTACTTTGTTGTTTTCGTATTGGGTTAATAATTTTGGAAATTACAATAAGGTATATGGATCAATTGGTACCATCATGATACTAATGATTTTGGCGTACATCAATTCACTGATTCTATTAATTGGTTTTGAATTAAACGTGAGTATTACTTATTTAACCCAACATGCTGCTCAAAGGAAAAAATTACAAGAATCAACTAGCTGAGAAACTTGCCCATAAAGTTTTTATCTGTTCTGCTTCAGGATGAGGCTGTGCATTATGATCATACAATCCAGCTGCTTTTCTTTGCCTAAACGCTTCATATATAGCAACCGCACAAGCAACAGAAATATTTAAACTTGGAATCATTCCAACTTGAGGTATAATAAAATTTCCATCTGCCAAGTCTCTTGCTTCTTTAGTTACTCCTTTGTGTTCATTGCCAAAAACCAACGCAATACTGTTGGTGAAATTAATATCATATACCGATTTACTTGACTCACCTAAATAGGTAGTGTATATGGATTGATATTTTGTTCGCAATTCGGCAAAGCAATCACTAACATTATCAAAAGAATGAATGGTCAACCATTTATTTGCACTACTACTGCTTTTAATTCCAAAATAACCTTCCTTAGGTAATTGGGTATTCAACACATAAATATCTTGTATCCCCACTGCATCGCAGGTTCTCATAACAGCGTAAATATTATGAGGATCATGTACATTTTCCATTACCACGGTAAGGCCATGCTGGCGTTTAGTAATTACTTCTTCTAATTTCTTGGCTCTTTCTGGTGTCATAATGGTACAAACAGGTTGGTATTTTGCGGCAAATAGCTAGGTATTGGAGCAAAATTGCAATTTAGTCTTGATTTATTAATATATTTTTGTACAGTACCCGTTCGTCAACCCTATGACAGCAAGACTCATCCGTGCAGAGAACTTACTCTGGGCGGTACCTATACTATTTGGCCTATTGGCCAACTACGCTGCATACAGCGATGTGGCTTTGCTATACATAGACGAAAACTATTACATTTTAACATTCCCTACCCTTATTGGTATTTGTTTATTAACAATGCTTATTCCTTTTATGATGCATTCTGTTTTAAGGGATTTAGGACAAAGAAGTTTTTTTGCATCATGGGCACATGTTTTCTTCTCTTGTTTATTAATTGCTACCATTCTCTTTATTTATACCTATGCGTTACCTATAAATATTAAGTGGCGATATTATGTGGGTGAATTGCCTGCTTATAAAAAATGGTCCTATTACAATACACTTGCTTTGGGTATATTTCAATTATTGGTTTATATACAAGCAGCCTACTTGATTTACGGCGTAGGGGTTTTAGTAAAACATAGAGTAGACCAAAAAAGACTAGAAAGAGAACATTATGATTACATTATTGATCATTTAGATCAAAGCAATAATGGCGGTCTTTCTAAAAGTGCAGTAGCATAAGTTTCGTTATTCGTTGGCTAACCCCATTGCTTCCCTTTTCATTTTTTGAGCCGTTTCTTTCCCAACGTAGTTTTCGATTTTTTGCTCAATGAAATAAATTAAAGGTGTCAATATTATGGCCATCGTAAACTTATACATATAATTCACCACCCCAATTGCCAATACCAATTGCCAACTCCATCCATTTCCAATTTTGAAGGCGATAAACAATACTACAAAGCTATCTACCATTTGGGAAACCATTGTTGACCCAGTGGCCCTTAACCAAACCCATTTTTCACCGGTTGCTTTTTTAATCTTATGGAAAACAGTCACATCTACTATTTGACTTACCAAAAAAGCTGTTAAGCTCCCTACAATAATCCACATACCCTGACCAAATATGCCCCCAAAAGCCAATTGCATATTAGGTATACCCTTCTCTACTCCAGAACCTATCCAAAAATCAGCAGGAGGAATTTCCATAGCAGCATAAAACATTATAAACGCATAAAGAATTAATACAACGGCTGTATAACTAATTCTTTTGACCGATTTGGGGCCATAATATTCATTTACAATATCTGTTATTACAAATTCAAGTGGCCATAAAAGTACTCCACAGGTGAGATTAAATGCCAAACCGGATTGTCCAAAAAAGCTAAAACTAAACGGATTTATTCCCAATAGCTTTTCCAGTGAAAAGATTTTACCACCAATACATTCGGCAATTAATGCATTGGCAACAAAGAAGGCGGTGATTCCCAAAAAAAGTTTAGTTGGGCGATCATTTAATATTTTACTTATCACTAAGGAAGAATTATAAATACTATAAATTGGATAATTAGTAATACCATATTGGTCACAGCAATCCATAGTGGTAAACGTATGGATGACTTGCTGACTAACACCAATCCATACCAAATGTTCGCAATCAAATTCTGGATAGGGGCTACAATCCAACCCAATAATACTACCATAGAACTTAGGTCTTTACTGGGTATAAAATCATAGGTCCTTTGTATGATTAAACATAAAATAAATAGCATATTACAGATAAAAGCCATTCTTGTGGCAAATAAAAGTGGTCTCATACCATAAAGTTATTAGGTTTGCTGCATATTTTAAATTCTATGAACAGGATCAATTGGAAAGCTTTAATGCCACATGCACTTGCGGTGGTGATTTTCTTATTAGTTGCCCTTATTTATTGCAAGCCAGCTTTGGAAGGTAAAGTATTGCAACAACACGATGTAACCCAATGGAAAGGGATGGCACAAAATTCTTTTCAAGCAAAAGAACGTACTGGTCATTTTCCACTTTGGACCAATGGGATGTTTGGGGGTATGCCCGCTTATCAAATCACAGGCATCAGTGAAAACCCAGTATCTGTTGGATATTTAGGGGATATTATTTTGTTAGGATTCCCCAAGCCTGTGGGTGTTTTCTTTTTAGCCTGCTTGTGTTTTTACTTTTTAACGCAGGTTTTGAGCATCAATGCATATATTGGAATATTTAGCGCTTTGGCATATACCTATGCAACTTATAACCCAATAATATTGGCAGCAGGCCACGACACTAAAATGAATGCGATTGCTTATTTACCTGCAGTAATTGGCGCATTAATCTTAATCTATAATAAAAAATATATTGCAGGTACTGCATTAACAGCACTATTCACTGCACTTCTTTTAGGAGCCAACCATTTACAAATTACTTATTATGGTTTTTTAATCATCCTATTTATGAGTGTTGCTTTTGCTATTACCTGTATTAAAGCAAAAGACTGGAAACATTTAGGCAAATCTGCTGGCTTAGCCATCATGGCCGCTCTTTTAGGGATTTTAGTTAATGCAGTCACTTTATTTACAACTTATGAATATGCTAAAAAAACCATTAGAGGTGGAAGTGTTTTAGCAGACAGTACTACGAATGTAACTAAAACAGGACTGAGTAAAGATTATGCTTTAAGCTATAGTGTATACAAAACAGAGCCATTGGTAATGATGTTCCCTCGTTTTTATGGAGGAAGCAGTGGTCAGCTTGAGGTAGCACAAGAAAAGTCTCAGGCCATAGCTGCATTGCAACAAATGCCACAAGAATTGGCACAGCAGGTACAAAGGTACATGCAATTTTATTGGGGGGGGATTGACGGTGTTGGTACATCAGGCCCTCCTTATGCAGGTGCCATCGTATGTTTCCTGGCGTTAATTGGAATGGTGATTGTAGATAAAAAATATACTTATTGGATGGGAGCAGCCATTGTGTTCACTTTAATGTTGAGTTGGGGTAAATACTTGGAGGGCTTTAATGTTGCCATGTTAAAATACTTGCCTGTTTACGATAAGTTTAGAGCACCCAGTATGATTTTGGTTGTGCCTACTTTTTTACTTTGTATGTTGGCGGCTTTGTCTTTGAATACCATCATAAACACTGAAAACAAAACCCTTCTTTGGGAAAAGTACAAGAAAGGATTAATAGTGGTTGCTGCAGTTTTTGGAATTGCAGTATTGGTTTATTTAACCGCTGACTTTAGTAATTCCAGTGATAAAACTTTGTTAGGGCTAATCAGTAATATTTCAGACGCTACCCAACGCGCTCAAATTGAAGCACCAGTGAAATCATTTGTAGAAGGCTTAAGAGAAGATAGAAAAAGTTTGGTATTAGGAGACTTATTGAGAACCCTTTTATTCTGTGCAGTAGCTGGGGCAGCAGTATTTGCAGCCATCAAACAAAAAATTAATCCAATAATCATCACAGCTGTTATAGGCATTTTCGCCATGATTGATGTATTTGGTATAAATAGTAAATACCTGAATGCCGACAATTACCAAGATGCTGCAGAATATGAGAATAATTTTGCACCAACTGCTGCAGATCAGGAAATCTTAAAAGATACAGGTTACTACAGAGTATTAAATTTAACACAAGGAATTTCCAATGCATTTAATGGTGGTGCTCTTACCGCTTATTTCCATAAATCAGTTGGTGGATACCACCCTGCTAAGTTGAGCATTTACCAAGATTTAATAGAGAATCAATTGTATAAGTTCCCGAACTGTATGCCATCTTTAAATATGCTAAACACCAAATACTTGATTATGCCTGATCCTCAAACTGGTCAAGCAACCGTTCAGCAAAACCCCAATGCATTGGGTGCTGTATGGTTGGTAAAACAGGTTGAATTTAAGGATGGGCCTGCAGCAATTATGCAAACACTAAACAGTTTTAATCCAGCTGAAACCGCATTATTAGATCAAAAAGACAAAACTAGAATAGGCCCGATTCAATTTGATAGTACTGCAAGCATTCAATTATTAAATAACGAAAATGATGCTGCTAGATATCAATACAAATCTAGTTCCAATCAATTTGCTGTATTTAGTGAAGTATTTTATGACGCGGGTTGGAAAGCTTATATTGATGGAAAAGAATCCGCTATTTTACAAACTAACTATGTATTAAGAGGGATGGAAATTCCTGCTGGTAATCATACGATTGAGTTCAAATTTGAACCTGCTTCTTATGCTATTGGCTCTAAAGCAGCAGTAGGATCATCTATCATTATCTGGTTGCTTTTATTAGGAGCTATTATTAACGGTTTCAAAAAAACGAAAACCGTTTAATGTATTCCAAAAAGCCCAATGTATTGGGAATTGTTTCATTTAAAGTTTTCCCTGCTTTAATGGGAGGACAAAAATATATTGTTGATTACTATAGAGAACTAGCTAAACAAACTAAAGTTGTTTTAGCAGTCTCAAAAGATAATAAGGAAGCCGCTTCAACCGAAACATCGTTGAACCTGCTTCCTTTTTTATTTAATCATTGGTATGGATTCTTGAATATTTTTTATTGCTTAAAATTGATTCAACTAATCAAGAAAGAAAAAATAGATGTCATCATCATTGATCATAGCTATTATGGTTGGTTAGGTATTTTGCTTCGTTTTTTAACTGGTAAAAAATTAATTATTAAATCTGCCAACTTAGAAGCATACCGTTTCAGAGATATGGGGAGATGGGGATGGAAATTCTATGAAATGTATGAAAAATGGGTACTCAAACATGCTGATAGAAATTTTTTTATCTCCGATGAAGAAAGACTATTTGCTATTGAACACTGGAACGTTAATGCAACCATTTCTTTTACGGTACCTTATGGAACATATATAGAAGAACCCTATAGCCAATTAGAAAAAAGTGAAAGCAGAGAAACAATTTTGAATGGCCATTCACTTTCAGCAGATACCAAATTATTTTTATTTAACGGAACCCTTGATTATATCCCTAATGAAGACGCTCTATATATTATTTTAAATGAATTAATACCAAGGCTTAATCAAACAAAATTAAATTATCGAATATTGATTTGTGGAGTACAAATCAAACCCAATTGGGAAGCACAGCTATTGGCTTGTCCAACTATTATTTTTAAAGGCTTTGTTGAGCATATTGATTTACATTATAAAGGGGCACATTGTTTTATTTGTCCAGTAACTTTAGGTACTGGTGTCAAAACCAAAATTACGGATGCACTTGCCTCAGGCTTACCAGTAATTGCATGTAAAAAAAGTTGTGATGGATTCAGTGGAACTTTATTAAAAGAACAACTTATTTCAATTGAAGACTATAATTGGGATGCTTTTGCAAACGCAATGATTCAATTACCCCTAAACAAGTTATATGATACTTCAAACGCGTTTTATAAAGCATTTAACTGGGCTACTATAGTTCGAGAATCCATTTTATATTTGCCTAAATGAATCATAGCAAGCTGGAAATATCAGTCGTTATCTGTACGTATAATAGAGCGCTCTATTTACCAGCGGCATTAGATAGTCTGTATAATCAGCAAATCAATAAAGACTGCTATGAAGTAATAGTAGTCAACAACAACTCTTCAGATAACACAGAAAGCGTTTGCACCCATTTTATAGCAACGCATACAGATGCCCATTTTATTTATCTAAATGAACCCAATCAAGGAGCTTCTTTTGCCAGAAATACTGGAGCAGGAATTGCACAATCTCCCCTACTCTGTTTTATGGATGATGATGCAATTGCGCATCCCAATTACTTGTCACTAATTATTGATTTTTTTAAATCGCATGCAGATGCTGGAGGTTTAGGGGGGAGAATTATTCCAAAGTATATACCTGCTGAACCTGTTTGGATGAGCCATTTTGTTTCGTCATTGGTAGGGAATTTCGACTATAGTAAAGAGATTTGTGTATTTAGTCCTAATAAATATCCCTTAGAGTCTAATATGATTATCAAACGGGATGATTTTAATTTAGTAAACGGATTTAATACCGCACTACCTGGCGTTAAGGGTACATTAAGAATTGGCGGAGAAGGAAAAGAATTTTTCTTAAAATTGAAAGCTTTAGGGAAAACCATTTATTACCACCCTTACATTATTGTTGACCATGTAGTGGAAGTCCAAAAGCTTACCCCTGAATACATGTATAGAGTAGCCAGTGGAATTGGCAGAGGCGAAAAAGTAAGAACACAATCCATCAGTCAGATAACCTATTTCATAAAAATTGCAGAGTACCTTTTTAAATTTGCGGCTTCTATCATCTTAGCCCTTGGTTATTTGTTTCAAGGGTCACCTGCTAAAATGAAACCAGTTATTCAATTTAGAATTGATGCACTAAAGGGATTATTAGGCCATTGAATGCGGCATGAAGTAACCCACCGTAAAGGCTAACTAGGTTTTTGCATTCTTTTAAAATGCTTGCTAAAGTATAAAACTTGGTAATCAATGGCATTAGACCAGTATTTCCAATCATGATTTCCTGGTCGCTCTGTGTATTCATGTGCTATATTCAGCTTTTGCATTTTCTCATGAACCGCCCTATTCATAGGCAATACACGATCTTCCACTCCACAGTCAATAATTATTGACAACGAGTCTGTGGGCTTTTGTTCAATGGCATTTAACACACTCCAGTCATTCCAATATTTTCGATTTACAGCAGTATCCCCTAATATTTTCTCTACGCCATATCCTTGCCTAATGACGGTTACATGTAATGCACCACTCATGCTTCCTGCAGCACTAAAAGTATTGGAATGTCTAAATCCTAAAAATAGTGCACCATGCCCACCCATACTCAATCCAGTAATTACCCTACCATTTCTATTTGAAATTGTTTTATACTGTTGGTCAATATATGCAGGCAACTCTTTTGCCACAAATGTTTCATATCTAACTGAGCTATCAATTGGACTATCAAAATACCAACTGGTTACTGCTCCATCAGGGCAAACAATAATTACTTGGTTTTGGTCGGCTAATTGTTGAATATGTGGTACACGAGTTATCCAATTTCGATAACTTCCCCCAGCACCGTGTAACAAATAAATAACAGGAAATGATTGCTTAGAAGAAGTATATCCCTCTGGTAAAATGATAACAGTGGGAATTTTTTTCTTCATAGAGGCACTTGGCACAGCCAAGGTATCTGTTTGAGCAGCAAATGCGCTTCCACTAAAAATTAATCCTACTATTATGACTGTCCAAAATTTCATAGATTAAGATTACTGATTAAAAAATTTACTAAAATATAAAAGGTGCCCATCAATACTACTCCCCCAATAGGCTGAATTATGTGCCCCTGGTCTTTCAGTGTAATCATGAGGAATTTTCTTCTGCAATAACTTCTGGTGCAAATCCCTATTTACTTTTAGGAAAAAATCTCCATACCCACAATCAAAAATGAGTTGCAAATCTCCAGGTTGCAAATTCTCCGCAATATTAATGACTGTATTAGCATCCCAATTTGATGGTTGTTCAGCAATATCTCCTAATAACTGGCTGAGTTCCCAGTTCTTTGGAAAAGGGCGTATATCTACACCACCACATATACTTCCAGCTGCACCAAATACTCCTTTATTTCTAAAAGACAAATAAAAAGCCCCATGTCCGCCCATACTCAATCCAGTGATGGCCCTTTTAAAATTAGTGGAATAAGCTGAATCAATATAAGGCACCAATTCTTTAACCATAAAGGTTTCGTATTGTACTGCAGGATTGATTGGGCTATTCATATACCAGCTATTTCTGCTACCATCTGGCATCACCAGTAGCATATTCATTTGGTTTGCCTTGGCTTCCAATTGAGGTGCCGACTGTAACCAAGCTCGATGATTACCTCCATGCCCATGTAATAAATAAACAACTGGAAGTTTCTTACCCTTTATTAAATTATCAGGCTGTATTACCACCACTTTAATAGGCTTATTCATGCTTTTACTGTAAACAGAAATGGTATCTGTTTTTGCGTAAATGAAAAAACTAAACAACCCTAAAATAAAACTCAAACAAAATTTCTTCATTGTTTATTGACCTTTTTGCATTGCGTGCTGCATTGGATTAACGCCTGAAGATTGGCCTCTACCTCTACCCGCCCCTGCTTTGAAAATATTAAATTTAGAAGGCTCAGCTACTGTTCCGTTAGGCCACTTATTATTCGACTCATTAATATCTGCAGTTTCCTTCAATGGATCTAATTGAATGGATACTGCTTTTTTTGTAGTCATGAAAAGTTTAGAGACTTTATTTTCATTCTTTCTCCATACTTGAGCTGGAATTTTTTCTGTTTCTTTTGTACCATCTTCAAATGTAAATTCTACAATCAAAGGCATAACCAATCCACCTTTATTGGTAAATGTTATTTCATACAAATTGGTGTTTTGGTATTTGGCTAATTCTTCTGATGATAATGGTGATGCTGGAGAATTTGCTTGTACTTGAAATTTATAGGAAGAATCATACGCTTCCAACCCTCTTGTATATCTCCAATAAAAATCTCTTAAACTGGTATCAGCATCTGTTTGGAAAATAATACTTTTATCATTTCTATTTCTTTGTTTAGAAATATCATCAAAAGCTGCTGCACCACTAAATAAAGGCTTATCTAATCCTCGCATAATAGGGTTGGTAGCTCTTGGAGCATCTGTATTAGGGGCACTATTAACCACTGCATGCTTAACGTTTTCAATAGCAATATCACAAGGTTCTATACTGTAAAACCAACCCCTCCAAAACCAATCTAAATCTTCGGCACTAGCGTCTTCCATTGTTCTAAATAAATCTGCAGGAGTTGGATGTTTAAATGCCCATCTTCTTGCGTATTCTTTAAAAGCATAATCAAATAATTCGCGTCCCATAATTGTTTCACGTAAAATATTTAATCCAGTTGCTGGCTTTGCATATGCATTTGGTCCAAACTGAATAATATTATCACTATTAGTCATGATGGGCTCAAGCTGGTCTTTAGGCAAGCGCATGTAGTCTGTAATTAATCTAGCCGGACCTCTTCTAGTTGGATACTTATTATCCCATAATTCTTCGGTTAAGAATTGAACAAATGTATTCAACCCCTCGTCCATCCAACTCCACTGGCGCTCATCACTATTAACAATCATAGGGAAGAAATTATGCCCTACTTCATGAATAATAACACCAATCATACCATACTTGGTTGCTTCAGCATAAGAGCCATCTTTATTAGTTCTTCCGTTGTTGAAACAAATCATTGGATATTCCATCCCATTAGATGCTTCAATACTTTGCGCAACTGGATATGGATACGGGATAGAGAATTTAGAATAGGTTTTAATGGTATGTGCTACTGCTTTAGTAGAATATTTACGATACAAACCATACGCTTCTTTTGGATAGCCACTCATGCACATTACTTTTTTGCCTTCAATATAAACAGGCATTGCATCCCAGATATATCTTCGGCTAGAAGTCCATGCGAAGTCACGAACATTCTCTGCTTTATACATCCAAGTTTTAGTTGACGTAGCTTTCCCATCCGTTCTTTTATTGGCTTCTTCTAATGTAGCAATTTCAATAGGCTCTTTTGCAGTTTGTGCTTGATTCCAGCGAGTCATTTGTGCTGGGCTTAATACTTGACTATAATTTTGACAAACGCCTGTACTCAACACAATATGATCAGAAGGAACGGTTAGTGTAACATCATAGTTACCAAATGTGAGTGCGAATTCCCCTCTACCAGAAAACTGTTGATTCTGCCATCCTTGGAAATCGCTGTACACACATAAACGAGGAAACCACTGTGCCATGGTAAACAAGTGGTTACCGTCTTCTAACATCTCAAAACCTCCTCTTCCAGCAAATGTCATTCGATCAGCAATTTTATAACTCCAAGCTACATTGAAAACGAATTTTTGACCTGGCTTTAAAGGAGCTGGCAAGTCAACGCGCATCATTGTTTTATTAATAAAATATTTCAATGGCTTACCCAAAGCGTCGGTTAATTTAGCAATTTTATGCCCATACCCATTGTCTGATTTTGCAGCCGCTAATTTGTCTAATTGATTGGTTGCAATGGCATTTTCCAGGGTTGATGCATCCTGATAATTGGCATTATTCACCGTACTATGTTGATTCTCGTCTAACTGCAACCATATATAGGTTAATATATCAGGAGCATTGTTATAATAAGTGATGGTTTCTGTTCCCTTTAATTGAAGTTTGGCTTCATCCAATTCTGCCTTAATAATATAATCTGCTCTTTGTTGCCAATATTTTGGACCAGGTGCTCCACTCGCAGTTCTGTATTCGTTTGGAGTAGGTAATATGGTACCTAACTGTTCAAACTTGTTGCCGTGATTGGAGGTTGGATTATTCATGATATTTTGGGCATGTGCAACCACTGATATCACAGAAACAATGAGAACAAAAACAATTTTTTTCATAATGGTTTGTTTAGTCAGAAACATAAGGATGGCTAAAATACAAAATGCCACCCGTATTTAAACAGGTGGCATTCAATTATCTATTTAATCAATTACTTATTGGCTTTCTGCATAGCATTTTGCATAGGATTTACGCCAAATGATACACCACGAGCTCTACCTGCAGCACCCTTGAATAAGCTGAATTTGCTTGGTTCAGGTGCTACACCATTCTTAGGCCAGCTATTGTTCCCTTCATTAATATCTGCTGTTTCTCTCATTGGATCTATTTTAATGGCTTTTGCTTTTTTAGTAGTCATAAAGAGTTTGGTTACTTTTTGTTCATTCTTTCTCCAAATTTGTGCAGGAATTCTTTCTGTTTCAGAGGTTCCGTCTTCAAAAGTGAACTCTACAATAATCGGCATTACTAATCCACCCTTATTAGAAAAAGTAACTTCATACAAATTCACATTTTTGTATTTGTTTTTCTCTTCTTCTGTTAAAGCGATTGGTGCTGTTGGAGCAGGGAAAGAGAATTTAACGGTAGAATCATAAGGCTCAATTCCTCTGGTATATCTCCAATAAAAATCTCTTAAACTGGTATCTACATCTGTTTGGAATACAATGCTCTTATCGTTTCTATTTCTTTGCTTAGAAATGTCATCAAATGCTGCTGGTCCGCTAAATAAAGGCCTAGCTAAAGACATTGTTTGAGTAGATGCCTGTGGTGCAGTTGGAACTGCATCTGGATTCATCACCGCATGCTTAACCGTATCAATAGCAATATCTACTGGATCAATTCCATAGAACCATCCTCTCCAAAACCAATCCAAATCTTCTGCACTTGCATCTTCCATAGTTCTGAACAGGTCTGCTGGTGTAGGATGTTTAAACGCCCATCTTCTAGCATACTCTTTAAAAGCGTAATCAAATAATTCACGGCCCATAATGGTTTCACGAAGTATATTTAAACCAGTGGCAGGCTTTGTATAAGCATTAGGCCCAAATAATACAATGTTTTCACTATTGGTCATAATAGGCTCTAACTGCTCTTTTGGCAAACGCATATATCCGGCAATTCCCCAAGCTGGGCCACCTCTTGAAGGGTATTTATTATCGAATAACTCTTCTGTTAAATATTGAACAAAGCTATTGATACCCTCGTCCATCCAACTCCATTGACGCTCGTCGCTGTTCACAATCATAGGGAAGAAATTATGCCCTACTTCGTGAACAATTACGCCAATCATACCTACTTTGGTTTGCTCACTGTAAGAACCATCTTTATTGGTTCTACCATTGTTAAAACAAATCATTGGATACTCCATACCATTAGAAGCCTCAATACTTTGAGCCACTGGATAAGGATAAGGAATAGAAAACTTAGAATAAGATTTGATGGTATGTGCCACTACTTTAGTAGAATATTTTCTATATAAACCATAGGCTTCTTTAGGATAGCCACTCATACACATAATCTTCTTTCCTTCAACATATACTGGCATTGCATCCCATATATACCTGCGGCTGGTTGTCCATGCAAAATCACGCACATTCTCCGCTTTGTAAACCCAAGTTTTTTTCTGCGTGCTCTTTGTGTTCTCTTTGCTATTGGCTTCAGCTAGAGTAGCAATTTCAACAGGCTCTTTTGCAGTTTGGGCTTGATTCCATCTAGCCATTTGAGCTGGTGACAATACCTGAGCATAGTTTTGACAAACGCCCGTACTTAACACGATATGGTCAGCTGGTACGGTTAGTGTTACATCGTAGTTACCAAAAGCTAAAGCAAATTCTCCTCTGCCTGTAAACTGCTGATTTTGCCATCCTTGAAAATCACTATACACACATAAACGAGGGAACCACTGTGCCATGGTGAATAAATTATTCCCGTCTTCTAAGGTTTCATATCCACCTCTTCCCCCAACGGTCATACGATTGGTTACTTTATAACTCCATGCTACATTAAACACGAATTTTTGACCAGGCTTTAAAGGACTTGGCAAATCAATTCGCATCATTGTTCTGTTAATGGTATACTTTAAAGATTTACCAGCAGCATCTGTTAATGATGAAATGATATGACCATTGCCATTGTCTGTTTTTGCTGCAGCCATATTGTCTAAAGCAGCAGTTGTTAATTGGCGTGGCATAGAAGATGCATCTTGATAGTTCGCATTATTCTTACTGCTGTGCTCATTCTCGTCTAACTGTAACCATAAATAGGTTAACACATCAGGGGAATTGTTAAAATAAGTGACTGTTTCTGTTCCCTTTAATTTAAGATTGGCTTCGTCTAACTCTGCTTTGATAACATAGTCGGCTCTTTGCTGCCAATACTTAGGACCTGGAGCACCACTTGCAGTACGGTATTCATTGGGCGTAGGCAAAATAGTACCTAATTGCTCAAATTTGTTACCGTGATTAGAAGTGGGGTTGTTCATGATGTTCTGCGCCTGACTGCTTAAAGCGAGTACAGAAGCAAAAAATAACACCGTAATTTTCTTCATAATAGTGCTGATTTATTAAAATGGAATTCTTTCCAAAGCCATTTGAAGTGCAATTGCAAAAACACCCCCTGTAATAAACAGAATGTATTCTCTTCTATTAACTTTAAAAAGGTTTACGAATATAAGTGAAATAAACAGAATAGATAATACAATCAAGAGTTGCCCCGCTTCTAAACCTAAATTGAATGCCAAGAGTTCTGGAACAATATTTTCCCCTTTACTCAATAAGCTTTTGAGGTAATTGCTAAACCCCAATCCATGAATAAGGCCAAAAAAGAGGGCAAAGAAATAGATTAAGGGGAATTTTGCTTTGTATACAAACTTCTTAACAAACACATTACTAATTGCAGTTATAAGAATTGTTACTGGAATCAAAAACTCAATCCAACTGGTAGAATAATTCAAAATATTAAAAACACTTAATGCAAGGGTTATAGAATGACCAATGGTAAAAGCGGTAATTAACCAAAGCAACTTTTTCCAGTCTGCAAACTGGTAGCGTATACATAATACTAGTACAAATAAAATATGGTCGATTCCTTTTAAGTCAGCAATATGCTGGTAACCCATTTCAAAAAAGAGACCAAAATCATTCATTGGAGCAATTTAAATTAAAACCGACATTTGCAGTAAATAAATTGTTTTAATGGCAACAATATTCGCTCAATGGTTAATAAGTGTAAGTATAGCAATTTTGCACCCTTTTTTTGTTTCTGTAATCGAAATTGAGCATAATCCAAAAGACGCAACAGCAGAAATAAGTGTTAGAATATTCACAGATGATTTGGAGAAAACCCTACAGAAACAAAGTACCGGCACCATTGATATTATTAAGCCAACAAACAAAGCCCTTATTGACCAAAAAATTAGTCAGTACATCAGTAAAACACTTCTATTAAAGATCAATGGGAAGGCAGTGAAACTCAATTATATTGGATATGAAATTATCAAAGAAAGTACCTGGTCTTATTTTGAAGTAACCGATATAAAAGAAATGAATACAGTAGATATTAACTGCGCCATATTACACGATTTTGAGAACAGTCAAATCAATTTGTTTCATGTAAAGAGTAAAGGGAATCAAAAGAGCTACAAATTAGATTACCCTAACAAGTCAACAAGTTTTAGTTTTTAATCCTCATTGGCCAAAGCTTCTGAGGTAGTAACCAATACCTTATCAATCCGATGGTTATCCATGTCAATAATTTCGAAGGTAAAAGATTCCCATTCTAAAGTCTCCCCAGTTTTAGGAATTCTTTCTAAATGGTGGATAATAAAACCTGCAAGGGTATTAAAGTCTTGCTCCCATTTCTCCATCCACTCTGTTTTATCAAATTTGCTTAGAAAATCATAAAATGGAATCTGTGCATCAATTAAATAAGAGCCATCAGCGCGTTCAATAATTTCATAATCTTCGTCTTCTTCTTGAGGTATATCTCCTACTATAGCTTCTAGAATATCGTTTAAAGTCATTAATCCTTGAACACTCCCATATTCATCCACAATAAAACATTGGTGAATCTTGGTCTGCTTAAATTTTTCCAACACCTGATACGCAGAGTTGTTTTCTGGCACATACATGGCTGCACGCATGATGGAGAAAATGGTTGCATTCTCGTCTGAGGTAAATAAGTCTTTTATTGAAACCACCCCTTTAATATGATCAATATCGTCTTCGCAAACCGGATAGACAGAGTGGATCATGTCTTGCAACTGAGCCCTTATTTCGCCTACTTTCTTTTCGCCATCTAACCATTCAATATCACTTCTATGCGTCATTAAAGAAGTAATATTACGATCGCTTAAATGAAAAACCCTTTCTATGATTTCTTGCTCTGCTTCTTCAATAGTGCCTTGTTCAGTACCCTCACTAATGATTGCCTTAATTTCTTCCTCGGTAACTTGATTGTCATTGGCTTTAATTCGAAGCATTTTCACTATTAAATGAGAAGACTTAGACAATAGCCAAATAAACGGAAACGTAATCCAACCAGCAACACGCATAGGGCCTGCTACTGATTTTGCAATACCTTCTGGATTACTTAATCCAATCCTTTTAGGAACTAATTCACCTAAAACCAATGATAAATAAGTAACAATAATTACAATAATAGTGGTAGAGATAGTTGTACTGTACTCAGCCAAGCCGCTAAAACCCGACAGCCAAGCCGCTAAAGGTTCCTTGAACTTATCACCTGAAAAAATACCGGTTAAAATTCCTATTAAAGTAATGCCAATTTGAACAGTAGACAAAAAAGTATCTGGATGATTGGCCAATTTGAGTGCCTTTGCTGCATCTTCATCTCCTTTTGCTGCTTGCGCTTCAAGGCGTGCTTTTCTAGCAGACACTAAGGCAATTTCAGCCATGGAAAAAAGCCCATTGACAATTATTAAAAAGAGTATCAGAAAAAATTCCATCATTTTGGTAAAAATAAGCAAAAATAAGCAGTCTAAGGCTTACCATCTAAATCTAAAATGACATACTTGGGAGTCTCCGTTCCCCTAGTTGCTGGGTTTAAAAATTGAATGGTTAATAATGAAACAGCAAATTGATTTCCTTCATGAACTAAAGTAGCGGAAGGAAATAGGTATTTGAAAACGGCAACACTGTCTTTACTTGTCAATACTTTATCTTGGGGTTTGAACAATAATTTATTGGATTTATAGGGGAATATATGCTTTGAATAAAAATGAAGTGCATTGCTATTGTGGATCCCGTATAAATTAATCTCTTTTACATTTAGCCGCTTTTCTTTAATGGCTTTTGCAGCATCATTACCCATTTGAAATTTGAGTAAGTTCGGATAAAAGGTAGTGCTCAAAAAAATATTTACTCCAATACTTGTCATTAAAGCCATGACCAACTGCGTTGGGATTAAAGCCGTTTTTTTAGCAGCAACCCAAATAAATATACCCAGCCCAACTATTGCCATTACTGGAACTATTTTGGAGACTTCCTCAAATACTAAACTAGTGATAGCAATAATAGCGATCCATAGTAGGCCCCAAATAAATAAATGAAAATAGTAAAGTCCTTTTTCCCATTTCACCCACTTTTTCAAGTAAAATAAGTCATATAAAAATTTAGCAGTGATAACAGAAGCCAAAGGATAAACTACAAATATGTAATGAGGCAATTGGGCCTGGCTTCTTGCTAGTATTAAATAGGTTAATATAAAACCGCCTGTAGTAATAAATTCTTGTTCATTCGTTATGCGCAATTGTTGTTTTATTAGTGCTTTGATTGCAAAAAATAGTGCAGGCAAAAAGAAAAAAATCCAAGGCAGAAAACTCCAAAACATATTCTCTAACAAGAATGTAAAATGGCTCATTTCATGATAAAAATTTTCTCCTGTATACCTGCCGAAACTTTGTGTCCAAAAATAAAAACGAAGACCAGACTCAATCGGTCTTCCATTTATTAATTTACCTGGCTGTAAATCGTACTGCTGATAAAGCCCCATACACATGGGTAATAGGATGATTCCAATTATTAAGATTCCAACTATATACTCCCACCTAAAAAACTGTTTCCAGTTTCTTTGTATTAAAAAATGACTAGCAAAAGCTAGACCCGGAACCATCAATGCAATAGGCCCTTTGGTCATCAATCCACAACCTATAAAAATAAATGCCAAAACAAAATTTGCCCAGCGCTGGTGTTTAAACCAAACCGCTAGTTGCCAAATAGAAAGCATTACCCAACCCATCAGCATGGTATCTGTTCTTACGTCGTGGCTAATTAAAAATACTGCTTGAGAAGAAGCCAATACCATTGCGCTCAGTTTACCAATCGCATCTCCATAATACATTTTCGCAAATTGATAAGTGGCATAAATACCCCCCAACAGCACAAATAAAGAAGGCAGTCTATATGCCCAATCATAAACGCCTAATATATGCATGCTGAATGCAGACAACCAAAATAGTAAAGGTGGTTTATCTAAATAATTTTGCCCTTGGTCAAAAATTTGCAAGAAACTATCCCGCTCTAGCATTTCTCTACTTATTGAAGCATATTGAGAAGCATCAATATCCATTAGAGGAATTGCAAATATTCCAATTATATAAATAACAATACAACTTCCAATAACAGCATAAAAGAATTTATTGGATACCATGTGTTAGTTTATTTTGAATGTCATCTGAAGTAATTTTTCCAGCAGTTTTATTGTTCAAATATGCCGTTACGAATCCAATTAAAGACCCGAGAATTGCGCCAAAAAAAATATCTAATGGATAGTGCACCCCAACATATACTTGACCATAGGCAATTGTTGCTGCCCAAATTAAAAAAGCATATTTCCACTTGCCAATGATATTTCCCATCGTTAAACATATATAAATAGCAAAACCAAAATGATTAGTAGCATGTGAGGAAGTAAAACTATATCCTCCAGAACAACCGTTTAGTAATAGTCGAATTTGATTCATCAAAATAGGATCTCTGCAAGGTCTAGGTCTTTCAAAAAAAGGCTTTATTATACTGCTACTTATTTGATCGGTTAATACAACTGTTACTACTGCAAATAAAATAAAAGCAAAAGCCTTATGTTTAAAATTCACCAAGGACAACACAATGATAAATAAATACAAAGGCATCCAAGTATTTCCTTCTCTAAACCAAGGATAAACAGCATCAAGTAATGGATGAATATAAACAGTATTGATTTTTAAAAACAATTCCTGATCTGCTTTTAAAAGCGAATCTAACCAAGTAACTGAAGTACTTAATATAATAAAAATTGCGGACATAAAAAAAAATATTGAGTGCAAGCTATATTATAGTTTTGAAATATGACCATAATCATAAAATAGGATATTTGGTCTACCTAAATTTGTGCTAAATATTTATGTTATGAATAAAAAACCTATCGTATTCTTATTAATGACTTCATTCTGCTTAGCTGTAATTGCTTGCGGTGGTGGAGGTCCTAAAGCCGAAGCAACTGCAACAGAGACTGATGCAGCTGCAACAACTACAACTGCCACTCCCTCTGATTATGACCCTAAGAGAGGTGAAGGTAAATTCAATGAGTCAAATGTTACACTTGGCGCTTTAGATAATGCAATGGCAACAAAAGGAGAAGCCATTTCAGCAACAAAATGTACCTCTTGTCATAAACTTACTGAAGAGCGATTAGTAGGACCAGGATGGAAAGGTGTAACTACCCGCAATACTCCTTATTGGATTATGAACTTTATTTCAAACCCAGATCCAATGATTGAAAAAGATCCTAAAGTACAAGCACAATTAGAATTGTGTTTGGTTAGAATGCCTAATCAAGGTTTGGTAGACAATGAGGCTAGAGAAATCCTTGAATTTATGCGTAAAAATGATGGCGCTAAATAAATAATAAACCAATTAAATCAACATGAAACTAATACAATCAACTTCGATTGCTGCAGTGATATCTGCTGCTGCATTGTTCTCGTGTAAACCCAAAAGCACAGGTAGTGCAGTAAGTGGAGACGCTGCTGCAAAAGCTTATGTTGCACCTGGCAAATACGATGAATTCTATAATTTCGTATCTGGTGGATTCAGCGGACAAATGAGTGTATACGGATTACCTAGTGGCCGTTTGCTTAGGGTAATTCCTGTATTCTCTGTTGATCCTGAAAAAGGATGGGGATATAGCGAAGAAACAAAACCAATGCTAAATACTTCTCATGGTTTTGTTCCTTGGGACGATTTACACCACACCGAAATGAGCCAGACCAATGGTGAAATCGACGGTAAATGGGTTTTTGCAAATGGTAACAATACGCCACGTTTAGCAAGAATTGATTTGAAAACTTTCAAAACTGCTGAGATAATAGAACTTCCCAATAGTGCTGGAAACCACAGTTCTCCTTTTGGAACTGAAAACTCTGAATACATTGTAGCAGGAACACGTTTTAGCGTTCCTTCTGATGAAGACAACGGTGATGTTCCTATCAATTCTTACAAGAAAAACTTTAAAGGCCATATCTCTTTTGTGAGCGTTGCAAAAGAAACAGGGGAAATGAAAGTTGCATTCCAATTAAAAACACCTGGCGTAAACTTTGACTTGGCTAGAGCCGGCAAAGGCAAATCACATGGTTGGTTTTTCTTTAGCTGCTACAATACTGAACAAGCAAGTACTTTATTAGAAGTCAATGCTTCTCAAAAAGATAAAGACTTTATAATGGCAGTAAACTGGAAAAAAGCAGAGGAATACATCAAAGCAGGTAAAGGCAAAAAAGTAAAAACTAAATATGCCCATAACACTTGGAATGAAGCTACTCACACTGCAACTTCTAAAATGGAAGAAGAAGTATTGGTATTAGATGTAAAAGAATTTAAAGACATCGTTTACTTTATTCCTTGTCCTAAATCTCCACATGGTTGTGACGTAGATCCAACTGGTGAATACATTGTTGGTTCTGGTAAACTAGCTGCCTTAATCCCTGTATTTAGCTTTGATAAAATTCAACAATCTATCGCTGCTAAATCTTATGATGGAGATTACGAAGGTATTCCTGTAATTAAATACGAGTCTGCATTATTCGGTGAAGTAAAAAAACCAGGTTTAGGACCTTTGCATACCGAATTTGATGGTAGAGGAAATGCCTACACTTCTTTCTTTGTATCTTCTGAAGTTGTTAAATGGAATATTAAAGATTTAAAAGTGCTTGACCGTGTTCCAACTTATTATTCTGTTGGTCACTTAAGCATCCCTGGTGGTAACACTAAAAAGCCAAATGGTAAATACCTTGTTGCGTACAATAAGATCACTAAAGATCGTTATTTACCAACTGGTCCTGAATTAGCACAAAGTGCTCAACTATATGATATTAGTGGAGATAAAATGCAGCTGATTCTAGACTACCCTACTATTGGTGAACCACACTATGCTCAGTCTGCACCAGCGGATATCATTAGAAATAATGGACAATTGAAATTATATAAATTGTCTGATAACAAGCACCCTTATGTAACACAAGGTGAAGCAAACGCTAAAGTAACCAGAGAAGGAAATAAAGTGCATGTTTATATGACCTCTATCCGTTCACACTTTGCGCCTGATAATATTGAAGGAATCAAAGTTGGAGATGAAGTGTATTTCCACGTAACTAACTTAGAACAAGATTGGGATGTTCCGCATGGTTTTGCTATCAAAGGAGCTGACAATGCAGAATTATTGATTATGCCAGGTGAAACGACTACTTTAAAGTGGTTACCTAAAAAACCTGGTATGTTCCCAATGTATTGTACAGACTTCTGTAGTGCATTACACCAAGAAATGCAAGGATATATCAGAGTTTCTCCTGCTGGAAGCAATGTGCCGCTTAGCTTTAGTTTAGGAAAACCTGTTCCAGAAACTAAGTAAATAGTTTATACAAAAAGGAGCAGTAAATCATAACTGCTCCTTTTTTATTTTAAAAATAGAAAGATGAAAATAGAAATATCAAAATTATCAAAATGGTTACTAATCATTAGTGGTATTTTTTTAGCTGTATCAATTGTGTTACCAATATGGAGAATTGAACTAGATGCGCCGCAATATCCAGAGGGATTAGGCTTAAAAATATTTTCTTACAAATTAGGAGGTGATGTTGCTATAATTAATGGTTTGAATCACTATATAGGGATGCAAACTTTACATGAAGAAAACTTTATTGAATTCACCCTTCTTCCCTATATTATTGGCTTCTATGCTATTTTAATGTTCATCACAGGAATTAAGGGTGGTAGAAAAATGCTTTACACCACTTTTATTGCTTTTGTAGTATTTGGCATTGTTGCAATGGTTGATTTTTGGAGATGGGAATATAACTATGGCCATAACTTAGACCCGAATGCTGCCATTATTGTTCCAGGCATGGCTTACCAACCACCACTCATTGGATTTAAACAATTACTCAACTTTGGAGCTTATTCTATACCAGATATGGGCGGATGGCTATTTATTGGTGCTGGACTTTTATGTTTACTTGCTGTAGCAATCGAGGCAGGGTGGTTAAAAAAAATAATAAAACCCAAAGTAGTTACCACCGTTTTATTGCTGTTTTTATTTAGTGCATGTGGAAATACACAACCTGAAAAATTGGTTTTAAATAAAGACCAATGCGAGTTTTGCAAGATGACTGTTGCAGATGCAAGATTTGGTGCAGAAGCAATCAGCGATAAAGGAAGAATTTACAAATTTGATGATTTAAACTGCATGATTTCATTTAATAAATCCAATCAGAAAATTGTCCTAAAACAATATTTTGTAAATGACTACAATGCCGATAATCATTTGATTGATGCCACCAAAGCATGGTATGTAAAGCATGAAACCATTAAAAGTCCTATGGGTAGCAATACAGCCGCATTTGCGCAAAAAGAAGCAGCTGAGAATTTGGCAAAGTCTGCTGTTGTTTCAATTATTTCCTGGGAGAATATAATTCAATAAAATGAAGTGTTTTTTTATTGTTCTACTCCTATTTAAAGGATTATCAGCTTCAGGAAAAGTATTCCACGTTGGTGCGCAGCATCCATATAAAACCATTAAATCTGCTTTGGCAGTAACCAATGAAGGTGACACTGTTTATATCCATAAAGGTCTATATAAGGAAGGAAATATAATTGTTCAAAAAGCCATAACGATCATAGGTATTGATCGACCAATATTAGATGGCGACAAAAAATATGAAGTATTATCAATCAAATCGAGCTATGTTACAATAAAAGGATTGAGGGTTCAGCACTCTGGTTATGCAAGCTTAGACGACCCAGGAGGGATAAAAGTATACGAAGCAACGAAAGTTACCATTATCGATAATGAATTATTCGACAATTTTTTTGGCATATACATTCAATTCAGTACCAATTGCCTCATTAAAAACAACTCCATCATTGCATTTGGCAAAGAAGAACAAACAATTGGGAATGGAGTGCATTGTTGGAAAAGTGATAGCCTACAAATTATAGGTAACAATATCAATGGTTGTAGAGATGGGGTCTATTTTGAATTTGTAAATAATTCAGTGATATGGAGAAATATTGTTACTGATAATATTCGTTATGGATTACATTTTATGAATTCAAATAATGATTCATACTTCACCAATATTTTTAGTAGAAATGGCGCTGGAGTGGCCGTTATGTTCTCTAAAAAAATTACCATGATGAACAATACTTTCAATGAAAATTGGGGAGACGCAGCATACGGATTATTATTCAAAGAAATATCTGACTGTCATTTATCGGGAAATCATTTTAACAAAAATACGGCCGCCATTTTCATGGATGGCAGCAATAGAACGATTGTAGAAAATAATGTTTTTAGTAATAATGGATGGGGATTGAAAATACAAGCGAATTGCATGGACAATATTATCCAAAAAAATAATTTTATTAAAAACACTTTTGATGTTAGTACCAATGGCACTTTGCTATTAAATATTTTTTCACAAAACTATTGGGATAAATACAGTGGCTACGATTTAAATAAAGACAAAATTGGAGATGTTCCATATAGACCACTAAGTCTGTACTCTGTTATTGTGGAGAGCAACCCCACTGCTATGATTTTGTTCAGAAGCTTTTTTGTGTCGCTTTTAGATCAATCAGAAAAAAAGATTCCAAGTTTAACACCTGAAAATTTTATTGACAATAAACCACTTATGAGTGCTTTAAGATTATGATTACTGTAGAAAATATAAAAAAGAAATTCGGAAAACTTGTTGTGCTAAATGGGATTGATCTTACACTTAAAAAAGGTGAGTGCATTGCATTGATAGGTCCTAACGGCTGCGGCAAAACCACTTTAATGAAAATCATTTTAGGTATGGTAATGGCTGACAGTGGCAGTATTTTAGTAAATAATGAGTCTATTACTAAGAGCGAATTATACAAACAGCATATAGGCTACATGCCACAAATTGGAAGATACCCTCAAAATATGACCATCGGTCAAATTATTGATATGGTGAAAGGTATTCGAAACGAAAAAAAACCATTAGACGAAGAATTATATAAAGCTTACGAGCTTGACAAGTTATTAGACAAGAAAATGAGTACCCTCAGTGGTGGAACAATGCAAAAAGTAAGCGCAGTACTTTCCTTCTTATTCAATCCTAGTATACTTATTCTAGATGAGCCAACGGCTGGCTTGGATCCAATTGCAGCAGAAATTTTGAAACAAAAAATCATTAAAGAAAAAGGAAATGGAAAACTAATCATTATAACATCTCATTTATTAAGTGAATTAGATGATATGGTTAGTGAAATCATTTTTATGCAAGAGGGGAATATTATTTTTCATCGAGCAGTAACAGCACTTAAAGAATCAACTCAAACAGCGAAAATTTCAAGTGCTATTTTACAAATTTTAAAAAATAAATAGATGGGTAGAATTTTTAAATATGTAATGCTTGATATTTTAAAAAACAAGTTTGTAATTGCTTATATGGTAATGATGTCACTCGTTGCCTGGTCAGCATTTACCCTAGAAGACAATAGTGCTAAAGGAATGCTCACCTTATTGAATCTGATTTTACTAACCGTTCCGCTAGTTTCTGTTCTTTTTTCAGCCATTTATATTTACAATAGTAGTGAGTTCATTGAACTATTGGTTAGTCATCCAATAAAAAGAAGTAAGATATGGTTAAGCCTCTATTGGGGGTTATGTGGAAGCTTAGTAACAGCATTTATAATTGGTGCAGGAATTCCATTATTATTATTCGCAGAATTCACCATCAGTTTACTAATGCTTGTTGTTGGAATTTTAATTACGGTTATTTTCGTTTCATTGGCATTATTGAGTACCATTATTTACCGAGATAAGGCAAAAGGAATTGGATTAACTATATTAATCTGGATATATTTTGCGTTGTTGTTTGATGGCCTTTTGTTGTTTTTAATGTTCCAATTTGCCGACTACCCTATTGAGAAACCAATGGTATTAATGACTGCATTAAGCCCTCTAGACCTATCTAGAATCTTATTATTGCTGCAACTAGATTCTACAGCAATCATGGGATATACTGGCGCCATCTTTAGAAACTTTTTTGGCAATACCGTTGGCATGAGTATTTCGTTTACCCTCTTAATATTATGGTCAACTATCCCTTTTCTAGTCTCTTTAAAGAAATTCAAGAAAAAGGATTTATAATAAACATTTTTATTTGTTAAAATCATCCAATGAAAAAAGATATAAGCAACAGAGCCGATGTGGAATTATTGGTCAATAGCTTTTATAATAAAGTCAGAGAAGATGAACTGATTTCATTTTTCTTTTCTGAAATAGTAGCTGTTGATTGGGAAAAACACTTACCTGTCATGTATGACTTTTGGGATAATATCTTATTCTACGCAGGAAAGTATGAAGGAAATCCCATGGCCAAGCATAGGGATATACATCAAAAATGCCCCATGAAGATGGAGCATTTTCAAAGATGGATTCATTTATTTACAGAAACAGTAGATGAATTATTTGAAGGAAATACTAGTGAACTTGCAAAGCAAAGGGCAACAAGCATTGCTACTGTAATGCAAATAAAAATGTTCAGTTAATCTATTTAGGCAATAGAACATCATTAATTACATGGATGATTCCATTAGAAGTAACTATTGAGGCTACCACTTCAGAACCATTTACAAAAACCTTATCATCTTTCTTGGTAATTTTTACTTTACCGCCGTTTACTTGTTCAAATTCTTGACCATCTTGCATGTATTCAGCTTTTAAAACACCTACATAAGTATGGTATTCTAATATATTTTTTAAATCTGCCTTTTTTTCAGGCTTTAATAAATCATCTACTGTTCCAGCTGGTAATTTTTCAAAAGCAGCATTTGTTGGAGCAAATACAGTAAATGGACCGGCATTACTCAATGCATCCACCAATTCTGCGGCTTTAACTGCTGCAACTAACGTGCTATGGTCCTTGCTGCCAACAGCAACTTGAACAATATTAGGATTAGATGTTTCATCCTGTACCGCAGATTGACCTGCGCCAGTTTCAGTAACGGTTGCAGGGCTTGCATTTTCCGTTTCAGTTGTATTTCCGTTTGAGCATCCGGTAGCAAAAAGTAGAACTAGTCCAGATAAAAGGATTGCATTTTTTTTCATAAAATATGTTTATTGTTTAAGCGAAGTTCTAAAATAGCATTAAATAGTTATATGATTTCAATCACATTTTAAGATAATTTTTATCCTATTTTTTGAGAACTAGGCATCATAACTACTGAAGCAATAAGCATACCTCCAGCTATTATTAGCAATGCTTCGTTTACAAAAGGGATTACCTGATAACTAAGAGAAGCTATTCCCTGAACACCTAATACCATTTCATTTAAAATTACAAAAATAGCAAATACTTTAGTCGCTAAAATAGCAGCCTTACTAAAATTAAGCCCAGCAGTCAGATGTGTATAGGCAATTAGAAATAATGCGGTAAAAGCCAAGAGCACTAGGTGTAAATAGGCAATTACAATTGGCCTAAAACCAAATGCTAATTTGCTTAAGAACGGGATCGTAGAACCCATTTGTAGTAATATTTTTACTAGCAAGGCGCCAAAAGAAAAAATAAATAATAGCTTAACAACCGGGTTCTGATGAATAGCATTAACCACTCTTTTGTTGAATACTATGGAGAAGAATTTTATAACACCTATACATTGTAGAATAGCCGAAATAACGACTAATAAATACATCCAAACGGGTAAATTCAACCATAGTGCAGACAAGCCATACGCAGGAATACAACTAATGGCGAAATATAAAAAAGTAGTTCTATTAAGCTTCGTATCAATATTCATTTGATCTAACCACTGAAAAAACATACCAATACAAGCAAAAAAGAACCAACCGTTGTACTGAAAATGTAAAAACCAATAAGTTGCTCCTAGATAAGAATGCTGGGTTTTATTCCCAGAAAACAGCATATAAATCAACCAAAAGCTTGCAAATACAGAAATGAAAAAGAATATACCAGCAGCTTTGTACCAGTTTGCAGTATCCTTATTCGGATGTTGATGCAGCGTCTTTATGAAGGCTATAATATAAAGCATATTAAAAAGTAAACCCGCTACCTGAAAAACAACAGAATAAACTCCATAGCCCCAAAATATCAACGCGATACAAGCAATATATGCTGAAAACAAGCTCAGGGAAATTTGGCTTTCTAAAAACTTAACTTGCGAAGCTGATAACCATTTTAGGTTCGTTTTTACCATCAGACTCATAATCACAATTGATATAAAGCCTGAAAACGCAAAGCCAGAATGGGCCAATTGAAGGTTTTTTTGGTTAACAATGGGGAGTTCGAACCCAATTTTGTAACGCATTAAAACCCCTAAAATGGCCACTATTACCAAATTGTACAATCCAACCTTTAATAACTGATTAATCTTCATAAATAAAATACTTTATGGTTAATAATTACTACTTGCCTCTTTTCTACCAGTTTAGCAAGCGTTCTTATCACAGTTTCTACTCTTAATCCTGTAAAATCAGCGATTTGCTGTCGTGTATATGGAACCAATCCTTGTTCGTTCAGCTTCTTCTCTATTTTTAGTTTCTCCAATAACCCAATAATTTTTTCTTCAGGAGAATTATTCATTAAAATATTTGCTGTAAGGGTCTTACAGTAAAGCCGCTCGGCGAAAATTAAAAATAAATTTTTATAGTAAGATGGGTGATCCTCCAGAAGTATTAAAAATTTCTCTTTCGATAACCGATAAATGAGTGAGTCGGTTTCTGCATATGCACTTGCTGGATAAGGTTTCCCAATCATTAATGCAGGCTCCCCAAAACTATTACCCTTAAAAAAAAGGCCCTGGATAAACTCTTTAGATAAATTAGCAGAAGTTATCATTTTCACAGATCCTTCCGCAATCTGATGATAATACCTAGCTTCATTTCCTTGCGTAAAAATCTGTTCTCCCTTTATCCATTTTTTGGACGTGGCACCATAAGCTAGTAACGTGTCGACTTCAATGTTCATGCTACACTTTAGAAGTAAAAATATTGCATAAAGTTAAACAAAAACAGTTATGCAATGCTCCTATTTGATTAAAAAGTGCGTAATTGCCTCTTTCCAAATAGCATAGCCTTTTGCATTCATATGCAAATTATCAGATAAAAATAAGTCTTTCATTGGTTCCCCATTTTCTGCCAACATCTGTGTCCAAACATCTACATAATTTGTTCTTCGTTGAGACTTTAAGTATGTTTTAATCCCTTCATTAGCTGCCATCATTTGGTCTTTCATTTTCCATCTTGAAGGGCTTGGCTTCATGCTCACATAAGTAATATTAGTTTTTTTAAAACGTTCTCTAATCATTTTAAAAAGGGTTTTAAACCTTTCCACTACTGAATCACTTGGCAATTTTGGGTCAATGGCAAAATCATTTTCACCGCAATAAATCACTACTTGCTTTGGATGATATGGAAATAAAATTTCCTCCCTATAACGAATAACATCAGGCAAGGCAGAACCACCAAAGCCCCTATTGACTATAGTATACCCTTGAAAATCTTCTTGAATATTTTTCCAAAGTCGGAAAGAAGAACTGCCTGCAAATAAAATTGCATTTTGGGGAGGCATTAACGTACTGTCGGCTGATTGAAAAGCTTTTATCTCTTTAATAAAAGGTTGTGCTTTAACAAAATTAGCAAAGCCAAATTGTAAAAAAACAAAAAAGGTACAAACACACTTAATTATAAATTTCATTTACTATTATTTTAACAAAGTGATGGTAGCCATTACTGGGAAATGATCGCTTGGATATTTTAAATCATATGAATCTGTAATAGTTGCAAATTTCTCAACCACTAATTTCTGGTGCTTATTCACAAATATATAATCAATTCCGCCGTTCGGCTTTTCCTTAAACTTAAAAGCATTCCAAGTATCTATATTGCCATAAACCATTTTACTAATATCCCTTGCATTATTCATTTCACTCGCAATATTTTGGATAGGCTCCTCGGTTGGTCTCAAATTAAAATCTCCCAATAAAATCACTGGGTCATTTTTAACATTCAGTTCTTTTATTTTTTGCAATATCAATTTTGCTGACTCAATTCTAGCTGTTTTGCCTACATGATCAAAATGGGTATTGAAAACCCATACAACTTGATTGGTTTTTTTGTTTTTAAATAACCCATATGTACAAACGCGATTGCATACAGCATCCCAACCCATACAAACAGAGTCTGATTTAGGTGCTAACCAAAATGTAGATTGCTTTATTGGGATATATTTTTCTTGATTGTAAAAAATACAAGAATATTCTCCAAGTGTTTTACCATCATCTCTACCTACGCCAATAAAGCTGTATTGAACCAGCATACTGTCTATATAAGTTAACTGATGATGTAATACTTCTTGCGCACCAATAAAATCTGGTTCATAATACTGCATAAGGCCCGCTACCCTATTTTTTCTCAAATCCCATCTGTTTTCTCCGTCAGATGCAGCATCTAAACGAATATTAAATGACATGGCTTTGATGGTTGTTTGTGCACTACCATTAGTGACAAATAAAACTGTAGCAACCCAAATCAAATACTTTTTCATACTTACTTTTTTATATAAGGGCTTGTAAATCCCAACTTAGATAATCCTTGTTGTATTTCAGGGCTACTCATGAATAATTTCCACAATAAGCCGGTTCGATAATTTTCCATCATTACCACTATTGGACCTTGGTCAATTGCAAGATACCTAGGCTCAAACCAATTGTGATGAATGCTAAATGCATCATAAAAACCATAATTCCCCCAAACTTTATTACCCAATTCATTATACCAAAATTTCATGGCTTGCATAGACTCTTTTGGCGTATATGGAAAGGAAGAAAGTGCCGCTGTAGGAGAAATAACCCCTTTATCTCTCTCTTTACTTGGGGCATGACCAGCATACCCCTTTATAGAATAACTGGCAGTTAATCCCCAGTTATTGGGGCCGTAGCCTTTATACCCTTCACTATTTTGTACACACCACTCATAATTGATTTTAGCTTGATTTACTGTTTCATTCCAATAATCGGCATATTGATCTTTTAATCCTCTTGGGTCAAGACCTAAATAAGAATAATGCGCCCAAAACAAAGGACCACCATTGGGTGGATTACCTTGGTGCTTTAAGTCAAGTGGTAAATTATAGGATCTTTTAGTTTCCTTAATCTTGCCATTCATTGCCCAACCTTCATGGTAAACTTCAGCAGGCACTGCATGGGTGGGTGAAGATGCAGCCAAAACATACATGATTAAACATTCATTATATCCTCTTACTGGAAAATTCATTTTCCATTCATGGTTAGGACTCCAATGCCAATACAATACATTCTGGTTATTGCGATAGAAATTAAAATCAACTTCTTTCCAAAGTTTATCTGCTCTTTCTGCTAATGCTTTTTCTTGTTTATTCCCATTTTTAAAATATTGCCTAACACATAATAAACCTTGTAACATAAACGAGCTCTCTACTAAATCACCTCCATCGTCATATCTACTAAATGGTTTTACTTTTCCTGTTTTACCATTCCACCAATGTGGCCATGCTCCATGAAAACGATCTGCTGTTTCTAAAAAATGTAAAATGGTTTCTAACCGTTTTATTCCCTCTGCCTTTGTTATAAATTTTCTTTCTATTCCTACAAGAATGGCCATTACACCAAAACCACCTCCACCGCTTGTTACTACATCTTGGTCGTTTTGCGGATAAATATTGTCCATATGAACCCTTTCCCTAGCTAATCCACTAGTAGGTTCTGCCCCAGACCAAAAATATTGAAAAGTGGCAGCTTGTACTTTTCTAAACAAAGCGGTATCACTAGGCGAAATCGGATCTACACTTATTCGTTTTTTTTGTGCGAATAAAGTAGTTCCCAAAAGGCAAGCAATCAGCAGTAAATATTTTTTCATGTTAAAATTTAATCAATTTAAAATACCCGCCCTTGGGCGGGTATTAGTCAATAATAAACCCAGTATTCAACCCTAAAAAACTATTGTTTATTTGCCTGCCTTACCCAAATTATATAATGCGCGTATATGTGCATCGGGTAGTGCAATATTATAAATCCGCATTTCATCTATCACTCCAGTCATTGCAGCAAAACTCACATCGGAGCTTACTGATTTACCTGGGATAACATTATAATTGCCACCAATTATTACTTCACTGGGCTCATAGGCTTTAAAATTATTATTTCCAGTTCCTCTACTTGGGAAAGCGCCTGCTCTTGTACCATTAATCCAAATATCAAAGAACCCATTGCTCGCATTATAATTCAAGGCTAAATGAACCCATTTATCTGGGCCAATTGGGGGTGTGATATATGGCATATAATTAGGAGCCCCAGGAGCGTCTCTTAGTGTATTTATATTGTCTTGCGTTCCTCCTCCAATCGTAATAAAAGTAGGTTGCACTTTAAGATCAGTTACATTTGAAGCTGGAAAGGATTGAGTGTTTAAAGCAAAGTTTAAACTACCATTAAATACACCTGGTCTAGTTAACTGAAAAAGCATCGTCCGCTTAGACCCATTATTGGAAATCTGAATCCATGTACTAATGGCAAAACTTTTAAACGCATCTGTTTTAAATGCATTAAACTGAGTAGGATAATATAAGAAGCCTGCATTTAATCTTAATGCCTGCCCTTTAACACCTGTTGCAATATAACTATCGTTCAATGAAGTACCAGGTGCTGTATTAGACTTGACCTCATTCTTTGAATTATCAAAAGGCCAGTAGGCAACCAAGCTTTCAGGGAACACTTCATCAGAAGAATTAAAGCCATCAATTTTTCCAACATAGTCTGCAGTGGAAACAGATGGAAGATTATTGGGATTCCCATCTTTTTTACAAGAAATCATCAAACTACTGATAGCAAAAGCAGTGATGAGGGAAAACTTAATATGATTATTCATCATTTGCATATAATAAAGTTTAAAAGTCAATTAATATCCTGGATTTTGTTTTAATACCCCTCCAGTTAAATCAATCTGCGCTTGTGGTATTGGTAACAATACATCTCGAGCAGCATTAAAATTAGATTTACCAGCAGCATTCATTACATTTTGAGCAATACCCCATCTAACAATATCAAAGAAACGATCGTGTTCCATAGCCAACTCAATTCTTCTTTCATGTCTAATTGCATCTCTTAATAACGCTTGATCGTTGGTAGTTACATCAGGAAGAATAGCATTGTTTCCAGCTCTTGCTCTAAAACGAACACTATTAAGTGCCGCTTTAGCAGCGGTAATATTATTTGCTCCTCCTAATTCATTGGCGGCTTCTGCATACATCAATACTACATCTGCATAACGAAGAATACGCACATTATTCCACCATCCAAATCGATTACCTACTGCAGCTCTTGTTGCTGGGTTTGTATGTACTTTATGATTGTAGCGAGGATTAGGCAACCCAATAGGAGTAACTTCTCCGTAAATAGTTACACCTGGTGTTGTGGGAGTACTTGTAAATAATATAGTTCTTGCTCTTCTTGGATCATTGGGCTCATATGCTGCTGCAAGGTTTGCACTTGGCGAATTCCAACCCCAACCTAAATCCCAAGGACCTGCACCTCTAACTCCTTGCAAGTTGGTATACTGTATCCCCTGAGAAGTTGGATTGATAGCGTCTGCTCTTGCTTGCACTTCAAAAATAGACTCTTTGCTATTTTCACCTTCTTCACCAAAAATTGTGTTATAAGGTGTACTTAAATTATACTGACCAGAATTCATAACCATGTTTGCAGTATTCATAGCTTGTGCCCATTTCTGTTGTGTCAAGTATACTTTAGTCAACAATCCGTTTGCAGCACCACTAGTTATTCTTCCAGGGAATTTAACGGCATCCCAAAATGCGGGCAAATACGCGGCTGCAAAATTGAGGTCACGCTCTATAAATGCATAAACTTGGTCAACAGAGCTTTGAGGAACATTATTTTGTGCTGCAGGATCTGAAAATAAAGTATCGATGATTGGAACTTTACCAAACAATCTAGTCAACATGAAATAAGAGTAGCCACGAATAAATCTTACTTCTGCTTGTGATTGTAACTTAACAGCATCAGTTGCAACTATCTGTTTGTTTGATCCTATTTGAAATAAAGTATTATTACACCTATTAATTAATCCATAATATCCTGTCCAAAGTGCATTGGCTCTACCACTATTTGGAAGTACAGGGAAATTATCCATACTAATTACATCTGCGCCTCCATCATTTGGGGTACTGCCTTTATCTGCATCATCACTTCTAATACTAGTAGCATTAATAAAACCATCTACATGGACGCTATAGTCTCTTAAACTATTGTATGCACCAAAAATATATTGGTCATATGGACCAGAGCCACCAGGGTAAGGATAGTTTTCTTCATCATATCCCCCTTGTCTTGCAGTATCTAAAAAATTCTTTTTACATGCTGTAAAAACTGATACGGTTAAAAGCAGTAGCATCCATTTACCAAAGCTTTTTTTATTAATTAAATTATTCATTTTTGAATATTTTTATTAGTTCAATTAAAATGTAACATTAATACCCATAGAATAAACTGCAGGTACAGGGAAAGTTCCATTGTCGGCTCCCCCACCTAAGATGCTGCCAATCTGGGCTTCAGGAGAATACCCAGTAACTTGACTCCAGCTCTTAATATTTTGTCCATTTACAAAAACACGAGCTTTAGAAATACCCACACGTCTTAATAATCCTTCAGAAAAAGTATATCCAATTTGCAATGTTCTTAATCTGAAATAATCGCCTGGCTCTAAATAATAGCTACTGAACAAGAAATTATTACCTCTTGTATTATCAAGAATGGGTTCAACATTTGTTGTACCACCGCCAGTCCATGCATTCAATCTATTGGCTTCATAATTCAATGTTGCAAAATTGGCAATTCTTCTTTGCGTATAAATCTTATTGCCTGCTACTCCTTGTCCTTCAATGGTAAAATCAAATCCTTTATACGCTACATTAATATTTAATCCGTAACTATATGGAGGGAATGGGGTTCCTAAATAGGTTCTATCAGCTGGCGTTAATAAACCGTCTCCATTGATGTCTGCATAAGCAATATCTCCTGGCAAAGAGTTATTAAAACGCGCCATTTTTCCCAGTTCAGCAGTTGATTGATAAATACCTATTTGTCTGTACCCAAAGAAGTAACCAATTGACTGGCCAGTTTCAGTTAAGTTAGCACCACCATTTCCAAAAAGTTGGAAATTGATTTTGTCTCCAATAGAGTTAACCGTATTCTTATTGTAACTAAAATTGGGGGCAATAGAGTAAGTGATATCCTTACCAATTTTATCTGTCCAGTTTAAGCTCAATTCTATCCCTTGGTTGGTTATTTTACCCAAATTGGTAAAATAACTTCTGGTTTCATTAGGCAATGTAACCGCTGTTAAAATATCGGATGTGGTTCTATTATAATAAGTAAACTCTACATTCAATCGATTGCGTAAAGTTTTCAAATCGAAACCTATGTCAAGACCTCTTACTACTTCCCAACGCAAGTTGGGGTCAGGTATATAAGCTGCCTGAATAGCCGTGTAGACATTATTACCAAAAATAGCCGTTGATGCATTTGAAATACCAGGTCTAAATAAGTTATCTGCAAATCCATTAGCATTTCCTGTTTCACCCCAAGCAGCCCTTAATTTTAAGAAATTAATAAAGTTGAACTTTCTTACAAATGATTCTTCAGATGCAATCCAACCTAAACCGACTGATCCAAAAGTACCCCAACGATTCTGTGGTGCAAACTTTGAACTACCATCTCTTCTTAATGTAGCGTTTACCAAATATTTATTTTGATAAGCATAACTTAATCTACCAAACATACCCATGATGGCACTCTCTCCACCACCACCACCATACAATCCTGGATTGTTTGCATTAATAGTACTGATGTACCAGAAATCTGGGTTATTAGGTACGTTTACAGAAGTATCTCTTCTATTACCATTTATATTAGTACTAACACTGTAAATAGAGGTAAAACCAACCAATGCAGTTAATTTATGACCATCCCCTAATTTTTTGTCATAAGTAAGTGTATGATCTTGTTGATAACGCTTAAACTCAGCCATTTCTTGACTAACCCCTGTTCTTACTGTGTTGTCGAAAAAGCTTGTAGTTGGCGCTGTTCCTTCACCCTGGTTAATAAAAGTGAACGGAAGTGGAGTATAAGACCTAGAATTATTAAATCCTAAATCTGCAAATACTGATGACTTAAAAGTAAAATCATTTAAGAATTTAACTTCAGCGTATAATGATCCAATAAAGCGGAAACCTTTATTGATATTAGTTCCATTATTTCTATTCAGTGCTGCAATTGGATTACCTACCTGTGCCCGTTGGAAAGAAGGCATACTGTAGTAGGTTGTTGCATTCTGTTGAATTGGCACAATTGGAGCTGCCCATAATGCATTCGTTAAACTAACCCCTGCAGGATTTTGTATCCAATGTGAAGCATTGATTTCTCCACCAACTTTAATATTACTATTGAAACGAATTTCTTGATTCAAACGAATCATGAATTTTTCATAGCTATTATACTTAACTACCCCATCTTGTTTATTATAACCAATGTTTAAATAAGTACTGCTTTTTTCAGAATTATTAGAAACACTCAAGTTATTTGTTGTAAGCAATGCATTTTGCAAAATTTCATTTTGCCAGTTTGTATTAGCAGTATAATTACTGTAATCAAATGGAGCAGCATTGATATTGGCTAATTGTGCATCATACAGTTTTTTAAACCCAGCAGCATCTGTTACTTTAATTTTATCTGTCACTTTTTGAAATCCAACAGTGCTTTGAAAATTAATTCTTGTTTGACCTCTTGCAGCTTTTTTTGATGTAATAGCAATTACACCATTCGCACCCCTTAAACCATAAATAGCTATTGATGAAGGATCTCTTAAAATATCGATTGTTTCAATATCCGCTGGATTTAAGAAATCGATATTGTCTTGCAAAATTCCATCTACTACATAAACAGGGCTCGCACTATTGGTACTATTGACACCTCTTATTCTAACTACTGGGCTAGCACCTGCTACTCCAGAATTAGCAACTGTTAAACCTGCAACTCTTCCCTGTAATGAACTAATAGGATTGGTATTGGGCATTTTTGCCAATTCTTCCCCTTTAATAGTTGTAACAGAGCCAGTAAGATCTCTTTTACGTTGTGTACCATAACCAGTTACAACAACTTGTTCTAAATTATTAACAGCCGTGGTTAATATGATACTCAAATCTCGTTTACCGGCAACTGAAATTTCTTGTGGTTCGTATCCAATATAAGAGATCAATAATTTTGCGTTTTCATCTGCAACAGTTATCGCAAATGCACCAGTATTATCTGAAGTTGTACCAACTTGGGTGCCTTTTACTTGTATGGACACACCAGATAAAGACTCTCCAGAAGCAGAAGTTATTCTTCCTTTTACAACAATCTCCGCAAGATCTTTGGTAGCACTATTGGTTTCCTTTAGAACCACTAAGTTTGTTCCCAGTATTTTGTAGTTGATACCTGTATTTACCAATAGCTTACCCATGATTTCATCTAAAGTAGCATCTACCATGTTAATAGTAACTTTTGGTTTGCCTTTTACTACTTCTTCAGCAAATAAGAACCGATAATCGGTTTTTTTCTCCACTTCAAATAATGCTTTTTTTAAATCTAGCGAAGCCATCTTTATTGTAATACGGCTTTGAGAAAAGCCAATTGCTGAAACTTGCATACATACAAGTAGCAGTAACGCAGTAGTGATTTTCATAATTCGGGCAAGCTTTTGTATAAAAAGATCTTTGTGTGAAACATCAGGTGTTTCATTATTTTTCATATTTTCAAATTGAAAGGGTTATGAATTACATTCAGATTGTACAGTTTGTATTTTTCTAAACCTGGCGGGGTTCCGCGCCAACGGAACTTCGCCCATTTTTAAGTTGAATTCAATCTTAATCTCATAAGGCAGCAATTTTATTGGTAAATAATAATCGTATTCCCTTTTTGGTAAGTTTTAAATGGTATTATTAACTTCAAAGCCTCTATAGCCTGATCAATGGTTTCTTTTTCAAAATTTCCATTCATTCTTGTAGACTTCAATGAAGTCGATTGAATTTCTAATTTGATATTATACCATCGCTCCATCATCAATGCCAACTCTTCAAAAGTTTGATCTCTAAAAACTAATTTATTTTCTACCCATTGATTTTCTGCAACAGAACTGTCTGGTGAAATGAATTTTAGCTTGTTAATGGAAACAGTAGGGATTAGTTCAATGGATTTACGCTTGTTTTGCGCTTCAATTAGTTCATTTTCTACAATCAGTTTCTCATTAGGAGATAAAATAATTTTATTATCTGGCCTATTTTTTATGGTCACTTCAATTTTACCCCTTATAAGACTGGTTTCTGTTTGTTTGTCTTCGGGATATGCTTTTACATTAAAAACAGTACCTAAAACCTTTATTTTTATACTCTTCGTATTAATGATAAAGGGTACTTCTTTATTTTTTACCACGTCAAAATATCCTTCCCCTATTAAACTAACTTCTCGTAAAGTTTTGCCGTATTCTTTTTGATAAACAAGTTTACTCCCTCCATTTAACCAAACAATAGACCCATCAGGTAACTTTACTTGTGTTTTTGAACCCAACCGAGTTGAAATTTCATTAGATTCTGGTTGAACTTTTACCAATGTAGGCGAAAATGATGGTTTAAATAGGAAATACGTGAATCCTAAAACAATTAATAGAGAAGCTGCAGCATAATAAACCCATTTAGGAATAATTCGTATTGAATTTTTAGGAGTGTTTTGTTCTTCTAAAAAATCATTTGTATTGTTTCCTGCAATTTTATTGAGGTGAAGCATGAATGCATCTTCTGCTTCTGCTTTATTATTGGGGAGTGGAATTTCCCAGATATTTTCTAGGTTTTGAATGGCAAATTGCCATTCAGGATGATCCTGAATATATTGGTTAAGCTCAATGAGTTCTTGCTCATTGGCTTCCTTTGCAATCTTTTTAGCAATTAATACCCAAAATCTTTCCTGACTCATCGTTATAGTTGATTCCACTTCTATAACAACTGAGTAATACATTTACCCCTAAAATGAATTAATTATTTTTTGACCCTTTTTTCTAAAATTGGTCTTGATTGAAGATCAACCTGCATGCTTTGGGCCATTCTCCGCATAGCAATTGCCATTTGAGCTTCCACCGTTTTAATAGAAATATTCAACAATTCTGCAACTTCTTTATATTTTAAGCCATCTTCTTTAATCAGCTTAAAAATTAGCCTGCAGCGGTTGGGAAGGCTATTAACGGCCATTTTTATCTTCAATACCATTTCTTCCGTAATCATCAATAAATCTGGTCTAAAGTATATACTATTTAGTTGAACCTGCCATTCATCCATTGAAAGCCCTGCTCTTCGCTTTTGCTTTTTCAATAAATTCAAAGACATATTTCGAACAGTGGTATAAAAATAATACAGCGGAGATTCCAACTGACAAAGCTGTTCTTTCCGCTGTATAATTAATACAAATAGTTCCGATACAATATCTTCTGCTTCTTCTTCAGACCTTACAATAGAGAATGAGAATTGCTTTAATTTTCCATGCAATTGAATAAATAGGGTACGATAAGCGGACTGGTCATTGTTATAAGCAATGGCAACCAGCAAATCTTTAATTTCCTCATTTCCCCCTACTGAATTCGAAGAATGCATCTACGTCTTTTTTAAATTGCACTAGTGATGGTTTGTGAATATAGTACATATGACCTGATTCATAAAAATAGAATTGCACATTTTTTCTTTGTTCTGGTCTTAAAAACATATGTTCAATATCATACTTCGCAGTAAAATAAGGAGTAGCAAAATCATAATAACCAGCACCCATATATACTTTTAAATCTGGATTCTTACTCATTGCATCTCTTAAACTTTCAGCAACATTTAAGAACTGATTTTGAACATTACTGTAATTCCAAGGATAAACATCTCCAAAAATATTATACCCGTTTTCTTCCTTAAAGTTTAATTCTCTTTGGAAATAATCATTAATCGTAGCAGTAAAAGGTCCATCGATATTGGCAAAGGATGGATCAAAGCTGTTCACTTCTCCGGCATCGTCTATATCTCTACCAGTAAATCTGGCGTCTAACCGGCCAATACTTAACCCATCTTTTCTTCTAAGTTCTTTATAAAACCGACTCTCTTCTACACGTAAGTTTGCTTGTAAACAGTACTCTTTAGATAGTCCAGTATAATAACTCATCTTCTCGGCAATTGCATTCTTCTCCAATTCTGATAACCAACCACCTTTAATTAAGGCAGTTGCATATGGTCCAATGGCAAATGCTTCAGCCTCTTTCAATGCATTTTGCAAATTCGCTTGTAATGCAGGAGCTAGTTTCTTATGGTACCAAGCAGCTGCTGTATAAGAAGGAATATATAAAGCCCTTGGTAAATCATTCCCAACATAGTAATCATTGGTCCCAAAATTCAACACGGCTGATATCATAAAAATGCCATTCAAGTAAATGCGATGTCTATCTTGTAAATATTTAGATAACCCAGCAGCTCTTGTAGTACCATAACTTTCACCAGCTAAATATTTTGGAGATCCCCATCTTTCATACCTCGACAAAAAATGTCTAATAAATGATGCCATTGATGCAACGTCTTCATTAAAACCATGAAACTGTTTAGGACTCTCCCCAGGGGCAGGTCTGCTAAAACCAGTAGAAACTGGATCAATAAAAACCAAGTCAGTTTTATCTAACCAACTATATTCATTACTAATAAAACTGTAAGGAGGACCTTCAGAAAATCCTTCATCGTTGAACTGCACTCTTTTAGGACCTAATCCACCCATATGTAACCAAACAGATGATGACCCAGGGCCTCCATTAAAAGTAAATGTAACAGGACGCTTTGCTGCATCCTCCCCGTCTTTTTTGTAATAAGTAAAAAACATTTTTGCAATCAACTTACCTGTATCATTTTTCAAATTCAGATATCCTGTGAAAGCGGTATAATCTACTTTTTTCCCAGAAATGGTAACACTGTTCTTTGTAGTTACTACTGTAACCCCTGCAGGTGTTGGTTCAGTAATAGGTGCAGTCTTTTGTGCGAATAGATATGAAATAGGCACAAATAAAATAAAGATGAAAATATACTTTCTCATATTACTTATTATATTGGATTTGAATTCAAGTTAAGTTAAATAATTTATTGCCGAGCATCCAAGACTTCAATATCGAAAACCAGTACACTATTGGCAGGTATGTCTTTACTTCTGCTTCTAATGCCATACGCTAACCCAGATGGAATAATTACTTTGATACTGCCGCCTACATTAATTTTTGGAACAGCCAACTGCCAACCTTTAATTAATCTATTTAAAGGAAAAGTGGCAGGCTTCTCTTTGGTTTGATCAAAAATACTACCATCGGAAAGCAAGGAACCCTTGTAATATACTGTTACAGTATCAGTTACTATGATTGGCTTTCCATCCCCTTGCTTAACAATATGATAATAAACAGATGACTCATTTCCTGTTGTATCAATTATCCCTTTACTTACAGCAGCTTTAATTGTTTCCTCATCTATTTTAGCTTGAACCAATGAATCTGAATTTCTGTTTAAATCTACATTGGGTCTTTGACTAGTTGGTTGCCTAAATAAGCTTTGACCAAATAGAATATTAGCCGGCTTAAATCCGCCATGGCTCAAATAAAACTGTTTCCCTTCTACCCCCGCACCATAATCAATTCTATGACCCGCTTTTCCTGTTGCATCATAAGAAAATTTACTGGTTAGCAATTCTTCCCAACGGCCATTTGACTTTTGTATCCACTGGTTACCAAAATAGGCTTTGCGTTCTAACTGACCATTTATTCCCCAAAAATTCTCGCTAAATGAATACAGGTTTTGCAAATAATTGCCATCCTTGGGTGCGCGAAAACTTGCAATTAGTTTCCATTTACCCGTTTCCGGTATAAAAAAGTATCCAGAATAAATGGTACTTGCTTTTGCACTATCCGTTAATGCGAAAACCATGAATTGGTATTTTTCTTCAGTTTTCCAAGGATATACAAAATGACTATGACCTCCTGTACCCTCGTTGCCAAAATCATTCGCTACCACATTGTATCCCTTTGCTAATAATTTAACTTTATTTGAATCAGGTACTTTGCTTCGATCAATTGCTTCATTGCCTGCATCCCAAACTGAAAAAATAACTCTTCGTTCAGTTGGACTATTGACTTGTATACCAAAATACCCTCGCTTGAATCCACAAGCCATATAATAGCTGTATAAATGGTCTGCACCTGCAGGAACCATGATTTCATTGTAAAAAGCCATGGCTTTTGTTGAGTCGGCAAGAGGGTATTTTAAATGAACAGAAGCAGCATTTCTTCTTTCAACGGGGTTAAAATGCATGCCTTCTGTTGCTGGCCCCTTCAGTTCTAATGATTGAATATTTGCGATGGATTTGCCTACTTTATTTATACTAGATATAGTTATTGAATAAAACCCGGTATCTGTAATAACCACCTTACCAACTGTAGTTTTCTTTGTTGCAGCACTTGAAAGCAATTTTATTTTAAATGCTTTTCCTGCTAATGCAATTTCGATAGTAGAACCTGTATTTATTTTATTAGTTAACAAACTCAATTGGAGTTCTCCTGGATTTTTCACATAAAAAAACCAACTGATTTTCTGCTGTGGGTCCACCCAATTTTGCAAACCTGCTTTAATTGAAAAGAGCTGAATATTTTCTTTTTCAGCAGGCAAAGCATACCCTGTATATGCAGGTATCAAAACTGTTTGAGCAGAAAGTGTAAATACAAAAAAACAACAAGTACATACTAAGAGAAAACGAGTCATAATGCATGAATTATTCCTAAACTTAGGAAAATCAATGCAGACTTTTACAAAAGCAATCCCGCTAAAAAAAGATAAGCAAAACTAAAATAGATAATCAGCCCAGTTACATCCACTAATGTTGCTACAAAAGGGGCGGATGATACGGCTGGGTCGGCTCCTAGTTTCTTTAATAAAATGGGTAACATAGATCCAGTTAATGTGCCCCATAATACTACTCCTATAAGTGAAAAGCCTACAGTTGCACCAATCATAGCCCAATGAGGGCCATACACATTAGGGATAATAGAATGCCAAATAGCTACTCTAAAAAAGCCCAGCAATCCCAATACGGATCCCAATAGTATTCCACTTATAATTTCTCTTTTCAATACGCGCCACCAGTCGGAAATATAAATTTCTCCAACTGCCATCGCTTGGATAATTAAGGTGGATGCTTGAGACCCACTATTGCCTCCACTTGAAATAATTAAGGGAACAAATAAGGCCAATATTAAAGCTTTGGCAATTTCATCTTCAAAATGTCCCATTGCAGTAGCTGTTAATAATTCACCAATAAATAGTATGATTAACCAGCCTACTCTTTTTCTAAACAATTTTAATAAGGGAATATCTAAATAGGGTTCATTTAAGGCTTCAGTACCTCCCATTTTCTGCATGTCTTCACTAAACTCTTCATTAGCTACCCATAACATATCATCAATGGTTACAATCCCCAATAAGATATTATTTTCATCTACCACTGGCAAAGCCACCCGGTTATTCATTTTAAAGACTTGGCTGGCATTTTCTTGGTCATCATTTACTTGTAGAGATACTACTCTCCCATCTATTATTTCATCAATCCTTTTTTCTGGAGCTGCCAAAATAATATCTCTTATTCGAACGTCATCAATTAATAACCCATTTTCATCAATTACATAAATGACATCAATGGTTTCACTGTTTCTGGCATACTTACGAATGGTTTCGAATACTTCAGACATGGTATTGTGTAAATACACATATACATAATCTGGTGTCATTAATCGGCCCACACTATCTTCGGGATATCCCAATAAAGAAAGGGTGATTTTTCTTTCTTCTGGATCTAATAATTTGATTAAATCTCTAATGGCCGCTTTGGGTAATTCTTCTAAAAAATCTGTTCGATCATCTGCCGGCAACTCATTTAATAATTCTGCTGTTTTTGCAGAAGGCAATTCTTTTACAATGTCTTTTTGCTGTGCAATATCCAAAATTTTAAATACGCTGGCTGCCCTGTGAATGGCCATATTCGCCACAATTCTTGCTTCGTATTCTGGATATTCATTAATCAAATCTGCAACATCACTAATATTTTGATCGTTCAAAAATTCCCTTATTTCTAAGGGATCATCGTTTTGAATTAATAATTCAAATTGTTCAAATAAATTAGGTTGTTCCAGTTCCAAAGACATAATTATAATTTAATTATTTTCTTGTTGCATCATTAGATAAGCCTTAATAAAACCATCAATTTCCCCATCCATTACAGGCCCTATATTTCCCACTTCATAATCTGTTCTATGATCTTTTATCATTTTATAAGGATGAAACACATAGGACCTTATTTGACTTCCCCACTCAATTTTTTTCTTTCCGGCGTTTGTGGCATCAATGGCTTCTTGTCTTTTTCTCAACTCCTCCTCATATAGTCTGCTCTTCAACATTTTCATTGCCAACTCTCTATTTTCTCCCTGTGTTCTAGCTTGCTGACATTCAACAATTATACCGCTAGGTATATGTTTAAGCCGAACAGCAGTTTCTACTTTGTTTACATTCTGGCCACCACTTCCTCCACTTCTATAGAAAGCCCATTCCAAATCACCAGGGTTTACATTTATTTCTATACTCTCGTCTATAAGAGGATACACAAATACAGATGCAAATGAAGTATGTCTTCTTGCATTGCTGTCGAATGGAGAAATACGCACTAAGCGATGTACGCCACTTTCAGCTTTTAAAAACCCATAAGCAAAGTCTCCATCAAATTGCAATGTGGCACTTTTAATACCTGCACCATCCCCTTCTTGAAAATCAAGTTCAGTCACTTTCCATCCTTGCTTCTCTCCATACATGCGATACATTCTGAGCAACATTTCTGCCCAGTCTTGGCTTTCTGTACCACCTGCTCCAGGATTAATTTGTAGCACTGCAGGTAACTCATCCTCCGGTTTATTGAGTGTACTTTTAAATTCAGCTTCTTCAATTTGAGAAAGTGCAGATTGAAATGCTTCTTTGGTTTCTTCTTCTGAAGCATCACCAGCTTTCCAATAGTCGAATAAAAGAACAAAGTCTTCCACTGCATTCTCTAACTGTTTATACAGCTTAAGCCAGTATTCGTTTACTTTAATTTCTTTCATGACCGAAGTTGCTCGGGCATTGTCGTCCCAAAAACCAGGTGAAAGGGAAAGTTGTCTATCGGTTTCTACTTTGTATAATCTATTATCGACGTCAAAGAAACCTCCTCAGGACCATTACGCGGTCCCTCATATATTTAACTTGCTCTATTGTCATGTATCAAAAGTACAAAAGATGTTGCAGGATTTGTGTTAGAGTTTCACAAATCTATTTCGAGCAATAATCCTTCCTGCCCCTGTAACTAATTCAAGATTGTAAATTCCTTTAGGTAATTGAGCCAACTCTAAATCGTAAACAAAGTTACCTGTTGTTGTACCAGTGATGATTCGTTTATTTACCATAATCACCCCAGTATTAGATATGACTTTAAGATAAGTACTACTATTGGTTAAAGGAGTAAAAATAATTTTGGCAGAATTGATTACTGGATTAGGGAAAAAATAAATTTGTTGCTCTGTGGTTAAATCGGCCCTAATATCAATGGTATCAGAAATAGAGGTACAAAGATTGGTATCCGTTACAGCAATATTGTATCGGCCAATGGTTGAATAAAAAACAAATAATTTATCGGTTGTATCTGGTATAGCATTCAATTGTGTTCCATTTCTATACCATAAAATTTTACTAATCACTTTTCCTGAATCTGCAGATGCAATTAATCTAGTTGTATCTCCAGGTAAAATATTTTGTTTCCCAAGAATGGCAAGAGCTGCGCCAGGTAATGGTTTGGTGTTTACTGTAATTTTCTGTCTAACACTCTCGCAACCTGCTAAAGTATTTGTGCGAGAAACCCAATAAGTTGCAGTACCAACAGTATTAGTTATTGGAGTAGGTGCAGTTGTTGCACCAATTCCACCATTCGCCCTTGTATACCAGAGCAAACTATCCCCTAGAGCACCCAAAGGTCTTGCCGTTTCATTTAGGCAATATTGTATATCAAATACCACAGGTTTAGCTGGAGTATAGCCGCTGTCTAATCTAAAGTCATCTGAATTAGCCGAACACCCGCTAAAGCTGGTGGCCAATGCATTATAAACGCCTTTTGTTTTAGGTTGAATGGAGAAAATGGTATCAGTTATACTATATTGTTGAATTCTAAAATTATTCATATCAGCAACAAATAAATTGCCGTCTAAATCAACAAAGCTACTTCCGGGTAAATCCAATTGATCAGCCCCAGTTCCTTTTTCAATTCCGCCTGCAATAACTTGCCCTGAGTCTGCTCCAACTCTCCAACTCTTGACTCTGTTGGCAGTTCCTCCCTCAGTTATGATTAATTGATTATTGGCATCCAAAAAAACATTTAAAGGAGACACAATTTGATTGGCATTATTCCCTTTGCCTTTTCCACCAGCAACAGTAGTTCCTCTAATATCGCCTAATTTCCATCTTTGAATTCGGTCATTTTGAGAATCGGCTATATAAATATTTTCTCTTTGATCTACAAAAACACCCAAGGGATTACTCAATTGGTTTGCCCCAGCACCGGCAAAATTACCTCCAGCAACCGTTTTACCTGCAATGCTTCCTTTAATCCAAAGTTGAATTCTAGCATTTAACGCATCAGCAATATAAACGGATCCATATGCATCTACAAACACACTTGTTGGATAAGACAATTGATTGGGCTTGATACCTCTTCCATTTCCGCCAGCAACAACAGTTCCTGTTGTATCACCTTCTTTCCAAACCAATATTCGATCATTGTCTGTATCAGCGATGTATAAAAGCCCGTCGGCTGTTACAAAAATACCCGTAGGATTATTTAATTGGCTCAATCTTTTACCTGCACCCCTTCCGCCCGCAACAGTTATTCCTGCTTTAGCGCCAGGAACCCATTTTTGTATTCGATGATTCCATTGATCACATACAAATATATTTTTCTTTTCATCTACAAAAACAAAACTGGGTCTACCAAATTGAGTAGAGTCTGTTCCACCAACCAACTTACCAGCAACCGTTTCAGCAGTTTTACTAAAGCCAGTGGTCAAATTAATTAATGTGTCGTTATTTAGCGTCCATAGAACATTTCTTACTCTAGGGCTACTAAACAATTTCATTGGTTCATTTGAAACACAAGTAGGACTGATAATATTCAGCACTGGTTTTTTATATACAGTAATCGTTACATCCGCAGTAGAGTTACAACCATTACCAATTGATGAAACAACCGTATACTTAGTCGTTACAGAAGGCCTTGCAATAATGGTATCTCTGTTGGTTGCACTTAACCCTGCTGCAGGCGACCACCTATAATTATTAGATCCAGTTACAATAAGATTGGCCTGACCGCCCTCGCAAATTGCCGTGGTATCATTTTTGATTTTCAAATTGGGCGCTACAACTACAAACGCGTTGCCCGATCCAGTAACACAACCAGAGAAAGATGCAGATAAAGCAGTATAAGTTCCTGAAATTCCTGTTTGTAATACGGTATCTGCTCCTGCTGTTATGGTATATTTTTGTATCCGATAATTTCTACTATCTGCCACATACATATTTCCTTCTAAGTCAATTCCAACAGCATTGGGTAATTGCAATTGATCTAATGCTGAACCAGAACTTCCGTTTGCTAATCCTGCTACAGTAGTTCCTACAGTATCATATAAGGCCCAGCGATGAATCCTATTGTTACCTCTATCTGCAATAAACATATTGCTATTTCCATCTACAAAAATTCCAGCCGGAAAATTTAATTGATTGGGTAATGTACCAGGGCCTCGATTACCGGCAGCAACTGCTCCTACCAAACTTGTTTGGTCGTAAAACATGATTCGATGGTTTTCTGCATCGGCAACAAATAAATTGTTACGCTGGTCTACGTAAACAGCTTGAGGATTATTTAGTCTAACTCCATCATTACCAGGCAAGCCTGTTCCTGCAACTGTTTTAACTTGTGAACCCGAATTGCTCCACTTTTGCACCCGATGATTACCCGCATCTGCTATATAAATATTTCCATAGCTATCTACAAAAACACTGGCAGGGAAATTTAATTGATAAGTGCTATTACCAGCACCTAATCCACCAGCTACTGTAGTTCCAATAGTTGCTCCTTTCGCAAAATATTGAATACGATGATTGTTTTGATCTGCTACATATATATTACCTGCAACATCCACAAATACGCCTGTGGGATAATTAAGTTGATCGTTTGCACTACCTTCTCCTTTTCCTCCTACAACAGTGGTGCCCACCAAATCGCCTGGCTTCCAAAGTTGAATTCTGTGATTGACTGCATCTGCTATATAAACATTTCCTTTAGGGTCAACAAAAGCTCCCATGGGTAAGCCAAATTGACTGGCACCATTTCCAATACCATTGCCTCCTGCAAAAGCAGTTCCAATTTTACTCCATTCTGGGAAAAAACTACCTGCTTTAATTCCATTGTTCCTAAAGTAATTTAAACTAGCTGGTCGCTCACCTAAAATGGTGGTAGTAATTTTTGTAGCATCAGGAGATAAACAAATAGTAGGAGTTACCACTGGAATTGATCTTGAACCAACATTAATTGTTAAAGCTCTAAATGAAACACAACCGCTATCGGTTAAAGAATTAATTCCATAAAAAGTAGTTGAATCAGGTTTAAGTAAATAAGTACTATCATTTATTTTATTAACTCCAGTATTAGGGAACCAAGTATAATTGGTACTTCCAGTTAATTTTATTTCAGCCACATCACCAGTACAAATGGCTGTTTTACCAGTAATATTTATATCTGGCTTAGGGTTTACATATATGATATTTGATTGTTGAACACAACCTGAAAAAGAATTAACCCTTGCCGTATAAACACCCCCTTGGTAAGGTCTTAATTCGGTATTGATTGGAACCACCCCATATTGCTGCACTCTTGCATTTTGTTGATCTAATACAAATAAATTACCTGATGCATCAAATGCAATACCGGTAGGGTAATTAAATTGATTGTTGTCTGAGCCATTGCTACCATTATCGCTCCCAGCAATGGTAACCATACCTACACCATTGTTAAATAATTTTTGAACACGATTATTGCCAGCTTCAATAACATATACATCTCCAAAAGCATCCACTAAAACATCTACTGGTTGAAATAAATATCCATAACCTGTACCTTTTCCTAATTGACCCATTACGGTAGTTCCAACAGAATTTCCCAACCGAAACCTTTGTACTCTATTATTTGCAGAGTCTGCTACATAAATATTCAAATTGCGATCTACCGCAACACCTTGTGGGCTATTTAAACGCAGAGAGTCTGATCCAGCACCGAAGCCACCTGCAACAGTTAACCCTGAAGCTCCACCTTGTGCCCATCTTTGTATACGATGATTTCCAGCATCAGCTATATACACAAAACCCTGTGCATCTACATAAACGTCTCTTGGATCACTTAGCTGATTGGCCCCAGAACCTTTCCCATTTCCCCCTGCTACCAAAAATCCATTGCTAGATCCTGGTGCAAAACGAAGTACTCTATTATTATACTGATCGGTTACAAATAAATTTCCAAAGCCATCAATAAATAATCCCGCAGGCTTGTTTAGTTGATTAGGCATATTACCTCCACCATTTCCCCCTGCAACTGTTACTCCATCAGGTGTATTCTTGTTATAGGCAACAACTCTATTATTAATGGTGTCGGAAACATAAATATTTCCACTATTATCAATTGCTATACCATGGGTTCCGGAAACCTTAGGTTTACCGGCAATATTACCACTTACTACAGGAGTAGCAACCGTACTTAAAGAAGCTTTTGTTTTTTGAATTACAGAGTCATTGAGAATCCACTCTATTTGGTAAGGACTTCGACTAAATGTACCCGTTATGGTTCCTTCTCCAGCGCATTTAGGACCCGAGATACTTACAAATACGCATTGCGCAGTTAATAGCTGTGTTGCAAAAATTAGCAACATGGCCATAAACCCTTTTACACAATATATACTTGTCTTAGACATCAACTTCATTTCTGGTTATGACAAAATAATTGTTCCAATGCTGTATTACAGCAATTGATAGGGTGCGGTTAAAAATACCATAAACCTCGTAAGCCGGATTCTGTTTCAACTCCATCATTTATCTAGCCACAACATTACTGCTGTGATCTTGCTGCCTACCCTGGATTGCGCTCCAATAAATTGGAAACGAGAGCGAGCAACTCTACAACAATCCTTTACATGGCATTACAGTACCCAAGGTTTACCCTCAACAAATGTTACCATTTGTCATCGTGAGCTCTTACCTCACATTTTCACCTTTTCCATGTTTTACCATGGTAGTTATTTTCTGTGGCACTCTCTCTTTCCCAATAAATTGAGAAGCCGGCGCTTAACCGGTGGGTTGCTCTATACTGTCCGGACTTTCCTCCCCAATAAATTGGAGCGATGGTTCGGGTTTATAGTACTTACGAAGATACGTATTGAGTGGCCAATGTGGTCTATAGGACGATTGAATAAGCAGATAGGCATAAAAAATACCCAATACTTGGTATAATTTATACATCAATTAATGCCGAAAAACTAATATTGAAAGAATACTTGTGTTGCCCCATATCCAAAACGGGCATCATATTGATTGTAAAAATGCTTTACTTCTCTTCGAGTTTTAAGTAATTCGTGTACTTCTTCACGGAGTTTCCCAGTTCCTACCCCATGAATAATGACAAGTTCCGCTTGTTTGTGTGCTACTGCCAAATCCACCCATTTTTCTAATTCAGCTAATTGTAACGTTAACATTTCAAAATTGCTCATTTGAGCATGCTCATTGGTCAATTTTTCAATATGCAAATCAATTACAGATCTTGCAGGAGGTAAGAATTCTTTTACTCGGCCAGCATCATATACTTTATACCCTTTAGCACGTAAACTATCTAATGGCAATGCTTCTAATGCTTTATCGGGATAGTCATTAAAAAGGGAATAAGAAAAAGTGGGCTCATTATTTTCTTTTAATGTTTCAATTTTTTGAAATACCTGTTTAGGTTTCAATTTTAATTGAACTTCAAAATGTTCTGCTTTTCCTTTTTGTGGATTTTGTAAACTAAAATCAATAGAAAAAGAAGGGGTATCATTCACCGCTTCAAATTTGATATCGTGCAAATAAAAATCATGGAAAGGTTGAACCTCATTTTTCAATGAAAAAAATTCCTCCCCATTAAAATATTGCCGATAAATAAATTGATAACCCTGATTGGTTTTGTTAACCAAATGTATTTTTAGTAGTTCTACTACTTCGTCATTAAAATCATCTAAAGCAAATTTTGGAATAAAAGACAGCCATACTCCATCAGATACTTTGATTTGATTGGGTTGTGGCTTTTCTTTTGGAACCTGATCTACATAAGTTTTGGGTTCAATTTTTTTGGAAGGAATATTTTTTTTCTCTGTAAATCTTTTAAAATACGGAAAATCAATCTGATCCATATAAGCAGGAAACTTCACTCCTCTAACTTCAATCATCACCATTTTGTCGTTGATAATTTCAATTACCTTACCTTCTTCATTGCTGTGCAACACTAAAATATCATCTCCGATTTGGTACTTCATGATTGAGCCAGTTTGCTTTTGTTTTTGCCGTAAAAGAAATAAATAATTAATCCCAATGCCATCCATCCAAAAAACCAAAGCCAACTAATAGCTGGAATTTCAATCATCAGGTATAAACAACAAAGCGCACCTGCTACAGGTATAAATGAATAAGAACGAATAAAACTATAGAAAGCAGTAACTAAAGCAATCACCATAAATATTAAAAACAATATCTCTTGTGATCCCTCATTTCCAATGTTTAAGAAAGCATCATTTATTCTACTCCTAAACAAAAAAGTAATGAGTAATACAATTGCAGGAATAATAAACTTGCCGTTTATATAAGGAAGTTTAAATCCTTTTCTTCCAGCGCCTTCCGCTATTTTAGGTAACACTAAAACCCCAAAACAAACCAATACAAAAGCAAATAAAGTGCCGATACTGGTAAGGTCGGTCATAAAGCCACTACTGATAAACAAAGAAGGAATACCGACTAATAAACCGGTTACAATAGTAGAAAAAGATGGGGTCTGGTATTTAGGATGCACTTGTGCAAATTTCTTAGGCAATAATCCATCCCTACTCATGCTCATCCAGATACGAGGCTGCCCCATTTGGAAAACCAATAATACACTAGTTGTAGCTACTACCGCACTCACAGAAATCAAGTACCCAATTTTATTCATGTTTAGTTTATCAAAAACATAAGCCAAAGGATCATCCACTTTCAATTCACTATAATGCACCATTCCTGTTAAAACAAGTGCCACGAGAATATATAATACCGTACAGATTAATAAGGAATACATCATCCCTTTTGGTAAATCTCTTTGTGGATCCTTGCATTCTTCTGCAGTTGTTGAAATAGCGTCAAAACCAATATAGGCATAGAATACAGCAGAAACCCCAGCCAAGACTCCTCCAAATCCATTGGGTAGAAATGGGGTCCAGTTAGTGGTATCTACATAAAAAAATCCAACAATAATAATTCCTACAATTACCGCTAATTTAAAAATCACCATGATATTGGTACTACGCTTACTTTCCTTTATTCCGATATATGCTAACCAGGTAATTAACATCACAATAAAAAATGCAGGTACGTTCAAAATAACCTTCCATGTTCCAATCATTGGTGCATTCATGATTGCGTCATAACCCAATTTTGCATGTTTGGTCATGGTTTCTGGAGCTTCTCCTGCAGCCAATGCTTTTACTGCTTCTTCATACCCTAGCTGGGCATTGCTGGCATTGGTTGCTAACCAACCTGGCAAATGAATATGAAAGCCCTCTAATAAATTATTAAAATAACCGCTCCAACTAATCGCTACAACAATATTTCCGATGGCGTATTCCAAAATTAAAGCCCATCCAATAATCCATGCAACAACTTCACCAAATGAAACATAAGCATAAGTATATGCACTACCCGAAATTGGAATTCTACTGGCAAACTCTGCGTAACATAATGCACTGAATCCACAAGTGATAGCTGTTATAACAAATAAGATGGCAATTCCTGGCCCACCATTATAAGCGGCAGATCCAATAGTAGAAAAAATACCTGCTCCAATAACAGCTGCAATTCCCATGAAAGTGAGGTCTTTAACACCTAAGACTTTTTTAAGCCCACTTGAATGAGAATCGCTAATACCAGCAGCTGCATCTGCAGTAATTTTATCCAATGATTTCTTTCTAAATAAAGAAGAAGACATGTATGATTATTTAGGTTGGAAGATAAGCAAATTAAACATCTCGTTGAATCAAGAAATTAGCCAATTCTTTCAATGGTAATTTTCTTGAAGAGACCACCGCAATATCATCAAGGTGTTTTAGTGCGGTATTTAAGTAATGTTCTTTTAAAGTATTGGCCCATGCATCTACTCCACAAGCTTTGTAAATAGCTAATACCTTCTGCACTTTGTCTGAAGATTGGTCTTTCATTAGTTGAAACAATTGCGCTCTTTGCTCTTCAGGAGCAACTTCTAAAGTATGTAACAATAAAAAGGTTTTCTTATTTTGACGAATATCGCCCCCTACTTCTTTACCAAATTTTTCGGGGTCACCAAAAGCATCTAGATAATCGTCTTGTATTTGAAAAGCAATACCTAAATTTATACCGAACTCATATAAATGCCTGCAATTCCCTTCGCTTGCACCTCCAATAATGGCCCCCATTTCTAAACTCGCTGCTAATAGAACTGAAGTTTTTAAAGTGATCATTTGTATATACTGATCTAAAGTAACAACCTCTTTTTGTTCAAAATCCATATCAAGTTGTTGTCCTTCGCATACTTCTTTAGCAGTCGTATTAAAAATGCGTAAGATTTTTTGTAAGTAAGGTCCATTCATCTTGTTGATGTACTCATAAGATTTAATCATCATTACGTCACCAGCAAGAATTGCAGTGCTGTTATTATACTTGGTATGAATTGTTTCCATGCCACGCCTTAAAGCAGCCGCATCCATAATATCATCGTGAATCAAAGTAAAATTATGAAAGAGCTCAATAGCAGTAGATAAATGAAAAGCATCCTTATCAATTTCATTAAATAATTCATTTCCCATTAAACATAAAATGGGTCTGATTCTTTTACCACCAATCGTTAAAAAATAATTACAGGGATCATACAATGATGCTGGCTCACTGTCAAAATGAGCAGAAGCAAAACGTTCACTAAACTGTACAACTAACTCTTTAAATGAATACATGCTACAAACCTAATTATAAAAAAATGGAACTCTTCAGGAGCTTAACATTTTTTTTACTACTTAGGTTGATGATTGGCATGATTTTATAAGCATAACATAAAACAAAGAACATGAGAAGAGCATTTGCACTTTTAGCTGCCCTATTTATTGGCGGTACAATCTATGCCCAAAATAATGGCACCAATTATCAAACAGCACTGGGGGTTAAAATGTACCCGGGAGCAGTTTCTGTAAAACATTTTGTAGCAAAAGGTAGGGCTATTGAAGGTTTGGGATATATTTCTTCAGATGGATTTAGACTAACTGGATTATATGAACTCCATTTTCCCATTGCAGGAGCCGAAGGTTTACAGTGGTATGTAGGCGGAGGTGGCCATATTGGGGTTTGGAGTGATAGCTGGAAAAGCAGGTACCCAACAAGGGCCGATGGATTGGCCATAGGTGTAGATGGCGTATTAGGATTGGACTATAAAATTAAAGGAGCACCGCTCAATCTCAGTTTTGATTGGCAGCCCTCCTTTAATATTATTGGGTACAATTATTTTGAAGGTGGTTGGGGCGGATTAGCGATTCGCTATACTTTTTAAAAACCGCTGAACTATTTAAAAAAATAATTGAGACAGTACGTTGGCCGGATCATTGGTTGCGGGCTTTAATCCAAGGAATTTATTCATTTGATTCTTGACCAATATTCCGGCCAACTTTGATTTTAATCCTTGAAAAATACCCATTTGACGCTGCTTATACTCTGCAGGATTGGTTTGTTGCTTGGCAATAAACTGTGCTTTCTGACTTAAATACTCGGTGATGGCATTGGTTACTTTGGGTTTTTGTGCAGCAGATAATGTTAATGCTGGAGAAAGTTTTCCCATAATTCCAGTAGTTAATGTATTCACATCAAAACCAGCATTAGTTGCCACCGATTTAGCTTTGTCTAAAACATTTCCTAATTGAGCGTTGGTTTCCGTTGAAACAATAGCCAAAATGGCCAATAGAATGATCCCTTTTTTCATTTTGATTATTTTTGAATGGAAAATAAAGTGTCTACAAAAGCTTCTTTATTAAATATTAATAAGTCTTCTACTTTTTCGCCTACACCAATATATTTTACTGGAATACTAAATTGATCAGCAATGGCTAAAACAACTCCTCCCTTTGCAGTACCATCTAATTTAGTAATTGCTAAAGCAGTTACATTGGTTGTGGCAGTGAAATGACGGGCCTGCTCTACTGCATTTTGTCCAGTAGACCCATCTAAAACCAGCAATACTTCATGAGGTCCATCTGGAACCACTTTTTGTATTACCCGCTTAATTTTATTTAGCTCATCCATTAAATGCGCTTTATTGTGTAAACGACCAGCCGTATCAATAATGACAATATCTGCATTTTTAGCAACCGCGCTGGCCACTGTATCATAAGCAACTGCGCTGGGATCTGAACCCATGGCTTGCTTTACAATAGGAACACCTACCCGTTCGCTCCAGATGGTTAATTGATCCACTGCTGCAGCTCTAAAAGTATCAGCAGCACCTAAGATAACGGAGTTACCAGCCGCTTTAAATCGGGAAGCTAACTTTCCAATGGTGGTTGTTTTTCCTACTCCATTTACGCCAACGACTAATATAATATAAGGCTTCTTGTTAGCAGGAATCGAAAACCCTTGTAAGGAATCTGCTGGGGCGTCTACTAAAACAGATGCAATTTCTTCTTGAAGTATCGTGTTTAACTCACTAGTATTGAGGTATTTATCATTTTTAGCCCTCAATTCAATTTGCTTGATTATTTTTAAAGTGGTTTCAACACCTACATCTGCGCCAATTAATGCTTCTTCTAAATTATCCAGCACTTCATCGTCAATAGTGGTTTTGCCGGCAATTGCTTTGGTGAGTTTAGACAAGAAACCTTCCTTGGTTTTTTGCAATCCCTGATCAAGGCTCTCTTTCTCTTTTTTACCAAATAATTTATCGAAAAAACCCATTGTAGAAGTATTTATGGTTTAATACAAAAAAGCCTCCGACTATGATGAAGGAAGCTTTAAGATTATTAACAACAAAAGACTATTTCGCTGAGATGAACTCGTTTACTTTGTCTTTGTGTATGATTTGCTCTTTGAAAGTGTATGCACCAGACTTAGGGCTACGAACGGCCTTAATTACTTTAGTCCAGTTCTTTGCTTCAGCTGCTGCTTTTAAGTCTTTTACTTTCGCGTTTTTGGAAGCTACTTTAGCCATGATTATTTGATTTCTTTATGAACGGTTACTTTTTTCAAAATTGGGTTGAATTTCTTCAATTCAATACGCTCAGGCGTATTCTTCTTGTTCTTGGTAGTAATATAACGACTTGTACCGGCCTGACCGCTGGTCTTATGCTCAGTGCATTCTAATATTACTTGAACCCTGTTACCTTTCTTTGCCATTTTATAGGTAGTTTACTGTGTTTAGTTAGATTTTAGCGCCGTTGGCCCTCATTTCTTTGATTACTGTACTAAGACCATTTTTATTAATGGTTCTGAGAGCATCCGTAGACACTTTCATTGTTACCCAACGATCTTCTTCTGCAAAGAAGAAACGCTTTTTTTGCAAATTAGGTAAGAAACGACGCTTGGTTTTAATGTTCGAGTGAGAAACACTGTTACCAACTATTGGCTTTTTACCGGTTATCTGACATACTCTTGCCATGACTCAAATGTTTTTTTCCGATTTTTTCGGACGGCAAAGGTAAGTAAATCCACCAAAATAACAAGAGTAAAAAAGGTTTTTTTCCATTTTTTTCAAAATTAACCCTAAAACAGGCTATTTACCAACCTTTTATCAAGTGTGAAAGATCCTTTAACAATTCTCATCACAGCCCGAAGCGCCTTAACATTTCTTGAACAAATATTACCAAAACCGCTACTGTAGCCTGTTTCAGCAAGTCTAACACAATCTTGCTCACCGCATGCCTTACCGTTCATCTAAATGCCCCCTATTGCCATGTAACCTATCACAATCGGCTTCGTCTGATATAGGCAAGCAAGTAGTTTTGACTTGTAAAAATTAAACAACTAACAAAAAATAAAACACCATGAAAAAGATTTTAATTGCAGCAGCTATCTTAGTAAGTACCAGTAGCTTCGCAACTACAACAACCAGTTCAAACGACAAAGGCAATTTGAAAAGCTTATTGGGTAAAGTTTCCAATGTTCAATGGAAATCTGCAGCCAATTTTGAAAAAGCAAGTGTGGTTATTGAAGAACAAAAAGTAGAAGTATTCTACAACCAAGAAGGAGATTTAATTGGAAGTACACGTTACCAAGATTTCGATAAGCTTCCCAAGAATGCAATTAAAACCATCACAAGTAAGTATACATTCCCAGAATACAATTTACAAGAATGTATTGTATTTATGAATGGATACAATGAGGCAACCTATTATGTTTCTATGACAACTGAAACAGACTATTTGGTTTTAGCCATTACAGAATATGGTGAAGTAAGCATTTTTTCTAATACAAGGAAGTAGTACTCAGAGCAATATGGTTTAAGATGAAAGGCCGCTCCCAAAAGGGGTGGCTTTTTATTTGGGGAAACTGATCTTCCCCATCGTTACGGCGGGTATGCCTGCTTTGCCTCCGCCAATTTCAAGTGCACCACCTGCTACATGCTCATTTGCTAGAACAGCAAACAACACTGCTTCCTTAGCATCTGGATGAATATGCAAAGCATCGGTTGTAAAAAAGCTTGAATCTGGCAGGCAAGATTGAATATGTTGCATAATCATTGGATTATGCATTCCCCCACCACTACTGTAAATAGACAATTGCTTATGCCCAATCATTTCTTGTCCTTTTTGAATGGCTGCTACAATTGTTACTGCAGTCAGTCTATTCAGCGTTGCCATTATATCGTATAGAGAAATACCAATTTGCCCAGCAGCAACAACGCATTTTTCTACATAAGCTAGATTAAACAATTCAGGTCCAGTAGTTTTGGGAAAAGGTTTTGCAAAAAAATCATCTTCTAATAAAACCGTCAATAAAGCCTCATTCACTTTACCTTGTTTGGCAATGGCAGCATCTTTATCATAAGGCAAATCAAAATGTTTTTGTACAAACTGATCCATTAAAGTATTTCCAGGACCTGTATCAGTACTGAAAATTTTAGAAGCATCTAAATTCCCTGGCAAAAATGTATAATTAGCAATACCGCCAATATTCAACATGATTCGGTCTTCTCCCTTTTTGCTGAAAATAAAATAGTCTCCATATACAGCTAATGGTGCACCTTCTCCCCCAGCTGCAATATGTTTTTGCCTGAAATCACTGATAGTAATAATGCCAGTTTTTACAGCAATATGATCCCCATCTCCTATTTGCAAAGTACCGTTTCCAAATACTGGATCTCCGTGCAAAATTTTTGGTGCATGGTATACCGTTTGCCCATGACTTGCAATTAAATCGATTTTGGAGGGATCAATCCCCCAACCCTTTAAAGTGGCTAAAATAATGGATGCATGTTTTCCTCCAACCCAAGGATTTAATAAACACAACTTTTCAAAGTCAACCATTTTCTTGGAAAAAATAGAACGGATGGCTGTTTTGAAATCTTCTTCAAATGGAACTGTGGTAAACTTTTTCAATACCACTTCTGTCTCCATACCACTTCCAGCAATTTCGCATAAAGCAATATCCAATCCATCTAAGGAAGTACCACTCATTAAGCCAATAATGGTCCTTTTTTCAGCAGCCCCCATTCGAGCTAATTGAGCAATATATTGGTTCATGCTTGATAATTTTACCTAAAATACGCAAACAACCGCAAACAGAAGTATTGATTACGCAATATTCTGCAGACTCCCTCCCTTGGCAAAAATTCGATCGATGCGTTTTTCAACAGAGGGGTCTTTCTCAACCGGCGGTGCATGATGGGGTTTAATTCTAGCATCAATGACCAAGGGTCCTTCACAACCCCAATGTTTGTTCACAAAACTTTCTTTAATGCCATGCATATCATGCGATGGATTGCAGCGGGTATAAGTGACCCATAAATAATTTCGCATATTAGCAGCAACAAAGGCTGAGTCATCGCAAACTACCAGTATAGCCACTCCTTTTAACTGTTCAACAGAATCATGTAATTGGTAGTTAAGCATTTTCATTTCTTCCTTTACCGTTTCATAGTTTGTAAAAGGCTTGGTCTTTATTGCAACCACACCTGGCATGACAACTTTAGCTTGCTCAAATGAAGTTAAATCGTTTAGTACTGTAGGAACTTCTGTGGCGAGTGTTCGAATAGGTTCTCCATACGCAGCCAATACCACTTTACTACCAGTATTTAATCCTGTTCCTGAATAATCGAGTGTATCAATAGTGGTGTTGGTATAAAAATGAATATCCCTTTGCAAATTGATTCTTTCTAAAACGTATTTCATGAAATCGAACACGTGGTGTGCCCTTAATTGATTGGTATCATCTGCTGCAATAAATAAAAACTTAGCCAAACTTAATTGACCAGTTCCCAACACATGATTGGCAATAGTTAAAAGTTCTGCGGGTTGCTTGGTGGGCGTATAGGGAGTATAGCGCTCGCTTCCCACAGCTAATAACAAAGGGTGAACACCCGCTGCATCCACAGCATGTACTTCTTTTAATCCAGGCACTTCTTGCGGAATAGCAGCACCAGTAATTTCATGAATCAATTCCCCAAAACTGGTGTCTTCTTGTGGAGGTCTTCCCACTACTGTAAAAGACCAGATTGCATCTTTTTTAGCATATACTTTGTGCACTTTCATCAATGGGAAATCGTGCTTCAAACTATAATATCCTAAGTGATCGCCAAATGGTCCTTCTGGCTTGTTCTCTCCAGGATAAACTTCTCCAGTAATAACAAAATCGGCATCGGTGCTGATACAATAACCATCATCATAAGTGTACCTGAATCTTCTTCCACCTAATACACCAGCAAAAGTCATTTCACTAATTCCTTCAGGCAATGGCATTACAGCCGATAAAGTATGTGATGGCGGACCTCCTACAAAGCAGCTCACTTTTAACGGCTGCCCTTTTGCATTGGCCTTGGTTTGATGTACCCCAATGCCTCTATGCAATTGATAATGTAAGCCTATTTCTTTATCCTTTATATAATCATTCCCATTAAGCTGTATTCGATACATGCCAAGGTTAGATTTCATTATACCTGGCTGGTCAATATCTTCTGTGTAAACTTGAGGTAAAGTCACAAATGCGCCCCCATCCATAGGCCAGTGTTGAATCAACGGCAGGTCACTAATCTTGATTTCTTCATACATCACTGGCTTAGACCATGGATTTTTTAATGGCAATGCTTTTAAAGCAGCCAAAGCAGCAGATGCATTTTGCAATGGAGATTTAATGGCTTTGATGGGATCATTCTTTAATTCAATCAATTGTTGAACCGAAGCAATCGTATCCCTAAAAATGAACTTAGACCTTTCTAGGGTGCCGAAAATATTGGATGCTGCTCTGAATTTGCTTCCTTTCACATTCTCAAATAATAAAGCCGGTCCCTTGGCTTCATATACCCTTAAATGGATTGCGGCCATTTCTAAATAAGGATCAACTTCTTCTTTAATTCTAATTAATTGACCATTTTTTTCCAGATCAATTAAACAGGCTTCGAGTGATGGATAGTTCATATTATACTAACAAAGCTAAACAGCAAAAGTTGATATGCGAATAGTTTAAGTAAATTTGTGCCATGACAAAGCTCAGTGTCAATATCAATAAATTAGCAACACTCCGAAACAGTAGAGGAGGCAATAATCCCAACCTGGTAAAATCTGCTTTAGATATAGAGCAATTTGGTGCCGATGGAATCACGGTTCACCCCAGACCAGACGAGCGTCATATTCGTTATGCCGATGTGTACGATTTGAAAAAAGTATTGAATACTGAATTCAATATTGAAGGGAATCCTACAGAACAAAAATTTGTAGACTTAGTGTTGGCTTCAAAGCCAGCCCAAGTTACATTGGTACCAGATGCATTAGGACAATTAACGAGTAACCATGGGTGGAATACCATTGAACACCAAGCATATTTAAAAACCATCATTGCTGTTTTTAAAAATGCTGGTATTCGGGTTTCTATTTTTGTAGACGCAGATGTTTCAATGGTAGAAGCCGCAGCAACAACCGGCACAGATCGAATTGAATTGTACACAGAATCTTATGCAGTTGAGTTTGCCAATGGTCAAAAAGAAAAAGCGATTGCTCCATTTAAAGAAGCCGCAGAAGCAGCCAAATCATTGGGTTTAGGATTGAATGCAGGTCATGATTTAGATAGGTTTAATTTGGGTTATTTTAGTAAAGAAATTCCTTGGCTAAACGAAGTGAGTATTGGGCATGCATTAATATGTGATGCCATTTATTTAGGATTAGAAAACACCGTACAATTATATAAAAGACAATTAACGCATTAATTACCACAATATGAATAATCAACCTCAGGTAGGCATCATCATGGGAAGCGATAGCGATTTAAACGTGATGGAAGCTGCAGCATTGGTTTTGCAAGAAATGGGAATTTCTTTTGAGCTAACTGTTGTGTCTGCACATAGAACGCCGCAAAGAATGATCAACTATGCATCTTCAGCTGCACATAGAGGATTAAAAGTGATTATTGCTGGTGCTGGTGGAGCTGCACATTTACCTGGCATGGTTGCTTCAGTAACTACATTGCCCGTAATTGGTGTTCCTATTAAATCTTCTAATTCAATTGACGGATGGGATTCAGTTTTGTCCATTTTACAAATGCCTAATGGTGTTCCAGTTGCAACAGTGGCACTAAATGCAGCAAAAAATGCGGGGCTCTTGGCAGCACAAATTATTGGTGCTTTTGATGCAAGCATTGCAACTAAAATGGCCAACTATAAAACTGATATGAAACATGCGGTTGAAGAAAAAGCTGCAGGCATGAAGTCTAAGTGGCCGAATCAATTTGATCAGTAAATTTTTGTTGAATTAACGGAGCGGATTAGAAAAATACCGGAACGGATTAGCTCGCTTCGCTCGCTGATTACCGAATAGTGGGTCTTACCCAAAGCCTCCTCATCGCCTTCGGCGATGAAGGCTTTTTTATTTGTTCACTTCCGAAAGCAAGCTTTCGTCGCTCACAAATAAAAAAGCCTCTCTAAATTCTCAGAGAGGCTTTGTGCCCCGGAACGGAGTTGAACCGTTACTCGCGTTGCGGCGAACAGGATTTTAAGTCCTGCGTGTCTACCAATTCCACCACCGGGGCTGCCATGAAAAAATCCCGACCCAATAAGAGCGGGATTTTTTTGGAGCGGAAGACCGGGCTCGAACCGGCCACCCCGACCTTGGCAAGGTCGTGCTCTACCAAATGAGCTACTTCCGCGGTTTGTAAGAACTAAATTGGGAGTGCAAAAATAGCAATCTCTAGTTCATAACAAAATTTTTTTTGGACTATTTATACTCAGGCTTGTATTTAGAGCTACTTTGTACTTCTACTTTAGGTTTTCCCTTGTAGCGCTGGTTGTACATACGGTAGCAACCGCCTAATACAAATGCAAGAATGCAAAATACTTGTAGGTAAAATAAGAATCTAGATGAATTCACCCAGTTTGTCTTAATGTCTTTTTCTTTGTGTTCTATTATTTCCTGTGACATAGTAGATTATTGCATTGCAAAAATAGGGTAAGCAACTAAAATTATCATCCCTTTGTGGATATAATTTCTAGAAAACGTTTTTTATTCCGAATAAAATAGTTCCAAACCACCGATCCCCCAAACACTCCATTCAATTCAAGCATGGGGATACTTACTTTGGGGGCACTCCAATAACGAGTTAAAAACCACCAGCTAAAAGCCATATGTGCTTTCATTATAGCGGTAAAAAAATAAATATCGCCTGTTAATAACCCTTTCCAAGCAGAGATTGCATCTAAGAAAAACCGAAAAGGTAATTTCCAAACCAATTCAGTAAATGGCAAATTTTTAGCCAACATGATCAAGTTGTTCCTAAAATTCAAAAAAACTTTTCTTCCCCCTCTTGGTAATGTTCCCCCTCCTACATGAAATACTTCCGATGAAGGACAAGCCATTATTTTATATCCAGCTAGTTGCATTCTCCAACACAAATCAATTTCCTCTTGGTGTGCAAAAAAATAAGGATCAAACCCTTTCATTTCGTGGAAAACAGAAGCTCGTACAAACATAGCTGCACCCGAAGCCCAAAATATATTTTCACTTTGATTGAACTGCTCCTCATCTGTTTCGCATACATCAAAAACCCTGCCCCTAGAAAAAGGATAACCTAAATAATCAATCCATCCTCCTGCCGCTCCAGCATATTCAAATAAACTGGGTTCATGAAAAGAACGCATTTTAGGTTGAGCTGCAGCAATTGTTTTGTCCTTCTCCATTAAATCAATCACTGGATTAATCCAATCATTGCTAACCTGAACATCCGAATTAAGCAACACATAATAGTCTGCTTCTACCCTTTGTAAAGCCCAATTATATCCACCAGCAAATCCTTCATTGGTATGATGATCTAGAATTTGAATATGCGGATAGGTGTCAGTTACAAATGAGATTGAATTGTCTGTAGACCCATTGTCTGCAACAATAATTTTTAAATTAAGGTAATTACTTGCCATTACCGAGGGCAAAAATTGCTCAAGGTGTTTTTTACCATTATAATTTAATATTACTACTGCAACAGATGGGGTCAAAATCAGTATTTTGGCGAAAGTACAATCAAAATGGTTAACTATTCAGTCCCCAATTAATTAATGCCCTCACTTCTCTCGGAACAGTTTGTACCCGTTCTTTAGAAGCTTTATGCGCTAATCTTACTATGACAATTTTCTTAGAAGGAATTACAATAATGTACTGGCCCAATATTCCTCTTGCATAAAAAATTTCGGAATGCTGTGGATCAAGCCACCATTGAAATCCATAATAATTACAGGCTAGTCCTTTTTCATCTTTGATCTTACAAGCGGTGATAGATTGCTTCCAATAGGTACTGTCTATTACTGGCACCCCATTTATTTTTCCAGAATCGAGCATGAACTTACCAATTCGTGCAAAGTCTCTGGCATTGGTATTAAAACAGCAAAATGCTTTGGTATTTCCATTAGAACCATCTGTACTCCACAATGCATCATGTGTTGCTCCAAGAGGCTGCCATAATTTTTCTGCAGCATATTCACTCAATTTTTTACCAGTTACTTTCTCTAAAATAAGGCCTAATAGTTGTGTATCTCCACTTTTATATTTGTGTAAAGTACCAGGCTGATTAATCATTTTCAATGCTGTTGCAGTCTTATTTAAATCTGCACCATAATAGGCTTCAGCAGTTACAGCCAAAGGATTCCAATAACTTTCATTCCAATCGGTACCACTACTCATTGTTAGTAGATCTTTGATTTTAACAGCTGCTTTATCCCCCACTGCAAATGCAGGAATAAAATCCCCAACCGATTGCTCTATAGATTGAATTTTACCTTCCTTAATAGCTGCCCCAATTAAAATGCTCGTAATGCTTTTTGCAACAGAAAAGGAACCCGACAATGAACTGTCACTATAGCCATCCCAATATTTTTCAAATAAAATTGAATCGTTTTTAATCATTAATACCCCCACTGTTCTCAAATCTTCTAATAAATTATTCAAGCTATCTGGGTAAGCTTGTTTATTGTATTCACTAGCCAAGGGCCATGTTTTGACCTCTTTGGCTTTGGCCACTGTATTGTTTTCAAAAATGGTATAATCGTCAATGGCTGAAAAATTATAATAGGCAGCCTTGAATAAATAGGTCTTATCAAATAAAACTGCGTAAGCCGACAATGCCCCAAGTATGATTACCAAGAAAATAAATATCAATTTTATCAATCTCATATTGTACAATTTGAGATTGAATATAATTAATTATCTTGCATCTATGCTAAACATGCATTTTCTACACTTCAACTTAGATTTTCTAGACCATCCTGCGGGTACTAGATAAATAACCCTGTCCATTTTGTTGTTGTATAAACAGTTGCATGCTCATTGTTTTATGACCATAGCACACTGAACAACTTATTCTTTTATTCATAAATTTTTATCAATGGAAACTGCGTTACTGTCGCCAGTTACTGCTGCATACTTGCAACTAGAAGATCAATATGGTGCACATAATTATCATCCCCTACCTGTGGTTCTAGAAAAAGGAGAAGGCGTTTTTTTATGGGATGTTGAAGGAAAACGATACTATGATTTTTTAAGTGGCTATTCAGCGGTAAACCAAGGCCACTGCCATCCTCGTATTATTGAGAGTTTGGTTAATCAAGCAAAAAAACTCACCCTCACTTCTCGTGCATTTCATAATAACTTATTAGGCCAATACGAGCAGTTTATTGCAACCTATTTTGGTTACGATAAAGTGTTGCCCATGAATACGGGTGTAGAAGGTGGAGAAACTGCCATCAAACTAGCTCGCAGATGGGCTTATACTAAAAAAGGTGTTGAAGAAAATAAAGCCAAAATCATTTTTGCTGAAGGTAATTTTTGGGGAAGAACACTAGCTGCTATTTCTTCGTCAACCGACCCTAGTAGTTACCACCAATTTGGTCCATTCATGCCAGGTTTTGAATTGGTTCCATACAACGATTTAATTACACTAGAAAAAGCATTGCAAGATCCTAATGTGGCAGCATTTATGGTAGAGCCTATTCAAGGAGAAGCAGGAGTAGTTATTCCAGACGAAGGATACCTCACTAAAGTTCGAGCATTATGCACCCAATACAATGTATTATTTATTGCGGATGAAATTCAAACAGGATTAGCAAGAACTGGTAAAATGCTTGCATGCGACCATGAAGGCGTTAGACCAGATATTTTAATTCTTGGGAAAGCCTTAAGTGGCGGAGTTTTACCCGTATCGGCAGTACTTGCAGACGACTTTATCATGATGAATATTAAGCCAGGAGAACATGGTTCAACTTATGGCGGAAACCCCTTGGCTTGTGCAGTTGCTATGAGTGCATTAACTGTTATTAAAGAAGAAAAGTTGGTAGAGAATGCAGAAGCAATGGGCCAACTATTACGCAATGAATTGAGTAAGCTCAACTCACCATATATCAAAACCATCAGGGGAAAAGGATTATTAAACGCAATCGTAATTAATCATCCCAATCCAGAAGCAGCTTGGGACCTTTGTTTAATTTTAAAAGACAAAGGTTTATTAGCAAAACCAACGCATGGAGATAAAATTCGTTTTGCCCCTCCTTTGGTGATTAATCAAGAACAGATTTTAGAATGCGTCGCTATTATTGCTGCTTCTTTGAAAGATCTATCTTAGGTAAGAAAGACATGACCATCGTAATAGCCGAGAAAGCAAGTAGGAGAAATAATCCTATTTGTTTTTTCGGACATTCACCTGCAGAACAAGTAGTAAGAAGTAAATAATTTCTTACTGCCCATGCAAAAACCATGGCAGTCAAAAAAACATTTACCCTTTTAGCCCAAATTTTGGGAATCAAAAATAGAAGGGCGGCTATACTCCCCATATAAACAATAAACATTCCTGGCCTTCCAAATCGAGTTCCTTCTGCTTTAAAACCAGTGATGGTTAAACTTTTACTTTCAATGTAAACCAACGGCATAAAACATACCAAAATGGCCAATATAACAGCTATAAATCCAATGGTTTGAGAATATTTCATTTTTTCAATTGTACTGCAAAGTTAACTTAAAAGTCTTTCAGCAATTTAATCTCATTTCTGTACAATAAGATGCGACCATCATTCTCTAATTGCTTTAACAATCTCGAAATAACCACTCTAGATGTAGCCAATTCATCGGCAATTAAATAATGGGAGGCTTTGATAACACTGGAACCTGTCACTTGCTTTTTATCGCGCAGGTAAGCAATCAAGCGCTCATCTAATTTGTGAAACGCAATTGATTCAATATTCTTCAGCAATTCTAAGAACCGTTCATTAAAACTGCGCATGATATAATTTTTCCAGCTTGGATATTTACACAACCACTCTTCTAACTTAATATGAGGAATGGCCAGCAACTCAACGTCTTCCTCAGCAATGGCTTTTACCTCGCTTTTTTTTGCTTCTACACAGCAACTGTAGGCCATGGAACAGCTTTCATTACTAGACAAATAGTACAACAATAGTTCTTTGCCATTTTCATCTTTTCGCAAAACTTTGATAGTACCTTTTAAAATCAATGGCATATATCGGATATACTTTCCGTAATCCATAATTAAATCCCCCTCCTTAAACTGCCTTACTTCACCAAACTGGTACATTTCTGTAACCAAAGCTGGTTCAAATATTGCATCAAATGGCGTGACATTTTTATTCATCCTTAAAAGTGATAGTTCAGTACAAAGTTATATAGAACCATGTTCACTTTATTTATTTCATATTTTGTTTGTTGATAGGTTTCTCCTTGATTGATTTTACCAACTATCAATATTTGTGCATCCATCCCTTGTAAAAATCCAGCAAATGAGTAGCGAATATCTGCATTGATTTGTACAAATGAAGGCATCCCGAATTTGTTTAAGAGGGTATTATTTACATCGGGCAATTTAAAGTACCCTCCTGCTAAATTAAACTTTAATCTTTTCTGGGGGATCGCATACGCCGCTTTAGCAACCACCGCGTGAACATCTCCAAATCCCTCATTTCTTTCGCGAGGCATAAAAGTAAAAAATGGATCACGCCCCCACTCTCTTGGCATTAAATAACGACCTTCTTTAGTGATACGATTGTAGTTTAAAGAGAAATCCCAAACAGGAGTTTTATAACCCACTCTTGCACCAAAACTAAATGAGCCATTGTCTTTCTCTATAAATCTTTTTGCTGGATCTTCGTTTCCACCATCCTTTAAAGCATGTTGCTTAACTGCTTGCAATGAACCATAATATTCATGGCCTTTTTGATGTGCAGGGATGGTGTAATCTAATTGCAATAAAGCCGCATTGAAAACATTTGGAACCGTTAAGTTCCAAGCATGTAAAGTAGTCTTTTTAGAAAGTTCTCTATGAATACCTATCTGTACCAAGTTACTGGCTTCTACATGTCCTGGATAACCAGACCTTGTACCATCCGTATTAACCCCTGAAGGGTAAATTCCGAATGATTCACCTACACCATACCATTTTACGGTTCCTCTAGGTGAAATGGCGTACAATAACCCCCCTTCAATTTTTGTTTTAGGAACATCATTAATAACTGCCCAAATACCTTCAACTCCAGTAGGCCTCATACGACCATCTTGCAAATTGATAAAAGGGGTATTAATCAACTGTCGTCCAAGCGTTACAGATGATTTTTTAAAATTGTATTTTAAATAAAACTCTTCAAGTCTATCTAAATCCATTGTATTATGTGGATCTTCTATATCAAATAACGTGGTTTCATACCTACTTCCCTGCCCAGATAAAGGATCTTTTTTTGCTAAGTCTGAAGAACCAATATTAAAAATATAAAATCCACTTACTGCAAATTGAAAGCCTTTAAACTTAGCTGTTTCAAAACGAATTCCGCCTCCAGCTGCATTCGCATGAAAATCAGTTAATCCTTTAGCATTATCAGTTGCCATAAAAAAATAACGAAAATGCCCATTCACTGTTCCAGATTTAAACGCATACAACAATGAACTGGTATCTACCGTATTTTCCTGTTTCCCCTTCCACATATCTGGCTTAGCAGTTATTTCTTGGTGTTGGGCAAAAGTATTAGCTGTCCATAGCATTATTGCTATAGCTGTATATATAAGACGCATACAAATTTATTTAGTCATTAACGAAACACATAGTCTACACCAGTTACTTGGGTTAACAAGTCTTGTGGACCATCAAGAATAATTGCATTCCTTTCAGGTGTTGGCGTAACTGGTGAATTATTTTTCAAATAATCTAACATTGTACTATGTAAAGTGTAAGGTGTGTTTTTTGGCTGCTGAACATTTCGAATTCTGCACAACATATCTTCAGGGTCACCATCTCTTTCACAAGCGCAAATGGTATAGGTTTTATTGAGGTCTAAAAGCTGGTTACCTACTTTAACTTCTTTAACACGCTTTCCCTTTTCTGCAAATGCCTCAAATTTTACGGTCATCCCCTTAAACTTGATAACCCAACCTCCAAACCTTTCTACAGCATCTTTTGCAAATACATTATTCATTTCTTTTTCTAACCAATCGAATAATTGCTTTCCGGTTACTGCGCCTGTTCTAACAGTGCTATCTACAGGGAGCATATCAAAAATAAATCCTTCCGTAATTGGAATATTGCCTGTTGAATCGGGGGTTGTTCTTGGTGGGCAAAAACGGAATCCATTTGACAATACAATATCCGTTTCAGGTAATTTCCATTTCAATGCATTTAGGATCATTGTATCAATGGGATTCTCTACTACAAAATATCGATACAAAGGAATGGTACTATACCCAGCTACTTTATAAATTTGATTGGCAAATGGTTGCTCATATTGACTAATTAATGCAGCCAAATTTTTATCGGCTTTGTAAACAGAAGCATTTACTTCATCCAAATGATATTCATCATTTACTAATTTTCCATCTTTAAAACTCAATTGTAACTTTCCAACAAAAGAACCAAATGCCCCTGGTTCTACCACTTTTGCGTATTTACATACAATAGGTTTTCTAACACGTTCATGTGTATCACCACCTAAAATATAATCAACCCCTTCACATTCAGGTTGATTGGCTAAATGCAATTGTTGAGATAATCCTAAATGGGCAATCACCATAACCGCCGCACATTGCTCCTGGTTTCTTAGTACATCCACGTAATGCGCTAAATTTTCCTCTGGCTTTGTATAGATGATTCCCTTACTGTAATTGGGTGATTGTCTCAATGGTACCAATGGATCTGTGTAACCAATAAAACCAATTTTGATTCCATTAGAATGCCAAATATGATAAGGAGGGAATATTAATTCGCCTTTTTTACCCTGGCCCAAATCGTGGTACATATTAGCACAAACTTTGGGAGCATGTAAAGCTCCTAATAAAGTTTGCATCGCTTTTTTATAATAAATTACTTCCCAATTACCCGGCAAATACAAGTCGTAGTTTAAAGCATTTAAAATGGGAACCATTGCTTTGCCTAATGTTTTAACCGACAACTCACTGCCTTGAAACATATCTCCTGTATCAATTAAAAAACTGTTTGGATGTTGTTTTTTTTCTTTCGCTAAGTAAGTAGCTAAATGTGCGTACCCGCCCGTCTTTCTAAATACCGCTTTCCCATTCTCCCAAAATAATTCATCATGTGGATGAACCTGACAATGAACATCAGTAGTTTGTAATATTGTCAACGTTGTTACTCCGTCTGCATCAATAAAATCAGCATTTTCTTGATGGCCCACTGATGCAGCTACTTCATTAATCCCAGCTGCCGAAACCAATCCAACTCCACCCAAAGCACTTATTTGTTGTATGAATTTTCTTCTATTATTAGACATAGGAATTATTTTTTTGCTTTTTCAGCAATAGGTTTAAAAGGACCGTATTTATGTTGTTTTTCTGAAAAGGGATCTGCGTATGGACCAAATGGATGGTCAATTGGTTTTTTAGATATATCGGGCCAGTCTTTGGGTACTGCAATATGAGGACGTGATTGCGCTAACACATAAGCCGATACATCCCAAGCCTCTTCGTCTGTTAACTGCGGATTTTCATGCGTTACACCCAATGGCATATTGTATTTAATATACTTTGCGAAGTTGGTAATTCGATAAAGCCCAGCTCCGTCATTGAAGCTATGTTTACCCCAAAGCGGCGGAAAACTATACTCAATTTTATCTGGATTTAACACCCCTTCGCCATTCGCTTGGTGACAACTCTGACATTTGGTTTCATAAACTATTTTACCAGTTTTGGGATCTGCAGCCCTATCTAAAAAAGCCAAATCTTTTAAACCAGCACCCTCTGCCTTCTCGCCCTTTGGAACATTTGATCCAATATGATTAATATAAGCTACAATAGCAAGCATTTCTTTGCTTGCTGTGTCTAATGCTTTTCCGTTTAAACTCCGTTCAAAACAATCATTAACCCTTTTATAAATATTTTCCGAAGTACCGCTTCTTGCTCTAAACTTAGGATAGGTAGCAGCAACCGAACCATAATTATTTCCGAATGCCATTGTACCTGCTTGTAAATGACAGTTTTGACAATTTTGACCATTGGTGATTTGCAATACTGATCCATTAGGTCCTAAATACTTTGCAGTATGTGCAATTAATTCTCTGCCATAGTAAACCTGCTCCTTTAATTGAGGGTCAGTTACTGCATCCATTGCAGCTGGTTGCCAGTATGCCGCTGTTGTTTCAACCATATTTCCCTTCGCAGGCTTTGACACTGGGAATTCAGGTGTTATTGCTTTTTGATTGTTTGGCTTAAACCAATTTTTTATGGTTTCTGCATTGTAAATGATCAATGGCAACAATACAATAAATGTTACTAGAACAATAATCAAGTTCAGCATTCGCTGAATCATTTTAATTAAACTTTGCTCTTTATTGTTGGTATTATTGAGTTCCATCTTCAGTTCAATATTATATTAATGAGGAAGTTTTTTCATAAAAACACCATATAAGTAAGTACCTACAATAGCAAAAAAGAATACAACTATCATAGATAAAAAGCCATACCCAATATTAACTACCATTGGGCCAGGGCAAGCTCCACTTAAAGCCCATCCCAATCCAAAAATGGTACCACCAATTAAGTATCTCGTTATAGATTTATCTTTAGGGAAAAACAAGATTGGGTTACCATGAAAATCTCTAATATTAAATTTTTTAATTAAAGCAACCCCAATCACACCAAGGGTTACAGCTGTCCCAATAATTCCATACATATGAAATGCCTGAAATCTAAACATCTCTTGAATTCTAAACCAGGAAATGGCTTCAGATTTAGCCATTACAATTCCGAATACTATTTTCCTAACAATAAAAACTTTATGAATTTCATTATTTAAAAAATTAAAGGCATGATTAAATAAGTCATTGCTAATCCTCCAATGAAGAATCCGACAACAGCAATTAAAGACGGTAACTGCAAATTAGATAACCCGCTAATAGCATGTCCTGATGTACAGCCCCCTGCATAGCGTGAACCAAATCCAACCATCAAACCACCAAAAGCCAAAATTAAAAAGCCTTTTATACTAAATACAGCATTCCAACCAAACAACTCTTGAGGCTGCAGAGATGCCGGTGCAGCTATACCCATCTTACTTAAGTCGTTAATAGTAGCAGCCGATATTTCTACAGGTTGACCACTAGATAAAAATTGGGAAGCAATATAACCACCAATAATTGACCCAATTAAAAAAACAATATTCCAGGTTTGTGCTTTCCAGTTAAAATCAAAGAATTTAGTTTTCTTTCCTAATCCTGCGGCTGCACAAATAGTGCGCAAATTAGAGGAGAATCCAAAAGACTGTCCAAAATATAAAAGGAAAAACATAATGCCGGCAATCATGGCCCCAGAGAACCACCAAGCCCAAGTTTGGGTAATTATTTCACGCATATAAAATGGTTATTATTTAAGATGAAAAGAAATGATTGGTTTAAATAAATGGTTGATTAATTTTTCAGTTGCACTTTGGTGAAGTATACCACCTTTTCCATGAGTACCAATACAAATCATATCCATATTATTCATTTGGTTAAAATGAATTACTCCATTTTCAACATCTTTATCGCTTATGATATGACATTCAAATTTGTTGATTGAATTTAAGTTAGCAAATTGTTGCATATTTAATTCAATGGTTGTTTTAACCAGCGCAACTTCTCCAGAAACTATTTGTAATAAATGCAATGTTGGATTAAATGCTTTCAAAATCTTGTGCATCAACGTTAAATTCTCTGCCGCAGGATTTGAAAAATCGTGTACCAATAATAAATGATTAATGGTTAAATCAGATCGATCACACATTAATGACAATACCGGAATCGTAGATTTTCGAGCAACCATTTGTGTGGCGGTGCCTGAAATTTTTTCCTTTAATCCCCAAGCGCCTTTAGTTCCCATCACCACTAAATCCATCTTTGCAGATTGAGCAAAATCTACAATAGCATCAGTAGTTTTACCCAATAACAAATGAGCGTTTATTGCTGATCCATAAAGGGTTTTCAAATTTGCTAATTGCCTTTCTGCTATTTCTTTTTGTTTTTCTATATAGGCCACGTCAATTTCGCCACAAGTATTTATTTTACCTGATGAATCCATGGTAACCGTATCTGGTACAGCTAAAACATGTAAAAAATGTATTTCTGTATTAATCTTTTCTTCTAATTTTTTTACCATCAAATAGGCAAATTCAGATTGTACAGAAAAATCAGTAGGTATTAAAATTTTCAAGGTTTCCATTTTCATTATTTGGTTAGTGAACAAATTGGGCTACATTTTGCCAAGTACCGCCATTAATAACATTCTTAAACCCTTGTTGCTCAAGCAATGATTTTGCCATTCCACTTCTATTACCACTTCTGCAAAAAACAATGATATTTTTCTTGTCTTTGAATTTTGCAATTTCCTTTGTAAGATTGTCGAGCGGAATATTCACTGACCCTTTAACATTACCATCTGCAAACTCCCCAGGAGTTCTTACGTCTACTAAAAAAGCGCCTTCAGCTATTACAGACTTTAAATCTACAGATGGTCCACCTCCAAAAATTTGACTAAATATACTCATGACTTTATTATTTAAATTGTTGTAAAATATTTACTAATCCTGCTTTAGGCACCACCCCACTTTGTCTCCAAACCGCTTCTCCTTTTTTAAAAACAATCAAAGTAGGAACTCCTTGAACTTGATAAGCAGCTGCTGCTTGTGGATTCTTGTCTACATCCACTTTTATAATAGTTACTTCATCTCCTAAGCTGTCTTTCACTTCTTTCAAAATAGGCGACATCATTTTACAAGGGCCGCACCATTCTGCAAAAAAATCTACCAAAACAGGTTTATCCGATTGTATCATTTCATTAAATGTCATAACACTTTATTTTTATTGATTAGCCGTTTTTGTTTTTTCTTCTTTTTTAAAGATACCCAGTAGTAAAGCTCCCATCATTGCACCATATAGTGTACTATTTAGTGGCTTTGATGTAATAGCACATGTTCCTGAATCGCAACCAATTTGTTGCCAATAAATATATCCTCCAATAGCGCCTAATAAAGACCCTATCAAGTAAAGCTTATTATTATTTAACCACTTCTTCATAACTGATCTCCTCTGTTGTTTTAGTTGTCTTTTTTACTGGTGTATAACATCCTCCTGTTCCGCAACAACCCGTATTAAAAAGGGCCATAATCGTGAATAAAAAACCTGCCACTCCAAATACCGCATCCTTATTAGCAATTGCTTGAATAATAATGGCCATTCCTGCTAATAAGCGTACAATGCGCATAAAACTCCAATTGTTAAACAATACTTCCTTCATAATGATTCTTCTATAATTGAATACAAATGTAGAATAGCTAAACGGGCAAATTGGTAACAAAGGTTACACAGCTGGCATACACTCCTGTGATCGCCAAAACAGTTTTAACGTACAGCACATTCTAATATTTGCAACGATACCTGCTCCAGCCGTTATAGCTGCAACTGAGTACAAAGCCCAATTCAAACCCATCCAGTCTGCAAGAAATCCACTCAGCAAAGCCCCTATTACATATCCTCCATCCCTCCAAAATCTAAACACACCCATTATTTCAGCCCTTTGGGTGGGGTGAGCATTTTCAGCAACTACAGTTAAAAAATTGGGGTAAACCAACCCTGTTCCTAAGCCCAGTAAAACGGCTGCTATAATCGCGCCAGCAAAAGATGAAAAAAGCACTAATAGAACAATTGCCAAAGCTTGCAATAACATACCTGAGGTTATCAATTGTTTTTTACAAAAAAGATCTCCCATTTTACCTGTAAACAATTGAGAAATGCCCCAGACCATTGGATAAATGCCAGCTACAATACCTACTTCTGCAATACTAAAAGATCTTTGTACTAAAAGCAAAGGAACCAATCCCCACATTACTCCATCATTTAAATTATTCACCAACCCATTTAAAGTTACCGAACCTAAATTTCGGTGTTCCCAGCTGGTGGAAGCCCAAATATTTTTAAGTAAAGGAATATTACTTTGTGTTGTCTCCCTTTGAATAAATGGAGCTGTATCATTTACCCAAAAAAGTGAAATTACTAATCCTGCTAAAACAAAAAATAAGCCTGGAATAAAAGGATAAAATGCATATCCAAATTTCGAAGCTATTTGTGCAGAAAGATAAGCGGCCAAACCTACAGATAAGTAACCAGCAAATTCATTAATTCCCATTGCTAAACCCCTATTCTTACTGCCCACTAAATCTATTTTCATCACTACAGTAGTGCTCCATGTAAGCCCTTGGCTTATTCCTAAAAATATATTTGCAACTATAATCCAGTTCCAATGATTGGCGTACATCAAAATAAATGGCACAGGAGATGCCAATAACCAACCAGTCACTAATATTTGTTTGCGGGTAAATTTTCGAGATAAAATTCCTACTGCATAATTGCTTATTGCCTTACTGATTCCAAAAGCTACAATAAAACTAGTTAATGCAGATGCTGCTGATAAAGAGAATATGGTTTTGCCAAATTCAGGTAAAATTGATCGCTCCATACCAACCATTGCTCCTACAAAGGCATTGACCAATACCAATAATAGAAACTGGGTTTTATTTTCTTTTAGTCCTTGCATATTTGGCTAACAGATAGCAAGGTAGAATTAAAATATGCTCGCATTTGTAACAAAAGTTACGCAAACAAAGTCAATATAAGTAAGGAACTAGTCTGAATGATTTTTGCTGATAAAAATGGTACTCAGGAAATTGTTGATTCAGCATACGTTCTTCCCAATGAAGCTTAATTATTAACACAATCAATAATATAAGCCATATAATTATCTTTTCCCAATTAGGATGATCTATACTAATCCCTGCAGTAAATAACAATACAGCCGTGTACATTGGATGCCTCAATAAACGGTACGGGCCACTGGTTATTAACGCTGCTTCTAAATGTGGCATGGGTAAAATTCGAATTTTACTAATGCGCATTACCCATAATGACCATGAACCTAGCACAATCGCAACCGAAGCAAGAATAAGACCATTTATATTTAAATTGAATGGATAGGCCGACTGCAGCAACCAACCAATTAAAGAAAATTGGATCAAAACTAGTATATAAGCAAAGGACTTATCCATCGCTACAGCATTGATTAATTGTGTGAAACTTTTACAACTGCATCTAATTTTATGGTTGCTTTGATTGAATTAGATATCAAACAGGCTTTTTCTGTTTTTTCTAATACACGCATTGCCTTTTCTGCATTGTGCTCATCATTTATTACCAAAACTGGCTTTAAAAGTACTGTGGTTATTAGGTACTTACCTTCAGGCTGCTCTAATAATCCTACTGCTTTACAATCAAGCGATTCAAACGCTAATTTAAAATTCTCAGCTATGGCTAAAAAAGTAGTCATATAACAAGAATTGACTGCGGCTACCAATAAATGCTCTGGTGACCATATTCCTGGAATTCCTTTTGGAAACTCTGGTGGAGTAGCCACTTCAATTGAACTATTTAATACGGGTGAACTAATTGTTCCTTTTCTATCACTTGTCCAAACCAAATCAACTTCGTAATGATGTGCGTTATTCATAATGATTAAATTTTCATAAGTTTTGAAGGACAAACAAAATCAGTTCTCGGAATAGCTGTTTCTAGAATTGCCTTGTACCCGCCAGCAATTTCTGTAAAGTTTCTATACCCTCTTGCTTGTAATATACTAGCTGCAATCATGCTTCTGTATCCACCTGCACAATGCATAAAAAAATGTTGCTTTGGATCAATCTCTTTTATCCAATCATTAATGTAAGACAATGGTTTATTGTATGCATTTTCTATATGCTCAGCTGCAAATTCTGATTCTCTTCTAATATCAATTACTTGGTCTGTTATTGGGTCGTAATTTTCTTCAAACAACTTTACATCAATTCGTTCGATTGTATCTACCGGTTTACCTGCATTTAACCAAGCTTCATATCCGCCTGATAAAAATCCAATCACATGATCAAATCCAATTCTACTCAACCTAGTAATTGCTTCCTCTTGCTTGTCTTCATTGCAAACTAACAATATGGGTTGATTAACATCAACCATTAAAGCACCTACCCAAGGTGCAAAGTCACCATTCAATCCAATATTTACCGACTGAGGAATATAGCCTCTGAAAAAAAGGTCTGGATCTCTAGTATCTAAAATAAGGGCCCCTGTTTCTGCTGCTGCTGCTTCAAAAGCTTTAACAGATAAAGGTTTAGTTCCTTCAGTTAATACTTTATCAAATGAAGCATATCCTTGTTTATTCATTGCAACATTCATTCCAAAATATCCTGGTGGAGGCAATAACCCATCAGTAACTGATTTAATAAAGCTTTCTTTATTTGGCTGATTTAAAGCGTAGTTTACTTTTTTCTGATTCCCCAATGTGTCAACCGTTTCAGTCATCATATTTTTACCACATGCACTGCCAGCGCCATGAGCTGGATAAACAATAAGATCATCCGCTAAAGGCATTATTTTATTCTTTAAACTTTCGTACAACATTCCAGCCAATTCTTCTTTTGTCATATTTGCCGCCTTCTGCGCTAAATCAGGACGACCAACGTCTCCAAGAAACAAAGTATCTCCGCTAAAAATGCAATGTTCTTTTCCTGATTCATCAATTAACAAAAAAGTACTGCTTTCCATGGTATGACCTGGCGTATGCAATACTTTGATAGTAATATCTCCCACTTTAAATAAATCGCCATCGTTTGCGGTAATGCATTCAAAAGCAGCTTTTGCTGTAGGGCCATAAACAATTTGAGCTCCAGTCTTTTGACTTAAATCTACATGACCACTCACAAAATCTGCATGAAAATGTGTTTCAAAAATATACTTGAGTTGTACATTGTCTTTTGATAATCGATCTAAGTAGGGCTTAGTCTCCCTTAATGGATCAACAATTGCAGCTTCTCCATTTGAAACTATATAATAAGCACCTTGCGCTAAACATCCAGTATAAATTTGCTCTATTTTCATAACCAATATTTTGTATTATTTATATAGTAAATTTCTGAAACAATCTGTTGACACACCGTATCAAAAGTTACATATATACTTTAGCTGAATTATTTTTTTGTAGTGTATGCTTCAGGAGATTTCAGAAATTCATCTTTGCATTCTGTTGCACAAAAACCATACACTTTACCATTGTACTGTGCGGTATCCGCTATACCTGCTATCACTGGCATTCCACAAATAAAATCTCTTTTATTGCTGACCATTTCTGGGGTGAATTTTGGGGCAGAATCTGAATGAACAACCTGCATAGTTGAGCCATGTTTTACAGGTGTTAATGTGGATGTTGAATCAGTTTCATTATTCTTGCATGATGCAAATAATAATGAAATAAATAAGACTAATAAAGTTGACTTTAATTGCATTTTACTATTTTAATATTTACAAAATTACAAGACAAGAAGTAGCTAAAAAATGAGTATAATCATAAAAAAAGCTGCCTGGGGGAGGCAGCTCTAATTAATCTTTGGTATGCACTAATCTACAACCGGTTCACCGGCATTCAACCACTCATTCATACCTCCGGAATAATTAACAATATTTTTGAATCCATTTTTTACAAGGATTGAATAAGCTATTGCAGCTCTATCCCCACTTTGACAATGAATCATTACTTTTTTGTCTTTACTAATTTTGTCTAAATTATTAGGCAATGTTCCCACAAATATATTGTCTGCTCCTTTAAGGTGACCAGCATTAAATTCAGCTACTCCACGCAAATCAACAACCTGAACAGTAGAATCATTTGCTAATGATTTTGCTTCTGCTAGTTCAACTAAATTAACCTTCTCCAATGTTCCACCTGCATTGCTATATTCAGCTACAGAAGGCAAATAACCTGCAATATTATCTAAACCAATTCGCATTAATTTTCTTGTTAAATCATCTAACATCGACTCGTCAGCTAAAATCATGAATGGCTCATCATAAGTTAAAAACCAACCTGCCCAAGTAGCAAATGAATTATTACCTTGAATATTTAAACTACCTGGAATGAAGCCAGCTGCAAATTCTGTTTTAGGTCTTGCATCTAACAGCTTTACTCCTTTAGCCATATTTGAATTCACTTCATCAATAGATAATTTTTTAAGCTTTGGAACTTCGGTTAATAAAGGACGGTCTACTTTATTTAACTTCTTCATCATTGCAAAATATTTTGGCGGCTCTGGTTGATCAGCCAATAAATACTTTGTAAATCCATTCTCATCAGTTGGATATTGAAATGCCCAGTTACGCGCTTTCTCATAACCTACCGTTGTACTTGGCACAGCACCCAATGCCTTTCCACAAGCAGATCCTGCACCATGACCAGGCCATACTTGAATATAATCTGCCAATGCATTAAACTTCTTGATGCTCTGGTACATTTGTTTTGCACCTTTATCTTGAGTACCTACCATTCCAGCAGCTTTTTCCAATAAATCTGGTCTACCAATATCGCCTACAAAAACGAAGTCGCCTGTGAACAACATTACTGGCTCGTTGCTAGCGGGGTGATCGGTTAATAAGAAACTGATACTTTCTGGAGTATGACCAGGTGTGTGTAATACCTTAAAACTAAGATTTCCCAATTTTACAATATCGTTGTCTTTTAACCCAACATGTGGAAATTCGTATTCCCAGCCTTCTCCACCTTCGTCAGATAAGTATAATTGAGCTCCAGTTAATTGAGCCAATTCTCTTGAACCTGCTAAAAAATCGGCATGGATATGTGTTTCAAAAATATGCGTAATAGTCATATTATTGGCCTTCGCAATTTCCAAATAGGTATCCACATCTCTTTTAGGGTCAATAACGGCAGCAACACCTGCTTTTTGACACCCAATAAAATAACTAGCTTGTGCTAAACTCTTGTCGTAAACGTGTTGAAAAAACATATGGTTTCGTATTTAAGTTTGATTAAAATTATATTACAAATATCTGTTGGTTAAAATAGTAGTTTGGTAACATTTGTTGCATTTAATGCCCACCTCCAGAAGGAAAAAATAATTCCTTAACAATGATGTAAATTCCCATTATTAAAACAAACCAACCAAAGGCTTTCTTTAATTTTTCACCAGGAATTTTCTTAGATAATATTATGCCACCAAAAATTCCTATTACTGCAAAAGCAGTAAAAGTTAATAATAATTTCCAGTCAATTACTTGAGATCCTTGTAAGTCTCCAGTAAAACCAATTAAAGACTTTGCGGCTATAATAAAGAGAGAAGTACCTACTGCTAATTTCATAGGCATTTTAGCCAATATTACCAATGCTGGAATTATTAAAAATCCACCACCCGCTCCCACCAATCCAGTAAGCACACCTACGATTGCTCCTTCTAATAAAATCATAGGATAGTTATATACCATTGGTGCAGATTCATCCGCATCCGATTTTTTCCCAGGCCTAATCATGCTAACAGAAGCGAGTATCATCACTACCGCAAATAATAACATTAAAGCAATTGATTTAGTAATCACCAATCCACCTATGGAAACTACTTCAGCAGGTATGAATGGAACCAACCACAAACGAGTTGCATATACAGCAGCAATCGATGGAATCCCAAAAATTAATACTGTTTTAAAGTCAACTCTTTTTTGGAGTGCACTTTGTACTCCACCTACTAAAGCAGTTGACCCTACTATAAACAAAGAATAAGCAGTGGCCAAAACAGGATCAACGCCCATCACATATACTAAAATAGGAACAGTCAATATTGATCCACCACTTCCAATTAAGCCAAGTGAAATACCCACTAATGCCGCAAGTAAAAATCCAATTATTACCATAGAATAAATTTAGAATACAAAGTTGCACAAACAATTAGGGAGAAACGGTTACAAAAGTTACACTTTATTGTAAAGAAAAACCCCCGATTACTCGAGGGTTTCATTTTTGTGCTTCGGAGGTCCCGAGCGGATTCGAACCGCTGTGGAAGCTTTTGCAGAGCTCTGCCTAGCCACTCGGCCACAGGACCTTTAAATGGGATGCAAAAATAGCGGAAACAAACTAATTTTAAAATTCTAAATAAGAAATACCGAATTTTACTTGATAAATAATGGATTATGAACCAGATTGGCGCTAGTGAATTAATAATTAATGATAGAGGTGCAGTTTATCACTTGAATCTTAGGCCGGAGGAGTTGGCTAATACGATTATTACCGTTGGAGACCCTGGCAGGGTTGCAGAAGTGAGCAAATATTTTGATTCAGTGGAGGGGAAATACGAACATAGAGAATTCATTACTCACACTGGATTAGTAGGCAATAAACGAATTTCCGTTGTCTCCACAGGCATTGGGCCTGACAATATTGATATTGTTTTAAATGAATTAGATGCATTAGTCAATATTGATTTTGAAACAAGAACCATAAAGCCCAATCAAACAAGGTTAACCATCGTAAGAATGGGTACTTCTGGTTCATTACAGGCTTCAATACCGGTTGATAGTTTTGTTGCAAGTACGCATGGACTAGGTATTGACAACCTTCTCAATTTTTATAAATTGTTGAACAATGAAGAAGAATTGCAAATTTTACAAGCATTCAATGTTCATACCCAAATAGGGCAAAATGGACTTCAACCTTATATAGCTGCAGCTTCTACTCATATTTTAAAAGAGTTTGTTAGTGGATTTTACCAAGGAATTACAGTTACTTGTCCTGGGTTTTATGGACCTCAAGGAAGAATTTTGCGTTTACCGCTACAATTTCCCGACCTTATTAACCAATTGACCCATTTTCAATTTGGACAACATCGAATCAGCAATTTTGAAATGGAAACCAGTGCAATTTATGGATTAGGAAAATTATTAAATCATAATTGCTTAAGCCTGAGCGCAATAGTTGCAAATCGAGTGGAACAAACCTTTAGCAAAGATGGCGGGAAAGCCGTAGAAAGCCTTATCGTAAAAAGCTTGGAAATATTGTCTAGCATCAAATAATTATTTTTTTATCAGAAGGATAGATAGTAAATTTGATTAATGTCTGACATTATAAGACCCGACATATCTCTTTATCAACAAACAATATTGGTAGCAAAAGAAGTGTACGAACTTACTTGCAAGCTGCCCATACAACAGCAGTTTGTACTCACCTCACAATTGAGAAGGTCAATCATTAATGTTTGCAATAGACTATCTGCATTCACTGAAAGTAATTCCAAATTAACACTTAAAAGGAACAGCGAATTTTTTATTAAAGTGTATGCGGAAATTAAAACCCAAATGAAAATCTCCATTACATTAGGGCATTTTACTTCAGCAGACCTTATCACACTAGAGAATTCATTAGATCAAATCCTCATTTTCTGCGAAAGCAATATTCAATCAAGCTACCGCAATTAATCCACCTGTTCTTCCTGATTTCAACCTAAATTGCAATATGCAATTGGATTTTTATAAATACCAGGGTACAGGTAATGACTTTATTGTAATAGACAATAGAAATAAGCAAGTACATCTTTCTCAAGAACAGATTGCGCATTTATGTCATAGAAGATTTGGTATTGGTGCCGATGGATTAATGCTGTTGAATTTGCAAGAAGGCTATGACTTTGAAATGAAGTACTATAATTCAGATGGTGCCGTAGGGAGTATGTGCGGAAATGGAGGCAGGTGCTTAACTCAATTTGCACAAGATTGCGGAATCGTACAAAGCCATTTCAATTTTATTGCATCTGATGGAACACATGAAGCAATTATTGAAAAAGCAGGATGGGTTAAATTAAAAATGAATAATATTCAAACAATTGATGAGCAAGATGGGGCTTTCATTTTAAATACAGGTTCACCACATTATATCAAACCAGTTACGCAATTAAATGAATTAGATGTTTTTGCAGAAGGGCAAAAAATTAGGTACAATACCCAGTTTAAGAAAGAGGGCATCAATGTGAATTTTGTAGAAGAGCAACCGGACGGGAAATTAATGGTTAGAACTTATGAACGAGGAGTTGAAGACGAAACCTATAGTTGCGGAACCGGGGTAACTGCTGCTGCTTTATGTAATAAAAATGCATTAATTGGATTCAATATTGTTGCAATAATTACAAAAGGGGGAGAATTGAGCGTTGAATTTGAAAAAACAGATAACCAACATTTTCAAAACGTATGGCTTTGTGGGCCAGCAACATTTGTATTTAAAGGAACGATTGCATTGTAAATAAACACCAAAGGCTTTAAAGGATGATTCAGTATTTCAAAAACATAAACGGTCAAACGATTGAAATTCCAAAAGCCGATCAAGGGGTTTGGGTAAACTTAGTTCCTCCCTTTAAAGAAGAAGAGTTTATAGAATTGAGTAATGAATTAGAAATTCCCATTGAGTTTTTAAGAGACTCATTAGATATTGACGAGCGCCCTCGTTATGAAATGGAGGATAATGTAAAAATTATCATTATAAAAACTCCTACAGAAAACAATTCATTTAATGATTCGGATGCCTTTTATATTACCATTCCAATTTGCATTATTCTTACCCATAATCAAATCATTACAGTAAACTCTTTCGACAATGGGGCCATCAAAAAATTCTTAAATACTTTTCAGAAAAGACATCCAGACAAAAGGAATATGATGGTATTAAAAGTGTTTGAGAAAGTTGTTCAAACCTTTTTAGACTACTTAAAAGAAATCAACCACAATAGAAATCAATACGAACAAAGCTTATACGATAGCAACAGCAACGTAGACTTATTAAAATTGATGAGGGTACAAAAAAGCTTAGTGTATTTTGTAACGGCCCTAAGGAGTAATGAAATGCTCATGATGAAAATGGAGCGTACTAATTTTCTAGGATTAAACGAAGATGAAAGAGAATTTCTCCAAGATTTAATAGTAGATACCAGCCAAGCATTGGAAATGGCTAATATATATACCAATATCTTAAGTAGTACAATGGATGCATTCGCCAGTATCATCAGCAATAATTTAAACAATGTAATGAAGCGGCTCACTTCAATTACAATAATATTGTCTTTACCTATTTTAGTTACCAGCATATATGGGATGAATGTAGACCTCCCCTACCAACATTCAAATCATGCGTTTTATATACCCGTAATAATTTCGCTTTTTATATCAATTGTTATTGGCGGTTATTTTTACAAGAAAAAATGGTTTTAAATGCCCTTATTTAATGTTCGAGTTTACGGTTTGTTAATTGATCAACACCAACGCTTATTGGTGACAGATGAATTTATTAGAGGAAGCTATATCACTAAATTACCAGGTGGAGGATTGGAATTTGGAGAAGGCACTAGAGATTGCTTACAAAGAGAATTCATGGAGGAAACTGGGATTGAAGTAAAAGTAGGCGCTCATTTCTATACGACTGATTTTTTTCAAATTTCTGCATTCAATAACAAAGATCAAATCATCTCCATTTATTATATAGTTCATGCTGCAGACACAACTAAAATCAAAACTTCAGAGATACCATTCAATTTTAGTAAAGAACAAGTGGCAGATCCCAATGGAGAATCTGAAGTATTTAGGTGGATCCCCTTAAACCAATTAACCCCAGCATCAGTAACTTTACCTATTGACAAAGTGGTCATTCAACTATTAAAAGAAAATACCTAATCCAGGCTTATTAGATAATAATACTTTTCCTTGCTCAAATTCAACTCCTTTTGCGTTTGCTTCAGCAAGCAACAATGGTCCGTCCATATCTACATAGTCTAACTGGGGCAAAAAATGTCCAATAGCAGCAGAACCAATTACCGATTCGTTCATACTGCCCATCATTACTTTTAAACCTAATGAACGCGCTTCTTGAATCATTCTTCTTGCTGGGGTTATACCACTACACTTGGTTAGTTTGATATTAATTCCATGAAAAAAACCAACACATTTTGTTACATCATGTTCTGAAACACAAGACTCATCTGCAATCAATGGCAATGTAGACTTGTTGAATAATATTTTCATTCCATCCCAATTGTCTTTCGCTAATGGCTGCTCAATAAATTCAACTCCTAATTGAGCTAATTCAGGAATAAGTTTTAATGCCTGCTCAGTTGTCCAACCAGCATTGGCATCCACCCTAAAAATGGCGTCAGTATATTTACGGAGGGCTTGAATAATTCCGATATCGTCTGGCGTCCCTAATTTTATTTTATATATAGGCCATGGCTTAGCCTTCATTTTTTCAACCATTTTTTCAATGGAATCAATTCCAATTGTGTAATCACATTTTGGCAATTCTTCTTTCCATTCGGTATTCCATAATTGGTACAAAGGCTTGGCTTTCATTTGTCCAAATAAATCCCAGCCAGCCATATCTAAAGCAGATACTAAAAATGGATTTTGCGGAAATAAGTGGTGCAAATAATGCCAATAACGTTCGGGATCAGTTAATGCAAATTTTTCGACCAACTTTTGCTTCTTAGTCAAGTCCTCCACCATTTGATCTACCGTGATATTGTAATATGCAATTGCAGGGGCTTCACCGTAACCTATAAAAGGGCCCACAGACAATGCTACCAACAATGCAGTTTGATGCGTTTTTGTTCTTCCATTAGAGATGGTAAATGCGTCTACAAATGGAAGATTGGTTTGTGTAAATTGAAGTACCACTATTTATATTTATCTCCCTGATTTTTTAATAAATGCCAATAGCTCCTGATTAAAATCATCAGCTAAGATTAACTCCTCAATGGTTGTATGCATTCGATAACACCAATAATGGTTTGGATTTGCAGGTACATTAATTTGTTCTTCTAATGGGTCTTCTCTTCTTATTTTTTCATTCATCCCCATTAAGTCTTGTATTTGAAAAACACTCCACATGGCGGGAGAATATAAGTGCTGCAAAACAATTGCTTTATTAATCCATGCCTCACAATAATATGGCGCATCACCCCATTGTCCTAATTGGTGATTATAAAAATGTTGAATCTTGTTTTTATCCTCTTCCCACCACCCGCGTATTGTACTCATATCATGCGTAGAAGGAGTTACTACGCTTAAGTAAGGGGCATCATTGGGATGGAAAAATTCAGTTTCAGGATTTTTGGGCATACGTTGGATTTCTAAACTCAACAATCCCAACTGTTGCATAACTTCAGGTACGCAGCCTGGCACCATTCCTAGGTCTTCCCCACAAACCAGCATATTGGTGACCCGCTTTAATGCAGGCAATTTGTTATTCGCTTCTTTTTTCCAAAACTCATCTTGCTGTTTAAAGAAATAATTGAGATACAAACTACGCAATTGCTGTTGCGTACTGTATTCCAAATTTTTAAATGTTGAAGTATTTTCTATCCCATACCTAAAATGAAAATATTCACGGGTGCCATCTGCATCAAATAGAATAATATTACTTATTAAACTAAATAGTCCTTTTTTTATTTTTTCATGATAAACATCTTGATCTAATGTAGCAAAATGTTGCTCTACTTGCCTTTGTGTTTCAAACCCATGTTTTAAACTGTAGGTTCCATCTTTAAGATTGATTAAGAACATACTTTTAACCAACTCATTATCGTAACCAAACACTTCCCAAAGTACCGAGTCGGTTATATATGGTTTCGTATATCTATCATAATCAAACCATATTCCTAGTTGAGCGAAAGTTGAAAGTGTAATAGGAATTGCTGGCACAAAATGACCCATAATGCCTTCTACTGCATGTAAAGGAATGCTCCATATTCTAAAAAATCCAAGAATATGGTCAATTCTAAATGCATCAAAATAATGACTCATTTGCTCAAATCGCTGTTTCCACCAAGCAAACCCGTCTTCTTGCATTCGTTGCCAATTATAAGTAGGGAAGCCCCAATTTTGACCTGTCACTGCAAAATCATCAGGTGGTGCACCTGCTTGAAAATCCATATGAAACAAATCTGGATGCTGCCAAGTATCTGCGCCATGTCTAAACACCCCTATTGCTATATCACCCTTTATGATGACCCCTTTTCCATGCGCATAGGCAGTTGCTTCCTTTAATTGTAGATGCAAATGGTATTGTAAAAAATAGTAGAAAGCAATGTCAAGGTATGCAGCAGATTGAGGATTAGTCAATTCAGCAATATCTTTTTCTTTATAATTTTTATAAGCAGGCCACTTCCCAAAATCGACTGTACCGTATTCATCTCGCAAATAACAAAATGCAGCATAAGAAACCAACCAATGTTTATTCTGTTCAAAAAAAACTTGAAAGGACTTATCTTCTGGCAAATCCTTACCTACTTTTTGAAAAACTTTTTTAGCGAAACCTAATTTTAAATTAATAACAGAAGCATAGTCTACACTAGGCAATGAATTTAGTTGCAATCGTTCTTTTTCTAATTGCTGCAATTGTTTTGAATGCCCTTTTCCCGCAATCTTAGATAAATTAAGATATAGAGGATGTAAGGCAAATGCAGAAATAGCTGCATATGGATAGGAATCTTTATTGGTATTAGTTGCTGTAGTATCATTTACTGGCAATAGTTGAATCATTTTTAATCCAACCATTGAAGCCCAATCAGCCATTTTAATTAAATCGGTGAATTCACCCACTCCAAAACTAGATTGAGTGCGCAAACTAAATACTGGGATAGCTACACCAGCCCCTTTCCAGGTTTGGTTCGGCAAATATGTAAACCCATCATTTACAAGTGTAATTTGATTTTTTACTACTGGATGATGTAACACTCGATTATCACCAGATTCAAATTGTATTAGCTTTTTAAGCTCCAGATCGTACACTCCATATTTATAGGCGATGGGAAATTGTTCTTTACCAAGGTTTAAGCTGATTTCAAAAAATGGACTTTCTGATTTTTTCTGCATCAGCACCAAATTTTCTTCAGACCAATTATTGGCTTTACTGAATGTACCTGAAATACAAACAACTTGGTTTTTGGAAAGTAAGGGGCTTTTAACTCTAAATATATGTGTGGAAGATTTTTCTGCTTTTGTTTTATTTTCTGTTTGTGCCTCCTTCAATAATACACTTTGAAAAGCTTCTGTATAAAAAGCATTTTCAAAGTAACCTGCATGATTCCAGGTATCTATGATTTGTATTTGATTTGCCTTATATGATTTAATATCAATGACTCTGTCAGTGCCCCAGTCTACTACTGTTGAACCGTCTGCATTCATCAAAACATAATTGTATTGTACTGGTTCTTTTGATGCATCTTCTAACCAATCGAGAGTAACAGTCCATGCCTGTTCATTAAGGTATTGCATGGGTATTGCATTCGCTATATCACCATTACCCAGTGATACATGATTTCCAGTTAAAAAAAGATTCTGCCCGAACTCAGTATGATAGCGTAACTGAAAATGCAATTTTGTTGAAACAGCTTTTTTTGCCGTTGTTTCCCCAGCTTGTTTAACCACTGTTTTTTTTACAGCAGCTTTTTTGGGAGCAGCCTTTTTATCTGTACTTTTTTTTACTGTAGCTTTTTTTTCTATCGTTGTATGATCAGCAACAATAGCTTTTGCTTTTTTTTCTACAACAGGAAGTTCCCCTTTTGCAGCAATCGTTTTTTTTGAAGTAGCCAATGTAAAAAATTTATTGACGCTAAAATAGTAAACAATGTGTAACTAAGACACTTTAATTACCTGAAAGTATCATATCGGCAGCTTTTTCAGCTATCATGATGGTTGCTGCATTGGTATTGCCTGAGACAATGGTAGGCATAACAGATGCATCTACCACTCTTAATCCTTTTACTTTCTTAACTTTCAAAGTATGATCTACCACTGCTAATGCATCATTACCCATCTTGCAGGTTCCAACAGGATGATACAAAGTTTCCAGTGTTTTTTGGATATGCTCTTTTATTTGCTCATCAGATGCGTCTGCAGCAGGAATAGAACTCGTTCCATTGGCATAGGCTTCCAAAGCAGGAGATTGCATAATATTGATTGATTTCCTGATGGCTTTCAACAATAATAATTGGTCATTTTCACTACTCAGTGCTTGATGATTAATAATTACACTATCAGTTGGATTAGCAGACTTTAAGCCTACCGTTCCTCTGCTTTCTGGGTGCAACAAAATGGACATAATTGAAATGCTATCCGTAGTAGGAAATGTTTTTAAATTATAAATATCAGTAGAATAATCTGGCGAAATACCAATTGGGGCAAAATGAAATTGTATATCTGGCCTAATTTGATTCGATTGCAATTGTATAAAAGCATTTGCTTCTAATGGACTATTTCCCAATGGTCCTTTCTTAAACAAAAGATGTTGTAAAATGGCTTTTCGTTTGTTCCAAGGTTTTAATAATGAATTGGCCGATGGTGTATTGGTTTCTATTGTTACCCCACTCCAAAAATGATCTTGCAAGTTTTTTCCAACACCGGGCAAAGCAACCAATACGTCAATTCCTACTCTTTTTAATTCAGTTGAATCACCAACACCTGAAAGCATCAATAATTGGGGAGATTGAATGGCTCCAGCCGATAACAAAACTTCTTTATTACAATTGATTCTTTCAGATTGGGTATAGGCAGACGAAACTTCAACCCCTACTGCTCTTCCATTTTCAATAATTACCCGCTTAACTCTGGTATTGGTTTTTACAACAAGATTCTTTCTTTTCATGGCAGGCTTTAAAAATGCATCAGCCGCACTAAATCGCTTATTGTTTTTTATATTAAATTGTAGCAAATGAGCACCTTCTTGAACTGCACCATTGTAGTCTTCATTTTTAGATATCCCATTTTGTTCACAAGCTTCTACAAATGCTTCTGCAAAAACACTGGGTTGCTTGGCATAACTGATATACATTGGGCCATCTTGACCATGAAAAGCAGATTCAATATTTTCATTGAATTCAGACTTAATAAAATACGGCAATACCTTTTCGTAAGACCAACCAGGATTTCCAAGTTCAGCCCACTCATCAAAGTCGGCCTTATTTCCTCTTACGTATGCCATAGCATTAGTAGAACTGCTACCACCAAGTGTTTTCCCTCTCGGGATATATAATTTTCGATTGTTTAAAGAAGGCTGAGGTGTACCCCAAAACTGCCAGTCAACTTCAGATCGATGAAGTTCTCCATAAGCCCCTGGAATATGAATTTCCCTTTTCTTATCAGGACCACCTGCTTCTATCAGCAATACTTTGTTTTCGGGATTTTCTGATAACCGATATGCCAACACAGAACCTGCTGAACCTGCCCCAATTATGATAAAGTCGTACGTCATATCTTAAATATACTTAAAGTACACTTATATTTGTAAACTAACAATTGTTCGTATATGAATTTGAATGAAAACCGCAATGAAGATTGGATGAAACTCATGTTAAGCGAAATGAGACAGCGCATGGAAAAAATTGCATTAGGAGGAGGTAAAAAGGCAATTGAAAAACAAAAAGAAAGAAATAAACTAACGGCAAGGGAACGAATTGAATATTTGTGTGATTCAGCTCAACCATTCACAGAAATTGGCGGCTTCGCCGGATATGGCATGTATGAAGATGAAGGAGGATGTCCTGCAGGAGGAACAGTAGCAGGAATTGGATATATCAGTGGTAGGCAATGTGTAATTGTAGCAAATGACCAAACAGTTAAAGCAGGAGCTTGGTTTCCTATCACAGGAAAGAAGAATTTAAGGATGCAAGAAATTGCAATGGAAAACAGGCTTCCAATTATTTATTTAGTAGATAGTGCAGGTGTTTTTCTACCTATGCAAGATGAAATATTTCCAGACAAAGAACATTTTGGTAGAGTTTTTAGAAATAATGCAAGAATGAGTGCAATGGGCATCACTCAAATTGCAGCGGTCATGGGCGCATGTGTTGCAGGGGGTGCATATTTGCCTATTATGAGTGATGAAACATTAATGGTAGAAGGCAATGGTAGTATTTTTTTAGCAGGATCTTATTTAGTAAAAGCTGCAATAGGCGAAGATATTGACAATGAAACTTTGGGGGGAGCAATCACCCATACTGAAATTAGTGGTATTGCAGATTATAAGTTCAAAACAGAACACGATTGCTTAGACCATATTAAAAAAATAATCAGCAAAATTGGGGCCCCAGAAAAAGCTGGATTTGATCGAGTAAATCCTGCTCCTCCAGTTAAAAATCCATCAGACATTTATAGCATTATACCTGAAGGAAATCTGAAGCCATACGATATGTTAGAAATAATTGAACGAATGGTAGACAACAGCGAGTTCAATCAATTTAAACAAGATTATGGTAAAACCATTTTGTGTGGTTATGCGCGAATTGAGGGATGGGCAGTTGGCATTGTAGCTAACCAACGATTGGTTTGTAAGAGCAAAAAAGGTGAAATGCAAATTGGCGGTGTAATATATAACGACAGTGCAGACAAAGCCGCGAGATTTATCATGAATTGTAATCAAAAAAAGATTCCGCTTGTTTTTTTACAAGACGTAACGGGGTTCATGGTTGGAAGTAGAAGTGAACACAGTGGTATTATAAAAGATGGAGCAAAACTAGTAAATGCAGTGGCCAATTCCATCGTTCCAAAGATTACGATTGTAATAGGCAATAGCTATGGTGCAGGCAATTATGCAATGTGCGGAAAAGCTTATGATCCAAGATTTATTTTTGCATGGCCTTCAGCAAAAATTGCAGTAATGGGTGGAGACCAAGCAGCTAAAACCCTTGCCCAAATTCAAGTTGCAACTATGAAATCAAAAGGAAGAGAAGTAACTCCTGAAGAAGAAAAAACATTGCTTGATACCATTAAAGACAGATACTATCAACAAACCACTCCTTACTATGCTGCTGCTAGATTATGGGTAGATGAAATTATTGATCCAATTAATACCAGACAATTAATAGCTGAAAGCATTGCAGCTTCGAACCACAATCCATATTTGGAGAAATTCAATACGGGTGTGTTTCAGGTATAATGCACAAAATGTATTTATTTCGTGCAATGTCTCATCATTTAATGATTTATACTGACGGAGCAGCAAGAGGAAATCCAGGACCAGGAGGATATGGTATTGTTTTAATGTGGGGGCAAAAGAGAAAAGAAATTGCTGCAGGATACAGATTAACAACCAACAACAGAATGGAATTAATGGCTGTTATTGTTGCTTTACAATCATTAACCAAAACAGCTATTCCGGTTACCATTTATACTGATAGTAAATATATTGTTGATAGTGTACAAAAAGGCTGGCTTCAAAATTGGATAAAAACCGATTTCAAAGGTGGCAAAAAGAATAAAGACCTTTGGTTACAATACCATGAATTAGCGAAGCTATACCATGTTCGGTTTGTTTGGGTAAAAGGTCATGCCGATAACGCCATGAACAATCGATGCGATGAGTTAGCCACTCAAGCAGCCGATGGAAAGCATTTATTGATTGATGAAGTATACGAAGCTGAAAAAGCTTAAGCTATATTCAATTTCGCTGCATTTCGTTTGATTAAATACCAAGCTCCAAAAAATACTGCGCTAAAAAATATGGTAGAATAGATACTATTAGGATAAAATGGTAAACCATCCGCGTAAGTCATCATTAATCCTTCAAAAGTTTTAGGTCTATGCCATCCACCACCACCTAACCAAACTAGCCCGTTTGATAAGATAAAATAAATAGTAGGTGCTGCAACTGAAGCACTTGCAATTGAAGCTATTTTTTCTTGTTTTACCAAGAATCCAATACTAGTTAATCCAATAATCAACAAGTAGTTTTTCCATTGCCCACCATAAAATCCAGAAATCTCTGTTAAGCCATTCATGTAAAGTATTTGGTACAAACCATCTGATATGAACATTGAAAGCAATGGCAATAAGAAAGCTAATTTTTTGTTCTTAACAAAAAGAGAACCAGCAAAAAGCGCTATGGCCATTTGAGGTGCAAAACCCATTGGGCGATTTGGAAACACTCGGTAAATTGCAGATGCAAGAACCATTAATACTAGAGAAAATATAAATTGTTTATTCAGTTTCATTTCATTCTATTTCGGAAACAAAAATAAGCCTATTCATGAAAGAAAGGGTTTCATTTTTACCCATTATGTGAATAATCATCAAATTGATGGAACAAAAGCCTTAAAAATGGTACAGTTTCCTGTTGCGGTTAAAGAATATTGGGTATCAGCAAAAATTGCTGCAGCTTCTCCTTTTTTAAGAACCATACTTTGGTTTACCAAAACAGAGCCTTCCGTTACTATAATAATTTCCAATGAAAAACTTTTCGCCTGATAGGCTGCTCCAGTACTCATTGCAATTTTACTCAACCCAAAATCTGGAACAGGACATGGGTAAACCAGTTCACCCCCTTCTCCAGGGTTGCCTTTCATAATATCAGGAACAACAGATTCAAATAATGTATGTTTCATCAACTCCGGAACATCCACATGCTTAGGTGTTAGGCCTCCTCTAAGAACATTGTCGCTATTAGCCATTAATTCTATGTTCTGTCCCTCCAAATAAGCGTGCGGCACCCCTGCTTTTTGAAAAACAGCTTCCCCCCTATTTACGCTGACAATGTTGAAAAAATAAATAGAAAAAATACCTCTATCAATATTTTCAGTTATCCCATTTGCTTCATATAATTTGGCTGCCCACCAGCCTGGATTGGTTTTATCAATACTACCCTCCTTTTTAAGTCGAATAGCCCTTTTAACCAACGGTTCAAGCATATTATTTACATCTGCTTGTGTCATTTCCATCACAAACTGATATAAAGCTTTAATTCCCCCTTGTTTAAATAAGGGCAATAATATTTTTAATTCAGGAGTATTAATTAAAACTTCTTCTAATGCTGCTTTGCTTTTAAATCCATGCAGTAACCAAAAATCACTTAATGCAACCATTACTTCTGGTTTATGATTTTGGTCTTTATAATTTCTATGAGGTGCGTTTAAAGGGATACCTGCGTTATTTTCTTCCTCAAATCCAATTTCTGCTGACGCTTTTGTAGGATGAACTTGAATAGAAAGCATGTCTTTTACATCCAGCACTTTAAATAAATAGGGTAATTCGCCAAACTTACTCATTACCGAAGTCGTTAAAGTATTTGCTGGATCTTCTTTAATCAGTTGGGTTAAATTGACCCAATCACTACCAACCAATATCATGGATGGAGCAGATGGATGAGCCCCCATCCAATACTCTGCAGATGGTTGATCTGAATTAGCACCAGTGTTTAACAATTCGGGGATAAATGAGTGACCTCCCCAAGCATAATGTTGTACTACTCCCTTTAATTTAAAAATCCGTTCGTTCAGCTGCATATACAGGTATTTATTCTTGTTATTAACGAGTATTTGACCATTATCTTGTTTAAAATGAAAAAGAATCACTTAGAAACTGGTGCAGCAGGTGAAGAATTCGCAGTTGCCTACTTAGATAAAAGAGATTATATAGTACTAGAAAGAAATTGGCGTTGTAAACATTTTGAGATTGATATCATTGCTACCCATCAAGATTTACTGGTTTTTATTGAAGTGAAAACCAGAAATTCACTTGCATTTGGATATCCAGAGGAAAGTATTAACAAAATAAAAATGAAAAGGCTTAAACTAGCGGCCACCGTATATCATTTTAATCACCCACAATACAAAAGAATTCAATTCAATGTGATATCCATTTTGCTACAACACAATCAACCAGTTTCCATCGAAATGTTTGAAGATGTTTATTTTTGAAGACAAATTGCCATTTTTGGTTGATAGGCACAAAACTTGTGAAGAGTTTGATTGTAATATTATTTTATGAAGAAGTTCCAAGCAATTATTCACTTTAAAATGGATGACCAGTTCATGACACTGGTTCCTGCTCATCGCACTTATATTAATTTTTTAATGAATAAAGGTATAATCGACAGCTATGCGGTTAGTATGGAAACTCAAACTTGTTGGATTACTATGAACACAGATACCAAAGAAGCCGCCGACCAGTATTTGGTTAAAACGCCTTTATACAAATATTGGACCTATTCAATTGAAGAGCTATTTGTTTATGATAGCCAACACTATCGTTTACCAGCACTTCAATTCAATTAGAACAATCTACTTTTGTCTACCAATTTTATAGACCATTATGCGTCAAGCAATCTTTTTATCGCTTTTACTATTATTTAGCTCATCAATTAAAGCTCAAAATTCATTTAACCCATTAGGTGAATGGAGAGGAACCTTCCCATTATACAATGGGGAAGAAATTCCATTTAATTTTTCCGTTAGAACCGATAGCTTAGGAAAATATGTGGTTTATTTTATAAACGGCCCTGAAGAATATTATGGTGGCCAATTAATACAGGTAAAAGATAGTTTACAAATATGGATCAATCAGTTTGATAGGCTCATGACCATTGGGATAAAGAACAACAAAATATTAAAGGGAATCTGGAGAAGGCAAACAAATGGAGAAGATGCTTATCCTATTTTAGTTGAACAAAACAACACAGCGCGTTTCATATGGGATAAACAAACAACTCCACAAAATATTGCTGGAAAATATGATGTTGTTTTTACCAATGACTCAGGTAAACAAATAAAAGCTATTGGCCTTTTTAACCAAGATAACAATAAAGGTGGCGTAACCTTTTTAAGACCAAGTGGAGATTCTAGGTATTCATTTGGTATAATTCAGGGGAGTGAATTTAAATTCTCATTATTTATTGGTTACTCCCCGTTATTGTTTACTGGAAGTATAGAGGTGGATGGTTCTATAAAAGGGATTCAACAGGGATTGAAATCTGTTCAGTTAATTAGGGCTTACAAAAACGAAGCAGCATCCCTACCCAATCCTGCAACCTTAACTCAATTGAAGAATAATCAACAACCTTTTCAATTTAGTTTGCCAAATATAGCAGGTAAAAAAATTAGTCTTGATGATTCAATGTATTTCAATAAACCGGTAATCCTAACTATTGGAGGAACATGGTGTCCGAATTGTGCTGATGAAGCCAAATATTTATCTGGATGGTATAAGGCCAATAAAGCAAGAGGGATTGAAGTAATTACAGCGCAGTTTGAAGTAAAAGATGAATTAGGATATGCGCAAAAAACAATGACCCGCTTCAAAGAAAAATTTGGTATTGAATACCAGCAGGTTTTTGGAGGAATTTCTAATGGGGAATCTGTGATGAAAACATTTCCGCTATTAAAGAATTTTACAGGGTTTCCCACTACTATTTTTATACGTTCCGACAGAACCATTCAAAATATTCACGCTGGATTTGCTGGCCCTGCAACTGGTTCCTACTATCAAGCATTTATAGATAGCTTTAATATACATGCCAATGATTTATTAAATCAAACTTATGCAGAGCAAATTGAAGATTGGAAAAGGGCTCGTGTAAGGGCTTTAAAAGCAGAAGACGGCTGGCTTAATTTAGAAGGTTTGCTTTGGTTAGATGAAGGTGCAAATAAATTTGGATCTGGAGCCCAAAATAAATTAGTATTTCCTTCCGGAACAATGGTATCAAATGGTGGCGAGCTAATTAGAAAATCAGACAGTGTATGGTTAAAACCTGCCAATGGAATTAGTTTCGAAATAAATGGTAAAATCAATAAAAATAAAACCCTTTTGTTCAGCGAATCTAATCCTTCCGCAGTAGTTAATCATCGAAACTTACGCTTCACCATTATCCAACGCGGAGAAAAAATTGGGGTTAGACTAAGAAATCTTCAATCACCCCAATTGAAAAAATTTGCAGGTATTGATTATTTTGAAACCGATAGTAGTTGGCGCTTTAAAGCCAATTTAATTAAGCCTGCATTTAAACAGAATATAATAATAAAGAACGCTTTAGGTCAAGAAAATCCTACAGAATTAATAGGTAAAATTAGGTTTGAATATAATGGACAGTTTTACACATTAGATGCTATATCTGAAGGGGACTATTTATTAATTGTAATGGGTGATGCCACATCTGGACAATCTACTTATGCTGCAGGCAGATTTTTGTATATTCTAAAAACAGAAGCAGAATCTCCCAATTTCATGATCGACTTTAATAAAGCGTATAATCCTCCTTGTGTCTTTACTCCATATGCAACTTGCCCTATTCCACCACCACAAAATATTTTGCCATTTGCGGTTACGGCAGGCGAAAAAATGTACGGCATTCACTAATTTTAATACATGACAGAATCCTTTTACAGCTGGGAGAATGATGTATTAAATTTGAATGTATTGGTTAGTGCAGGAGCAAGAACCAATTTATGGGGGAAAGTAAAAGGTAATCAAATAAAGATTAGTATTATGACTGCACCAGAAAATGGGAAGGCCACTGCTTTTTTAATTGATTTCTTGGCCAAGAGTTTTAAAGTATCAAAAAAGTCTGTTGAATTGGTTACTGGGGAATTTATTCCACATAAGCAATTTCGAATTCATCAACCTAAACAACTTCCAGCAATCATTAAACCAAACAATGCCTAAATGAAAAAGATAATATTATTGATAAGCATCTTATTTGTCAAAACAACAATAGCACAAACACCAGAAGAAAAATTGGCAGCAGCAGGCATACTATTACCCAATTTATCAGCCCCAGTAGCCAACTATGTAAATGTTGTTAAGACCGGTAATTTATTATTTCTTTCTGGTAAAGGGCCATCTGATCAATCAGGCAAATACATCACTGGAAAGCTAGGAACGAACTTAACGATTGAGGAAGGATATGCAGCTGCAAGGCTTACAGCTATTAATCAATTAGCGGTGTTGAAAAAAGAACTCGGTGAACTTTCTAAAATAAAAAGAATAGTAAAAGTATTGGGGCTAGTTAACAGCAGTTCAGATTTTTATGAACAACCTAAAGTTATGAATGGATTTTCTGACTTAATGGTCTTTGCTTTAGGTGATAAAGGAAAGCATGCTCGTTCTGCAATTGGAACCAACACACTTCCCTTTAATATGGCTGTTGAAGTTGAACTAATTGTTGAAATTGAAAACTAAAGCGTTTTCATGTCAATCACAAAACGATATTTTACATCCGATTTAATAACTCTTTCGTATGCTGTATTAATATCTTTTACCCCTATTAATTCTATATCTGAAAAGATATTATGTTCTGCGCAGTAATTCAACATTTCTTGGGTTTCTGCTATTCCCCCAATCATTGAACCAATAATGCTTCTTCTTTTTGAAATCAATTTAGCAGCATTGTAGGCACTATCTTCTGGAGGAATTCCTACTATAATCATCTTCCCTTCTAATGTAAGTAAATCTAAGAATTTGTTCATATCGTGAACTGCTGCAACAGTATTCAAAATAAAATCAAACTTTCCTTTTAGTGCCTTCATTTGAGCGGCATCGGTGGATAAAGCAAAATGATGTGCTCCTAATTTTTTTGCATCTGCTTCTTTGGAAGGTGAAGTACTCAACATAGTTACTTCAGCTCCAAAAGATGCAGCAAACTTTACTGCCATATGACCCAAGCCACCCAAACCTAAAACGGCCACTTTATGCCCCTTACCTACTCCGGCAAATTTGAGGGGAGAATAAGTGGTAATACCTGCACAAAGCAATGGAGCAACTCCTGCTAAATTTTCTTTTTGAGGTATATGCAAAGTATACTTCTCGTCTATAACATAACAGTTGGAATAGCCTCCATAAGTAGGTGTTTTCTTGTCTCGATAATACCCATTATAAGTAGGAACCATCCCCTCTTCACAATATTGCTCTAATCCTTTTTTGCATGGCGCACAAGATCTGCAAGAATCTACAAATACGCCAACTCCTGCAATATCCCCCACTTTAAATCGGGTTACTTGATCGCCCACTTTAACCACTTTACCCACTATTTCATGTCCGGGCACTACAGGATAAATAGCTGGCCCCCATTCCCCTCTAGCAGTATGAATATCTGAATGGCATATTCCACAATAAAGAATATCAATTAAGACATCGGTGGCTCCTACTTCATTTCTATCAAAAGACAAGGGGACAATTTCACTTTCCTTACTTGTAGCGCCATATCCTTTAGCTTGTATCATAGTATTTTGTTTTTGCTAAGATACAAAGTTTAATTTCGACCGCTACGCTAGTTTATGAATGATATCTTTTATAATTAAGATATGATGTGCAGTATGTATTGTAAGCATTTTTATAGTAGCTTTTTTATTCAGTTTCCCAAAAAAAGGATGCGTAAAAAACTGATTAGGAGCTAAATTTTCAAGTACAGATAAACGATGTTTTATATTATCAAAACTGGCAATTGTATTGGCTTCATTAAATACTTCTGTTGGTTTAACTTGCTTTGGAGCTTTAGCGATCCCTCTTGGAAATCGATTCATACTAAAAGCTAAAAATCGTTTTAAATTAAATTGAAACCGATAATTATTTGGATCAGAAACTTCCATTGCGGCTATAATTTGTGAAATAACCAATAAAGAATGATCAATATGCCAACCAACATTGGATGAAGACACTTTTTCATTGAGTACATTTGCGCTAGGCAAATAGGTTTTCAGCTCATTAATATATTGAACTAATTTTTGCATACTAAAAAATTTAAGCGCATTATATGATTAAAATGAATTCTTACTGATTTTCTCTGCAAATGGAAGGTACTCAGATAACGCAGCTGATCCATACCATTTATACAATTCTGCGGCGAGTAATCCTGAACTTATTGCGGGGTCTGTTTGAAGCAATTTTTCCGCTTCTTCAATACTGGTTAAATTCAAGATAAAAATACCTCTATATGTTTTATCATTCTTTCCAAGTGGGCCCGCTACCACTAATTTTTCAGCCTTAACCATTACCCCCATATTTTGCATATGGCCTGCGAAACAACTATCAATGAATAGTTGGTTGGTTGTTTTATTAGGGCCTGTTTTTAGAAGAACTAGAATATACCCCTTCATCCCATATTCATCGGCACCCAACTTTTTCGCAAGTACAGAATCATACGTATTGTTTTGGGCATTAGCCTTACTCACAAACAAAAAGAGCAGTAAAATAACAAATGGTCTCATTGGTATAATTTTAAATCACGGGCTTTCTTTTCAAAAATGAATTTATTCGAAATATACAATTTATAAAAATCCATGAATGATGGATCTCTTCCTACAGGAATAAAATGATCTTGTGAAGGAGCAAACCGATATTTTCCCGTACCATTGACCAATCCTCCATCTCGCCATAAATGCAAATAGGAAATTTGATGATTGCCGATTCCCTTCATTAATTTTTTAGTAAACCATTCTGGATAAGGAATATTCATAAATCCGGTTTCAGCAAATGCAGGAAGTTTTTTATGTTTTCTAGCTACTTCTGTTAATATGCTTAACCGCTTATCTAAAGTGTTTTCAAAATCATTATTGTTGGAAGGATCCCCATATTGATAAAAATCAAAACTCATGATATCTACATACTCATCTCCTGGATAATATTGCATATATCCTGATTCAGTTTCAAATTTTTCTGGGTTATATGCATATAACAAATGATGGACTTGTTTAACATTGGTTAAATAGTCAAAAGTAAACTTCCATAATGCCTTATATTCTTCAGGACTACAAACATTTTGACACCACCAAAACCAGTTTCCAGTAAACTCATGAAATGGCCTAAAAATGACAGGTATATATTCGCCATTTGCATTTTTTAAGTCAAGCATAAAATTGGCTACTTTATCGAGCCAAGATTTATACAATGCATGTTTTTCTCCCCCGGGAATAATTGCCCCAACTGCATTACCTCCAATATCCCATGCATTTTTCCCCGTAACAGGATTATTAGCATGCCAACTAATGGTAATGACCCCTCCTTTTTCATACCCTTCCTTAATAAATTCTTTCATTTTATTAAATGGCACACTATCTAAATTAAAAACAGCATCCAATTCCAAATCGCCTAATTCCCAACCATACATAGCAGGGTATTCCCCAACAGCATCCTGAACAACACTTTTCCCTGGAATATACTCCCATCCTAAACCATAAGCCAAATCGTCTTGATGTCCAAAAAGTATTCCTTCCGGTAAGGCTTTAAATAGATTATTAAACAGCTTAACTGTTTTTGAACTGGCTTTTTTATTGGCTGTTTGAAAAACCTGACACATCATTTGATTTATCTGAAGAAAAAAAATACCTATTAACAGCAATCGTTTCATTTTCACCTTTTGAATTAATTACAATTTACCCAATTAATGGTTACCGTGCATTTATGGTGTAATCAATGATTTTTATGGACTGAGTTTAAGGTAAGGACGAGGAGAAATAAAAAAGGCCTCGAAAAATCGAGACCTTTGTGGGAGCACACGGGTTCGAACCGCGGACCCTCTGCTTGTAAGGCAGATGCTCTAAACCAACTGAGCTATGCTCCCTTATTGTTTGGGAGTGCAAAAATAGGGTCTCGAATTAAACTACCCAAAAAAATTATGTTTTTTTAGCAACAAAATTTCATTTTTTTTGAAATAAGCGCCTATTCCATAATTTTACATCATGTCCAATTTCTATTTCGCTACTAATCCTCAAACTTGGGAATCCGCCGATTCCGAGACAGACACCGCCATTGCTGATACATATAGTTTGGTTGTTTGGAACGATGAGGTTAATACATTTGAATGGGTGATTGAAACATTAATGGAAGTATGTGGGCATAGTTTAGAACAAGCAGAACAATGTGCTTTGTTTGTTCATCATAAGGGGAAATATGCAGTTAAAAAAGGGGACTACGATACTTTAAAACCCATGTGTAATAGCATCACAGACAGAGGCATAGGTGCTACTGTAGAACAAAACAATTAATGCATATACTTTCCTCTACTATTTGGTTCCCTCCTATTGAAGATGCATTAGAAGATGGATTACTTGCTATTGGAGGTGATTTATCTAGTGAACGGCTTATTCTAGCATATCAAAAAGGTATATTCCCTTGGTATGAAGGAGAAACCCCATTATGGTGGAGTCCTGATCCTCGGTTTGTTTTATTCCCGGAACATTTAGTAATTAGCAAAAGCATGCATCAAGTTATTAAAAAGAATTTATTTGAGTACAGAACCAATACCGCATTTGCCAAAGTAATTAAACAATGTAAAAATCAACCGAGAATTGGACAAGACGGCACTTGGATTACCGATGCAGTAGAATCAGCATATAATGAATTGCACTTAAAAGGAATTGCCCATTCTGCAGAAGCTTGGCAAAATAATCAATTGGTGGGTGGATTATATGGGATCAAAATGGGCAAATTATTTTTTGGAGAAAGCATGTTTAGCAAAGTATCAAATGCAAGTAAGTTTGCTTTTATACAGTTGGTGAACCAATTAAAAATGGAAGGAATTGTATTGATTGACTGCCAAGTTTATACAAGCCATTTAGAAAGCCTTGGAGCAACGATGATATCAAGAGATAATTTTAAAAATTTTCTAACCAAATATGGTTAACTCGGATATCCATACATTCGGGCAACATCTTTTACTATCTTTTCTATATCTGCATCTTTGCTAGAAGGGTCATAAGCCTGTTTTAAATTACTTCCAAAAAGAACAGCCACTGTTTGCCAAAAGGCCGCCGTCATGAAACCCTTATATTCATCAATTATTTCGTAGCAATTATTTCCTGTTTCTCTATTGATCAACTTCATCAATACCCTTCCCTGGTATACAGACAACTTCGTTAATTGATCAGTAAACTGTTTTTTCATTTCTTTTTCTCTGGATCGGATGATTTGTCTTCGAATCTTCTTATCCTTTACATTAACTAATTGAATATTAATCTCATTAATAATTCTGGCTGCGGCTTTTGCATAAGGATAAGTTACATACACTGCATTTCTTAATCGAGTCCAATCTGCCCAATAATTTTTTTGAGCAGCTGTTAACCTTTTGATAACCAATACACTTGGCAGCCATGATTCTCCTATAGTGTCTCCTTCAGGAGTTATATAAGCATAAACTTTTACTGTGTCAAATTGACCCTTCTCTTGACTGTACAATCGACAAAAGCTTAAGCTTAAGAAAATCAATAAAATAATATAATTGTGTTTGGGCTTCAATGTTATTCAATTTAGTCAAATTAGACTAATATTAATACCATGACACCAAAAAAGTAACCTACGCTGCCGTACCTACAAAACAGACTTTTGAATTTGTTTAACACGCTGAATAATCGACATTACAAATCCAACCACCATGATGACAATTCCCAACCATAAGAAATTAATCATTGGGAATTGATATACTTTAAGGGTGATCAGGTCGGTAATATTACCACTTTCTTTTACCCCAATCTCTAATTTACCTGCATCTTGATCAATCACTTTATTAAACTTCAAAACAAGGCTTTGAGATATCACACTATCAGGCAAGGATCTTAATTCTTGCCCCTTTAAGGCAATCCCTGGATAGGCTCTGTATTGCTTTCCTTCTTTTGAAATGATAGTCATATCTAAGAACAATGCAGTTTCATCATCAGCATATTTTGCTTTTAATTCAATTGGATTAACTGCTACTTTGTTCAATATCATCATACCATTTCCATAGAACAAAGTATCATTTACTTTTACTGTTTTGTTTTTAAAACTAACTGTATCAGCAGCCCTATTTTCTTGAAAAGAAGTGATGTAAACAAAAATGTCTTTATACCAATAATGTTTTGCAGCAGGATTAGCCGCAAACCCTTCCATACCTTTATTATTCTTTATCACATCTGGATACAACTTAAACTGCTCAGAACCGTCTTTAGCTTTAAAATCAATTTCAAAATACCTTTTACGATCCCTAGGATTGGTAGTGTCCATTGAGTAAGTGACCATATACTTACCCATATCTGTTGCAACTGCTTTAAATAAGGTAAGGTTCTCTGCAGGATCTCCTGCTGGATTTCCCTTTTCATCTTTACTTTCAATACTTAAAGGTGTTACACCAGTTGTATTCCAACTCAGCACCGTTTTCTTTCCTGATGAAATCAAGATACCCAATAATGCCAATCCAAATCCTATATGTGCAACAGAAGGACCTGCCGCTTTTATTTTACCTTTTATCCCCAACCACAAATAAGCCGTATTTGCAACAACTGCATAAACAGCAGCAAAAATGCCTAAATGTATTGCAGCCAAAAATCCAGGTCCTTTTTTAGTATATGAAATATCACCCCAAATACTAATTGCAGCCGAAATGGTGATTGCAATAATAGTAGGGATTAGGATTTTTTTCCAAAACATTCCCTTAGGGGTATCCTTGTATTTTAAGTACTGGGTTGTTGCAGTAAGCATCCCTAAAATGATTGCAACAAAAATTTGAATTTGATTGTGTGCAAACTCAGGGTCTTGCGGTGGCGCAATATTGGTTCCAAAAACTTTATTCCAAACTGGCGTAGATGTTTTTGCAATAATAACCATACCAGATAAAAACAAAACCAATGATCCAATAAACATCCAAAATTCTCTACTATAAGTGCTTTCTTCTTTTTGAATGGAAGGGATGCTTTTGTATCGTACAAAATATAATACCATGGCTGGTATAAAAAAGATCAATACAAACAATAATAGTTGCGCATTCAATCCCATATCGGTAAAAGAGTGAACAGATGTATCACCTAAGATTCCACTTTTCGTTAAGAAGGAAGAGTACAAAATCAAAACAAAACTGATGATATAGAAAAAATAAGTTGGCCTTAAAGAGTATCCACTGTTTTTGTAAATCAAGTTAGTGTGCAAACCAGCAATCAATGTTAACCAAGGAACCAATGAAGCGTTCTCTACTGGATCCCAAGCCCAATAACCTCCAAAAGAAAGGCTTTCATAAGCCCATGCACCACCCATCATAATTCCAGTACCTAGAATAGCACCAGAAAAGGACCCCCAAGGTAAAGCTGCTTTAATCCAATCATGGTCTTTCTTTGCTAACCCTGCTATGGCATATGCAAATGGAACAATTGTAGAGGCAAATCCAAGAAAAAGAATTGGTGGATGTATTACCATCCAGTAATTCTGAAGTAATGTATTTAATCCTGTACCATCCTTTATGAATTCAAGGTAATTAGGCTGACTAAAAATGGGTGCATCCATTTCATTACGCAACAATGCAAACGGGCTAATTCCTACTCTTGATCCAAAGAAATACATTCCCAACAACATAGTAGCCATGAAGAATTGAGCAAAGCTAATAACGGTCATTACCGGGGCTTCCCACTTACCTGCTTTCCAAATGAGTATCCAACCTAATACACAATGCCAAAAACTCCATAACATAAAGCTGCCTTCTTGGCCCTCCCAAAAACAACTCAATAGATACTCAAATTGCAAACTCAAATCACTATGCGTATAAGCATACTTATACTCAAACAAATGATTAGAAATGATATAATACAAACAGCCAAATAATACAATGATGCTAATGGTTTCGGCCAAAAAAGCCCATCTGGCCAATAAAAGCCAAGGACGCTTATCTTCATTTAATGGTGTACTTGCCGATTTAAAAAATGCAAAAGTTGCCAACAAAGAGGCAACTAAACTTAGAATGGCAAAAAAATGACCTATTTGACCGGGCAGTAAATGTTCACCAATATAATTCATGAATCAGTTCTTAAGTATAAAACAGTTAGTTAGAAGTTTGCAGTTGTTTCTTCATAGCATTTGGATCATCCTTGTACTTAGAAGGACATTTGAGTAAGATATGTTCGCACTCAAATTGATTATTTGTTACTTTACCTTTTAGTACAATACGCTCACTTTTTTCCATATCAGTGGGCTTAGTGTCATGGTATACTACTTTAATAGAATTGCCCAATGTATCAATTGCAGTAAAACTTAAATAATTGGGATTTTTAACTGCATCGTATTCAATTGCTTGAGTAGTGTCTAATTTGGCTATTAAATTGACAAATTTTCCCTCTTTCTCTTTTGCAGATGCTATAGTTTCGTATGTAGTAAGGTCTCCACTGTATTGAACCAAAACCGCTATAGCCGCGGCAATTAAAACAAGAATGATAATATGAGTAGTTTTCATAGCTAATTTTATTGTGCAAAGGTAATTTAAAAACAATAGGTAAACAGATTTGTTGTTTATTGAAGCCTGTTAAAATTTTCAACTTTCCACAAATAACAAAAATGCCTACATCAACCGATCAAAACGCCCCAAACAATGAAGACTTTAGACTATTTATGGCAAGAATTGTATTTGGTGTAGTTTTTTTAATAATGGTTGTACAAATGGGATTACATCAAATGCCTTATCAATTACCCTTAGAAAAATCAAGCTGGTACATCAATAGCTGGTTTAGACCCACTTTAAGCATTTTGGCATCTACTGCTGTTTTGGTAGGTTTTTTTATCCCAACTAAGGCATGGAGCATATTAACTGCATTATTAATGCTCCTTTTCAATTTTAGTTATTTTGAACTCGCTAATAATGCATTTTACAACTTTATTTGGTGGGCTTTATTAATCCCCTTTTGCTTGAACCCAGCTTTAGTATTTACCCTCTTCAATAGAAATAAATGGTTGGTTATACTTTTTGCGGCTGCCAACTGGCTCAATTATGGATTAAATATAGCCGCTACTCCAGTTTATTTGCTGTATTTCATCCCCTTTTTACCCTTTAAAGCATTATTTGATTCATTTAACAGGTATTATGAGCCCAGATAAGCCATAAAATAGTAAAGTAGTATCAATTAAGGAACTAACTTGCACCCCGTTTTCAATACAGTATATCATGAACGATTTAACTGGCTTTAATCCCAATGCGGTTGCCAATCCCAACAACAATATTTTTGGACTTCCTTTTACAGAAGAAGAATCAAAAGTGATTATACTTCCTGTTCCTTGGGAAGTAACTGTAAGTTATGGAGCAGGAACAGCAAGAGCTGCTGAGCATGTATTTAAAAGCAGCATGCAAGTAGACTTATTAGACATGGATGGAAATGCTGGATGGAAGCAAGGTTTTTTCATGAAAGAAATTGATAAAAAACTATTGCTAAAAAGTGATTATTTAAGAAAAGAAGCGGAACTCTATATTGACTATATTTCTCAAGGAGCCGAATTGTTGAAAAACAAGTTCATGTGCAAAAGTGTGAAGGAAATTAATGAGGGAAGCAACTACCTGAATAATTGGGTTTACGAACAAAGCAAAGCGATTTTAGATAAGCAAAAGATAGTAGGACTTTTAGGGGGGGATCATAGCACGCCACTAGGTTTAATGAAAGCACTAGCTGAAAAGCATGGCAGTTTTGGTGTTTTACAAATTGATGCGCATTGTGACCTTCGTATAAAGTATGAAGATTTTACTTACTCGCATGCGTCCATCATGTACAATGCCTTAAATGAAATTCCAGAACTAACTAAATTGGTTCAAGTAGGTGTAAGAGATTACTGTGAGCAAGAATGGGAGTACATCTGTAATAGTAATTTCAGGGTCATAACCTATTTTGATAAAAATATTAAGGAAAGGCTTTTCGAAGGCCATCTTTGGAAAAATATTACCGAGGAAATTATTCAACACCTTCCTCAGAAAGTATATATTAGTTTTGATATAGACGGCTTAGACAGAAAACTCTGCCCCAACACTGGCACACCCGTTCCTGGTGGATTTGAAAGTGAAGAAATGATTTACTTATTTAAAAAAATCAAGGAGAGTGGAAGAGAATTAATAGGCTTTGATTTGGTTGAAATTGGAGTAGGTGAAACAGATTGGGACAGCAATGTAGGTGCAAGAATATTATGGAGACTTTGTAACTTAATGGTATAATGAAAACATTTGACTATATCATCGTTTTAAAAAAACGAAACTATACAACGGTAGATAATGTAAGCCAAATAATGCTTTTAATAGCAATAATAGCTTTTATAGGAAACGCAGCCAACGGTGCAACCAATTGGGTGTCTTCAATAGCATTTGCAATCTTAACTGCTGGATGGGGCATATTTTGTGTTTGGCAGAAGAAAAGAGGCACCCCACCATTCTTTAGATTTGGTTTATTATTAGGCGCAATGGGTTGGTATAGCATGGAGGATGGCTTATGGATTGCATTGATTTATTTATTAGCTGCAATGCTAGAAAAGCAAGTAAAATTTCCTGAAGAAATTGCATTTGATGAAAATGAAATTGTGTTCAATAGTTTTCCAAAAAAGAGATACGAGTGGGCTGCATTAAATAACGTAGTACTAAAAGATGGTCTTTTAACTTTAGATTTCAAAAACGATAAACTTATTCAAAAGGAATTGGAGTCGGAAACTACAAAAAACACCGAGGAAGAATTTAATGCATTTGCAAAAGCACTCATAGAAAAAACAGCATATGTTAGTTAAACCATTTTTATTGTACTCCGATGGAGAGGGGAATATTTACGAAGATGAAACCCTTTATGCGGTAGGACGTGCAGGATGGGACGCCTTTCCAGTAGAATCGGATCAATGGATAGAATTGCCGCAGGGCGGGAACTTATATGAGCTACCAGGAAGAAGAGGGATAGGAATTGATGTTGAAACGGGTGAGATGAGACTTTGCGAAAAAGGATGGGCTGTTGCAGCATTTATTCCGCCTGCCTATACTGGTTTATTTATTGCGGCATATGAGACCATGCCAGACGCGCCAACCCTTCCATTGTTTTGCTATACAGCCGTAGGTTGGATGGATGAAAAAAACTACGTACCAGCTGTTAGAATTGAAAAAGATATACGTCAAGAAGCGGCAGGATTTGATGATACAAAAGTAAAAGAAGGGACTTCACATTTATTACAAGCATACCCGGAGAATAGATTGGTTAAACATTTGATGGAAAATTGCTGCATGACTTATCATTGCCCTGCAGCAAGAAATTTTTCATTGGGAAGATGGGAATGCCCTGTTCCAACATCACCTGCATGCAATGCCAATTGCATTGGGTGTATTTCATTTCAACCGGAAGAAGAAACCATCGTTAGCACCCAAGACAGGCTTACATTCAAGCCAATGGCAGAGGAAATTGTGGAATTTACAGTTCCTCATTTAATCAATGCTCCATTCCCCATCATTAGTTTTGGACAAGGTTGCGAAGGAGAGCCATTATTAATGTGGGAAACAATCAAAGAATCAATCATAGAAATTAGAAAACATACGAACAGAGGTAGTATCAATATAAATACCAATGGATCCAAGCCTGCAGCAGTTGATGCACTTTGTAAAGCTGGATTAAATAGCATGCGTGTAAGTACCAACTCAGCGCAGAAACATATTTATGAAGCTTATTACAGACCCAATAATTATGCATTTGAAGACATCATTGAAAGCTTAAAAGTAATGCGTAGTTATGGTGGATGGACCAGCATCAATTATTTTGTATTCCCAGGAATTACAGATAGTGAGGCTGAATATGAAGCGTTGAGGAAACTGATTAGCGATACCAATTTAAATATGATTCAGTGGAGAAATTTCAATATTGACCCTGATTGGTATATGGGCAAAATTGGAATGACCGATACAGGTGAAATGTTAGGTGTTAAGCAAATGATGGATTTAATTCAAGATGAATTCCCCAATGTAAAATTTGGCTATTTCAATCCACCCATGGAAAGAATTAAAGGGGATTATAACCACCAATTTGCGGGAGCTCCTTTACAATAATGCAGTCTAAAGTAAGCAATCATATTGTCCAAGGTTTTTTACTCGCTATTATTGCAACACTTCTTTGGTCTGGTAATTTTATTATCGCAAGAAAAGTTAGTAATGCCATTAGTCCAATTAGTTTGGCCTTCTATCGTTGGGCTTGTGCTTCATTGGTATTGTTCCCATTTGCATATAAACAAGCTACTCTTGAACTAACCCATTTTAAAGCAAATTGGAAAATCATCAGTTTGATTGCACTGACTGGTATTGCCCTATTTAACACATTTGTTTATGTAGCTGGCCACAATACTACAGCAATCAATATGGCGCTAATTGGAACTACCTCCTCCCCCATTTTTGCAACCATAATGGCTGTTATTTTTTTAAAAGAACGACTCGGTTTTTATAGAATTATCGGAATGATTATTTGCATTATGGGCATAGTACTGCTGATATCTAAAGGAAGTTGGCAAGTATTATTTTCTTTTAAATTTTCGAGTGGTGATGCATGGATATTAGGAGGCGCTTTTTCGTTTGCAGTATACAATATTTTAGTGCGAAAAAAACCAGTACAACTCAGTTCCTTATCGTTCTTGCTCATCATTTTCATATTAGGCACCATAATGCTATTTCCATTTTTTATACTAGAACAAATCATTGTGAAAGATACTGTTCAATGGTCTAGTGCATTAATTAGTTCAATTCTATATCTTGGAGTAGGAACATCTGTCTTAGCGTTTTGGTGTTGGAATTTGGCTATATCAAAATTGGGAGCTGGCAGAACAGTCTTATTTGGGAACTTAATACCGATTTTCAGTACAATAGAAGCAATTTTAATTTTAGGTGAAACCATTACTCCTATTCATTTTTATAGTGGTATTTTAGTTATAGGAGGATTAATCATTGCTAATTTAAAATTTAAAAATAAATAAGCTTTAGATGGACATAAACACCTTGATATTATTATGCATTTTTGCTTTTTTAGCAGGATTTGTAGATGCTATTGTAGGTGGCGGTGGATTAATTCAATTGCCTGCAGGGATTATGCTCTTGCCTCAATTTCCGGTTGCAACTGTAATGGGATCTTTAAAGATTCCTGCATTCACAGGTACTGCATTTGCAGCAAAACAATACCTAAAAAAAGTTACAGTTAACTGGAGACAGGTTGGCTTAATGTGCATAATTGCTTTTAGTGCAGCATTTGCAGGATCACAATTGCTTTCTGTAGTTAGCAATCAATACATGAAACCAGTTATTTTTATTGTCTTAATAGTTGTTGCAGTTTACACATATTCTAAGAAAAATTTTGGACAAACCGTTCACAAAGAATTATCCAATAAAACTCAATTAAAATATGCAGTAGGAATTAGTTTAGTGATTGGATTTTATGATGGTTTTATAGGGCCAGGGGCAGGCAGTTTTTTTATCATGGCTTTTATTGGCATACTAGGGTTTGATTTTTTAAAAGCAGGAACTTATGCCAAATTAATCAACCTTTCCACCAATCTAGGGTCCATCTCTTTATTTATGTTAAAAGGCACTATACTTTGGTCAGTTGCTATTCCGATGGCAGTGTGTAATGCAATTGGGGGGATATTAGGAGCAAAGTTGGCCATCTATAAAGGCAACCAGTTCATCCGAATTTTCTTTTTATTGGTTGTGATGGCTACTTTACTAAGATTTGGATATGATATCTTTTTAAAACCTTAGTCTTCTTCTAATACCACCCTAAAGCCTAAATCAACATAATAAAGATTGGGGGAAATTTTACCACGATAAATTAATTTTGATCTTGCAGATTCACTACCACTTCCTCCCCTAACTGCTTTGCGTGAACCTTCATCTGGCCCCCTGTATACTTTATTTATTACAATATTCTTGCTATTCGATTGATACCAGCTGGAACTATACCAATCATTGGTCCATTCAAATACATTAGAACTCATATCATATAGCTCAAGCTCATTAGGATAAGTACTACCTACTCTTCTTATATCCACTTCGCCTTTTTTATGTATCCATCCCACTTTTTCTAAAAAATCGGATCCTGCATAAATGAATTTCTTTGTTTTTTGACCTCCCCGTGCTGCATATTCCCACTCTGCTTCATTTGGTAATCGATATTTTTTACCTGTGACATAACTTAACCAATAACAATAGTCAATAGCGTCATTCCAAGTGATATTCCTTATTGGATAATTATCTGACCACCCTGCATTTGGAGCACTGGGCATTTTCCTATTCGTTTCCGTACAGAAATACCGATACTGTTTAACGGTAATTTCAAATCTTCCAATACTAAAATCCTTTACAAACGTATTAAAGGCTGGCTTTGTGTCTTCAGGATCTTCCGAATTATTACTACCGATTGTAACACTCCCTCCTTTTACATAAACCACTTCGGGTAGATACGACTTATTAATTTTTCTATCCATTTCAAAAGGATAATCTCTAAAAATACCCACCCGATAATTGTCCAAATCTGTATAATAAATATATCCAGCATTTCTCCAGTATTTGCTCTGCTTATCTTCTTTGATTCCAATTTTATTTAGAACGGAAGTAGGTCTAAATAATGGAGATTTTGAAAAAGTATCTATCGCTTGATAATATTTTTGAGGAGAACTTGAAACTTGTATTTCTGAAATATACTCTTTTGCCTTAAAAATATATAGTGTTACTACTTCTCCTTTTTTGTACACTAAACAATTTTTTGAAGGCAGTTCCTCCCGAAAAACATATCCTTTTTTTTCCATCCACTTTTCATGCTTTTTTAGAGGCATATTTTCCATTAAAAATTCCAGTTCTGAGATAGAGTACCCTTCAGCAAAAAAAAGAGAGACTTTTTCAATGTCAATCTGAGCTTGAAGTTTGCTTGAAGAGATTAAAATTAAAATGATTGCTAATATCTTGGTTATCAAGTTCATACGTTGGGGGGATGTTTAATTACAAGGTAAGAAAATTAACCTTTCTTTCCATCAATACTAATTGGATTAATGTACTTTTATACTTTATGAATCAAGAACAGGTTTTAGAAAAACAGGATCAACTTAAAGCCACCATTATAACATTAGTTATAACTGTAATTCTATTTTCTTTATTTTTTTATGTGCGTTATCAACAGCCAGTCATTCAAGTGCCAAATGGTGGTGAAGGAATTGAAGTGAATTTAGGCGACGCTGAAACTGGATATGGTGCAATCCCGCCCACTTCAGTTGGAGCTGCTAGTCAAGAACAAACAAATACTTCAGCAAATCTTTCTGAAGAAACCATTTCAATTTCTCCAAACAACTCATCGGAGGAAGATGTTCCGCTAACAAATAATACCACCAAAATAATTAGTAAGCCTAGCAGTTCTAGCAGCATTACTCCACCTAATCCCAAACCAAAAGCTGTATTTACAGGAAATAAAAGTAAAGGAACTGGAGGAAATTTAGCAGATAGTTACAATGGAGTTACCAATCAAGGTATTGCTGGTGGAAAAGGAGATCAAGGAAAACCAACAGGAAACATTAATTCTGATAGTTACCAAGGAAATGCATCAAGTGGAAATGTCGGTTTGGGCGGAGCTGGTGGTGTAGCAATTAGAAGCGGTTTAGATGGTAGAAGAATTACCAAATTGCCTTCTTTTGAAGACGACTTTAATGAGAATGCAAAAGTGGCTGTTGATATTACTGTAAATAAATCAGGCGGAGTTATTGCTGCTGTCATTAATCCTAAAGGCACCACTACAACCAATCAACGAATCAGAAATATTGCTATTCAAAAAGCAAAAACACTGAAATTAAATGCAGGCAATGCCGATGAACAAACAGGCACTTTGGTGTTTAATTTTAAACTTAGGAATTAATAATTTTGCATCTTTGCAGCAGTATGAATTACGCTGAAACCGTCTCCTATTTATTTAATCAACTTCCCATGTTTAGTAAAATTGGGGAAGCTGCCTACAAAAAAGACCTAACCAACACCATTGCACTTTGTGAAGCATTGGATAACCCACATAAAAAATTTAAATCAATTCATATTGCAGGTACCAATGGAAAAGGTTCTACTAGTCATATGCTGGCGGCAATTATGCAAGCGGCTGGTTTTAAAACAGGGCTGTATACTTCTCCGCACTTATATGATTTTAGGGAACGGATAAAAATCAATGGGGTTTGTTGCTCAGAAGAATTTGTAATCAACTTTACACAAAGAATTCAACATCAAATTGAAACTATTGCACCCTCTTTTTTTGAAATTACTGTTGCAATGGCGTTTGACTATTTTGCCGAGAATGAGGTTGATATTGCTATTATTGAAACAGGCTTAGGTGGAAGATTAGACAGTACCAATATTATTTTACCTGAATTAAGTATCATTACCAATATTGGGATGGATCACATGAATTTATTGGGGAATACGCTAACAGCTATTGCAGGAGAGAAAGCAGGAATTATTAAACCCTTCGTGCCTGTGGTAATTGGTGAATCTAATAAGGAAACCTTACCAGTTTTTATTGCAGCTGCTCAATCAAGTCCTATATCGTTTGCAGAGAATGAATGGTATATAAGTGACTGGTTGTATCAACAGCCGCTATTGAATGTAACAGTAGTAGATAAAAGCAAAAATGAATACCAGCATTATGCACTTGACTTAACTGGGTTTTATCAAACTAAAAATCTCTTAACAGTTTTAGAGGCTTGTAAAGTGTTACAAAAAAATGGGTGGAACATTCAATCACATGATATTAAAGAAGGATTAAGCAATGTTAAGAAATTGACCGGACTGCAAGGGAGATGGGAAATCATTCAAACAAATCCAACGCTGGTATTAGATGTTGGTCATAATGTAGATGGCATCAAAGCAATTCTAACTCAATTAGATCTAAGCAATTTTAAACAATTGCATTGGGTAATGGGCATGGTCAAAGACAAAGACATTCAAGCAGTTTTGCAATTACTTCCAAGTACTGCAAAATATTATTTTACAAAAGCAAGTATTCCCAGAGCATTAGATGAGCAAGAACTATTAATCCAAGCAAAGGAATTTGGATTATCAGGTACTGCATTTAACGATGTAAATAGTGCAATAGATGCAGCCAAAGAAAACGCCGATTTTTCCGATTTAATATTAGTATGCGGCAGCGTTTTTGTAATTGCCGAAGTAAATCGTCATCAGAATTAATTTTATGGCTTCAACCAACCTAATTTAACTGCCGCAGCAAACATTGCTCCTACTTGTGCTCCATGTGTGAAGGAGTTTTGTAAAAGTTTATTCATGAAGTCATGCTTATTTACTAAAACCAATTTGATGTCTTCATATTGATCAAATGAAGTATTACCAGTGAGAGTAAGTTGAGTAGCTAAATAAAAATGAGCCCGATTATTTTCTAATGGAGGATTAGGATAAATTGAATATAATAATTCAAAATGATTGGATTGATATCCTGTTTCTTCTTCCATTTCTCTTTTTGCAGCAAGCATTGGATCTTCTCCTGGCTCTATCATTCCTCCAGGTAATTCAAGAGATATAATACCAGCAGCATGTCTATATTGTTCAACCATTACAATTTGATCCTGAGTAGTCACCATTACTACATTACAAAAATCGGGCACTTCAATTACGAAGTATGGATTGATGATTTGCCCATCTGGCAATTGACAAATTTCTTCCTTTATTTGCATCCATTTTTTTGCATACACAACAGTAGATTGCTGAACTGTCCAGGGTTTTATTGGATTTTGCATTTAATAAACGATTAATTTATTTAGCCGCATCAATGCGTATAAAATAGTACAAGTTTGCATTGATTGTATAAACTTTTGTTCTTTAAACTGGGTAATAAAGTCGTCCCATTCCATTTCTATTACTTCTACCTCTTCCACTGTATCTCTTACAGCCGAAGGGTCTTCCTCCCCTCCTGTTGCTAAAAACATATGCATTACATTGGTATTTGTAGTTGGATTGGGAGAAACTTTCCCCAGGTAGATAATTTCTTCAAATTGATATCCTGTTTCTTCTAATAACTCTCTTTCAATTGCATTTTCTAGCATTGTATCAGTTGAATCAACACAACCTCCTGGCAATTCTAATGCAACAGTATCTAAACCTGGTCTATAAATTTTTTCAACAATAACTGTTCCCTTTTTAGTTATAGCTACTGCAGTTGCATAATCAGGAAAACCATAAACATAAAACGGCTCAATAACTGAACCGTCATTTTTCTGATAACTATTCTTTCTAACATCTGCCCATTGGTCTTTCACTAATTGTTCAGACTGCAGAAGTTTCCATTTGTTGATTGAAGACATTACCAATTGTTTTTTTCTCTTAACATTTTTATATGAGCAGTATGGTGCTTACCATGCCATGCATACATTCCTAGCAGATACCATAAACTCATTTCTTTTTTGCTACCAGGATGATAAATCGTTCTCTCCCATTGGGTGGTTGTTAGGTCTTTGATTGCAAAATACCACCTGGTATGTAATGCATGTAATAAGGTAACAGAAATATTAACAGGAAGATGAGAAACATCATTGAGCAATGTCCATGCATTTTCATCGTATGGCTTAATGATTGGGGCGTCTTCTGTTAAGCCTAACTTAAACCTGCAATAGGCATTCATATGACTATCAGCTAAGTGATGAACTACCTGGTGCAAAGTCCAACCTTCGTTTCTATAAGGTGTATGCAATTGTGCCTCATCTAAATTCAATAAAGCTCGTTCTACCTCTTCTGGTAAAAATTGAATGTCTGCCAACCATTTATTTTTTTGGTTTTCAGAAAAGGGCAATGCTTCATAATGTCCTATCGGATATCGTTCATTTATCATAGCGTTAGTTTTCGGCTCTTAATTCATGACCAGTAAGTTGAATAAATACGTCTTCTAAATTGGCATTCTTCACCTGCTTTGGCCTTTCAAAACCACTTGCAACCAAATCATCTATCAATTTATCTGGTGAAGCCATTGCAATCACTTTACCGCTATCAATTATGGCAACTCTATCACAAAGTGCTTCCGCTTCATCCATATAATGTGTGGTTATAATTACAGTTGTGCCCTGCAATCGGATGGCTTTAATCAAATCCCATAAATTCCTACGTGCCTGTGGGTCTAGACCTGTAGTAGGTTCATCTAAAAAAATAATTTTAGGTTGATTAATCAATGTGGTTGCAATAGAAAATCGTTGTTTTTGCCCTCCACTTAATTCTTTGTATTTGGCTTTGGCTTTGTCGGTCAAATTAACCATTTCTAATAATTCAATTGGATCTGTTGGTTGATTATACAAGCCAGCAAATAATCGAATTAATTCTGTTAAGTTGAGATTTGGATAATATCCAGATGTTTGTAACTGTACCCCAATTATTTTTTTTATCTCATTGGGCTCTTTATCTAAATTGAACCCTGCAACATGAATGGTTCCACTTGTTTTATCTCTTAAAGTTTCAATAATTTCTAATGTGGTTGACTTGCCTGCCCCATTAGGCCCCAACAATCCAAAAATCTCGCCTTCAAACACTTCAAAATTGATTCCTTTTACTGCATGAAAACTCCCGTATTTTTTATGAAGGTCTTTAACACTGATGATTACATTGCTCATAATTAAAATTTATAAATCAAGCCAGCAGATTGCGCCCCTAAGCCTAATGAAACAGTTGATTTCTTATATTGTTGGTTAAACAAGTCAACAGCTGTAAGTAGGTGATTTTGGCCTACCAATGTAAAATACCCCCCAGCAATGGATGCTGCGAAGCCGCTGCCAATCAAAGTCCACCCCATGCTTTTATTTGATCCCGACAAATTGTTGATCCCAATTAATAATACAATAGCTCCTGAAAAACTGAGTACTTGACCCGTTATTTTATTTGATTGATGTTTTTGAAAGGACTGAATTATTTCTGGATTACCAGTTCTATAAAATAACTGTTTAAATTGAGTACTCCCTTTATAGATGCTATCATTATAAATTATATTATTAGGCTTTGTCATAGCAGTAAAACTCATCTTGCCCTTTGGCAATGCTTGCTGTGCAACCACAGATTGCCCTAATAAAATACCCATAAAAATAATCACCATTTTTTTTATCATAGTAGTTCCTATTTTACGCCAGCAATCGCAGCCAGCTCTTCCATCATTAATTTACTACCAATAAAAAGAGGAGTACGTTGGTGCAATGAAGTGGGCACTATGTCTAAAATTCTTCCTACTCCATCGGTAGCAACACCACCTGCCACTTCCAAAATAAAAGCAAATGGATTGGCTTCGTATAAAAGGCGCAATTTGCCGCCAGGTTTTTCAATGGTTCCAGGATACATAAATATCCCTCCTTTTATAAGATTTCTATGAACATCAGCAACCATGCTGCCGATATATCGTTGAGTATATGGCCCACCATTTTCCTTGGTTTTTCTTTGGCAACCATCAATATATTTTCTTACCCCTTCATTGTATTGAAAGAAATTACCATGATTAACAGAATAAAATTTTCCCGAAGGTGGGCAAGTAATATTTGGATGACTCATGGTGAATTCACCGATTGATGGGTCTAAAGTAAAGCCATTTACGCCTCTGCGAGTGGCATAAACAAACATGGTACTTGATCCATATACCACATAACCTGCGGCAACTTGGTTTTTACCTGGTTGCAAAAAGTCCTCTTTTGTACAAGGCTTACCCAATGGGCTTACTCTTTTATACACCCCAAATATGGTACCTATAGACACGTTTACATCAATATTTCCGCTTCCATCTAAAGGATCAAATAGAACAACATATTTACTGTTGTTACTTATTTCATCGTCAAAAACTACAAAATCATCCATTTCCTCACTACCAATACCAGCACAACTAATGCCGTGTTGAAGTACCCCCATAAACTGGTTGTTGGCAAAAATATCTAGTTTCTTTACATCTTCCCCTTGCACATTAATACTACCAGCATCACCCAATATATCTACTAATCCGGCTTTATTTACTTCTACATTTACCCTTTTTGCAGCCAGAGCCATATCCCTAAGTAATCTGCTTAATTCTCCCGTTGCAGTTGGGAACTGACGTAACTGTTGTAAAGTAAATTCGTCTAGTGTTAATACGTTTCTATTAATACTCATATGGTGCAATTCGTTTACATAAAGATACTAATTGGGCGTGTACGCAGCGTATATTTGTAAGTATATTGATTTGTATAATAAGCTTTAGATTATGAAAATCTTCAAATTTGGCGGCGCAAGCGTAAACAGTGTAGAAAGAATAAAAAATTTAAAAAATATTGTTCAGGAATTCAGTAATGAACCATTGGTAATTATTGTTTCTGCAATGGGTAAAACAACCAATGGATTAGAAAAAGTAGTCAATGCCTTTTACAGAGGAAACAAAGACGAATCTTTAGAATTATTCAACATAGTTAAAAATCAGCACTTAACAACTGCAAAATACTTGTTGGTATTCAAGTATAATGATTGTGTTGCGCAGTTAAACGACTTCTTTACTGAAGTAGAATGGCTGCTTCACGACAAACCTGTAAGGTCTTATGACTATTATTACGATCAAATTGTTTGCATTGGTGAGCTATTTAGCACTTGCATTATTAGCCATTATTTAAATGAAGAAAAATTAACTAATCAATGGTTAGACGTAAGAGACTTACTAAGAACCGACAATAACTTCAGAGATGCGGGAGTTCAATTTGAATATTCAGCAGAAAGAATAAAACAGGCAATTAAACAATATCAAGGTAATATTACCATTACGCAAGGATTTATTGGCGCAACAGACGACAATGAAAGTACTACACTTGGCAGAGAAGGCAGTGATTATACGGCAGCTATCTTCGCCAATATCTTAGATGCCGAGAGTCTTACCATTTGGAAAGATGTAGAAGGTGTAATGAACGCTGACCCTAAAGCATTTAGCGATGCTCAACTCATTCACGAATTGAATTTTAACGAAGTAATTGAGATGGCGTATTATGGGGCACAAGTTATTCACCCAAAAACAATCAAGCCGCTTCAAAATAAAAGCATCCCATTATTAGTAAAATGTTTTTTAGATCCCCAATTAGAAGGCACCATTATTCATAATAAGTTGGTCAAAAATCTTCCTCCAATTATTGTGATAAAAGCGCATCAGGTTATGATGCATTTAAAAACCAAAGACTTTTCGTTTATTGGAGAAGCGCCAATGAGCCAATTGTATGAAATCTTTAGCGTATTAAAAGTGAAGCCTAACTTAATTCAAACTGGAGCAATCAGTTTACAGTTGTGTTTAGACGATCACGAAGAAAAAATAAATCAGCTAGCGAATGAATGCAGTATACTATTTGATGTACAATTAGAAAAACAACTAAATCTCTTAACGATCAGACATTACAACGTTGAAATAATGAATGAGTTAATGGCTAATAAAGACCTACTATTAGAACAAAAAACCAAAGAAACGCTACAATGTATTTATAGAACTACTTAACAACTACTAAAGATATTTTTCAATTGTTGCATATAATTCATCTTGTTTGAATGGCTTAACCAAAACCTCGTTAATTCCAGAAGCAATGTATTCATCTAAATCGTCTTGAACAATTGTTGCCGTTAAGCCAATGATGGGTATATTCCTTTTGGCTTCATCAGTATATTGTCTTACTATAATAGCAATTTCATCCCCAGTTAATTTGGGCACATTGATATCTGTTAAAATAATATCGTAATTATTATCTTTAAATAATTGCAATCCAATTTCACCATCTTTTGCTATATCATATACAATACCCACTTTCTTTAATAACATGGTAAGTAACATGATATTTACATCATTGTCCTCAATTACTAATACACGCTTATCTTTCAAGGAAGAAGAAATAGGATTCATTACTGTTGATTCTTTTTCATTCGCAACTTTGTCGTTTGCAACTTCGTATGGAATGGCAAAGGTAAACACAGATCCTTGATTTAACTTGCTTTCTACACCAATGGTACCACCCTGTAATTCAACCAGCATTTTACAGATAGAAAGCCCTAGACCAGTTCCTTTGATTGCTCTACGGGTATCTTTACTAGTGCTATTATTGGTTACTTGGGTAAACTCTTCAAATACCGTTTTAATTTGATCATTGGGTATGCCAATACCAGTGTCGGCAACTGCAATTTTAACCATTACTTGCTTCTCAGTAGTTCCTGAAATATTGGCAATAATGGTAACATTCCCTTTTTCGGTAAACTTAATGGCATTACTCAATAAGTTATATAGAATTTGTTTTAACCTGAATAAATCCCCTTTTACTGCTAAATTTTTGTCTAATTCTATAATGGAATCTACTTTAATCCCTTTATTAGCAGCACTAGTTGAAGAAAGTGCAAATGCAACTTCTTCTATAGCAGACGCAATATAAAAAGGCTGTTTCTCCAATTTCAATTTACCTGCATCTAATTTTGAAAAGTCTAATACATCATTTACAGTAGATAACAAATGTTCCGATGAAGTTTTGATAGCATGTAGATAGTTTTTCTTTTCAGTGTCTACCTCAATTTTATCAATTATTTCAGTGAACCCCATAATTGCGGTGAGAGGGGAACGAATTTCATGACTCATATTGCTCAAGAATCTACTTTTAACCTGCGCCAACTTTAGTGCCCTTTCCCTTGCTTCTAATATTTCATTTTCATAGTTCACCATTTTATAAATATTATAAACCAGAACTCCTACAATGAATAAAATAATAAGTAATGAAACCCAGAAGAATTTTTGAATAACATCTGTACCTGTCACGGCATTTTTAAAGATAGTAGCATTTAAGTTTTCTCTAAAAGCATCTTCTTTTACTAAAACCCCTTTTAGTTGCTGATTGTATTTAGCGAGTATACTACTTAAAGAATCTACTTCTCTCCTATTCGTTGGGTCCACTTGATTTTCCTTTAACCCTTTTGAAAACAACTCAAATTCTGCAATCATTTTTGGTAAAGATTGCTCCTTGTTTAGCTGAAGAGTAATTTGGGCTGCTCTGCCACTATCACTTTCCATTTTTAACACTTTCAAATGTTCAATTGCTTTATCAATTGAAGTTGCAGATAGTTTACTCAATGAAACTTCACCCGTTTGTGTAAATCGAGTAAACATCAATTCCCCCTCTAATAAGACATCACTTGCAGTTCTGAGAATACTGATATTTTTGTTTTCAATACTCAGCGTATCTATCGAGTTTTTTAAAGTGATGATATTACGCGTGTTAATCACATTCAAAAAGAGAATGGAAACTACCACTACTAAGCACGCTATAATTAAAATGATATTTGAAAAAGAAAGTTTTGCCCGCTTCATGAATGCAATAATTGAACATTAAACCAATGGTCTCCAGCGGCTAAAAGGATAATAAAACAAGCACAAAATACAAAAAAATCGGATATAAATTTATCTGGAAATCACTTTGTACACCCCTTTTTCGTTAATCCCAACAATTGGTAATTGTTTGTATTGTTCAAAATAATCAAAAACTTCTTTCAGTTGATTGGTAAAGTCTTGGTATATACTGTTTTGTGCAATATGAGATTGTAATACTTTAAATGAGTTTTCATTGGTAAACCGAACTGGGAAAATATGCACTGGAATAAAGTCCTGCCCTTGTTTACGCACAATATTAGCCAGCACATACAATTCCTCAATAGGGTTATTTAAAATAGGAATACAACCAACTGTTGCACATTTACCATGAATATAAATTTCTCCACCTGGGGCTTTGCTGTCAGTAAAATATAAATCACTTTGATTAGGATAATTGATTCCAAGCGAAAAATGATAATCGCTATTTGGGTTAAATTCATTAATATAATAAAATCCTTCTGGTACTTGCAAATCGCCTTCTCTTCTCTTTGGTCCTAATTTGCCAGAAAGTGCACAAACATTATACGTTTTAAATAATGTAAATGGTTCTGTCATTGTATTTCTTACCCATATTTCTAACTGCCCATCTTGTTTAAAGCTTCTGATATACAATTGCTTGGCAGGCCAATTAAGTGATGCCTGTTCAAACTGTTTTTTTAGTTGCTTTTCTCTTTTATCAAATGCCAATTGTTCTTTTTTGGTCAACCCAGATTGAGCCAATACATTTTTCTCAATACCAAAAAACAGTACCAATGAAAATAAATGCTTGAAAAATGTTTGCATAGTATGCTATCTAATTAAATTTCCGAAGTAAATCGCATTCATGAACATCTTAGAAGTTCCCAACCAAAAAGCCCTGAAATTAAGGTTGTCAACCATTGAAATAACCCTACCTCTTCCCATATTATCAACATTAATTGCCGCAGTATTTTTTACAACGTTCTTATACCCTCTATATAAATACCCGCTTTGCAAAGGTTGATCCGTATACATAACGGGAGAATCATATGCCCCATTGTTTTTATCCATAAATAAAGTATTCGATTTAAAAATGGTCACAGATGGATTGGTATAACCATAGCCCAGTGGGTGCGTTAAATCTACTTTTGCTTCAAACAGAGAACCAGCCATATCTTTTGCCCTGGTTTCATCAGAACGTAAATAATAAGGCAACTGTAAAGTCGTATCCCTTTTATCATCCCCAGATTTGAATAAGGTTTTGGTAAACCCATTGATTGACAGCCATTTGGTTGCATCTTCGGTAGCAATCAATGTGCCACCAGCTCCTATCCAATCTTTTAATTTATCCTGTGCATTTTTGTTCAAGTTATTATAAGAACCCGAAGGCATAATAATTACATTGTATCGATCTGCATTGATTGAACCAAAACGATCTACATCAACAATACTTACTGGAACATTAAATCTAGTATCCATCAAATGCCAAATCTCCCCAACATCTGTAGCACTAGTTCCAACACCGCCAAACATCATTACAGAAGGCTTTTTCAAATGAACAAAACTATTACTCCCTATATCAATTCCATCAGTTGCAAAACCAGAAGGCAATGCATAAGCATCTACGCCAGTTTCAGCAATGGCATCCTTAATAACTGCTTCAAGTGCATCAGCTCCCATTGATTGAATGCTTGTTGGTATAACAATTGTTCCATAATCAAAAGATTCCTCTTTGTTATTTACAAGCATCTTAAATAATTTGGTAGCAACTTTTGTTTTCACCCCTTTTTGTTGAAGCCTATACAATACTTTAGGACTATAATATTCATTCCATTTAATAGCAAAGGCATAGGCATTTTTTGAACCATAAAAATTTGATTTCAAAGGTTCAATTGATACAAGCTTTGCATTGCTATATGAAACGGGAGTTTTTATTTCAGCATAAGGTAGCCCAAATGCCAAGGGCATTGTCCAAGCTGTAACATCGTAAAATAAACTGTCCTTATAATTAAATGTTTTTTCAAAAACGGTCTTAATGATTTTGAATTGTTTTTGTGCTGTTGGGATTATAAACGCCGAACCTGGTTTAAACGACTTTCCATCAATAGCCATTTCTGATTGAAGCGGATAAATATCTACCTCGTGTCTTAAAAGCATTTCAATGAAAATATTGGTCTTCGCTTTATCCTTTGCATCCCCAAATACAAATGCTTTTACAGGGAAACTCTCTGCCTCTTTTATTGTTTCTTTAAAGAAACTACGTTGATAATTCAACATTTGTTTTCTTAGGCCATTTGCAGCAGCCAAAGTAGATAAAGTAGTAGTAAACTGATTTCGAATAGTAAATGGAAAACTTAATAATCCATTCTCTGTTTCTTGTAAATGTCCGCGGCTACTTGCTTGTTCAAATAAAATACCCACTGCTCCATTAATATCAGGATAAGTAGAACCCTTCCCATAATAAAAATCATCATAGCCTTCTTTTGTAAAATACATGGACCCAATGCTGTCTAAGAATTTTGCATGGTAATTACCGATTGCAGCAGTTAATTCCTGATTTTTAAGTGGGGTATTCGGGTTTACTCTTGAAGGAACGCCTGGTTGAAAAAAGAAAGAAGAATTGCTACCCATTTCATGGTGATCCGTCAAAATATTGGGCTTCCACTGATGGTATAAAGCCAATCGATTTCTACTTTCTTTGTGTTGGGCTGGTAACCAGTCGCGGTTTAAATCGAACCAATAATGATTGAATCTTCCGCCTGGCCAAACTTCATTAAATTCTCTTGCACTTGGATCGGCAACTGGAGTAAAACTCTTGTGCATATTTACCCAACTTGCAAAACGGTTTAATCCATCTGGATTAAAAGAAGGATCTAAAATAATAACGGTGTTCTTTAATAACGCATCCACAGCACTACCTTGTGCGGCAGCCAAATAATACATGGCTAATAGAGAAGCATTAGCACCACTGCTTTCATTTCCATGAATACTATAACCCATCCAAACCACCACAGGCATATCATCGGTATTCATTGAACTAGAATTATCTGGATTAGACAAAGCAAGATGTTGTAAGCGAATCTGCTCTAGTTTTTGGTGGTTCTCGGGAGATGTAATAATTAAAGCCAGTTGTTGACGTCCTTCATTGGTTAAACCCAACGGCTTCAACACCATTCTGTCTGAAGCTTGATCTACTGTTTTTGCATATTGGACCAATCGGTCATGTGTAACATGCCATTCCCCCACTTCATGACCAATTATATTTGCAGGAGTAGGTATAGCATTATTGTATACCACGTTTTTAGGCAAATAATAAGAAAGGTCTTGAGACTGTGCAAAGTACCCAATCAATAAGAGGGCAAAAAATAGATTAAATTTCTTCATTACTTAGGATTTCTGCCGGTAAGTTACTGAAGAAAAATATTATCTACGCATACATTTCACTCCTTAATTCTTTAACCCTTACGTCTTCCATGTATTCATCAAAAGTCATCAGTCTATCAATGATTCCTTTTGGCGTTAGCTCAATAATTCTATTGGCTACCGTTTGCATAAAAGTATGGTCATGAGAAGTGATAAATACAATGCCAGGAAAGGTTTGACATCCTTCGTTAAAACTTTGGATACTCTCTAAGTCTAAGTGGTTAGTAGGCTGGTCGAGAATCACTACATTCGGATTTTGCAACATCATTCTGCTCACCATACAACGCACTTTTTCTCCTCCACTCAATACATTTGTTTTCTTTTGAATATCATCTCCACTAAATAACATTTTTCCTAAAAAGCCGCGAATAAAAGGTTCGTCTGCATCAGTAACATGAGCTGGAACATATTGGCGTAACCAATCCATTAAACTCAATCCTTCTTTAAAAAACTCATTGTTTTCCTGTGGTAAATATGCTTTGGTGATGGTTGTACCCCATTCATATTTTCCACCTTCAACTGGAGCATTTTCTGTAATAATATCGAAGAAAGAAGTAATAGCAAGCGGATCTTTACTTAAGAATGCTATTTTTTCTCCTTTATTTGCACTAAAGGATACCTTATCAAATAACTTTCTACCATCTACCGTTTTGCTCAAATTTTCTACATTCAAAATTTGATTCCCTACTTCTCTTAATGGTTGGAAAATAATTCCAGGATACTTTCGATTGGAAGGTTCAATTTCTTCAATAGTTAATTTTTCTAAAGCTTTCTTTCTAGATGTTGCTTGTTTACTTTTTGAAGCATTAGCAGAGAATCGAGCAATGAAATCTAATAATGCCTGACGTTTTTCTTCGTTCTTTTTGTTCTTGTCGTTTATTTGGCGACTCATCAACTGACTACTCTCGTACCAGAAAGTATAGTTACCCGTAAATACTTTAATCTTTGAACGGTCTACGTCTGCAACATGGGTACATACTGTATCTAAAAAGTGACGATCGTGACTTACTACTAAAACGATGTTTTCGTAATCTGCTAAAAAGTTTTCTAACCATCCAATTGTTTCAATATCTAATCCGTTGGTAGGCTCATCTAATAATAAGATATCAGGATTCCCAAATAATGCCTGTGCCAATAGCACCCTTACTTTAAAATTACTAGGTATTTCACTCATCAAGCTTTGGTGCATATCATCGTGTACACCCAAGCTATTTAAAAAACTCGCGGCATTGCTTTCCGCTTCGTATCCACCCATTTCTCCAAACTCTGCCTCTAATTCACCCGCTTTCATTCCATCTTCCTCAGTAAAGTCTTCTTTTGCATACAATGCATCTTTCTCATGCATCACATCCCAAAGTCTTTTATGCCCCATCAATACCGTATTCAATACAGTACAATTATCAAATTCAAATTGGTTTTGCTTTAAAACAGCCATTCTTTCGCCAGGAGTAATTTCAACCGTTCCTTTATTTGGTTCAATCTCCCCACTTAATATTTTTAAAAAAGTAGACTTGCCGGCGCCATTGGCACCTATTACACCATAGCAATTGCCCTTGGTAAAATTGATATTTACTTCGTCAAAAAGAACCCTTTTGCCATAAGCGAGGGTGATATTCCGTGCACTAATCATTGAATTTGCTGTTTTTCGGCTGCAAAATTACAAAATTAAAGGGTTACCTGCCGATGAACTTTAAATTATTACCATTCCGCTCTGGCTGAGGGATTTACCGATAAAGGCACAAATTGATTGCTTAAATATTTATGAAAGCCTGTTATAGCAATCATAGCTGCATTGTCTGTACAAAAACTGAAATCTGGAATAAATACTTGCCAGCCCTTTTTTTGACCCAATGAAATTAACCCTGTCCTTAACCCACTATTTGCGCTAACTCCACCTGCAATACATACCTGCTTTACATTGGTTTGGTTAACGGCTTTCACCAACTTCTTTAATAAAATTTGTACAATAGTGTATTGTATGGAAGCACATAGGTCATTTCGATTCTCTAAAATAAACTCAGGCGTTTGCTTTTGCAAAAAATATAAGACAGAAGTTTTTAATCCGCTAAAAGAGAAATTCAATTCAGGAATTTGAGGCTCTGCAAATTTAAATTTAAGTGGATCGCCTAATTGTGCATATTGATCAATTAAAGGTCCTCCAGGGTAAGGCAGCCCCAATAATTTTGCCGTTTTATCAAATGCTTCACCAGCTGCATCATCAATTGTTTCTCCAATTACTTCTAGCTCTAAAGCAGACTTGGCCAACACAATTTGCGTATGTCCACCACTAACGGTTAAACACAAAAAGGGGAAACTGGGCTTTTCATCAGGAATTAAATTGGCCAATACATGCGCTTGCATATGGTGCACACCAATCAAAGGAACTCCCAATGATAAAGACAATGATTTTGCAAACTGTGTACCTACTAATAAACTTCCTATTAATCCTGGAGCTTGAGTAAATGCAATTGCGTTTAAATCAGTTAAAGTTATCCCTGCGTTTTTGATTGCTTGATCTACAACAGGAACAATATTTTGCATATGTGCCCTACTAGCTAGTTCTGGAACTACTCCCCCGTATTTTTCATGAACAGACTGAGAAGCGATGATATTGCTTAGTATCATTCCATCCTTACATACTGCTGCGGCTGTTTCATCACAGGAAGATTCTATTGCCAGAATAGTTACGCTCATTTAGCAAAAATACTATTTAGTTCTGATGGCTACCACTGGATCCATTTTTGCAGCAATAGATGCTGGAATAATTCCCGCCAATACCCCTAAAACAATACAAATACTTAATCCTAAAATCACAATATTGGGTGCAATATAAATAGGAAAAGGAAGTACAGAACTCAACACCAACGACAAGAGCCAAACCAGTGTTAGCCCTACTAATCCCCCAATAATACATAGAAATGCACTTTCTAAAAGAAACTCTGTTAGTATGGTACTTTTTTTGGCCCCAATCGCTTTTTTAAGACCTATCTGACTGGTTCTTTCTCTTACTGTAACAAACATAATATTGGCAACTCCAAAAGCCCCAACAATTAAACTTAAACCCGCAATAGCCCAACCACCCGCAGTTACCTGTCCAAAGAATCCATTTACTTGTTCACTAAACATGGCTACATCATTGCAAGTGAAATTATCTTCTTGAGTAGGACTCAATTTTCTTAACTGACGCATTACTCCATTTAATTCATCTTGTAAAGCTGAAGAAGCAATCTTGGGTTTACCTTGAACAATAATATTTGGATTGCTCGTTTCAGGGCTATATACACTTGCAAAATATCGGTAAGGTACAATGGTACATTCATCGTAATTGAAACCCCCAATTAAACTTTGTCCTTGCTTTTTAATTACTCCAACAATATATATTTTTCTGCCACCATAAGAAATTTCCTTACCCACTGCTTTTTCTGCTTTCCCGTATAACTCTTCGGCAACTTTATACCCTACAATACCTACTGCTGCCCCACGTAAAAAATCTGACTCAATTAAATATCGACCTTGTTCAATGTCAATCGTTTGAATGCTATTGAATTCTGGTGTAACCCCATATAAACTGGTATTACTTAATATATTGTCTTCGTAACTGAAGTTCACATTTCTACTAACAAAGAATGCTGCAAAAGATGCCAATTCGCTTTTTTGTTTTATTACATCTAACTCTTCAATTTTTACATTGGGTCTCTTCATATATTTCCACCAAGGATAATCAGGACCACCACCATAATTCCATTTATCTATATAAATAGTATTACTACCTAAAGTTTTAATGTCATTTTGAACTTTTCTTTCTAAGCTGTCAACTGTAGCCAACACCCCAATGATGCAAAAAATGCCAATGGTTATGCCAAACAATGACAAGAAAGTTCTTAGCTTATTTACTCTCAGTTCCTGTAAAGCCATACGGAAGCTGTTCCATAAAATACTCAGTAATTTAACCATACTCAAATGTACGGTTTATCAATACTCCCATACTGCTGTTTTTATGTAAACGGTTGAAAGCAATGTTCAAGTAGTCTGCAAAAATGACCATATCAAATTCAACAGCTGAATAAAAGCCAATTTTCTCACAACCAAACTCTTACCGTATTGTATATATAAATGAGTTAAATTTGCGGAGATTTAACCAAATATAATCTTGCTATATGACCTGGAAACAAGTCTTTACATCGTCTGTCGGAAAAAAACTGGTTATGGGACTAACCGGTATCTCGTTGGTTTTGTTTTTAATTGTACATGCTGGAATCAACGCCTGCATTTTTGCAGATCTAGTTGACCCAGACGAAAATGGGGCCATGTTTAATAAGGCAGCCCATTTTATGGGTTCCACCGTTTTAATCCGCATCATGGAAATCGGTTTGTTTGCAGGCATCCTATTACATATTTACCAGGGCTACTTGTTAACTCTAGAGAATAAGCAAAAAAGAGCTGTAGGATATGCAGTTACTTATAAAGATGGTAGTAAGTGGTATAGTAGAAGCATGGGGCTTTTGGGCACATTGATTTTGATATTTTTAATCTTACACCTTTACCATTTTTGGGTATCTGCTCGCTTCACCCATCAGGGATTAGATTCAGTTACTTACAATGGAATTGAAATGCACAATATGTTTGCTTTAATGAAGGCAACATTTAGTGAATGGTGGATCATAGCTGTCTACAGTGCAGGCTGTATTTCATTGGCTTATCACCTAGCACATGGATTTCAAAGTGCATTCAGAACATTAGGAGTCTACAATAATAGATACACCCTTATGCTTACCAGCATAGGATATGCCTATTCAATCATTATTGCATTGGTATTTATTTTAATGCCAGTTAGTTTTAAAATGGGCTGGATAGGATAATACAAGTACATGATCATTCAAGTATATTCAAATCATCATAAACCTTCGGATCTATGTTAAATGCTAAAATTCCCTCTGGACCATTAGAGAATAAGTGGGCTGATTACAAGGGACATTGCAAACTGGTAAACCCGGCCAATAAGCGGAAATTGGAAGTGATTGTTGTAGGTACAGGATTAGCCGGTGCTTCTGCAGCAGCTTCTTTGGGTGAATTGGGATATAAAGTAAAAGCATTTTGTTTTCAAGATTCTCCTCGTCGTGCGCATTCAATTGCAGCTCAAGGAGGAATCAATGCAGCAAAGAATTATCAAAACGATGGAGACAGTGTTTTCCGTCTATTTTATGATACTATTAAAGGGGGTGACTATCGTGCAAGAGAAGCCAACGTGCATCGCTTAGCTGAAGTGAGTACCAATATTATTGACCAGTGTGTTGCACAAGGGGTTCCATTTGCAAGAGAATACGGTGGCTTATTAAGCAACCGTTCATTTGGAGGAACACAGGTGCAAAGAACATTTTACGCTGCGGGTCAAACTGGTCAGCAATTATTGATTGGTGCTTATCAAGCATTAGAGCGTCAGGTAGCATTAGGTAATGTAACCATGTACAGCAGACACGAAATGCTGGAAGTGGTTACCATTGATGGAAAAGCAAGAGGTATTATTGCGCGCGACTTAGTGAATGGAAAATTAGAAAGACATTTCGGACATGCAGTATTATTGTGTTCTGGAGGTTATGGAAACGTATTCTACTTATCAACCAACGCAATGGGTAGTAATGTAACCGCTGCTTGGAAAGCGCACAAAAAAGGAGCTGCATTTGCCAATCCTTGTTTCACACAAATTCACCCAACTTGTATACCAGTTAGTGGAGACCACCAAAGTAAATTAACCTTGATGTCTGAATCATTGAGAAATGATGGTAGAATTTGGGTTCCGAAAAAACAAAACGATACAAGAAAAGCAACTGATATACCTGAAGAAGAAAGAGATTATTATTTAGAAAGAAGGTATCCTGCTTTCGGTAACCTTGTACCGAGAGACGTTGCGTCTAGAGCTGCTAAAGAGCGTTGTGATGCGGGTTACGGGGTTGGTAGCAGCAAACAAGCTGTTTACTTAGACTATGCAGATGCCATTTTGAGATATGGTAAAATTGAAGCTGGAAAGCAAGGTAGATCCAATGTATCGGAGGAAGAGATTATTGCAATGGGTAAAGAAGTGGTGAAGGCTAAATATGGTAACCTTTTCGATATGTATGAAAAGATTACAGGAGAGAATCCTTACGAAGTTCCCATGCGTATTTACCCTGCAGTACACTATACCATGGGTGGTTTGTGGGTAGACTATGAATTGCAAACAACTGTTCCAGGATTATATGCATTGGGAGAAGCTAATTTTAGTGATCATGGAGCCAACCGTTTAGGGGCATCTGCATTAATGCAAGGTTTGGCAGATGGATACTTTGTAATCCCTTATACACTAGGGAATAACTTAGCCGACGAAATTTACAGTAAAGCCATAGAAACAACCCACCCTGCGTTTGAAGAAGCCGAAAAAGCGGTTAGTGATAGAATCAATCATTTGATGAATATCAAAGGAAAACAAACAGTAGAAAGTTTTCACAAGCGTTTGGGAAAAATCATGTGGGACAAATGTGGAATGGCTAGGAACAAAGAAGGCTTAGAACAAGCTATCAGAGAAATCCAGGCACTAAAGAAAGAATTTTGGAGCGATGTTAGAATTCCTGGGGAAGTAAATGAAATGAATACGGAATTAGACAAAGCAAACCGTGTAGCAGACTTTATTGAACTGGGTGAATTAATGTGTGTTGATGCATTAACTAGAGACGAAAGTTGTGGTGGACATTTCAGAGAAGAATTCCAAACACCTGAAGGAGAAGCTTTAAGAGACGACGCAGGTCATATGTATGTTTCTGCTTGGGAATTAAAAGGCGAACACCAATGGGAATTACATAAAGAGCCATTGAACTACGAAGTAATTAAACCAACCCAGCGTAACTACAAATAATCGTTTAAAAAGCATTGTTTAACTGAATTAATTTTACAATAATGGAACATTATCATATGAATCTAAACCTAAAAGTTTGGAGACAAAAAAACAGCAATACCAAAGGAGATTTTAAAACCTATCAAGTAAAAAATATTTCCTCTGAAATGAGTTTCTTGGAAATGTTCGATGTGTTAAACGAACAGCTCATCACCGAAGGTGAGGAACCTGTTGCATTTGACCATGATTGTAGAGAAGGTATCTGCGGAATGTGTTCTATGTATATCAATGGTAAACCACATGGACCTTGGCAAGCCAACACAACTTGTCAATTGCATATGCGTGCTTTTAAAGATGGAGATACTATTGTGGTAGAACCATGGAGAGCAAATGCATTCCCTGTAATTAAAGACCTAACAGTTAATAGAAGTGCATTTGACAGAATTATTCAAGCTGGTGGTTATATCAGTGTTAATACTGGTAATGCCGTAGATGGTAATGCATTACCAATTAATAAAGACAATGCAGACAATAGCTTTGCAGCTGCCATGTGTATTGGATGTGGCGCTTGTGTTGCAGCATGTAAAAACAGTTCTGCAATGCTTTTCTTAAGTGCGAAAGTGAGCCATTTAGCATTGTTACCTCAAGGAGAGCCAGAGCGAAAGTCACGCGTTATGAATATGGTGGCACAAATGGATAAGGAAGGATTTGGTGCTTGTACCAATACTGGCGCTTGTGAAGCAACTTGCCCTAAAGAAATTTCATTAACCAATATCGCACGTTTAAATTCAGAATACTTAGGTGCTAGTTTAAGTGCAGACAAATAAAAGAGCTTACTTATTCGTACAGTTCATTAAAAAAAATTGGTCCCGGTTGCGAATGCAAGCCGGGACTTTTTTGCTATAACAATCCCCTATTATCGCCTAATTAAATTACCTGTTTTAGACACCATATGGTGTATGGCATTGTCCAAATCTTTTGCTGAATTTTGTATGCCGTCCATTACCAATGAATGTGTATCTGGATCATTTGGAACATCTCTCATTAAAGCAGCTAACCCTAAAATATTACTCAATGGAGCACGTACTGTATGAGAACTCATGAATGCAATTTCTCTTAAATATCCATTTTGTTCTCTAATCATTTGCTCTTGGTGCTTTGCTTTATTTCGCTCATTCACTAAACTCTCATAAACTTGTCTTTCAAAATAAATACCGATATACGCAAATACAGCACATAAAACAACAACCGCTATAGCATTGGTTGTAAACATTTTTGAGTAAATATCAGCTGTGATATTTTGCCAGTTACTTTTTTCGGGTATAAACAAAATTGACAATGAAAAACTTAATACACTAATTACAAAATATCCAATTACTTCCCCTTTGTATTCTCTGGTGTTTCCCAGCATAAAAACCAACGCAAAAATAGTAGGGATGATAAACAGATAACCTCCAGCATCTAGTCCTTCCACCATTGTAATGCAACTCAAAAAGAAATTAATGGTAACCACCAAACTTGCATTCTTATATTTACTATATCCGAGATAGTCTAAAAACATAATCACACCAATAGCGGCCGCAAAACTATAGAGTATATATGCAGACAACCATAATCCCCTAGAATGGTTTATTACCCCTGTACCTAGAATTACCGTTAATGCTACGGCACCAAAATAAATCAACCTGCGTGATGCTGCTCTTTGTTTAGAAATAATTGCTACCATAAATCTTGTTTAACAGCTTATATACGATAAATAATTTCTTTCGGTTTTATATGGCGGTTTTTAATTATTTTTCATTTGAAATCGAACAAATCATGAAAAAAATATTCCCTTTTTATGCTGTTATCCTGTTGATAATCAGTTGTTCAGAAAACACTAATATGAAAAAAGATACATATAATTGGCCAGGAGAAAAAGCACCTATAGCTGCACAAAAAGAACATATCAGAATACTACATGGAGACACAGTACCAGACCCCTATTATTGGATGATTGACTATTTTAAAAAAGGACCAGATAGCACCCAAGTGTTGAACTATCTCAAAGATGAGAATGCTTATACCGAAAAAATGATGGCAGGTACTAAAGACCTACAAATCAAACTTTTCAATGAAATGAAGGCCAGAATTAAAGAGAAGGATGAATCTGTACCTATATTTAAAAATGGCTATTTCTACTACACTAGGGTTGAGGAGGGAAAACAATATTATAAATATTGTAGAAAGAAAGGAAGTTTAACTGCTAAAGAAGAAATATTATTAGATGTTGATAAGATGGCAGAGGGCAAACCCTATTATAATGTAACCGGCATGAGTGTAAGTCCAAACAACAACCTCTTGATATTCGGAATAGATGAAGTTTCAAGAAGACAATATACATTGAAAGTTAAAAATATCACTACAGGAGAAATATTGCCAGACCATATCGAAGGAACAAGCGGTTATGGAGTTTGGGCAAACGATAACAATACTATTTTTTATACATTGAATCACCCAGTCACATTACTTTCTGAAAAAATAATGCGCCACCAAATAAATGGCAATAAAAAGGATGTAATGGTATATCAAGAAAAAGACAATAGTAACTATATAGGTGTAAGCAAATCTAAAAACGGACAGTATATTTTTATCAGTTCGCAAGCAACACTGTCTTCAGAACAATTTTATATTAAAGCCGATGAGCCTGAAGCTAAATTTCAATCCTTTCAGCCTAGACTCAAAAATGTATTGTATGATGTCGTTGCATTAAATGATAAATTCCTTATCAGAACCAATGAAAATGCGCTAAACTTTAAAGTGATGGAATGCCCATTAGACAAAACAAACCATACATACTGGAAAGAACTTGTTCCACATCGGTCAGATGTATTGGTGCAAAATGTAGAAGCATTTAAAGACTATACAGTTATAACTGAAAGAAAAAACGGACTAATTCAACTTAGGATTAAACAAAACAGTGGTTCTTCAGAACATTATATTCATTTTGACGAACCTGCCTATTCAGCTAATTTAGGTTCTAATCCTGAATTCAATAGCGCTTCTCTACGCTATACATACACTTCATTAACCACCCCATTCTCCGTTTTTGATTATGAGCTATCTACAAAAAATAAAACGCTTAAAAAGCAACAAGAAGTAGTTGGAGGATATAATCCATCAGACTATACCAGCGAACGGATATATGCTACTGCGAATGATGGCACTAAAATTCCAATTTCTCTAGTGTACAAAAAGGGGTTTAAAAAAGATGGGAACGCGCCTCTTTTATTGTATGCGTATGGGTCATATGGATATAGTATTGACGCCGATTTTAGTAGCACAACGCTAAGCTTATTAAATAGAGGATTTGTATATGCGATAGCCCATATTCGAGGAGGAGAAGATTTAGGTAGACAATGGTATGAAGATGGAAAATTATTAAAAAAGAAAAACTCGTTTACCGACTTTATTAATTGCGGAGAATTTTTGGTAAATTATAAATATACCAGTAAAGAACATTTATATGCCAATGGTGGTAGTGCCGGTGGATTATTAATGGGTGCTGTAACCAATATGGCACCTGAGTTATGGAAAGGAGTAATAGCTGAAGTTCCATTTGTAGATGTTGTAAATACGATGCTTGATGAAAGCATCCCTTTAACAACCAATGAATTTGACGAATGGGGGAATCCAAAAGAGAAAGTATATTATGACTATCAAAAAAGTTATTCCCCCTATGAAAATGTTGCAAAGAAAAACTATCCTCACCTTTTAGTTACAACTGGATTACACGATAGTCAAGTTCAATATTTTGAACCTGCAAAATGGGTAGCAAGACTTAGAACAATGAAAACAGATCAAAATCTACTATTACTCAAGACCAATATGGATTATGGGCATGGTGGAGCCTCGGGTAGATTTGATTACTTAAAAGAAACAGCACTCAATTTTGCTTTCTTGCTTGCTTTAGAAGGAATATCAGAATAAAAGCAAGTAAATGAGTAATCAATTTTTTAGATTTAAGGAATTTACTGTTTATCAAGATAAAACCGCCATGAAAGTATGCACCGATGCATGCTTATTTGGTGCTTGGGTAGTAGACAATTTGGATATGCCTACTCTGAAAAATATACTTGACATTGGAACTGGCACCGGGTTACTTTCATTAATGTTGGCTCAGTATAGCAAAGCTAGCATTGATGCAGTAGAAATTAATCCATTGGCGGTAGAGCAAGCAAGGTCAAATTTCAAAGAAAGCAAATGGGGAGATCAATTGCAGGTGCATGCAACTTCAATAATTGAATATGCTCAATCAAGTGAAAAGCAATTTGACTTGATTATTTCAAACCCGCCATTCTTTGAACAACAATTAAAAAGCAAGGATTCACAAAGAAATATTGCAATGCATAGCGCCAATTTAACTTTAACTGAATTGGCCCGCTGTATCGTTCAACTATTAAGTAATTCTGGAAAAGCTGCCCTATTATTACCTTGGAATAGATTGGAAGAATGGAGGGGTATTACTGAAAAAATAGGTCTTTTTATTATCAAAGAAACTTTGGTAAAACAAAGTACTACACACGATTACTTCAGGGTTATGATTATACTTCAAAAAAAAGCTTCACCAACCAACAATGATAGCATAGCCATCAAAGATGGGAAAGGATACAGCAAAGAATTCATCAAATTATTGGCTCCTTATTATTTGGCTTTATAAGTCATATCTATGCTTAACCCGCATTATTAACTAACTTAGCGTTATGAAAAAGTCTACTGCTCTGATAGGTGTATTGTATATGCTAATTGTTGCATGCAGTAATCCTGATAAAAATTTCACTCCAGCCGAAAATGGATTAGATGCTGGAAGAGAATTTATTGATGCTTGCTTAAAAGGGGATTTTAGTAAAGCTTCGTTTTATATGGTTGAGGATGAAAAGAATAAACAACTACTTTTAGCGGTAGAAGCTGCCTATAGAGAAAGGGATAAAGAAGGTAGACAAGAATTAAGACTCGCTTCTATCAATATTAAAGAAGTAGTTGAACCAAATGATTCTACTTTACTATTATATCATAGCAACTCTTTAGATACTAGTGCTAAAAAAGCAGTCATTATTAAAAGAGACAATATTTGGCAAGTCGATTTTAAACAATCAAATTAACAAACAATATTAAAATTTATGAATCAACAAACAGTTCTTCATCCATGGCATGGTGTTCATTTTGGTGAAAATGCGCCTCGAATTGTGAATGCGGTCATTGAAATTCCACAAGGATCCAGATGTAAATATGAAATAGACAAACCAAGTGGACTATTAAAATTAGACAGGGTCATCTTCTCTTCCTTCTACTATCCCATTAATTATGGTTTTATTCCACAAACTTATGGTGGAGACAAAGACCCGCTAGATATATTGGTCATTACTTCATTGCCTGTTCAGCCATTAACACTGATGGAAGCAAAAGTAATTGGGGTAATGCAAATGATTGACGGAGGTGAACCAGACGACAAAATTATTGCTGTTGCAGCAACTGATCCTGGTGTAAACCATTACAATAATATTGAAGAATTGCCTAGACATTTCTTTGATGAATTAAGGCATTTCTTTCAAGAATATAAAAGGTTAGAAAAGAAAGAAGTTTTAGTAGAAGACTTTGGTGACAAAGCGAAAGCCTTAACCATTGTTGAAGAAGCAATCGCATTTTATAAAGAAACTTTTATAAACAAATAAAATGAGTGTTACTACTCTACTTTTGCTACTATGCATTGGCCTAGCTGCCGGATTTTTAAGTGGTTTAGTAGGTATTGGTGGTGGCATCATTATGGTACCCGCCTTGGTGTTTTTCCTTGGGCTTACTCAAAAACAGGCCCAAGGAACTTCATTGGGGGTTCTAGTGCTTCCAGTAGTTGCCCTTGCTGTTTGGCAATACCATAAACAGGGGCAAATCAATTTTAATCATGTCTTTCTAATAGCTATAGCATTTATTACAGGGGGATTCTTAGGGAGCAAATTAGCTTTGAGCTTAAGCGACGATAAAATGAAGAAAATATTTGCTGTTGTTCTATTGTTATTGAGCATCAAAATGTTGTTTTTCGATAAGAAAAAAATTAGTACCACTGTTGAACCAACAAAAATTCAACAAAGCACCTCTCATTAGCGGGTGAATTGATTCCGCCCCCTTATCTTTGCATAAAATACTATAAAATGGAAGCAAAACAATCCACTGGTAAATATTGGGCGTTATTCTTTTTCTGGCTTGCAGCTTTAATTGTACTCCTATTTGTCTACCGTGAATTCTTTTGGTTAGCGCTTCCTGGAACTGTTACCTATTTTGCTAAAGGGATGGATTTAATGTAGTTTTCTCCTAAACAAGGCGCTTAACTATTCTTAACTGGTGTGTTCGTTCACCCGTTTCCCTATTTAGAATGCCAGCTTGATCAATATGGTCAATGCGAACCCTTCCCGACGCGTGAATGATTGTATGGGTATCCAATAGAATACCTACATGAGTTATCTTTCCTTCTTTGTTGTCAAAATAAGCAAGGTCACCGCATTGGGTCTCAGCGAGGAACCCAATATCTGTTCCTAACTCGGCTTCTTGGTATGCGTCTCTGGGTAATTGTATATTAAAATATTTATACACTTGTTGCACAAAACCACTGCAATCAATACCAAAAATGGACCTCCCTCCCCACAAATAAGGGGTATTCATAAAAAGTTGAGAAATATGCTTTACTGATTCTGGCGAAAATGAAATTTTACCTGGTTTAAAAGTTTCTCCTTCATATTTAAATACCAAATTGGGAAGACAGAGTTGCTGTTCTTGAAAAAGTTCCAACGAAGCACCAAATGGAAGTTTCATTTCAGTCCCATTTAACAGCATCAAATTTGAATACGCAGGCATTATTGCACTGGATCTTCTCATAACCATCTCATCAGATATAAGCGTTAATTGGGCACTTTGACACCATCCTTCATACCCATCGTTCAGACACTTAATTTTTGTAAATGTGCCAGTTTGTAAAAGCTGGCCACCATCAACTATTTCGGCAGTTTCTCCAAACAAGATTTGGCTAACCATTTCACTTTGATGTGCCGCGTCTGCTCTTAAAGGGGCAACAGCAACAATTGCTACAACAAATGCCATTCAATATTTTTAATGAAAGATATGGAAATTTACGAAGCTTGCATCTTAAGAAAAATGAGTTAATTTAACAAGTGATTCAACAAACATTTAAACATATCACTGATATAGAACTTTTAAAGAAGTTTCAAACCGACCAAAATAAGGAGTGGTTAGGTATTTTGCTTCAACGTTATACGATGTTATTGCTTGGAGTATGCATGAAGTACCTCAAAAACGAGGAAGAAGCCAAAGACGCTGTTCAACAAATATTTTTAAAAGCACTTAGTGAGTTAGAAAAATACCAAGTAGATTATCCGAAAAGCTGGCTATATAAAATTGCTTGTAATTACTGTTTAATGAAGCTTAGAGACCAAAAAACATATCTATCCATAGATAATGAAACAATTTTAGCAGAAACAATAGAACAAGACAATACTTCAACTATTGAAAAGGAAATAAACTTAAACTTATTAGAAGCTGCAATTGAAGAACTCAATAAAGAGCAAAAAACTTGTATAACTTTATTTTATCTTCAAAAGAAAAGTTACCAGCAAATAAGCTCAATTACCGGATTAAGTTTATTGCAAGTAAAAAGCAGTATTCAGAATGGTAAAAGAAATTTGAAAATTTTAATGGAGAAAAAACAATCTTTTTAATGACTAATTGGAAAGACATATTTAAAAAAGAAACTGAAATAACCAACGAGGAATTATTGAAATACCTTGATAAGGATATATCAGAGGATGAAATGAATGCCATTGAACAAAAAATGGCCATATCCGATTTTGAAAATGATGCAATAGAAGGATTAGCGCAACTAAAATCGAAAGAAAATATAATTGCAATAACAAATACACTCAATCAACAACTTAAAAAACAAATTTCCAGATCTCACAAAAGAAATAAAAAGAGAAAAATTCAAGACCAACAATGGCTTATAGTGGCAGTACTTGCTGTTTTACTTTTGAGCGTTGTGGGCTACTTCTTGATTCATTATTATCGCTAGGCCCTACAAAAATGTTGAATTAATGCAAATTGATCAGGAAACTGAGCAGCTAATTCTGCAGCTTTTGCCAATTCAAAATCAGCAAAATCAAACCCTGGAGAAACAGTACAACCAACTAATGAAAAACTTCCACTAGTTTTTGATGCAAACCAAGCACCGGCAGGAACCATGGCTTGAAATTGCTCTCCCATTTCAATATTACTTCCTAATTTAATGAGTTCATATTTTCCATTATCATGCAAAACATGAATATCAACTGCGTCACCAGAATAAAAATGCCAACATTCATCCGATTGAATTCGATGAAAGGCAGAAAAAGAATTCTCCTCCAATAAAAAATAAATGGCAGTTGAAAAATTACGCTTCCCAATAAATCTTTCAGGCAAACTATTTGCTGGTATACACTCCAATGATCGATAGGTTTCCTTATAATAACCCCCTTCTGGGTGTGGTAACAATTGATAAAACTCAATAATTTGTTGAACTTTTTTATTCATTGATAAATTTTTAACTGCCACTATATCTTACTAATAATAACCCGTGATAAATCATTCTATTCAAATTTGATCCAGTAGCTATAACTATAGTTTTTAAATGGCACCCGATACTTTTCTAAAGGCCAAGCACCCCAACTATCCATTCCTTGCAATCCTGTTTGATTCAAATCCATATGCAAATAAATTTCTGGTCTTTTAATCAATTCACCACTGTGGTATTGCTTTTTATTCATCTCTGGATCTAAATCATTTAAATGATAAGGTAATGCTGAAAAACTCAACAAACGATCATTGTAAATAAACTTTATTTTTCTGCCCTTTGAATTACTGAAACTGACCCATCGAACTTCAGTATGGTTTCCACTTTCCTGCGGTCTAGCATATGGATAGTATTGCTCGTCAATTGTTTGAGCATATTGCCCAATAAATGTATTCGTTTTCCTATCCCAATAATTTTCACCAGGGCCTCTACCATACCAATTGATATTGTAAAAGCCTCCAGTTAAGGTCAAATCATTTCCTGCTCTTAGCAAAAGCGAATATTTCCCTTTAATCGCTTCAAACTTATTTTCAACTTTAATTGAACCGTCACCATAAATAGAATACACTTGGCTGTGTTTGGCATCTCCATTTAGTAAGGTTTTAGCTAAAACTACTTGAATGAGCCCTTTATTAATCTCTATAATAGAATGTTCCGTATTGTTTGAGCTATCATAAATATTGCGCCATACACGTAAGCTTTTATTAAATCCAGCCCCAATATCGTTGTCGGTAGGTGCTCTCCAAAAGGAGGGCACAGGACCTGATTGAATAATTTCATCTCCATTCTTTATATAGCTATTTAATACCCCTTTTTCAATATCAAACTTAACGGAGAAAGAACGCCCTTTAATTTGCAAGATTTGATTTGATTGGCTAACTGATAATCCATTCTTGAATGATGGAATACTATTATTTGCTTGTAATTCATTTAATAAAAACTGTTCAGAAGCAATGATGTAGTCTTGACTTAGAAAGGGTTCCTCCGTTTTTAAAGCGTAGTAAATATTTAATTGGTACTCTTTATTTGCATTTCGTTTAAAATTTGTTGCAATTAAGAAAGAGTGCTCTTCTTGTGGATCTATATGAATTGCTTCTATTTTACCCGTTTCTTTAACTAGTCCATTTTCTTGTAAAGCCCATCTCAAATAAACATTGTTTAACGACTTGAAGAAAAAACCATTTTTAATTAGTATTTGATTGTTCCCTTGATAACTGGTTTTGATATTTTGATAAACCTGCTTCACTTCTAACGCCATTGGGGTGAGGTTTCTATATGCATCTACTACCCCTTTAACACAAAAATTATTGTCACTTAAATTTTCATCAACTGGACCCTCCAATGGAAAATCTCCACCATAAGCTTTGATTCTTTTCCCATTTTTTACCGTGTCGATACTTTGATCAATCCATTCCCAAATAAAGCCGCCCTGCAGCTTAGGATTATTTTCAATTATATTCCAATAGTCTTTAAAATTACCCAGACTGTTGCCCATTATATGTGCATATTCACTTTGAATATGAGGCAACTCAGCATTGGACTTAGCGTATTTTAACATACCATCCGGTGAAATATATTGTGGGCAAAAAATTTCAGAAAATGGCGTGTTATTGGGTTTCCCATAATCAATATCTCTTTCATATTGAATGGGTAAACTGGTTTGCATTTTAAGCCAGTCAAAGGCAGCATAAAAATTACTTCCATCACCTGCTTCATTACCCAAAGACCAAGTAATTACAGAAGTATGATTTTTATCTCTTTCATACATACGCTGCACCCTTTGCATATGAGCTTCTTTCCAAATTGATTTGTTACCTAGCGTTACACTTAAATCATATCCTAAACCATGACTTTCAATATTTGCTTCATCCACCACATATAATCCGTATTTATCACAAAGCTCCATCCAATAAGGGTCAGGAGGATAATGAGAATGTCTTACTGCATTGATATTTAGCTTTTTCATCATTTCCATATCCTTCAACATATCTTCTTTGCTTAATACATGACCATTTCGTGGATGATGCTCATGCCTATTAACACCCTTTAAAAAAATGCGTTTCCCGTTTACTAGGAAATCTGAGCCTATAATTTCAATTTTTTTAAATCCAATTCTATGGGGAATTATTTCGAGCAAATCGCCTTCTTTGTTTTTTAGTATCAGATACAAAGTATACAAGTATGGAGATTCAGCCGACCAGGCTTTTACATTTGGAATGCTGGTTTTAAATGATATAAATGAATGGTAATTACCAAGAACTGTAGCAAAATCTTTAGTCTGTTCTTGAAAGATTGTTTTCCCTGAAATATCTTTTATTTGAACCTCAATATTAAAGCTGTCTTTTTTACTTAAATACCCTTTTTCCAATTTGTAATTATCTACTTCAACTTTAACATCTAACAGACCATTTTCGTATTGTTGATCTAGTTCAGCTTTAATTTTAAAATCCCGAATAGTCAATTTATTCGTTGCAAATAAATACACATCTCTCTCAATACCAGAGAACCTAAACATATCTTGACATTCCAAATAGCTGGCATCACTCCAGCGAAATACTTGAAAAGCAATGAGATTTTCCCCTTCTTTTAAATAGCTAGTAATATCAAATTCAGCTGCGAGTTTACTGTCTTCGCTATAACCCACTTTTTTGCCATTTACCCAGACAAATAAGCAACTTTTAGCATTCCCCACATGCAAAAAAACTTGTTTCCCTTTAAACCCCTTGGGTAAAAATATTTTCTTCCGATATGAGCCAACTGGATTATTGTTTGCTGGAATATCATAAGGAGGATTCATTTTACCATATCGAAGATTATGACCAGCAAAATCATAGGGCTGGTTTACATAAATAGGTAATCCATATCCATTTACTTCCCAACTTGCTGGAATTTTAAAGAGCCCCCACTTTGAATCATCAAAACTACTTTCATAAAAACCAATTGGGCGTTTATTGGGATCTTGTACCCAATTGAATTTCCACTCCCCATTTAAGGACAAGAAATTCGCCGATTTTTCCTTGTCAAAACCATTTGCGCTTGCCCAATTTTCAAATGCAAATGCATTGGCCCTCATAGGCATTCGATTGATAGAAACCAATTCGGGATTTTGTAATTCAGGAGGCAATTGTCCAAAACAAATGTTGGACAATAATACAAATACCAACATCAATGACCCATATTTAAACCTCTTAGTACCTGAAATTGTCTCACTTAAATTTGAATTCATACGAATAGCATTATACTGGCTCAATTTAAAGATTGTTTGGCAGGATAATGAAGCAAGCATTATTTGATA
>NCHN01000071.1 GCA_002281875.1 Sphingobacteriia bacterium 24-36-13 | reverse complement strand
TACCACGCGCATGTTGATTCCAATAAGGCGCACCCAATCCAGCAAAAGCAGGAACCACATACACCCCATCGGCCGAAGACACTTCAGCAGCAAGGGTTTCAATCTCTGCAGAAGTTCGAATAATTTTCAATCCATCGCGCAACCATTGCACCACTGCACCCGCAATAAATACCGAACCTTCGAGTGCATAATGTGTAACACCATTCACTTGCCAAGCAATAGTTGTAAGCAATTGATTGGTAGAAGCCACTGGTTTTTCACCCGTATTCATCAACATAAAACAACCCGTACCATAAGTGTTTTTCACCATGCCAGGTTGTGTACATTGTTGACCAAATAAAGCAGCTTGTTGATCACCTGCAATACCTGCAATCGGCACAGGATGCGAAGTCAAAATACTTTGTGTGGTGCCATAAATTTCGCTGGAACTTTTTACCAGAGGGAGCATAGCCGCCGGAATATCGAAGAGCTCGAGTAAGTCTTGATCCCACTGTAAAGAATGAATATTATAGAGCATAGTACGAGATGCATTCGACACATCGGTTACATGCACTTGCCCATTCGTTAATTTCCAAACGAGCCAAGTATCCATGGTACCCATTAATAATTCACCCTTCTCCGCACGCTCACGCGCACCCGAAACATTATCTAAAATCCATTTTACTTTGGTAGCAGAAAAATAAGCGTCAACAATCAATCCAGTTTTTTCTTGAATCGATTTTGCATGACCCGCAGCTTTTAATTGATCACAATAATCAGCGGTTCTACGGTCTTGCCAAACAATGGCATTGTACACAGGAATACCTGTTTTTTTATCCCACACAACTGTAGTTTCACGTTGATTGGTAATACCAATCGCCGCGATGTTCTGAATGCTCAAACCCGCTTTGGTAATGGCTTCTGCGGCCACCCCAATTTGCGTACTCCAAATTTCATTGGCATCATGCTCAACCCAACCGGGCTGCGGAAATATTTGCGTGAATTCTTTTTGCGCAGTAGAAAAAATCGCGCCGTTTTTATCAAATACAATGGCTCTGCTACTCGTAGTGCCTTGGTCGAATGAAAGAATATATTGTTGCATAAATTGCTTTGCAACAAGATACAGAAATTAGCTAAATGAAAACTACGCTTAAAAATCTAATCACGAATGAAAAAACTTAAATTTGTTAGATACAGAAATAAATAATGAACAATCGTTTTACTGATATAATTCAACTAATTAAAAGTTCTAGAATTAAAGCCATAAAAGCCGTAAACTCAGAACTTATCAACCTCTATTGGAATATTGGGGAATACATTAGTAATAAAATTGAGAAATCAGAATGGGGCGATTCTGTTGTAACTGAATTAGCAATATTTATACAAAATTCCGAACCTGAAATTAAAGGCTTCTCCGACAAAAATATATGGAGAATGAAGCAGTTTTATGAAACTTATAAAGACCACCCTAAACTCGCACCGTTGGTGAGAGAAATTAGCTGGACTAATAATTTACTTATTTTTTCTAGGTGTAAAACAATCGAAGAAAAGGAGTTTTATCTCAAGCAAACCGAACTAGAAAAATATAGTAAACGTGAGCTTGACAGACAAATATCAGCAAGTCTTTTTGAAAGGACAGTGATTGGCAACACAAAACTCGCACCACTGGTGAGAGAAAGCAACCATAACTTAATCAACACATTTAAAGATAGTTACGTATTTGAATTTTTAAACTTACCTGAGCCTCATAGCGAAAGTGATTTACAGCGAGGTTTATTAAGGCAAATGAAGAATTTCATACTTGAGCTTGGTAAAGATTTCTTATTTGTTGCAGAGGAGTATAAAATACAAGTTGGAAACAGCGACTTTTATGTAGATATTCTCTTTTACCACCGCGGCCTTCAATGCTTAATTGCATTTGAACTTAAAGCAGATAAATTCAAACCCGAACATCTAGGACAATTAAACTTTTATTTAGAAGCTTTAGACAGAGATGTAAAAAAGCCAAATGAAAATCCAAGTATTGGCGTATTGTTGTGTAAAGACAAAGATTCAGAAATAGTAGAGTACGCTTTAAGCAGAAGCCTTTCACCAACTATGGTCTCTGAGTACAAAACAAAGCTTCCGGATAAAAAAATTTTACAACAAAAATTACACGAACTATTTGACAATGACACAGGTGAAAAGTAGAGTACATATTTACTTAGATCGAAGCCAAGGCGTAGGATTTTGCGCTACACTTTTATCGTTCATGATCATGAATAAAATGCCGCCCTCACCATCAATGGAAGTTCCAGACTTTCCAAGCACAGTTCCTGCTTTCACTTTTTGATCACGAGAAACAGCAACAGAAGATAAATTTTTATAGCCCGTAAAATATTTACCATGCTTTACTAAAACAATATTTTCGTCGGCCACTTCACCAGCATACACTACTTCACCATCGGCCACACAACGAACCGCAGAACCAATAGGGACGGCTATTTCAAGCCCATCCGACTTCTGCATTAATTTGGTGCCCGCATAACTTTGCGTTCCAAATCCCACCGTAACAATACCATTACTCACAGGCCACGGTAAACGCCCACGATTGTTCTCAAAATTCAACGACATTTCCATGCCTTCAGGCGTAGATTCCAAAGGAGAATAAGTACGATCTTTTGAAGCAGAAGAAACGCCTGTTGCAGGATCATTCAATGTTGGTTTAGGGGGATTAACACTGTTGTTATTCGCGCCCGCTGAACCATTCGCGACCACTGTATTATTTGTTGCCGGTTTTGCACTTGTGCCAGTAATAGGTTTTGCAGTAGATCCCGCTGCATTCTTTTTCTCCAGCGCCGCAGCAGCAGCCGCTGCATCTTGTGCTGCTTTTAGTTTACGCGCATCTTCTAAGGCTTTCAAACGCTTGGCTTCATCGCGTTTTTTTGCTTCTTCAATTTCTCTTCTAATAACGGCATTAATAGCAACCGCTACTTTTTGACGTTGACTTTCTTTATCACGAATTTGTTTATTGAGTTCTTTCTCTTTACCCTTTAACTGCGCCACCACTTGGTCTTGCTCTTTGCGGTCTTCTTGTAAATCGAGTAATTGTTTGCTTTGTATTTCAAGTGTACTTAACCGCTCTTTTTTATTATTGCTCAACACCCCAATTTTTTCTTGCAATAAATTTTCACTCTTCACAATCGTATTGGCTTGGGTTTCACGATTCTGGCGATAACTTTTTAAATAGGTAACGCGCTTCATAGCGTCATTAAAACTTCCCGCAGAAAACAAGAAATTTAAATAGGCATAACTGCTTCTGTTTTTGTAAGCAAAAACAATACTCTTCGCATATTTAACTTTAAGCGTATCTAATTCTTTGCGCAAACGATAAATATCTCGCTCATTCAAATAAATTGTTTCGTCTAATTGTTTTACTTCTCTGTTGATGCTGTTGACCAAGGCTTCACGCGCATTAATTTTACGCTTAATAATCGCTAGTTGCTTCACCGAAGTCTTGGTATTCTTTTGGGTTTCGCGATAGAGTTTATTTAGTTCGGCCAACTCTTTTTCAATGCTTTGTTTTTGTTTTTGCAGATCTTCTCTGTTTTGTGCATTGGCCACCAAGCCACCCAACAGCAGCACTACTAAAACAGGAAAAATCTTTTTAAACATATTCAACAATTAAACTACAATTAATACAAAGGTTACACAACATCCATACCCAAACGCATCCAAATAACGTTAAAAGCTACCGTAAATTACTTACGCTTGTAATTTTTAGGCACTTCAAACGTATATTTTAACGGTTCGTTTAGGCTGAACTCCTTAAAATCTAGGTTGATATCGAGCTTACTCTTTTCGGCCACCACAATTTTTCTTTGGGTAGCAAACTGGTAAGTGCCCATGGGTTGATAGTTGCTAAAACTAATAGCACAGGTTCTATTGCGCTGAATGTCTACATCGTCGAGCTTGCTGTGCATGACTCTAAAGTCGTCTGTAGACAAGGAAATCAGGTGTTTAAAAATATCGCCCACCATTAATACCGATAAACTTTGAGGACCATCCCGGTAAGACACAATATTATTGGTCACAAATACCGGGTTTCCAATTAAGAGGTCTTGCAACGTATAAAAATCAAA
>NCHN01000028.1 GCA_002281875.1 Sphingobacteriia bacterium 24-36-13 | reverse complement strand
TAGTGCAGACTTGCCAGGCAATATAGACGTGGGTTTGAGCAGATCTACCGATAGTGGAAAAACTTGGCAGCCCATGAAAATAATTATGGATATGGGTGCGCCGCACGAAAACAACGGAGTGGGTGATCCCGCCATACTATTTGATCCCATTACCAAAAAAATATGGGTAGCAGCATTATGGAGCAAGGGCAATCGTTCTATTGCCGGATCATTGCCCGGTATTTCTCCTGATACTACCGGACAGTTTGTTTTAGTTAGTAGTGATGATGATGGACTTACTTGGACTGCACCTTATACAATTACGCCGCAAATTAAAAACCCCAAATGGCATTTATTTTTTAATGGTCCAGGATCAGGTATTGCCATGAAAGATGGCAAACTTGTTTTTGCTGCACAATATTGGGATGAAGTGAAGAAGCCTTATTCAACCATTATTTACAGTGCCGACCATGGAGCCAATTGGGTAGGAAATTTAAATGGGCCTAAATCGAACACTACCGAAAGTCAGGTAGTAGAAACCACACCAGGTACACTAATGTTGAATATGCGTGATAATAGAGGATCGTATAGAAGTGTTGCTACCACTACTAATTTAGGAACCACATGGACAGAACATTCAACCTCATACAATGCATTGCAAGATCCAGTTTGTATGGGTAGTTTAATTAAGGCCAATGTAAAAGTAAAAGGGGTACTAAAAGAAGTATTGTTCTTTAGTAATCCCAATACTACCACTGGTAGATATGATATTACTATTAAAGCCAGTTTAGATTTAGGGCAAACATGGTTGCCCGCGAATCAATTATTAATTGACGAGCGCAACTGTTATGGTTACTCTTCATTAACACAGATAGATGCAGAAACAATTGGTATTTTATACGAAGGAACCAAGGATTTATATTTTGTAAAAGTTCCAGTTGTGTCTATAATAAAATAGCATTCGAATTGATATGATGTACGCTAACAAAGAACTAGAAGAGCTTGCGGCTTTTTATAGCAATCAATTATTAAATAGTACCATCCCTTTTTGGTTTCCTCGATCTTTTGATCAAGAACATGGAGGATTTTTATTGATGCGTGATGCCGATGGTTCATTAATTGACAATGATAAAGCAGTATGGATACAAGGACGAGCTACTTGGATGTTGGCTACTTTATATAATACAGTAGAGCAAAAACCAGAATGGTTAGCAGGCGCAAAGTTGGGCTACGACTTCTTAAATAAATATTGTTTTGATACGGATGGTCAAATGTTTTTTCATGTTACTCGTGATGGTAAGCCCATTCGTAAAAGAAGGTATTTTTTTTCAGAAACATTTTATGTGATTGCAGCCGCCGCTTATGCAAAAGCTTCCGGGGATGAAACAGCCGCTGCCAATGCAAGACGGGTTTTTGATTTATGTATTCAATACGCAACCACACCAGGATTATTACAACCCAAATACACCAATACCAGACCTAGTAAAGGAATAGGCGTTCCAATGATCATGATGAATACTGCGCAGCAGTTGCGTGAAACAATTGGATATACTCCTTGCGACGAATGGATCACCAAATGGATCGAAGAAATAGAACGATTCTTTGTGAAAGACGATATACAATGTGTGATGGAGCAAGTAGCGCCAGATGGCTCCATCATTGATCATATTGATGGAAGAACTTTGAACCCTGGTCATGCAATAGAAGGCGCTTGGTTCATACTACATGAAGCCAAGCATCGCAATAATGATCCACATTTAATTAATTTAGGTTGCAGAATGTTAGATTATATGTGGGAGCGAGGCTGGGACAAAGAACAAGGCGGCATACTTTATTTTAGAGATGTGTATAATAAGCCCGTACAAGAGTATTGGCAAGACATGAAATTCTGGTGGCCACATAACGAAGTAATCATTGCTACTTTATTGGCTTATATAATGACGGGTAATCCAAAATATGCAACCTGGCATAAAATGGTACACGATTATGCCTATGCAAACTTCTTAGATATGCAACACGGTGAATGGTTTGGTTATTTGCATCGGGATGGAACTGTTGCGCAAACGGCCAAAGGAAATTTGTACAAGGGGCCATTTCATTTACCTCGTCAAGAATGGTATTGCATGCAACTACTTAAATCGTATTTGTCATGAAGAGGGAATTGTGCTTTGGGCTAGTGGTTTGTTTGGCTGTATTACAAAGCTTTACCGCTCAAACGCCACTAATGGCGCAGTCTTCGCGTGGAACAGACTTATTGAGCATTAATAAAATCTTTACCAATCATATGGTGTTACAGCGAGACCAGCCCATACATATTTGGGGCAAGGGATTGCCGGGGGCATCGGTGCGAGTAGAGCTGACGGCGAGTAGATCCGCCGCTGCATCGCGCCAAGTCTCTGCAGTAACGCGCGTGAATCGTGATAGCACTTGGAGTGTTTATTTACCTGCACAAGAGGCGAGTACGCTGCCCCATGATGTAAAAATTATTTCTGGCAAAAAAAATATACTTATCGGCAATATTCTATTGGGTGATATTTGGATTTGCATTGGACAAAGCAATATGGAGTGGCCCATGCAACGCGAAATGTATTATCGCGAAGCAATGGCAACAGCCAATCAACCCTTACTCAGATTCTATAATCCTACTTACGCAGGAAAAAATGTATTCAACCAATATTTTTCTGATTCGGTTTTGCAAATGATGCAACCCGAAAAATTCTTTGCCCCTACTAGTTGGCAAGTGAGTGATAGCAATAGTTTTAGGACCATGAGTGCAGTGGCTTATTATTATGGTAAGTCTATTGTTACAAATACACAAGTACCCATTGGGCTTATTAATTTATCTATTGCTGGGGCACCGCTGGAAACATTTATAGGGGTGGATGCATTGAAATCGGACGAGCGTTTTGCTGCTAAAGCAATTGAACCATGGCTAACCAATCCAGCTATTCCGGTATGGGTAAAAGAAAGAGGCAATCAAAATTTGCGTAAAGGAACCAATCATCCATTTAAACCAGGTCATGCATATGAAGCAGGTTTAAAACCCTTGTTCCCATTGGCTATAAAAGGGATTATTAATTACCAAGGGGAAAGCAATGCACAAGAATTAGATAGAGTATGGGAATATGGGGCTTTAACCCAATTGATGGTGCAAAATTTTAGGGGGCGTTTTAAACAACCTATGTTGCCTTATTTTTTTGTGCAATTGAGTTCTATTGATTCGGTTAAATACAAGGGACAATACTGGCATTTATTTAGAGACGAGCAAAGAAAAATAATGGAACGAGTTTCCTATTCTGGTATGGCTGTTTGTACCGATTATGGATTAAAAGACAATGTGCATCCTACTAATAAAAAAATTGTGGGAGAGCGATTAGCAAGATGGGCGTTGAATAAAGAGTATGGACTATCCATCGTACCATCCGGTCCATTGCCACTGCGTGCAGAATATGCTAATGGACAATTACAGATCACATTTAATCATGCAATAGATGGATTAGCAACTGGTGATGGCAAGCCTTTGCGGGGTTTTTCACTAGATGGTATTCATGAAGTTTCAGCGCGGATTCAAAAAGGAAGGCTTCAAATAGGTAAAGCTGTTTCTTCTGGGGCCGAAATGGTAGTAATTGATTGTGAAGAACAACCTGAATATATTTATTATGATTGGAAGCCTTATACTGATGGAAATTTGGTGAATAGAGAGCAGCTTCCTACTTCTACTTTTAAAATAAAAGTTCATATAAAAAAACAACAGTGAAATATCTATTAATTGTTTTCTTTTTCCCGGCTTACCTATTTGCACAAAGCAATCAGATCAGTATCATTCCTGTTCCGGTGAGTTTACAGCAAAATGTGGGTGAGTTTATTATTACTAATCAAACCCAAATTGAATTTTCTGCACAATCAAAGCAACTACAATCAGCTGCCAATTTTTTGCGCAATACCATTCATGATATATCAGGTTTGAATTTGCCAATTAATAAAAATGCAAAACAGAAAATAGTGCTTGCATTAATAAAAGATGCCGTTATTGGAGAAGAGGGATATCAGTTAATAGTTTCAACCAATGCAATTCATATTAAAGCCAACACACCAGCAGGAATTATATATGGTATGCAAACGCTACTACAGACGCTTCCTGCTGTAAGAACCAATGCAAAGCTTAAGGTTCCGTGCATGCAAGTAACCGACTATCCTCGATTTAAATGGAGAGGGATGCACTTAGATGTGAGTAGGCATTTCTTCGGCCCCAATGTAATTAAACAGTATTTAGATTTATTAGCTGCCTATAAGTTCAACACATTTCATTGGCATTTAGTAGATGACCAAGGATGGCGTATTGAAATAAAAAAGTATCCTGCACTAACCAATACAGGTGCATGGCGTGTAGATCAAACTAATTTGGTATGGGGATCAAGGCCACAGGCTAAGGAAGGTGAAGCACCTACTTACGGTGGTTACTATACACAGGCCCAAATAAAAGAGATTATCACTTATGCAGCGGAGAGAAATATTACCGTTGTTCCAGAAATTGAAATGCCCGGACATGTGGCTTCAGCTATAGCTGCTTATCCATTTTTAAGTTGCACACAACAACCACAGTTGCCATTAACAGGTGGCAATTACACCAATATGGCTTCCAATTACTGTGCAGGAAACGATTCGGTTTTTCATTTTTTAGAAGAGGTATTAACAGAAGTAATTCAATTATTTCCTTCAAAGTATATACATATTGGCGGAGATGAAGTAGATAAAACATCATGGAAAAAGTGTGCCAAGTGTCAGCAAAGAATTCGCAAGGAAAACTTAAAAGATGAAGAAGAATTACAGAGCTATTTTATTAAACGAATTGAAAAATTTGTAGCTAGTAAAAAAAGAAAAATAATTGGTTGGGATGAAATTCTTGAAGGCGGTTTAGCACCCGATGCAACAGTGATGAGTTGGAGGGGAGAAGCGGGTGGAATTGCTGCTGCAAAAATGAAACATGATGTGGTCATGACGCCAGGCAACCCTGTTTATTTTGATCATTATCAAGGAGATCCTGCTTCTGAACCTATTGCTATTGGTGGATTTAACACGCTTAAGCGAGTATACGACTATGAACCATTATCAAAAGAACTAAGCGAGGCAGAAGCTAAATATGTATTAGGGGCACAAGCCAATCTTTGGACGGAATATGTAACTACCCCCAAACAAGTAGAATACATGGTGTTGCCTCGTATGTTGGCTTTGTCTGAAGTATTGTGGAGTTCTACAAAGTCGAAAGATTGGGCTGGTTTTAATGAAAGACTTCAGCAGCACTTTAAAGGGTTTGACCAAAAAGGATTAAACTATAGTAAGGGAAATTTTAAAGTAGACATTAAACCCATTTTAAAAGAGGGAAAGCTATATGCAACCCTTTCAACAGAAGCGTATAAAGGTCAAGTGTATTATACCACCAATGGAGATCAGCCTACTATAAAAAGTAAGCTCTATGAAAGTCCTATTGAAATTAATGCTTCAGTAACCATCAAAGCAGCCACGGTGGTGAATGGTGAACTGAAAAGTGTAATTCCTGCCGAACAACAATTTGCGTTGCATAAAGCCATTGGGAAAAAAGTGAATTATACCCATTCAATCAGTAGGTACTATCTAGCGGATGGTCCCAATTCTTTAACAGATGGGATTAAAGGAACTACTGCCATCAATAAATTTTGGCATGGTATATCGGCAAAAGATTTAATAGCAACTATTGATTTAGAAGAAGAAAAAAATATTCAATTACTGTCGTTGGGTTGTTTGCAAAACTACAATGATTGGATCATGATGCCAGAGTGGGTAAAGTTTGAAGTATCCTTAGATGGGGTTCATTTTACACTAGTAGAAACAGTTGCGAATACAATTTCTACAAACGATAAAACGGCTCAAATTAAAAACTTCACTGCATCTTTTTCTTCAATGAAAGCAAGGTTTGTGAGAGTAACTGCTAAAGTGTTAGATCGTTTGCCAAAAGGTCATTCAGGGGAAGGAAAGCCGGCTTGGATTTTTTCAGACGAATTCATTGTTGAATAATAATACTATGAAAATTATTTTCTCCTACAAATTCATCTTGTTTATCTGTATTGCACTATTGGGCATGTCGTTAACAGGCAATTCGCAAATTGTATTGCCCACCTATCCTGATTCTATATTTAATACCTATTATCACCAGCGATATAGTTTGTTTAAATCAATGCCGAATGCGGCAGCAACATTGCCGAGTGGTGGGGCTTACTTGCCCGATTCGAAAAGGGATATTATTTTTTTAGGGAACAGTATTAATGATGGAAGTGAATGGTACGAGTTATTCAATGATATCCGAGTTAAGAACAGAGGAATCAGCGGCGATATTACCACGGGTATTTTACATCGATTAAAAGAAGTGACTACCCGCAAGCCTGCCAAAGTTTTTTTAATGATTGGTATTAATGATTTAGGTAGGGGAGTATCTCCTGATTCGGTGGTAAAAAATATTTTATTGATCAACGATTATATACTACAAGAGAGCCCAATTACTAAAGTATATATTGAAAGCATTTTGCCTGTGAACGCCAGCTTTGGAAAGTTTCCAGGACAGGTGAGTAAGGGTGCTCAAGTTGTGCGATCGAATGAATTATTGAAGGCGGCTGCGGCTCGCCACCGATTTGAATACATCGATTTGCATTCGAAGTTTGTAGATGCGCAGGGGTTATTAGATGCAAAATATACCAACGACGGATTGCATTTAACAGGAGCAGGTTACCAGCATTGGCGGCACTTGATTTATCCGAAAGTTTTTGGATTAACTGAGAAGCCTGCGCTTATCCCTATGCCAACAGAAGTGAATTGGAAGGATGGTTATTATCAGTTGCAAGAAGGTAAAACCTTGAAGGAGCAAGTGACTATTGTTTTAGCGAGTCCCAATCAAAAGAATAGTAAACCTGAATTAAAGGGCTCAGTCGGAGAAAAAAACGTATCGTTCAGTACGAATGAAGCCTATGAGCTGAGCGTAAGCTCCACTCAAATAATTATCAAAGCCGCAACAGAACAAGGCGTCTTTAATGCGATGCAAACGCTTCAGCAATTGGCACACAATGGTCAAACCATTGATGCCGTTGAAATCAAAGATGCGCCTGCCTTTGCGTGGAGGGGTTATATGATTGATGTAGGAAGAAACTATTTGTCGATGAATTTGCTTAAACAGCAAATTGATATCATGTCGAAATACAAGTTGAACGTATTCCATTTTCATGCAACTGAAGATATTGCATGGCGTATTGCTATTAAGCAGTATCCACAATTAACAGCACCTGAACATATGCTCCGAAACAAAGGCATGTATTATACCGAAGCAGAAATTAAAGAGTTAATTGCTTATTGCAAAGCGCGTAATATTTTATTTGTGCCAGAAATAGATATGCCCGGTCATAGTGCAGCATTTAAGCGCGCTATGAAAGTAGATATGCAGAGTGATTCTGGAATCGTTTATGTAAAAAATATACTCAAAGAATTTTGTACCACTTATGATGTGCCCTATATCCATATTGGTGCAGACGAAGTGAAAATAACGAACCCTAATTTTATTCCTGAAATAACCAAGCATATCCAAAGCTTTGGAAAGAAAGTAATTGGATGGCAACCAGGTGGCAATTTTTTAGACAGTACCATACGTCAATTGTGGATGGACGACTTAGGAAAAATTACTAACGATAAGCAAGTGCAGTATATTGATTCAAGGCATTTGTATTTGAATCACCTGGATCCATTGGAAGCAGTTACTACAATCTTTAATAGACAGTTGGCCAACAGAAACAGTGGAGACAATAATGCATTAGGTGCTATTATTTGCACATGGCATGATAGAGCAGTTGCAACACAAGACGATGTGCTGAACATGAATCCAGTGTATCCAGCTATGTTGGCTTTCGCAGAAAGAAGTTGGAGAGGAGGCGGACAACCAGGATGGATTGCGAATATTAGCGATGGAGATGAAAAAGCATTTGCTGAATTTGAAGAGCGATTATTAAACCACCAGCAAGGTTTTAAATATTCTTTTCCCTATCAACCTCAGTCATCATTGGAATGGAAACTCTACGGTCCATTCGAAAAAGATGCTGACGCAAAAGAGAATTTTTTTAACTCGAATGCACGCGCTAAATATTTTTATAAAACCGTCACTGGAGGAACAGTCGTATTACGCCATTGGTGGGCACCATTAATCAAGGGTGCCATCGATAGCATTAAACCCAATCAAGTTTGGTATGCTACTACTCAAATTTGGAGTGAGGAAAATACAACCAAACCATTTTGGATAGGCTTCAATAATTTATCGAGATCTCCTGCAACCGATTATCCGCCTGCATTTGCATGGAATGAGCATAATGCAACAGCTACTGTGAACGGAGGCATTGTTCCACCCCCAACATGGAATAGAGCAGGGCAAAAAGGGAATTCAGAAATTCCATTAATTGATGAAGGGTACGAGTACCGCGAACCAACAATGATTGAATTGAAAAAAGGTTGGAATGATGTGCGTATCAAAATACCCATTGGAAAACTCAGTGGAAAAGACTGGCAGAATCCAGCGAAGTATATGTTCACGTTTGTACCTGTGGTTCGCTAGTTCGGCGCCTACTAATATGATTGGATAGTTAAAATTTAAAAAATGGTTCGCATTAAATTAAGTTTCTTTTTTGTTTTTATTTGCTGTAGTCAATTGTCTTTGTTTGCACAACGTGCAAACTTATCGTCGTCTTCACATCGCGATACGATTCATCTAAACAATCAGTGGCAATTTTTAACCGATAAACAATCGGAGGGATTTAAGCGCGAGTGGTATATAGGCACACTGCCCAATGCAAGAACCGTTGCTATTCCTCATACTTGGAATATAGAAGACAGCAATCAAACCCATTATGGTTGGGCTTGGTACCAAAAGAAAATCAATGTTCCTGCAACATATAAAAACAAACAAACAGTCATAGAATTCGGAGCCATCAATCATACAGCATATATCTATTTGAATGGCATAAAAGTAGCAGAGAATATAGGAGATGGATTTAGTAAGTTCAAAATTGATCTAACAGGTAAATTAAAAATTGGTGTAGACAATATCTTGACCATTGCAGTGAATAATGACTATGGTAAAAACAAAGTTCCATTTGGTAGTTCTTTCGATTGGCCCAATGATGGAGGGATGATTCGCAAAGTAAAAATGATTGTTACAAATTTGGTTGCACCACTAGAAATATTTGTAACCCCCACTTTACACAAAGATTCATCAGCCACTGTGAGGATTCAATTGCCCTTTAATAAAGCCATTCTCGAAAAAAAATATGCAGGGCTAAAAGGAAAATTAAAATTGAATATTCAAATTGCTCCTGAGTTAGATCAGTACAAACGGTTACACGATCAGTCAAATTTAACGGTGCATGAACTCGCACGCATGCATATGACAGGCGATTTGGTAACGCCTGAGTGGGACGGAGTGAATGCATACGCAACAGTTAAAATCCCGAAGGTAAAGCCTTGGCATATTGATTTTCCGAATTTATATTTTGTTGGAATTTTTGTTACAACTGGTTCGGAATTAATTGATGTAAATGGAACCACCGTTGGGTTTAGAACAGTAGAATTTATTAATGGACAAACACATTTAAATGGAGAGCGAATTAAATTAATGGGAGTAGAGTGGACAGCGGGATCAAATTCTGATTATGGTTTTGCAGAAACAGATTCAGTGATATTGGCGAATTGCAAATTGATGAAAGACGTGAATGCCATTTTTACGCGACAACATTTTCAACAAGATGATTTGTTTTATGATTACTGTGATCGCAATGGAATATTAGTACAACAAGAAGTTCCTTTATGGGGACCTGAAACACCTGCCAATGAAACCATTCAAACAATTGCGCTTTCTCAATTAGAAAGAATGGTTTCGAATATGTATAATCATCCCAGTATTTTTTCATGGGGTGCTGGTAATGAGTTAAGAGCAAGAGATGCAGACATGAAACCCATGATTGCTACGCTAATGAAACGCGCTAGGGAATTGGATCCTAGCCGAAACACTGCTTATGTGAGCAATACCTTAACTACGAGTTATTACAACAACCCCAAGTTTGTTCCTGATGCTGCTGCAGAAGGCGATTATTTAATGATGAATGAATATGGAGGAAGTTGGTGGAGCATTCCAACCGGAAAAATTCATTTGTATTTAGATAGTGTACATATGAGTTATCCAACCAAACCATTTTTTATTTCGGAGTTTGGATTATGTGAACCTAATTTCAAAGGAGGCGATGAACGCAGGGTAGAAGACTTGATTTATCATATGGCCATTTATGAGGGCAAGCCTTATGTAGAAGGCGCTATTTATTTTGATTTAACCGATTACCGAACCCATTATCCCGGTACTACCGATATTGGAAAATTTCGCAGAAGAATTCATGGGGTGTATGATATGTATGGAAAGCCAAAGCCTTCTATGAAAGTGTTACGCGAGCAATCTACTCCTGTTGAAATACAACATGTATCAGGTGGCGGAAAAGGAAAGTTGAATATTACACTTTATGGAAGTGTTGGTTTGCCACAGCATACGGTGAAAGGATATACGCTGTATATTTCAAGCAAGACCGATAATTATTTGCAATCAAAAGCATATGAGATTCCTATATTAAAACCAGGCCAACGGCATGACCTAAAAGTAGACGCCATTAAGGGCGAGTACTTTATCACTATTGTTCGACCGCTTGGATATATTGCTACGCAGAAGGGGTTTGTGGAGTGATCTACTTTAGCATTAAACAAAGAATGCCTTTGCCATTTTTTCTTGCTCATTTCTTGGAATTCCTATTTGATTTGCTATTTTTCTCCAGGAACTAACTGCGAGTTGAACCTCTTTAATAATTGAGTTCATTTTTTGACTGTTCAATTGGAAAAATGTACCGACGCTTTTTGCTAGTTCAAAGTCTATTGAGTTGTTATCCATGTCTATATTTAGAGCAAGTCCATTTTTATAAATGGAAGGATTTATATCATATGCAGGCGATAAATGCCAACCATTATTGTGAACAATAAATCCATGATTTCTTAAGTGGTCATCTGTATTTGAAATAGCAATATTGAATACTATTCTACGCCACAACTGTTCAAGATCTGCTGATATATTAGATCCATGAAATTGAATAAACTCTGCAATTTCTAAATAACTTCCTGCTTTATCACGAATAGTATCTTCATTATTTCCAGTCATAGTCATTGCAGAAGCAAAATGTATTCTTTCTCCATTTACTCTGTCGAATCGTTTCGTAAAAAATGTGTGAAACTTGCCTGATATTTTTTCAATCTTACTTAATGACATATTGATGCCAGCATCTAAAGCCAATTGATATACTAAATATTCCCAGGCAGCTTTGTCTGTATTGTCTGTATTTGAAGGGAACTTTGCAATCCATGGGTGATTTTCTTCATCTAGAATATTCGCTTTTGGTCTTGCACCTCCAAGAGAGGAACCTGGGGCAATCAAAATATCCAGCCATTGTTTTACTTCTTCTTCATCATCATTCAATTCAATTTCATGTGCAGCATGTTGAAGTTCTTTAATCTTTGCCCAATGCGGTATAGATAGTTTACTATTATTCAAGAATGGTCCATCCTGGTTTAACTTAAATCTAAGTGCTCCCATTCTACTTTCATCATGAACACCGAGTAGAAAATCAATTTCATAAAGATTAGTTTTAGTGTTGCCATTTTCAAAAGCTTCTTGTGCTGCACGCCTTTTCATTAAAGTCCTTCCCCAAGTATCTGGCATGGAGTCGAGAATTACACCAAAATTTTCTTTGCCAATCGGATGTTGTTGTCCTTCGAACCATTCAATATCAGGATCAAGTAAGAATTGTTCTTTTTGTGTAAGCCATTCGGGGTTATATAAAAAACTAAACCCTGTTTTTCCTCTTGCTTGTTGAGCCGTAAGCATACCAATGCAATTGGCTTCCGCCATTCCTTGCCAATGAGCATAAACCTGTATATTCCTTTTTGTTGACACGTTTATTTTTTTGTAAGCAGATTTAAATCTTGCAATTTTCTACCATAAATATCGTCAGCAGCTAGTTTAAGAAAATCATCCTGTAAGCCAAGTACTCTTAGAGTGTTAAAGTAAGCTCCCATTGAAACACTTGGATTGCCTTTCTCAATTTCATACAAGGTTGAACGATCAATACCTGCTCGTTCTGCAGTTTGTACAGTGGTTAGCTTTCTTCTTTTTCTAGCAAGCTTTATATTTTCTCCTAGTTCTTCTAAAATACGCTGGTGCTTGGGAAATAATATGGTTTTTTTTGACTTCATGTTGGTTATTATCTACAAAATAAGCTAATTTGTTGGGAATAACCAATATTTAAGATTAAGAATGAAGAAAATTTCACAATTAACTTAATGTTGAAAAAAATGCATAATTTCAACATTAACAAATCTTGATGTCGATCAGACTACCATCAGTTTGAGTTGATGTTGAAATTGTTGCCAAAATTCATCATCATGGCTTTTGAAAGAAACATACCGTTCAATGAACTGCCAAATCTGCCTCCAGCAGACTTTGTTGAATCACCCGAAATATTGCGACATCTTGCCAAAGCTGCACGTCATTTGGGAGAGCTCAATGGCCTCTGTGCTTCTTTGCTGGATCCCCAAATACTAATTAATACAATTATACTTCAAGAAAGTAAAGAAAGTTCTGCAATTGAAAATATTGTTACTACACAGGATGAATTATACAAAGCTGCAGCAGAAGACGATACGTCAAATCTAGGAGCAAAAGAGGTATTGAGTTACAAAGAGGCGTTGTATGTAGGTTTGAAAAGAATGCGAGATCAAAAAAATTTGTTGCTTACAAATACCATGGTAGAAATTGTTCAAACTATAAAGCAAAACGATGCTGGAATTAGAAATGTACCGGGAACTGCATTAAAAAATGCAATAAATGGAGAAATAGTTTATACCCCTCCATGTTGTGAAGATGTACTACGAGAAAAATTAAGTGCATTGGAACAATTCATAAATGACCCTGAATTATCTGCATTAGATCCATTGATTAAAATGGCTTTTATACATTACCAGTTTGAGGCTATTCATCCATTTGCGGATGGAAACGGTAGAACTGGTAGAATCTTAAACGCATTATACCTAGTGCAGCAGGATTTATTAATACAACCTGTGCTTTACTTAAGTTCATATATTGTAAAGCATAAAGCCGACTATTATCAGTTGTTAAAATCCGTTACTGAAAAAGAAAATTGGAATGATTGGATCATGTATATGCTTACCGCCTTAATTGAAACAACACAACTTACTACAAAAAAAATAAAAGCGATGCTTTCATTAAAGAGTGATTTTGAAACGAATATGAAGCTAGTGTTAGGTTCTTCATTTAGTTATGAATTACTTCAGTTGATGTTTACATTGCCCTACTTAAAAATAGATTTATTAGTAAATAAAGAAATAGCACATAGACAAACTGCTTCAACTTGGTTAAAGAAGCTAACAGATGCAGATATATTAAGGCCACAAAAAATGGGAAGAACAACCTATTATATCAATTATCGATTGATGGAAATATTAACAAGCAATTACCTTTAACCAAATTTAAAAAACTTGCAACTCCTTTCCGCAATACTCAAGCTGATTATACTAGTAGCTATTCAATTAATTATTGAGCAAGCACCACAATTGATTTTGGGTCATCCAGAAATCACGATCAACCTAAGTTTTATTTTCATCATCAATTGCTTATTGCTATTGGTCACCAGCCAATATAAATGGTTTTATATTTTGCAATTCATCTCATTAGCTATATATGCCATTGTATTAGTGCCGCAGTTGTTCTTCTTTAATATGTTCAACTTTTATGCGCGCATGAATTATATATTCTTAAGCCCTGGCAATTTCATCATTGCATTTTTTTACTTGTTGATTGCAGCCGCCGTTATATCGGGCATCGTATGGGTTCAGGTAAAATTGATTAAGAGCATGAGGCGCCAAATTTATGTAGTGCCTGTATTTGCCCTCGTACTCATAATAGCAGAGTTTCTTGCACCAACGGCAGAGTTTAAATCGGTGAAACTCTACATCGACTACATCGGCAACAACAATATCGCGCAAATCCAAAAAGACTACAATAAATTCTCTAAGGGCAAAACAGCAATCACCCCTTATCAATGCAACACTACGGAAGATGAAACGAGCGCTAGCTTATCACCTACTATTCAATATTTACAAGACACGAATGCCAATAAAGATTTTCTGCTCTTAATGGAAAGTTGGGGTGAATTAGCAGAACCCAAAGAGCAGGAAAAACTCATTAACCATATCCGAACTTTATTTAAACATCACGGCCCCAACCTCACCAAAAATTATACATTAGAATTCGGACGCACTTGCTTTCACGGCAATACCAGTTCAGCGGAAGGACGTGAGTTACTCAATATGAACGACGAAGAATCCTACAGGGCCTTCCTAGAGCGGAATGTAGCCCCGCCCCATAATATCACTCAATATAAAAACCAAAACGGGTATCATACTATTGCAGGCTTCACCGCTTCTAAACAATACGGCAGTAATATGAGCAATGCCGAAGGCTTTAGAAGAGCACTGGGATTCAAAAGCAGATTTTACTACGAAGAACTCAGTAAACATTATAAAGACAATAAAGAGAATACTTACAAAGCGGTGTTTGATGAAAATTTAATCGACAGCATACTGAACGAAAGCAAACGCTATGAAAAAGTATTTGCTTATGCGCTTACGATTAATACCCATACTCCTTTTAGATTTGACGTAACGAATAATATTGATGGAAAGTATTACTATAAAATTAAGCGCGAATTATTCAAGAGTTTTAAAGAGAACCAACAGGCTTATGATCAGTACTATCGGATAGCGTCGATTATCAATCATATGTTTAAGCGGGTCGCGGAGGCTAATCAAACAGGTGACGACGCGGCATCCACCGCGAGCCGCAACAGCACTGGCACCCAGGCGAAACCCTTCGACCGCATTCTTATCATTGGCGACCATGCAAATCCCGATTTTAGGACCCGCGGCCTATATAATATGAAAACCGTGCCTTTCCTAATAATCCGCCGCCGAAACTAAGGAGGTAACAATTTGGTAATATTACAAGCGCCAACAATAGGTAGTGGACTCACTTGTTAATATTAAGTTCACGTTGTGTTAACAATTAGGTAACATTGGTTCGGTTCCTTTGCGTCATAAAATAATTTTATGAACAAGTTTATTCTAAACACATTAGGCATTTTGCTCTTCTTCAGTTCTTGTAAAAAAGACGAAGTGGTTACTTATGCCGATACCAACGTAACAGCTCCATCTGCTATTACTGCTGTTACTGCAGGACAATCTGGAAAAGTGACTTTCACTGTTTCTGTTGATTCTAAGTTAACTGCAACGTACACTGCTACAGGAACTAATTTGACAGTAACAAACGGTTCAGGTTCTGTATCTGGTTCAACATTAGATGTCAATTTTTCTACTACAACCGATGGAGCTGGATCAGTTGTTTTAACTGTAACCGATTCTAGAGGAAGAACATCTAAAGCAACTGCAGTAGTTCAAATTGGTAAAGTAATTACAGAGCAATTGGTTACTACTAATGTGACTGCTAATACAACTTGGACTGCAGATAAAGTATGGATTTTAGGCGGCAGAATTACTGTTACCTCAGGTGCAACTTTAACTATTGAGCCAGGTACTATCATTAAAGGACAAGCGGGAACTGGTTCAAACGCTACTGCTCTTTTGATTGCTAGGGGTGCTAAAATCAATGCAACTGGAACTGCTGCTAAGCCAATTATATTTACCACTGTAGCCGATGAGCTTTCGATTGCTAATGTAGCTGCTGGAAATTTTGTTTCTCCTAACTTAGCGCCAACTGTAAATGGTTTGTGGGGTGGTTTGATTATTTTGGGTAAAGCAAATATTTCTGCTTCTTCAAGCGGTACACAAAAAACTGAAGTACAAATTGAGGGTATCCCAACATCTGATCCAAATGGTTTATATGGTGGTAACGATGATGCAGATAACTCTGGTGTATTAAAATATGTATCTGTTCGTCATGGTGGTACTGAAATTGGTGCGGGTAATGAAATCAACGGTATTACTTTTGGTGGTGTAGGTTCAGGCACTGTGGTAGAGAACATTGAAGTAGTTGGTAACCAAGATGATGGAATTGAGTGGTTTGGTGGTACAGTAAATTGTAAAAATGTTGTTGTTTGGAACGCTGGTGATGATGGTTTAGATACCGACCAAGCATACAGAGGAACTGTAGAGAATTTTGCAATCATTTCTGCTGGTGGTAGTTCATTTGAATTAGATGGACCAGAAGGTACTTACGGAGTTACTTTATCAGGACACACTTTCAACAAAGGTTTTGTTGATGTAACTGGTAATGCTGGAAACTTCATTGATAACGATGCCAACACAATCGTTAACCATAAAAATATTTATGCAAAAGGATTCTCAGCAACTACTTTCACTCAAAATATTACTGAGGTATACACCACTTACACTACAACATTCGGTATTACTTTTAGCAATATAGTAATGAACGTAGCAGGTGTTGATTTATTCAAGTACATTGATAAAGCAACGGCTCTTAATGTACCTGCGTCTATTACTGCTGGAACAACAATTACTGGTGGTGTAGATTTAACGGCTTTCACTGGTTGGTCATGGACTGCAAAAGCTGATAAGTTAAAATAATATTTTCACCATAATATATTCATACATCCGGATGATTGAGTTGGGGGACTCAATCGTCCGGATATTTTTAGTTTAAAATGAAAAATCTCTTTTTTACAACAATTTTACTTTTAGTTTTTCACGTCGCTTTTGCTCAAAATGGTAAAATACGCGGTAAAGTGATCGATGGTAATACAGGAAAACCCGCAGTTTCTGCTACCGTGAAATTGAGCGGCAACAGTACCAATCTTGGAATGAACAGTGATTTAGATGGAAATTTTACTTTCAATCTAAAAGCAGGTACCTATAGTTTAAATATTAGTTTGGTTGGTTTTGAAGATGCAATTATTTCTAATATTAATGTTACTTCAAACAATGTAACAGTTGTTCCAGATATCATTCTTACACCTGCAAGTAATCAGTTGAAGGAAGTAGTTGTTGCATCTAATAGAACGCAAAGAACCTCAGAGGAAGCGATTACAACACTTAAAAGAAAATCAGTCATCATGTTCGATGGTATTTCTTCCGCAAAGATGAAACTCATTGGAGATGGAACAGCTGTTGAAGCGGCCAAAAGGGTTACAGGAGTATCTATTGAAGGAGGAAAATATGTTTATGTGAGAGGGTTGGGAGATCGATATTCCAAATCTACCATGAACGGTTTAGATTTACCAGGACTCGATCCAGATAGGAACTCTTTACAAATGGATATTTTCCCTACTGCATTAATAGATAATATTACAGTTGCGAAGAATTTTTTACCGAATATGCCTGCAGATTTTGCAGGTGGATTATTGAATATTGAAACCAATGATTTTCCCACTAAAAAAATATTCAATGTGTCAACTTCCATGGGCTATAATCCAAGCATGCATTTTAAAAATAATTTTCTAACAGGTAATACAGGATCAAGAGATTGGTTAGGAATGGATGATGGCTCAAGAGCGCTTCCTACAATCGCAAGAAACAGTAACAATATACCCACACCGGTTTCTGGAGCAAGTTCAACTGAAGTAAATAATTTTGTAAAATCCTTTAATCCTACATTGGGAGTAACTCCACAAAATAGTTTAGCAGATTTTTCTTTTGGAATTTCTATCGGAGATCAAATTGATTTAGATAGAAATGGAAAAAGCAAGAGGAATCCTAAATTTGGATACGTTGCAGCATTATCTTACAGATTTGATCAGCGCTTGTACGAGCGAGTACAATATGGAGAGTCTCAAAAAAATGTAGACATCAATCAATCCCAGATGGTGGTTGCCAATAATATTGAAGGTGGCTTATCAGAACAAAATGTGCTCCTTGGAGCTCTAGTTGGGGTGGCTTACAAGACCAATTTTTCTAAAATTAAATTCAACTTAATCAAACTTCAAAGTGGTGAAAGTAGGGCCGGAAAGTTTGATATTTTTAATAATTCTGATGGTGTAGGACAAAGCGGCTATATTGCTCAATCTGATAATATTGAATATAGTGAACGAAGTGTAACGAATATGCAACTTTCGGGTTCACATGTGTTGAATGGAAAAGGCTGGAAAATTGATTGGGCAATAGGTAATACATTATCTACTTCAGATGATCCAGATATTAGAAAAACAGCATTTACAATTGACCCAGGACGTACTTATTTTAATGCAGGCGCAGGTGGAAATCCTTCCAGAATTTGGCGTTATTTAGACGAGGTAAATCTATCATATAAAGTAGATTTTGAGAAGAAGATGGGAAGCAAGCACCTAATAAAATTTGGTGCATTAGGATTACGTAAAGAACGTAATTATGATATTAAAATATTCAACGTTCAATTTTTTGGGGCACAACAACAAAACTGGCCTCTTATTGCCAATAATGTATTGTTGAGTCAGAATATATATCCTGCAACAATCAACAATATTTATTATCAGTCGGGTAATTCAAATCCTAATTCTAATCAATATAATTCTAAGGTAAATAGTTATGCTGGGTATATAATGGATGAATTTAATGTTACTGATAACTTGAAATCAATAATAGGATTAAGAGTAGAAAAGTACGAACAGTTTCATACAGGTAGAGACCAGCGATTTGCTTCTGGAAATATAATTGATGGTAAAAACTTAGATAATGCAAAAGTATTAGACAAGTTCAATTTATTCCCCAGTTTAAATTTGATTCAGAAAATTGATCAAAAAACCAATCTAAGGTTTTCATACAGTAAAACAACGGCAAGACCTTCATTTAAAGAATTGTCGTTTGCTCAAATCTTAGATCCTTTGTCTAATAGAATTTTCAATGGTAGCTTATTCCCTTATGCAGAGTGGGATGGTAATTTAGTGCCTACCATGATTGATAACTTAGACCTACGATGGGAAAAGTATTTTAAAGGTGCTGAATTAATTTCCTTGTCTCTGTTTTACAAGTCATTTAAGGATCCAATAGAATTGGTTCGTATTCCACAACAACAAACGTCTACTGAATATCAACCAAGAAATGTGGGGAATGGAAATTTATTTGGCGTAGAATTTGAATTCAATAAGTCGCTAGACTTTGTTTCTGATAAACTAGAGAAATTTGTATTTAGCTCTAATTTCACCTATGTATATTCAAGAATCAAGATTTCTGATGTTGAGTTTAATGCGAGAAAAGCTTATGAAAAAAGAGGCGAAGAGGTAAAAAATACCAGAGAAATGGCAGGTCAATCACCTTATTTGATTAATACAGGGTTGACTTATTTGGATACTGATAAAGGGTTGAATATTGGATTGTTTTATAATGTTAAGGGGCCTACTTTAACAATAGTAGGTTCAGGCTTGTTTCCAGATGTGTTTTCAGTACCCTATGATAATTTAAGTTTCTCTTTTAATCAAGCTTTAGGTAAGAAAAAGAAGATGAATTTGAATTTAAGACTAGACAATATTTTGAATGATCAAATTGAGTTTGTTTATAAGGCTTATGGTGCACAAGATCAAGTGTTCAGTAAAATGTTGCCAAGACAATCATTTAATGTTGGCTTTAGCTATAAATTATAAATCATTCACAGTTTTAGTGATTTAGTATAACAGTTAAGAACCGAACCCCCATTTCTATGGGGGTTCTTTTTTGGCTAAGCTTGGCGATCTCGCGGCTCCGCCAATTTGCAGCCAGGCCGAAATAGAATATTTAACTTTGTAAAAAATATACCGTGCGCAAAATATCCTTTCAGCATATTTTTTTAGCCCTTTTTATTTTTACTAATATCGCCAGCCTACCAGCCTGCGAAACCACCACAACAAAAACTACAACAAAGACTATTGAGGTCTCAGATACCGAGCTAGAATCAGTGGAAAGTCCCGACGGCTCAGCGCCTGGGGCAAAAGCAACAGATGGTGCTGCAGTCAAAACTTATACGGGCCTCGACATTGCGGGCCTGCATCAAGCCGACAGCGTACAAATTTTATTCTTCACCGATCCCTTCGGAAAAGACTCATTAAGATATACTCGATTTTTCAAGCACTACAATACATCAGAAGCAGATGTAGTACAGCCGATATTAAAGAACTTAGATCAATTATTTTTATTAAGAACAGAAATAATGAAATGCAGATCCGAAGGAAAAATCTTTTTCTTCAAAGGCACGCAAGAGTTAAAGACTGTTTACTTTAATACCCAAGGCGCATCAGCAAATCCTGGTGACCGTTCTCAGCAAGCCAACGGCGATTGCGCGTATATGTATTTTATTAAAGATGGTGGCTTTTATTATTTCCGCATTCAACCAGAAACTGCGGCCCTATTGCGAAAAATCAAACCACAAGCAGTTCAGCCAAGTGCTGAAAATTAAATTTTTTGGTGGTAGTACAATTCTTTTAAATCTGTATCAACGTTTATAGTTGGTTTCTCCAGTTCTTCTATTAAGTCGATTATATTTTTTTGTTTTGGAAGATTAGTAATAAGCTTAAAATGCCTTGCTACTAGTTCATTTACAGTTAGATTATGTTTTGCTGCATATACTATAACTGCATTTAATAAGCTAGTTTCAATAGTCAGTTTTAAGTTTGATTTCATGAATTAAAAGTATAAAAAATACCTTTATTTAAATAAAGTCAATATTGTTTGCATCGGAAGAAACATTTTTCCGCTATCTGGCAATAAGATGAAACCATATTTTGTATAGAATGCTATAGCAATTTCGTCTATTGGGTCTACAATTAAAGCCATTGACCCTATATTTTCTTTAGCAACTAAAACGCTTTTTTTCATTGCATCTATTAATAGGAATTCGCCCAGTTTTCTTCCAAAATAATTCTTGTCAACAGCTAATCTACCCAATAAAGTTGCGGGTAAATTTTTATAGGATGGAGGGAGTTTTTTGATTATTTCATTTGGGAGAATAGCCCTTTCAATTGAGGTGTTCGATAATGTATAGTAACCTATTACATTATTTTTCTCATCGGTTAATACAAAACAAGTGGAGAGTTTTCTTCTAATATCTTGACTAGCTTGAATTTTTATGTAGTCGTCCAATATGCTTTTGCCACAAGAAAAATTCTTTCTTATATGAGTTGAATTTAGCGGCTCAATTTCGTAATTCATTTTTTAGTGGTTGCCTTATTATAGCGAGCAACAGCTTTTTTTAGATTAGTGTTCGGCTTAGGTGGATTCATTAATGCATCAAAGAAAACCGCTTGATCTTTTTTTGACTGTAAAATTGATTGGTGTTTCTCAACAATCTGGGCTGCATGTGTTTGTGTAGAGTGTATAACAAATTCAGTTAAAGTTCTAAAGCCACCAAGTTGAGCGGCATATTCAAAAAACTCTTTTTGTGCTTTAGATAGCCTAGTATCGAATCTGGATTGAGTGGAAGTTTTCATTTTAAAATAATTGTGTCTCAAATGTACGGAAAAAAACCGTACATTTTCAAATTGAAAATCCAAGCACCACACATAAATTTCGGCGAAGTTTAAGTCGAAGATCATCGGGGAGTATTTCAACACATTCAATTAGTGCCTGTCCACTTACAGTTGTAATTTGATCAACCAATATTTCACGGCTTCCGAAGCCTCTCACATAAAAACGTATGCGTAATATCCAATATTGAAATACATCTTGCGGAACCAATGGACAAACAATATAAGAAGCGTGCTTTTGATTATTTAGATAGTTGGTTTGCACAATAACAACCAGCTTGATGTTCTTAGGATTATTTCTCCATTCTACTGTCCAAATTTCGTATTGTTTTATATCTTTATTTGTTCTGCAGCTGGAATAATTCTTTTCAACCGGCTCGGCGTTTTGATTATTCACCTGGTCGTTATCGTAGTCATCATCATTATAGTTCTCCATACGCAAAAAATTGTGGCCACTTTAAGCCCTTATTGATCAAAAATATTCGTGACTTTAGTTTCCTTTATTTCTTCTAAATCTTTAATGATTTGAAAATAGTACAGCGACCCAAAAGCGGATTCTTTGTCTAGAATCTTTTTCATCATGGTATATCTTTGATAATGATTGTACACATCAATCGCTAAATTGATATAAGTATTTCTGTTTTGCCTTGTTCGATTTCTTATTGCTTCCATATTATCAAGCACAGTAGGATTCAGTTTTAGCGATAGCGGAATCATTTTCAGAGGCGATACTTCTTCGAAGTCGGGTTTAAGTTTTTGCATGATTTAAGTTTTTGCATGATTCGAGTTTTTGTTTTTAAATATTATAGACTTCCCCCTGACTGCGTGGGGTGGACAGCCCAGGAAAATGCTTTTTTGTTTTCTGCTCAAAAAAATATACTCAGCATATATTTTTTCATGGGTCATACCCGCATATCATTTCAGTATATTTTTTTTCACTTTTAATTTTTTTGTTTCCCCGGGGGAGTATAACTGCCGCGCAATTGGGTATTTTCATTTGGCGCAATCTGCCCTAACTATTCCAACCGCATTCGATAGTATTAATTCGCTTATGGAAAATTAAAGCGCACTTGTTTGTTCGGAATGAGTATTCCCCGCAATTTGTAAACGTTTTTCAACCTAGTATAGTTAAAATGATAAAATATTTGAGAGTTTTAGTTCGACAATTAGTTCATTTTATAAATTTGTCTTAAATTAGTAGACAAATGTCAAAGCCGAATATTATGACTTCTTCAACCGCTACTATGACTTCAAAATTGAATAAAGAGATTTCAAGTATTGTTAAGCACTCAAGTTTTGATAGGAAAAACATAGCGTTTAAAAATTCGATCACTTATGCTGATTTCCTTTCAAATAAAATGTTGATGATTTTGGTTATTCGAGAGGGAGTGCCTTATTCATTGTTTAATCTAATACAACACTTTACACCTTTTAGTGAGGATAGTTGGGCTAAAATTTTAGATATTTCATCAAAAACACTTGAAAGATATAAGCAAACTGGGAAGCGTTTTAAGTCTATTCAATCTGAAAAAATAATAGAGATGGCTGAGGTTACTCATGTTGGATTAGATGTATTTGGCAGTATGGATAAATTCAAGTTATGGCTTGAAACACCTAATTATGCTTTAGGTAGCTTGAAGCCTATTGAATTGCTCAATGACTCTTATGGGAAAGACTTAGTTATAAGTGAATTAACCAGAATTAACTACGGAATACTTGTTTAGATGGAAGTATTTAGATTAGCTAGATCAAAATTTGCCTCTATTCTATCAGGGAAAGGTGCAGCATTTCATGGTGCAAGGTGGAACTCTATTGGTGTTGAGTTAATTTATACTGCAAGTAATAGGTCCTTAGCAATGGCGGAAGTGGCAGTACATTTAACATTAGCAACTTTGCCAGAAGACTATATGATGGTAACAATTTTAATTCCTAGTGATGTTGCTATTAAAAAGTTCGCAGTAAACAAATTACCAGCAAATTGGAATGCTTTCCCACATCATCCAAAAACCCAATCAATAGGAGATCAATTTGTAGCTGAAAATAAGTTTTGTATACTTCAAATTCCTTCTGCTGTGACCCAAGGTGATTTTAACTTATTGATTAATCCTATGCACCCTGATTTTAAGAGAATCAGTATCATTTCCAAAGAAAAATTTCCGTTCGATAAAAGAATCTTTAAATAATCCCTATTCTACTTTTGTTACATAGCCTGCAGCTATAATTCAGTAACTTTGTAGCGTAAAGCGTAAGCCATGGATCTTCAAAAAACCTATTTAGTAAGTGCCCTCACCAATAAGTGTCCTAGATGTAGAGAAGGGGACTTGTTCAAAAGCAAATCGGCCTACAGTTTGAAAGGGAAAAGTACGGAGATGTATGAAACCTGTCCGGTTTGTCATCAGCCTACTGAAATTGAAGTGGGGTTTTATTACGGCACTGGTTATGTGAGCTATGCGCTTTCTGTTGCATTAACCGTTAGCACTTTTGTAGCTTGGAAAGTCCTTATCGGAATGACTTTTGACATTGACGATAATCGTATTTTCTACTGGTTAGGTTTAAATATTGTCATCCTATTAGGGGTTCAACCGCTGATGATGCGTTTGGCTAGATCCCTTTGGTTGAGTTGGTTTGTAAAGTATGAACCCAATTGGAAAGAGAAGCCTCTAAAAGCCCCAGAAAGAATCAACAAAGATCAGTTTGCGAACTGGTAACTTTTACGAATCAAGTACCTGCTCCATTTTCATAGACCTTGATCCCTTCACTAAAATACAAGTGTTCTGTGGATTCAATTGCTTCAACCATTCGCGGGCTTCTGCTGCATTGTTTAAATAAGTAAATGGTGTAGTTTGAATTTGTGCTTTTGATGCATGCGCAAATGCGAAGTCTCCGCCTACTAATACTACTTCTTTAAATCCGAGTGCCACTAATAATTCTACGAGTGCCTGGTGCTCTTCTATACTGTCTTCGCCTAATTCCATCATGCCGCCGAGTAGCACAATTTTTCGATCGGCTTTTAGTTTGGCAAAATTTTCGATGGCTACTTTCATGCTACTGGGGTTGGCATTGTATGCATCCAAAATAATTTGATTGGTACCTACTTCCAATAGCTGCGAACGTGAGTTAGATGGTGCATAAGCTTCTATAGCACTGATGATTTTTTGGTCGGGCACGCCGAAGTGTTTTCCAATTGTTGCGGCGCAAAGTATGTTGGGGAGATTATAATCTCCAACGAGTTGAGATTTAATTAGGATTGGCGTAGCCTGTGTGATCGTATGTTGCGGGGCCGGTGATGATTTAGCGTTTCCTGTGTAATCGGGTTCCAGCCCCGCCGTTATGCGTACCGCTAAAAATGGTTCGGCGGCTTCAATCTGCCCCTGCACTAATCCCTTTGTTAAACCATAATAAATAATATTTTCAATGCCTGCACTCATGGGCTGCAAATAATCATAATCCGCATACACGAAAGCAGTGCCTTTGTGCTCGCGTAGAAATTGATAGAGTTCACCCTTTCCCTTGCGTACGCCTTCTACTCCGCCAAATCCTTCTAAGTGTGCCTTACCGCAATTGGTAATGATTCCATGAGATGGCAATGTGTAAGAGCAATAACTTTCAATTTCTTTTTGGTGATTGGCGCCCATTTCTATCACGGCCATTTGGGCATCGGGCTTCACACTCAAAATAGTGAGTGGCACGCCAATATGATTGTTCAGGTTTCCCTGAGTTGTATAAGTTTTAAAATGAGCAGCCAAGACCGCATAAATCAACTCCTTGCTGGTTGTTTTTCCGTTACTCCCTGTAATAGCAATAAAAGGGATATCCAGCTGTTGGCGATGGTGTTTGGCCAATTGCTGTAATGTTGTTAAAGCATCGTCTACGAGGAGGAGCCGCTCTTTTATCCCCGGCTCTGATAATTCTGCAGCGCTGAGTTCGCTCTGCAAAGGCATTTCATCTACAATGGCATAAGCTGCGCCAGCATCCAATGCGCGCAACGCAAATTGATTCCCATTAAAATTGGGTCCTTTCAACGCCACATAAATATCGCCTTCTTTTAGTTTGCGGGTGTCCGTTTGGACTGAGGGATGTTTTTGAAAAATTGTGTAAATTTCTTGGATGTTCATTGTTAAGTGTGTGCTAATTTGGGTCTTTTTGATGTTGTCGTTGATTTATTTTTTTTCTTCTGAACATCAGTCGTATAGTTGCGTATAAATTCACTTATTTCTTTTCGAGCTTTTTCTGTTAATGGGTCGCTTGCAATGACAAAGTCAACACCTTTTGGTTCTTTTATATGTCCCATGATAATTATGATTTAAAGTATTTATCAATTAGTATTTGAGCAGAGTCAGTTGGAATAATCATTCTGGCTCCTCCTAATGAATAAGCCCCCAAAGTCTTTTGATAATGTTCTATCAGTTTTGTCTTGGCTGTAAATGCAATGAATCCATTGTTTCCCTGCTGAAAAGAAACTTTACAAGCGTGTGCAACTAAATTTCCAGATACACCTTCATAAAGTTTATTTTGTCCAATATTAAATGGTGCATTTTCAAGCAAGTGCATATAAACATGGTCAGATTCTATTGAAATGCTTAATAATCCTTGAATGATATTTGGGTTATTGGGGATTGTTAACTTAAATACTTCTTTTGAATTATCAGATAGCTCTGCTTTCCAATCAAAATTCCACCCATTTTTTTTCGTTATCTGTTTTAAATCAGCTTTAGTCAAACGTAATACCTCTGTAGCAAAACTGTCCCCAGAAATGGTATTCTGGATAGAATTAGTCAGTTTATCTACAATAAAGTCTAGAAGTTTGGGATTAATCTTTTTCACAACATAAATTTACGAAATAACTCTTGACTAAGCCACTCCCAAAAACCAAAAGCTATGACTAGTGCCATAGCTTTTAAATAGTTTAGTTTGATTAGAGCCGCGAAATCGGCTCGGCCGCCGCGTAAGCTCGCGTTGGTAAACGCAAACCAGCGAAGCGGGACTATTTAGAAGTCGTCGTTGCTTAGATTAAACACCAACCCTAAACGCAAAGTATTCGATAATGGATTACGTGTAACCCCGCTGCCGGAAGGCACTAGGTAAGACACGTTGATCTGCATGAACTTCACATCAAATCCTGCGCCTGCAGTAAAGTACCTGCGGTTGCCGCGGGTTCTGTCTTCGTAAAAATAGCCTGCACGTAATTTAAACTGGTTGTTGTAAGAATATTCCATACCAGCAGAAATTTGAAAGCTCTTGGTTAAGCTACTACCATCAGAGAAAGATTTCATCCAGCTGCTCACCACAGAAGTATTTCTGTACTCCGACAAGTTAGCGGAATCGGTTGCGAAAACCCCTGTTGTAGTAGGCGCCACCGGCACCAATAATTTATTCACGTCCAACGCAAAGCTGATGCTATTGCCTTCACTCATTACTTTGGTATAAGACATACCCAAACCTAAGTTAGCGGGTAAGAAATCTTTGTTACGCGCATCATTGGTATAACCCACTTTGGTACCTAAGTTAGATAAGACCACCCCAAAGTTCAAGCCTTGTCCATCCACATCACGACCATTGTAAAACAAAGACACGTCACCTGCTAAGGCATTACCTGCTTTGTACACCACCCCTGTACCTACATCACCTACCACCAATCTTGAATTGATGTAACGCAATGCAACGGCCAAGCTTAATTTCTCGCTTAACACACGGGTATATCCACCATCAATTGAGAACTCAGTAGGACGCACGGTATTTAATACGTTACCAGAAAAATCGGTTAATTGAATATTACCTAAACTGAAGAAACGCATCGATCCAGAGATCACTGAATTGTCATCAATCTTTTTATACGCAGCGGCACTGGCTAAGTACACATCGTTCAAACCCAAGTCGCGCAACCAAGGTGTATAGTTTAAAGAAATAGCCGAACGCTTTTCCGCAAAAGCGGTTTTAGCCAGGTTCCAAAAAGGAGAGTTGGCATCTGGGTTGGTAGCAATGGCTGCATCACCCATACCACCTGCACGTGCATCGGGCGATATACGCAAGAAAGGCACTGCGGTAGAAACAATATTAATAGAATCGGCTTGGGCGATTAAGGCTGTAGGCATTGCAGCAGCAAAACCTAAACTCAAGAACGCTAAAGCGCATAAATTTTTACGTGCATTTTTCATACAAAATCAATTAAATAGAGAAACGAAATTTAAGCGTAGAAATTATGCCATTCAGTTTTTTTAGGATTGCAGTGGGGAGCTGCTATACAATGATACGAATAAATGTTAATTCGTTGCACAAAAAGCGAGCAAATACCTACTAGTTTGTATTTAGAGGTTAAAAATTAAAGTTTCTCTATAGTGAAACTTTATTACTTTTGTAATGTGAATCAAATCAAGAAACATAGGAAAATCACTTTTTATAAAGAGTACTTTCAGGAGTTCTTCAATGAGCAATCTAAAAAAGTAAAAGCAAAAATAGTTTGGACATTTGATTTGCTTGAGGAAATGTCGATAGTACCAGAGAACTATTTGAAACATATCGAAAATACAGACGGCCTGTATGAGATAAGAGTCCAATTTGGAGGTGATATCTTTCGGATATTCTGTTTCTTTGATGAGGGTAAACTTGTTGTTTTAGCAAATGGTTTTCAAAAGAAATCACAAAAAACACCTAAAAAAGAAATTGAATTAGCACTTAAAATAAAAGCAGAATATGAAAAAGAGAAATAAAAACATAATGACTCTTGAAGAGTTCAAGGAAAAAAACTACGGAAAACGAGGTGTAAAAGAGCGCGAAGAACTTGAAGCTGGGTATGAAAATTTCAAAATTGGCGCTTTAATTCAAGACACCCGCTTAGAAATGGGTATGACGCAAGAACAACTTGCAGAGAAAGTTGGTACAACTAAATCTTATATATCTCAAATTGAAAATAACATTAAAGAAGCGCGTATTTCTACTCTTCAAAAAATTGTTGAGTTAGGATTTGGCGGTCAATTAAAGTTATCTATCAAAATTTAATTCTTGAAAAATAAAAGGGTTCGTGGCTTTGCCACGAACCCTTTTATTTTATTCTTTTTCTTATATCAAGTGAGGCGCGCGGCCCCATAGTTTATTTCGTCGAATTCAAAATCCCAATAATAATCGCTCCCATACCCACTAAGCCACTGGTAAAGCCCATGATTTCACCAGCTGTTAATGGCTTTCTGTATTTCTTTACAGGAACATATAATTCAGCACCCGCCGTTAACTTAGGATAGGTGCGCCAGAAAATATAGCTATGTGCTGTTTTAACTCGACCATTCGGATACAATACATAAGTACCACGCTTATTTGCATTCTCTGCAAAACCACCTGACTCACGAATTAATCTTCGAGAAGTTAGGCCAGCATAGAAAGGCACTTTTTTCTGAATATTCACTGCGCCAAAAGCTTGAACCGCTACTGGTTTTTTAGGGATGGTAATCATATCACCTTCTTCTAACTCAATATCATCTACAGAACCTGGATTCTCCAATGCATTGCGTAAGTTCACAGACATTAATATTTTGTCTTTAGATAAAGTACTATCTAATAATTTTACGGTAATGGTATCTGAGTTTTGTTTCTGCGCCAATGCTTTTTTGATGTCTAAGATTTCTCCTTTCAATGCCGCTTGATAAGTATTGCGCAAGAAGAAAGCTGAAGACAATGAACCCGATTCTAGAATGCCACCTGCTCTCTTAAATAAATCGCTCACTCGGTCTTTCTTGGTATTCAATAAATAAGTACCCGGGAACAATACTTCACCCGCAATGCTTACAGAACCGGCAGACTGGTTACGCGGAACGTTTTTTACATTCACCACATCATAGGGCTCTAATTCAATAGCAGCTTGACTAGACGTAAAAGTTAAACTGTCTTGTAAATTGAATTTTAAAATGGTATTGTATACCGCAGTATCGGCCATGGTAGGGTCTTTGCGTATTCTACGCAATACTTCTACTTCTTTAATTGAAGCTCTATCTTTTAAACCTCCCGCCAATAAAATCAAATCTTCTAAACGCATGCCTTCTGAATAAGAAAATTTGCCAGGCATATTCAGTTCTCCTGTTATAGATACTGTTCTAAGTTCTCTTAACTCTGCTTTACTATAAATATGTAAAGAGTCATCATTACGCAACACAGTACTCAAATCTGCAGCAGCAGTTAAATTCACCGCAGTTACGGTAGTGTCTTTGGTTGCATTGGTTCTAAACAACAGTGCACGACCCACAAAGGCGTTTTCTTTTAACTGTGCTGCTTTAATCACTGCACCTACAGTTGGGTAAGATGCAACAGAATAACTATTTGGATAAAACACAGATCCAGCAACTGTTACGCGGTTGTCAAATCGCTTTGGAATAGCGCCTACTACTACAGAATCAGAACTCTTTATCGAAAAATTATTTAGCTGATTGTATTCAACATTTAAAATCGATTTACCCAAGTCTCCCAAACGCTGAATGGTAATTTTATTTTTATTGGCACTATCAGCAAAACCCGCAGCATATTTTTCAATCACAGTGCCTAAGTTCTCCCCTTGTTCCGCTTCGTAAATGGCTGCTCTTTTTACTGCGCCATTTAAAAACAGACGAACACTGTAAGGATGTACTTTAATGATATCATCATCTTTTAATAATATATTTTTAGAAAGGTCTCCATTTAATAAGAAATCATACAAATCAAAAGTCACCAGTCTTTTGCCATTGCGCATCAAATCAATTTTTCTAAATGATCCGTTGTCTGATGGGCCACCCGATGCATACAATGCATTGGCTAAGGTAGATAAGGAAGATAATTCATAAGTACCAGGTTGTTTAACTTCTCCAATTAAAGTAACTCGTATGCTTCTGATTTGTCCTAGGCTTACTTGTAAAAAAGTATTGCCTGTTTTCAAACCAGGATAGGTTTTAGACATAATGCTTTTAAGCTTGGTCTTAGCTTCATCTACAGTTAAACCTGCTAAAGTAACTGGCCCAATATTAGGAATGCGAATCATTCCCTCCGTATTGATTTTATACTTAGATGTTTTTTCAGAGAAACCATAAATATCAATCGACAATTCATCGTCTACCCCCAATACATAATTACTAGGAGTAGCAGTACGCATATTGGGTTCAAAAGTTAGGTTCGCATTGGAGAAGAATTCAGAACCAAAAATTTGCAAGCCTTCCTTATTTATTTCTTTGAATTCATTCTTTGCATTAAATGGCTTTCTAGATTCGTAAGTACTATTGGTTGTTTTTTTCTCTCCACCAGTTCCTGCACCCAAGCTACCCATACGGACTTTGATTTGTGCAATCTGTGCAGCTGACAAACCTCTTTCCTTGGCTTTGGCTTCTAATTCTGCTTCTGATAAGCCACTTAGTTGCACTTGTTGCATATAAGCCTGAAACTGTGCATCCGACAATGCATCAATATTAATGCTCGATACCTGCGGAATGGTAGGCAATTGCGCCATGGCAACTTTAGTAAACCCAAACATTATTGCCAATACCAGTACCCTCATCCAAATTTTCTTCATAAATTCTATATTATTTTAACTACTTGCTCGTGGGGGAATTTGGGGGCGAAGATAGCCCTAAAAGGGGTTCCCTCAAAGCATAATTATCTGTCCAGCTGCTGTGGCGTTTCCCAGTTGGGGGGTGCCTATAACAGAAATATTAATGCGATAAAAATATATACCAGAAGTATATTTTGCACCCGTTTCGGAAGTTCCGTCCCAAGTGATTTGAATATTCCTGGAACCCTGAGTGTTGATGGTTTGTTGTATCCGTTTCACCAATGCACCCGCTGTATTCACTATTTCAATATTCACGAGTAAATTGGTATTGGGTTGGTTGTGCTCAAAGGCAAATACAGTAAAGGCTCCATTGGTTTGCCCACCATTATGCCGAACAGGATTTGGATAATTGCGCACTTGTGCAATGCGCAATTGATTTTTTTTGACCACAGTAAAATTCAATAAAGCCTGATTGCTATTATTGACCAAGTCCCATGCTTTTAATTTGAGTTGGTATTTCCCTTCGGGGAGGGTAGCCAACTGATACCTGATTTCTCCGCGCTGGTACTGGTTCAACTCGGTACTGAAAAAGGGATTGAGGACGATGCTGTTACGCTCATCATTGTTTTGCACGAGTACAATGTCGTGCCCAATGCCATTGCCCGTAGCGTTGATGCCTGAAGTATCATAGAGTTGCGCGATTAGAATGGGGTTTTCACTGGTAATGCCCCCGTTTTTAAACGCGGTATCATTTAGGTATAAGTTGATTTGAGGGCCTGTGGTATCACGGATAATAGTACCCGTAGAACCCGCAATTCGGATGGGTAAAGCACCTGCCGCTGATTGAGCAGTATTACTAGAACCAGCACCGTTATTGGAAGCTTGGGCAAATAATCGAATGGTTGCTTTGCCCGGTCCAAAATTGATGTCTTTGGGTACAATAAATTCAATATTAAACAAACCATTTGTAACGGTCGCTTTGCCATTGAATAGTATACTGTTTTCCGTAGAATAAGCGGTACGAGGGCTTTCTGGGCTATTCCCTAAAGTAAAAACGGTTTGTGCTTGATCATATATTAGCACATTGGCAATGCCATTGAAATTGGATTGAACGGCTCCATTTAATTGAGAAACTTGACCAGTTAATTTGTACTTGTTCAAGGCTAATAAACTATCAGACAAATTAACCAATGCACCAGACGATTGGTCGGTGATTTGATTAATGCGCATGGGCAATTCAGGAAAAGCCAATTGCATAGCCGGGTCGCCCAACAAGGCAAATTTTCTGCTATTAAGCGGATCTCCATTGAATTGATTGCTTCTGTTTTTGGCATCCATGGTGGCTTGGCCTAATGAGCGATACAATTTACCAGACCCCGCAGTTGATAAGGGTTCCATGGCCAGTTGTAAATAGTTTTGGTTCATCACTCGGTTGCTATACGCAAATACCAAACGAGTAGTAGTCAATAAAGCAATGGCTCCATTATTGCTGCCATACAATAAGGTACGTGCAATGGAGGGTTTGCTGGGTTGATCAAAGGGATCAAAGTCGCAACTGGCGGTTATAAATAGCGGGAGTTTGTTGGGGTTGTTGAATCGATTCACTTCTGCAGCGCTAATCACTGCTTCTTCTGATAAACGCAAATGATTGCCATGGCCTGAATAATTAACAATGAGTGCACCTGCTAAAACCTGGTTCACAATGGCTTCACTAACGGAGGGATACCTTGCACCTCCGGCACCACTAACCAATGGAAATGCATCTAAATAAATTTTGCGGGCATGTGCTGCGGGGTTGGCTGCAAGAGCAGTAGCAGCAATGCTTTCGGCATCATTCAAATGTAGGTTTTGGTCTTTATCATCTGCAATAAATACCAATTGATTGCGCCAAGAATTGTCTGCATTAGCCCCAGTTGTATTGTTGCTTTTTGGTGGACTATGGTAGCGAATAATTTTATCAACGAGGGTATTGGCTTCCTGCAAATTACCCACTGGTAAGCGTCCTACTGCAATGGATAAGGGCGCATCATTCAATAAATTGATATCGTCATTGTTATTGAGTAATGCATAAAAATCATCGGAAGTATATGTAAGTAAGGGCGATAAACTATTGCTGCTTTGAAAAGTAGGAACTAGGTTTCTATCGGAACTAATGATGTTTTTATAATCGTAAGAACCTGCACCAAACAATACCACATACTGCAAGGTTTTTGCATTGCTGCCAGTGATTTGTTTAGATAAATCATAAAATAATTTGATGCCATTGCGAATAGCCCCAGGATCTGGGATGCCCCCTGAAAATTCATTATAAAATTGGGTGGTAGTGATTACTGCATCGCTATAGCCATATTGACTTTGGTGAAATGCCGCTAAGCGATTGGCAGCGGGTAATAGGGAGGGGTGCACAACAATGATTCCGTTGAAGTTGGTAGCACCGTTAGCCAAACCGTGCAGGTTCTGGTTGGGAATTGTGGCATTGCTGGGAATAATAGGTGTTAATGCTTGTGATGGGTTAAATAACGCGTATTCTTTTAGTATTTCTACAGTGGATTTAAAACTGATTACACTGCCCGTATTGGCGATAACTACTTGTTGTGGATTCAATGGATTGCTGATGTTCCAAACACGGGTATCTGCGGGAAATAAAGTGGGTGCACCGTTATTTAGCGGTGCGGAAATACGGTATTCCGCGATGCTGTCTGGGTGAATTAAACTGGTGTTCCTAAAGTAAAAACTACTGCTGTTATTATCGGGAATTAACCTTCTTTGACCTTGAAGACTAAACTTATTCAACCATCCTTCAGCCCCATTAGCAGTTGAGCTATACTGAAACTTTACAGCTATCGAATTACTATTGCTAATGGTATTTAACCCAACAGGGCTAAGGGTTTTAGCATCTCGGGCATATTCATCTAAAAGCCCTCCCGTTACACCATTTAAATTAATATTTTGAACAACCTGATCATTGAGCGACACTGTAAAATTGGCATTGGCCCCCAAGGATCGGCTGGTTAAATGGGTGTACAATTGAATGGGAGTAGAACTAATTGGATTAGTCCATTGTACGGTAAAAGTTCTTGTATTATTATTCGCAACAAATGATTCTCCCAGCCATTCTTTTCCGCTACTGAGTAAATTGATGCGATTGGTTTCATGGGCGTAACGATGCGTATAGCTATTGACGATGCTAGTAGCAGGGCGGGTTTCAGGAGAAAGGGTGATGATTCTTTTAGGTGTTCCTGCTGTATTTAAAGTGATAAAATACCAAGCAGTATCTGAATGTAAGTTCTTTACAAAGTTGAATCTTTTTGAGGCAGAATCGTATTTCCATTGGTGTGGTCCGGGTGCGTAGAACAACAAATAATTGGAGCCAGTTTCAATGGGGATTTCTACTAAGTCATCAATATAAGAGTTGTCAATTTTTTCATTTAGCATAGAACCGTCTCTTCCGTAAAGTCGAATGGCTGATGAAGGAAAAGGATTTGCACTAATTCCAAGTGAACCCAATTGAGATGCATCTAATTTATAAATACCTTCTTGTGTAACTCCAACCTTGGCCCATTGGCCTGTAGCCAAAACTGAATTATTGATTAAGGTCGTTTGTGCACTTGCGAAGTGAAATAGCGTATTAACTGAAAGAAATAATAGAACAGTTTTCATTAGTTTAGTTAATACACATTTATTACGACATTATTTATTTTTTATCAAAAACAGGTTGTTTAATGAAAATCTTTTTTTTGATATGGTCAATAGTTGCACCTTTTTCAATATTAAAATGTACCATAAGCTCATTACTGTCTTTGATAATTGTTGCAACTTTCCCCCATTTCATAAATATTATTTCTTTGGTATAGTTTTGATCTATTCTTTCAATTGTTGAATTTAAAATTAAACCATCATCAATTTCAATCGAA
>NCHN01000070.1 GCA_002281875.1 Sphingobacteriia bacterium 24-36-13 | reverse complement strand
TTGAGCCCTTTGTTGGAAAACACAAGAAAAAATCACATTATTAACCAAAAATGTCAAACCTTTGCTATCAATTAATCCAAGAATTAGGGGGTTAATACAGGTTGATATGCAAACTTGGAGCTTTTTCTTCGAAAGAACTTTAGTAAAAATTGAATCTGTTACAAGTTATTTCTTAATTGATAACGAAATATTCAATACTCTAACCTTTGTATTTAAGGATAATAGTGATATTTTGCTTGGAATTATACCTAACGGCCTCTCGTCTACAAAATATGAAAGGTATAAATCATATTACGACAGCTTAAAAACACGTCATTGAAAAAAGGCTGACAGCCAACAATGGGCTTTCAGCAATGGAAAATGAATTATATTAAATGCTTCCCAATGACAAAAAAGACGACAATTTTAGTAGGTTTCATTGGGCTTAAATTCTTGCTGCAATTCTTGCTGCTAAGCAATGAATATGACTTGCAAAGAGACGAATATTTGCATCTTGATCAAGCAAATCACTTGAGTTGGGGTTATCTATCTGTTCCACCATTTACTTCTTGGACATCTTATTTAATTCAGTTGCTAGGAAATTCAATTTTTTGGATTAAGTTTTTCCCTGCCTTGTATGGTGTATTGACAATTTTTATTGTTTGGAAGGCTAGTGAAGAATTAAATGGAAACCTATTCGCATTAATTTTAGGGGCAACTTGTGTTTTATTCTCCGCACTATTGCGATTAAACACATTGTATCAACCCAATTCTTTTGATGTATTAAGTTGGACGGTTTTATATTTCACACTACTTAAATATATCAAAACGGATCAAGCAAAATGGCTTTATATAGGAGCAGCAGTATTCGCAATTGGCTTTTTAAATAAATACAACATTTTATTTCTATTGATTGGACTTTTTCCTTCATTGTTACTAACAAAACAGCGGAAATTATTTTTTAATCCCAATCTATATTTTGCTGCCTTATTAGGCTTTGCTTTAATTTTTCCAAATCTCTTATGGCAATACAATAACAATTTTCCAGTCTTTCATCACTTAAAACAATTAGCAGAAACTCAATTAGTAAATGTAGATAGATTTGATTTTTTAAAAAATCAGTTATTGTTTTTTATAGGCTCTCTATTGGTGATCTTTTCATCATTTTATGCTTTGCTTTTCAATAAGTCTTTGAAAAATATAGTGTTTTCTTTTTCTCACTCTTATTTACTTTAATTGCTTTTCTTTACTTCAGGGCAAAAGACTATTATGCAATAGGTATTTATCCTATGTATATTGCATTTGGATCTGTTTATCTATCAGATATTTTAAAAGATGGTTGGAAAAAATATTTACAACCTATTGCAATTGCGATTCCTTTACTAATTTTTATTCCCATCTATAAAGTTGCTTTCCCAAATAAAAACCCAAAGTACATTGCACAACATTCGGAAAGCTATAAAAAATTGGGTTTGCTGCGTTGGGAAGATGGTAAAGATCATTTATTGCCACAGGATTTTGCAGATATGCTTGGTTGGAGAGAATTGGCCTTAAAAGTTGATAGTGTTTATTTGAGCTTACCCAATAAAAATAATACCTTGATACTTTGTGATAATTATGGACAAGCTGGGGCTATTAATTATTACACAAAACAAAAATTAAATGCAGTTTCGTTTAATGCAGATTATATTAATTGGTTTGACTTATCAAAAGAATATGTAAACTTGATTAGAGTAAAGGAAGCCGATGCTGTAAATGCAGAATTGCAAGAAACATCTCCATTCTTTCAATATTCAATTCTTGCTGACTCAATAACTAATCAATATGCAAGAGAATATGGTTCATCAATCTTTGCTTTTGCAGGTGCAAAAATTGACATCAGAGAAAGAATTAGAGATGAAATTGAACAAAAGAAAAACTATCGATAATATTCTATAAGCATTTCTAGGCATTACTAGCGAAGACCATTTAACTCAGATTTTTATAGTATTCATAAATGAAAAACAACATTATTTCTAACTTATTTCTTGGGGTATTATTTATTTTTTTACCAGGATTAATTTTTTCTCAATCGGGAGCCTACGCCATTCAAGATGTAAAGTTTGAAAGTCAGGGTGTTACTCTTGTAGGCTCAATTTTAACACCTAAAAATCCATTTGCTGCAGTTGTAATTGTTCACGGTTCTGATCCGGTAAAAAGAGAAATAGAGTTCGCTAAACGTCTTGCCAAAGAGGGCATTGCTGTATTAACATATGATAAACGTGGAGTTGGAGAGTCTGGTGGTGTATATATTGGACCATCTGTTGGTACAAATAATATTGATCCTACTAATCTTAAATTATTATCTCAAGATGCAAGAGCAGCCGTAAAGAAATTTCGAGCCTATTTGAAAGATAAAAAAATACCAATTGGTCTAGTTGGCTTCAGTCAGGCAGGATGGATAATCCCAATTGCTGCAAGCAATAACCCACTAGTCGAGTTTATGGTTTTATTTAGTTGCCCTACTATTACAACTTTAGAACAACTTCGATTTCAATTTTATACTAATGGGAACAATAACTTTTGGAATAATCATACAGAATCAGATGCTCGTGAACATACCAAAAATGATCCTGACAGGTATCAATTTATAGCTACAGATCCCAAAATATCCTTGAATACACTTTCAATTCCAGGACTGTGGCTTTTTGGTGAGAAAGATATTCAGATACCTGTAAAATTGTGTATAGAGGAATTAAATACATTTAAAGTTCAAGGCAAGCCATTTGAGTATACTTTGTTTCCGACATTGGGCCACAATACTGCTTCTGAAAATTATACTGCACCTGTTGATATTTCAATTCAATGGATAAAACAGAAAGCTTTCAATAGTAGGATATCTAGAAAATCAAAGTAAAGCGCTGCATACGATATTATCAAATCACTATTCCCCCATCCAAACATACACTTTTGGTGAAATATGATTATTTTCAAATATGAAAAGAATCCACTCAATTGATATAGTTCGAGGAATAGTTATGATTATTATGGCATTAGACCATGTAAGGGATTTAATGCATGAAACTTCAATCACACAAATTCCAACTGAATTAAATACTGCCTCTCCTCAATTGTTTTTTACTAGATGGATTACCCATTTGTGTGCCCCAATCTTTGTGTTTCTAGCAGGTAGTTCAGTACATCTTTCCTTAAAAAATAAAAATGATATTAAAAGCACCAAAGAACTGCTATTAATGAGGGGGTTTTGGTTATTGATATTAGAGCTGACCATTGTAAACTTTGCCATTTTTTTTGATATTGGATTTCACACACTAATAATTGAAGTGATCGCCAGTATAGGATTTGGATTCATTATATTGGGGCTACTCTTAAAATTATCTTCTAGAACTATCGGTTATATTGGGTTAGCCATCATTTTCTGCCACAATCTTTTACCTATCATTCCCTTAGCAGAAAGTTCAGTCATTAGAACAATTTTAGCTCCCTTATTTAGCCCAACTATCATTCCCTTTTTACCAGAAAGAGTATTTATTATTGGCTATCCACCCATTCCTTGGCTTGGAATTATATTTCTGGGATATGCATGTGGTCATTTTTTTACCTTACCAGACCATAAGAAAACAAAACTATTTTTAAGAGTAGGGGTAGGTGCATTGTTGTTGTTTATAACAATTCGTTTCATCAATATCTATGGAGATAACGAGCAATGGACGACCCAAAAAAATGGTTTGTACACTTTTCTATCGTTCATGAATGTTTCTAAATACCCACCTTCTTTATTATTTTGTTTAGTAACATTAGGTATTATGTTTTTGATGCTTGCTGTAGCGGAAAAAGTGCATAAAGGCATTCAAAAGTTCACTATTGTGTACGGGAAAGTACCCTTGTTTTACTTTGTGTTGCATTTTTATTTTATCCATATATTAACCCTTGTAATGCTATTATTACAAGGTATTCCGTGGTCTGAATTTGAATTCTCCAACGGAACTTTTGGACGGCCAAAAGGGATTGAAACCGGCATCCCTTTATGGACAATTTATGCAATATGGATTTTTGTTGTTTTAGTCCTTTATAAGCCTTGCCTATGGTTCGGAAACTATAAAGCCACTCATAATAAGTGGTGGCTAAAATATATTTAAATTTATATCCCTCATTAGCTGAGTTCAACAGATAAGTGCAATTTTTAAACAAAAGGCAAAAAAGCTTCAACAGATAAGTGCAATTTTTAAACAAAAGGCAAAAAAGCTTTTGAGGGCTTTTTGCCTTTTGACCAAGTAGTGCGACCTTTTGGTTACTATGACAAAACATTACACTCAACTTAGTTTGGTACAAAGGTATCAGATTCAGGCGTTTATTAAAGCGGAAAAGAAACAAAAGTGGATAGCGGAGCAACTTGGAGTAAATCCATCTACGATTAGCCGAGAGATTCGTAGGAACACTGCCCAAAGAGGAAGAACAGCTGGTTCCTACATAGCGACCAATGCGCAGCGTAGAACGGAACAAAGACACCAGCTTAAACCTAAGTTTGTTAAGTTTAATTTGGCTATGAAAAAACAAGCTGTTCGATGGTTGTCTAAAGAAAAGTGGAGTCCTGAGTTGATTAGTGTTAAGGGCAAAGAGACAGGTAAATGTCCCATGAGTATTGAATGGCTGTACCAATGGATATGGCAATCGAAGCATGGCAATAAAGCGGCAGATAAACCATACAAAAGGATTTATCTGCATCTTAAACACGGTAGACGAAGAAGAAAGCGCGGTAATCAAAAAGATAAACGAGGTATTATTCCTAACCGAGTTCCAATTGAAAAGCGACCGAAAATAGTCAGCAAACGAATTAGGCCAGGTGATATTGAAGTTGATTTTATGATGGGTAAAAACCATAAAGGTGCATTATTGGTTATGACAGATAGAGCTACTTTGCATACTAGTCTTCACAAACTGAGCAATAGAAGAAGTGAAAGAGTAAGTAAAGCCATTATAAAAAAACTTGAGCAAGCTGATTATCCTATACATACGGTAACTTTTGACAATGATTTAGGATTTGCTAATCATATAGAAGTTGCAGAAGCATTAAACGTTGATACTTATTTCACCAGACCTTATACTAGTCAAGATAAAGGAACAGTCGAAAATAGAATCGGACAGATTAGAAGGTTTTTCCCTAAAAAGACTGACCTTAGTCTAGTAACAGATAATCAAGTAAAACGTGTTGAACAATTATTAAATAATAGACCAGTTAGAAAATTTAATTACTTAACCCCTAATCAAGTGCTACAACAAAAAATTGCACTTATTACTTGAACTTAGA
>NCHN01000069.1 GCA_002281875.1 Sphingobacteriia bacterium 24-36-13 | reverse complement strand
TAGTTCAAGTTGATGCTGCGGATATTAATCAGTCTACTAATATTGTTGCCAAACAAAAAGAATTATTGGAAATTGATAAGCTAAATGCGGATATCCAACAAAATTTTATTGCAGCTCTCTTTAATGCTAAAAATGCGTTAGCCGATTGGGCAAATCGGTACATATTAGTTGCCAGTGAAACAGGTACTTTACAATTTGCCAGTTACTTTCAAGAGAATAGTTGGATCAAAATGGGTCAAGAACTCTTTTATATTATTCCAAAGCAACCCACCTATTTTGCAGAGCTGATTGCATCTCAACAGAACTTTGGTAAACTCAAACAAGGACAAAAGGTAAATATTGCACTCAATAGTTATCAAAGAAATGAATTTGGTGTGTTACAAGGAACTATCATTAATATACCACAAGTACCCTATAAAGACACCAGTTTTTTGATAAAGGTTAAACTCAACAATGGCTTACAAACAAATTATCAAAAGACCATTCATTTTAGTAATAGTTTGACTGGTACAGCAGATGTCATTACGGCTGAAGCTAGTTTAGCCGATCGGTTATTGTATCAATGGAGGGGATTGTTTGCAAGATAGTTTTCGGGGGGTAAAAATACCCCCCGGTATTATTTTGGGCTTGATATTAGAATATGTATGTTCACAGTATGAACTTATCTATAAAATGGTATATTTTTTTTATTCTTTGTTCCTTCGTAGTTAAAAATTCTTTTTCTCAACAACAATACGAGAATAAAAAAATAAAATTTATTGAATCAGTAACTGAATATTCAACTCTGGAAGAATTTTTGTCAAGACCAATTTATAAAGATAAAATTGTTTACATCGATCTTTGGGGTACCACTTGTTTACCTTGCCTCAGAGAATTTAAGTATATGAACACATTAAAGAAAAAGCTAAAAAATTATGATATTAGTTTCCTCTTTATATGTCAGAATACCCAAGGTGATACCAATAATGAGTGGAAACGAAAATGGAAATCAATAGTGAATAAATATCAGTTAGAAGGTACACATATATATACCTACTTAAAACCCCCTGATAAATTCGTGCATGAAAAAATTGACTTTGAGTACATGAAAAAAAATATTAATGAACCGTTAGGTTATGGTATACCAAGGTATCTCATTGCCAAAGGCGGGAAAATATTAATCTATAATGCATACAAGCCTAGTGATGTTTTTAAATTAACACACCAAATAGATTCATTAAATCTTTTTTAAAAATCAATTTAAGTAAAATGAAACAAAACTTATCAAAAATCGGAAATGCCCTTTCAAGGCAAATGCAAAAAAGTATTGTAGGTGGTATTGAGTCTGGTTCATGGTTATGTACATTTACATACACAAATGGCTTAACCTTGACTCAGGTTTTTACTGAGCCAAATGGAAATGCAGCACAATGTGCGGCTGATTATGTTTGTTGGTCTGATAATACTTGCACAAATGCTGATTGTGCTGGTTCTGGCGAGTGTTAAAGTCTAATCATTGTCAAAAAAATAATGCAAACAAAGCAGGGACACCATAATAGTACCTATATTCGGAAATACTATACTGTAAAATCCCGCAATCGTTTGTGTTGTTTTTTTGAGAAGCGGTATGTTGTCAAAAGCATATTTGCTTTATTGTGCTTCTACTTTTTTAGTTGCCGTTCAAGCCAATACAAAAAAGACTATATCAATAAAAGAGGTGAACGAGTTTTTACTGATTACAATAATAATCGTACAATTATATTTTCAGGCGAAGCTGCAAAATTAAATGCCATACTACGGAAAGATCAATTTCTTGATACTGTTTCCTTTCGGGAATTGAAAAAAAGAATCAATGTATACGAACGATTTATTGCTTTACATCCTGACTCAATTATTGTAAGACAAACTGACTTTCCTCAGAAATTAACTCAGATTGACTCGTTTTATGTAAACAAGTATAAAATAAAGTACTTAAAACGAAATAAGATTACATCTCCAAATATTCATTTCTAAGTTCAAATAATTAATGCATGCAATAAAAACCTTTATGTTAAAAACGATTAATAGCAAATTAAGATTTAGTATTATAACTTCAGTTCTCTTGCTAATTAATTCAATTTTCCCTAAATTAACTGTAAAGGGGAGTCCCTTATATGTAAACAATAATCCTGTTTATAATACAAGTTATGTATTACAGGATAGTATTATTTATTTTAAAATCATTGATTCTATTTCAAAGGAAACTATTCCATTTGCAACAATCATTTTTATTGAGAATGACACAAATAAAATGTCTATTGTTTCAAATGAAGATGGCTCATTTTCTATTCCCAATTCAAGCTTCCCCAAAAAGGTAAAAATTTCTGCAGTTGGTTATGAAGAACAACTGTTTTATTTGTTTCATGTTAATCGGTTGCTTTTGAAGCCATTAAAGAGCTTATTACCTGAAATTATCGTAAGAAGTAAGGCAATGAAATCAAGGAGCGCAAACGCAATAATTAAACAGGTAGCTAATCGCTTTGAGGATAACTATAGCAATTTTTCTTTTAGTCAAAATTTAAAATTTTCCTCAGAAATTTATAATTACGACACTTTAAAAGAAAAGGCTGAAGAATTTGTAAAGGTATATTATCGAAATGCTGATAAAAGCATGAAATCTCCAAATTGGATTAAAGACACTTTATATCAGGATAAACTTTTCACCAATTTTATTGGAGTTCCCCGATTATGTACAGGTGATATTATTCCATGGTTTGATATGCTCCGAAAAGGGTTGCCAATTGACGGAAATAATAATAAAGGATTAGACTTTAAACTTATTTCCAAATACAAGGATGAAAAATATGGTCTTGTTTATATTGTAAGTTTCATGCCCAATCAATTTTTTAAAGATTCATTTTTAGGTAGAACTGTTGGAGGATTAGCAAGAGGATACCTGAAAGGAGAAATCAGGATAAGAGAATTAGATTATTCAATTATTAGATTGAAGTATGTCTGGGAAATGAAAGTTGAATCTCTCAATAGAGGTACAACCAATTTATTTCATACCAAAACATGGAAAGCAAATCGTGTTACAAAAATGATATCAGATAAAATATTTTACAAGTATGATTATATGTATTATAAAGATGTTCATACTGGTAAATACTTTATTGACTCAATCAATGCGGAATGCTTTAATTCAGGATATCAAATCGAAACTAATCGCAACTTACTTTTAAACATAAAATTTAATGTTAGTAATAATGGAATTGAGATAGATAAATAAGCCTAAAACCATAGTTATTAATCTACAATATCGGCCTCAACCATTTTTCTGCAGTGGCTTCATCCATGCCTTTGCGGGCTGCATAGTCTTTAAATTGGTCTTGCTCAATTTTGCCAATTCCGAAATACTGACTCTGCGGATGCGAAAAATACCAACCACAAACTGATGATGCTGGATACATGGCCAAGCTTTCTGTTAAGGAGATTCCTGTATTGTCTTGTGCGCTTAACAAATCAAATAATTTATATTTCTCTGTATGGTCTGGGCAAGCTGGATAGCCTGGTGCAGGGCGTATGCCCTTGTATTGTTCTTTAATTAATTCTTCTGGGCTTAATTGTTCTTGTGCGTCATAGCCCCAATATTCTTTACGTGTATGCAAGTGCAACGCTTCTGCAAATGCTTCTGCAAATCGATCGGCCAATGCTTGCAACATGATTTTATTGTAGTCGTCGTGTGCTGCTTCAAATTTTTCTAAATGCGGTTCTATGCCATGTATGCTTACGGCAAATGCACCAATATGATCTTTTTTATTCGCAGTTGTTGGGCTAATAAAATCGGCCAAAGATAAATTGGGTTGTCCGGGTGCTTTCTTGATTTGTTGGCGATGAAAACACAATTGAACTTTTTCTTTTTCTGTTCTTACTTCTACATCATCGTTGTTGCTGGCTGCTTCCCAAAATCCTATCACGCCTTTTGCCGTCAACCATTTTTCTGCTATGATTTTATCTAACAAAGCATTGGCATCATTGTACAATTTGGTGGCTTCTGCGCCTACCACTTCATCGGTTAAGATGGCTGGAAAATTGCCATGCATTTCCCATGTGATGAAAAACGGTTTCCAATCTATGAATGTTCTTAACTCATTCAAATCATAATGGTCAAATACTTTGGTGCCTGTAAAGCTAGGTGTAGGGGGAGTATAACTCTCCCAATCAATAGCCACTTTATTTTTCAATGCCTCTGCATAGGGTAGGTATTGCTTTACGGATTTTTTGTTGTCGAATCCTTCTTTTAGTTTGCTGTACTCTTGTACTAATTCATCTAAGAATGGGGTCTTTAGTTCTTTATTCAATAAAGAACCAGCAACTGTTACACTTCTGGATGCATCTAATAC
>NCHN01000027.1 GCA_002281875.1 Sphingobacteriia bacterium 24-36-13 | reverse complement strand
ATAGTAGCCATTATTTTTCGTATCTTGTATGCTAATGTATTTAGTATTTATTGTAATAATTGAGTAAGAAGTGATTACTCAAAATATTAGTATAATAAAAATGTCTTAAAATATTGAAATACTATTTATTACAACAATTAATTGGAATAAAAATTTCACTAATAAAGACTGAATTGGTCATGAGATTGATCATTTGTAAGCAGCGTTCAACAAGATAAAATAAAATGAAATTATTAATTGATTATCAATATTTTGGAACAGTTAACTACTATAAAATGTTGTTTAAATTCAAACATATTGAATTTGAAGAATATGAACACTACCAAAAAGGGAGTTTTCGCAACCGTACCATCATCCCTGGAGCCAATGGATTGATTCCACTTTCGGTTCCTTTACAAAATGGCAGAGACCAGCGGGCACTTTTTAAAAACATCAAAATTGCTTATAAAGAAAATTGGGTACTCCAACATACCCGGGCATTGGATGCTTGTTATATGCGTGCCCCTTTTTATGAATTTTACCGGGACTCCCTTTTTGCCATTCTGACCAGTCAGGAAGAATTTTTGATGGATTTAGACAGAAAACTCATTCAATGGGTACTCAAAATGATGAAAGCGAATTTGACCATTGGCTTATCCACTAGTTACCAAAAAGAACTGGCAACTGAATTTCAAGATGGCCGAAACCAGCTTTTGCCCAATCATACTAACAGCTTAGGTGAACAAGTTCAATATGCACAGGTTTTTGAAGATCGAATAGGATTTCAGCCCAATATGAGCATATTGGATTTGTTATTTTGCAATGGACCTTCTTCTGCTGGTCTATTGAAAGACAGCAATAGCCGATTTTAGCGTGTCTATAGTGGGAATTTGCGGTTTATGAAGTATTATTGTTAACCAATTGATGATTTGAGAAAGCCCCCTGAACTGATGAAGAAATGTAGTTTGCTGCTATTGTTGTTTTTTGTTCCAATATCTTTATTGATTGCACAGGATTTTTCTAATAAAGGGAAAGAGTTTTGGATGGTATTTCCACCTCATCAACCTTCAGGGAATAATTTAGCTTCTTTATCGGTCTATTTAACTTCGGATAAAAATTCATCTGGCAAAATAGAATATAATGGTACAGTTCAAACTTTTACTGTAACTGCTAATACTACTACAGAAGTAGTACTTAATAGGTCAACCTCATACATAACAGGTGCTGAATCGGCAAGTTTCACAAATCAGCAAAAGGTTATAACTAATAGAGGTATAAAAGTTACCGTCGACCCTGGGATGCCTGCAATTGTAGCTTATTCGCATATGTTTGCAGGGGCTAGATCTGCAGCAAGTTTGATATTACCTACGGCTGTTTTAGGTAAATCATATTATGCTATGTCTTGGGCCCAAACTACAACTGCTCTACAAACTGGCGAACTTGCTAGATCCCAATTTAGCGTGATTGCAACAGAAGACAATACAAGCATTAGAATAAATCTTAAAAGAAATGGAGTTTCTGATCCTACGCCCATTCAAGTGGATTTACCCAAGGCGGGGGATATTTATCAGTTTCAGGATATGTTAGATATTTCTGGAACTTTAATTGAATCAATTGGTACAGGTGCCAATGGTTGTAAAAAAATTGCAGTTTTTTCAGGTAGTACATCTCTTGGAGTTTCCACTAATTTGGCTCAAACAGGTTGTAATAATCAAGGGTCAATTGATCCTTTATATCAACAATGTTACCCATCAAATTCATGGGGGCGTAAATATGGTTTAACTCCATTTCGGGGCAAGAATAAGTTTAATTATAGAGTAATTGCAAAAGAGGATAACACAACCTTTCTTACAAATGGGGGATCTCCAACCGTCTTAAATAAAGGTGAAATATTTACTGGTTTTTCTGATGCTTTGTTGAGTAATGGGTTTAAACCACCAATAATTATTGAGTCTGATAAACCAGTTGCAGTGGCACAATTTAGTTTAACTCAATCATGTGACATTGGTGTTGGTGATGCAGATATGATTTTTTTAAATCCTGTTGAACAGAGTATTAGTGATATAACAGTTTTTTTATCAGCAAAGCAAGCAATTACAGACCAAAATATAAATGTCTTTATTAAGAATGAAGGAACTTCAATTAGTTCTTTTAAAATTGATGGGGTTTCAATTCCTGCAAGTTCATTTGTTCCAATAGGCACTACTGGTTTTTCTTATTTGCAGCAATCTTTTGCTGTAAGTAATGGAAATTCTTCTAGTATAAGATTAACAAGTGACAGTGGTTTTAATGCAATATGCTATGGCTTTGGTAGTTTTGAATCATATGGATATTCCGCGGGAACTAATATTGTAGACCTTAATCCTCCGGTCACAATTCAAAACCAATTTCCTAATGTAGCAACTGTCAGTTATTCGGCCACTTGTGTGAACACTAGTTTCAGTCTTAAATTGGCATTAAGTTATCAGCCTACCCAAATTGTATTAGATTTTTTAGGTGCAAATAATTTAACTGGACCACCAGTACTAACTTATAACCCATCCAAAGTTGATTCATCGTATACTTCAAACGGTAAATCTTATTATGTTTATAATATACCTCAAACATATAATTTTGGTCTTGCAGGCACTTATCCTATTAAATTCACTACTACGTCATTATTACCTCAATCGGATGGATGTAGCAATAATAATGAGCAAGAAATCACCGACAATATTGTGGTGAATGATGCGCCCATTGCCAATTTTTTAGTAAGCTCTATCGATACTGGTTGTGTTATTGCGCCCACTCAATTTACCGATTTGTCGACTGGATCAGGAAGGGCCATTGTTGCTTGGAATTGGGAATTTGGAGATGGTGCTGTTTCTACTACACAAAGTCCTGCCAAAACATATGCAACAGCTGGTGATTACAATGCAAAGCTCACTGCCATTACCGACTTTGGTTGTGTTGCGTCTAAAACAGTTCCAATCAATTTATCCAATAAGCCAGTTGCTTCATTTACGGTGCCTGCAATTACTTGTATAAACAGTGCCATTAATTTCACGGATGCTTCAACCATTGTTCCAGGTACAGCTAATAATACCATTACAGAATGGAAATGGAATTTGGATAATGGGGCGGGGGTTGTTACGCAAACGGCTGGTACGCCCCAATCATATACTTATACTACATGGGGAAATAAGGACGTGTATTTAAATGTGGTTTCAAATTCTGGATGTATCAGTGATACTTTTCGATTGCCAGGTGGTTTTAAAGCAAATCCATTACCAGTAGTTGGATTTATTTTACCCGAAGTTTGTTTGAATGATGCTACGGCAACATTTACCGATACTTCTAGCATTGCTGATGGAACAGAAGCTGGCTTTAGTTATTTATGGAAATTTGATGATGGAGTTTCAACAGTTGATCCTACTAAACGTCCTGTCCCTTTAACTGCAACAACCGGTGCTAAGTCAACTCCTACTAGTTATAAAACATTTGGTAACTATACCGTCTCTTTACAAGTCACTTCAAGTAATGGCTGTATTGCCACTGATAATAAATCATTTACAGTAAATGGAAGTACCCCGGTTCCAAAATTTGAAGTGGCGAATTTATTGAATGGGATTCCACTATGTACCAATGACTCTATAAAAATTATCAACCAATCTACTGTTGATTTTGGTGATGTAACTAAGTTGGAAGTAGTATGGGATTTGCTTGGAGCGCCTACCTCAACCGTAATTGATCAAGCTCCATCATTGAATAAACAATACAGCATCCGTTACGGAATACCAACCACCCCTCTAACTCCAGCATCCAAGGATTATTCAGTTAGCATTAAAGCCTATTCTGGTCAAGCAGAATCATGTTCTAGAACACTTACTAAAATTGTTACGGTTACTTACGCACCTGCCGTAACATTTACTGATATCCGTGATATATGTTACGATGCAACCCCTCGTTTAATTACACAAGGTTCTTATATTTCTGCATTGCCAGCTACACCAGTCTATTCTGGTAAAGGTATTAGTGCTGCTGGTTTATTAAATCCTATCACTACTGGTGTAGGGAACGACACACTAAAGTATTTTGTTCAAAATAGTGCAGGTTGTAAAGACTCTGCCTTTCAGCCCATTACGGTTTGGCCATCGCCAGTAGCTAAATGGGGCATTGCTGATCCCGCTTGCGAAAAAAATAATTTAGTATTTACAGATAGTTCAATAGCTAACTTCAGCAATATTGCACAATGGAACTGGAATTTTGGAGATGGTAAATCAGCAACTAGAACCAATGCAACTGCATTTACACATGTTTATGATACTGCACAAACTTATACCACTTCTTTACAAGTAGTAACGGATAGTGGTTGCGTAAGCACGTCTAATCAACAAATTATTCGGATCAATCATTTGCCCAAGCCTGCATTTAGTTTGCCTGAAATTTGTTTGCCAGATGGAAGGGGTACTTTCATTAATCAAAGTACCATTGCAGATGGATCAGATGGGTTGTTTAGTTATGTTTGGAATTTTGGAGATCCCAATGATCCAAGTTCGTCTACATTAAAGCAGCCTACCCATAAATACACGGCAGTTGGTCCTAATAGTGTTCAATTAAAAATTACTACCAAAGATGGATGCGTGGATTCATTAACCCAAGTATTGAATACCATTTATCCTTGGCCAAGAGCTGCTTTTTCTGCTACCCCAACTGAAGTTTGTCAAGGCGATCCCATTCAATTTACCGATTTAGGGAATGGTATCACCAGTGCTCCTGTTAGATGGGAGTGGAACCTTGGCGGAGGTAATACGTCTACTTTGCAAAATCCGAGCAAAGTATTTACCGATTCTGGAAGTTATACCATTAGTTATTATTTCTATAATTCACAAGGTTGTGTGAGTGATACCGTTAGCCAAACGGTGGTTGTTCATCCATATCCAGTTTTAGAACTAGGTCCTAATATTGTAGTATTAGAAGGTGGAACCAAAGCGCTTAAACCACAATTTGTTTATGGTACTAATTTGAATTACCAATGGACACCGCCTTTGTATTTAAATAGTGATATAGATTCCATACCTAAAACGACTCCTCTAGGAGATATTACTTATAGGCTCAACCTCACTGGAATTGGGGGTTGTATGGTTACTGATACCGTTTTTGTAAAACTATTATTAGCACCCATCATACCCAATGCTTTTTCGCCCAATGGAGATGGCATTAATGACCGTTGGAAAATTCAATATTTAGAAAGTTATCCAGGTGCTACGGTAGATGTGTACGATCGATATGGCATGTTGGTGTTTAGTAGCATTGAGTATGCAGTAGATTGGGATGGAACAAGAAATGGGAAAGCTTTGCCTATTGGTACTTATTATTATATTGTTAATCCAAAGAACGGCAGAAAAATAATTACTGGTTCTGTTACTATAATTAAATAAAATGAGGAGCAAGGGATACTTTTTAGTGATGTTGATTGGAATGGTTGTAGTGACCCAGGCACAACAACGTCCTTATTATACCCAATACATCATGAACAATTATATTATCAATCCTGCTGTTGCTGGTATTGAAAATTATTGGGATGTTAAAGCCAGTCACCGGGTTCAGTGGGTAGGATTGCAAGATGCCCCAGTAACAACATATATAACCGCACATGGTAGATTGAAAAAAGATCCTTATCAAAGTTCCACTGCCACTGGTTTTAGGGCAAAGGGAATGAATCCAAGGGGGGAAGCTTATTGGAGAGATTATACAGCTGCTGAACCACACCATGGAGTGGGCTTTACGATGCTCAATGATAAAACCGGTCCTTTGAATCGATTTGCTGCATACGGAACTTATTCTTATCATTTAGGATTATCGCCCACTACTAACTTATCAGCGGGCGTTTCTGTTGGCTTTACCAACCTTAGTTTAGATGCTTCTAAACTCAATTTTGGTAATACCACAGTAGATCCTGCAGTTGCTTCTAGTGGAGTTATTAATCGATTAAAGCCAGATATCAGTGCTGGACTTTGGCTGTACTCAAAGGATTATTTTGTTGGTTTAGCTGCTCAACAAATCATTCCCCAGAATGTGGCATTTTCAGATAATACCGTTTCGTTAACCCAAGGGAAATTGGTTCCGCATTTATTTTTAAGTGCGGGCTACCGATTAACCATTTCAGACGATTTTAATTTACTTCCTTCTATGTTGATTCGTTATATCAGTCCGTTACCACTGGGTTTTGACATTAATGCCAAACTGCAGTACCAAGACTTTTTATGGGCAGGTACTTCATTCCGATACAAAGATGGATTTGCTGCAATGGTAGGATTGAATTTGAGTAATACCTTGAATATTGGCTATTCTTACGATATTCAAACTTCTCGCATTAATACCATTAGTAGGGGAACTCATGAAATCTTGATTGGGTTTTTGCTGGGTAATCGTTACGGAGATTGGTGCCCTACCAAATTATGGTAGCCTATAAAGGCCTAATCATCCAGATATCACAACCATTGTGCCCAGAATTGCCCATTGGTCCATTGAGATAAGTAAAGCCAAATTGTTCATACACTTTTACGGCTTTTTTTAACTCGGGCATGGTTTCTAAATATACATGGTTATAATCTTTTTGTTTGGCGGCAGCCAAAACAAAATCAATCATTTTTCTGCCTAAGCCCATGCCCCTTGCTGCTGCATTCAAATACATTTTTACCAATTCACAAGTGCCAGTTGGTAGTCCTTCGGTGGGGTAGTAGCCTGCCCCGCCAACGATTACACCGTCTTGTAATGCAATGAAATAGCCACTTTGGGGCTCAGCGGTAAATAATTCATACAGATGATCGGTGGTATCATCGTAAAAAACAGTACCTGGTTTATTTGCCCCAAATTCAGTTAAAGCAGTTCTAATAATGGTTGCAATGGCTTTATTATCTGCTGGTTCTATGGGTCTAATAACAATATGCTCCATATTATGCTTGTGCCGATTTTCTAAATTCTTTAAAGCAATTGATTAAACCATTGGTAGAAGCATCATGATCTTTTACCGCGTCTTCAGTGTTTAATTCGGGTAAAATTTTATTGGCCAACTCTTTGCCTAATTCTACACCCCATTGATCATAGCTGAAAATATTCCAAAGTACCCCTTGCACAAATATTTTATGTTCATACAATGCAATCAATAATCCCAATGTAGCTGGATCAATTTGTTTTACTAAGATAGAGTTGGTTGGTTTGTTGCCAGTAAAGACTTTGAAAGGGCTCAGCTTTTTAATCTCTTCTTCTTTTTTATCCGCTTTCATTAATTCCACTTTCACTTCATTCTCACTCTTACCATTCATTAAAGCTTCAGTTTGAGCAAAAAAGTTCGACATCAATTTTACATGATGGTCGCCAATTGGATTTTTAGAAAGGGCAGGGGCAATAAAGTCACAAGGAATCATTGGTGTTCCTTGGTGAATCAATTGATAAAATGCATGCTGTCCATTGGTGCCAGGCTCTCCCCAAATAACGGGTCCGGTAGCGTAGTTAACAGGGTTCCCATTTCTATCAATGCTCTTGCCATTACTTTCCATATTTCCTTGTTGAAAATAAGCTGCAAAGCGATGCATATATTGATCGTAAGGCAAAATGGCTTCACTTTGTGCACCAAAGAAATTGGTGTACCAAATGCCTAATAAAGCCATGATTACCGGAATATTTTTATCGTGTTTTTCTGTTCTAAAATGTTCGTCTGCTTTATAAGCCCCTTTGAGCAATTGCTCAAAATTGTCGTACCCAATGGTTAACGCAATAGACAACCCAATAGCACTCCATAAAGAATACCTTCCGCCAACCCAATCCCAAAATTCAAACATATTGGCTTTGTCTATACCAAATGCAGTGACTGCTTTTTCATTGGTGCTTAATGCCGCAAAATGTTTGGCAATATGGGTTTCGTCTTTCGCAAATTCTAAAAACCAATTCCTTGCTGTGTGGGCGTTGGTCATGGTTTCCTGTGTGGTAAAAGTTTTAGAAGCAACTAAGAATAAAGTCTCTTCCGCATTTACTTTTTTCAAGGTTTCAGCTATATGTGTTCCATCTACATTGCTAACGAAATAAGTTTGAATACCATCTACCCAATAAGGCTTTAATGCTTCAGTTACCATCACTGGTCCTAAATCACTGCCCCCAATCCCAATATTGACAATGTATTTGATAGGTTTTCCTGTATAACCTTTCCAATCTCCGCTATGAATAGTCTTGCAAAATGCAGCCATTTGTGCCTGCACTTTTTTAATTTTTGGCATGATGTCTTTTCCATCTACCAAAATAGGGGTGTCCGAAAAATTCCGCAGAGCGGTATGCAATACAGAACGATTCTCGGTTTCATTAATTTTTATTCCTGCAAATTGATCATGAATAGCATCTGATAATTTACATTCTTCAGCCAATTGCAACAAGAGTTGCATGGTTCTTGGGTTAATGATGTTTTTAGAATAATCAAAAACCAATTGGTCTAAACAAAGCGAAAATTTCTGGAATCTTTCGGGGTCTGCTGCAAAAAGGTCTCTCATATGCCTTCTGCTCATTTCGTCTTCGTGATGTTTCTTCAATAAAAACCAAGCCTGTGTTGTTGTCGGATTAATTCTAGGTAGCATATATTTTTATATCAGCAGTTCAATTTTTGGGGCATAAAGTTACCTAAAGGGATTCAATCTCCCTAATGGTTTGCTTTACCATTTCTTCGGTGATGTCTAAATGTGTTACAATTCTAACTTGAGTAGGGCTCATTGCAATGGTTAATATGCCCTTGTTTGCTAATATCCCAACCAATTCTTTGGCGGTGAATCTGCCTTTTACTTCAAATAAAATAATATTGGTTTCCACAGGTGGGATCATACCCACAAAGTCTTTTTTCTTTAAAGCTTCTACTATCAGAGCGGCATGTGCATGGTCTTGTTCCAATCGAGTTACTTGATGGCGGAGGGCATATAATGCGCCCGCTGCTAAATAACCAGCCTGCCTCATTCCACCCCCAAAAACCTTTCTAGTTCTTCTTGCTTTTTTGATAAAATCTTTTGTGCCCAATAAAACACTTCCGACAGGTGCCCCCAATCCTTTGCTCAAGCAAACAGAAATAGAATCGAAGGTTTTGCCGTATTGTTCAGGGCTTTCTTTTTTGGCAACTATAGCATTAAATAAGCGGGCCCCATCTAAATGAAGACTTAAATTATTATTTAAACAAACGGCTTTAATTAATTGAATATCATTGAAATCGTAACAAGTTCCGCCACCTCTATTGGCAGTGTTTTCTAAGCTAACTAAACGGCTTAATGGTCTGTGTACATCGTCTTTATTGTTGATGGCTGCCACTACTTGGTCGGCTGTTAATCTGCCAAAATTGCCTTGCAATAATTGAACTGAAGCACCTGAATTAGAAGCAATACCACCTCCTTCGTATAAATAAACATGGGAGAGCGCGTCGCAAATTACTTCATCTCCAGGTTGGGTATGACAGCGTATGGCTATTTGATTGGTCATGGTTCCACTTGGGCAAAATAGGGCAGACTCCATCCCAAATAACTCCGCACTATACTGTTCTAACTCATTAATGCTAGGGTCTTCTCCAAAAACATCATCTCCTACAGGGGCTGCGTGCATGGCTGCCAACATGGGGGCTGTAGGTTTGGTAACGGTATCCGATCTAAAATCTATCATAATCAGCAATTTGCACAAATAAGCTTGATTTTCATTGAATTACCAAGTTTTTTACACTTAAAAGACTGAATTTCATTGTAAAATCGTATCTTTGTAGTTTCCGTAAGTTTTGGAGAATTTTACCTTTTTGTGTCATTTTATAACAAATTGGGTTTAAAACTCGTTATCTAAAAAAGCAACAGTACAACATGAGGCAACTCAAGATCGCAACCCAGATTACCAACAGAGATTCGCAAGCAGTAGAGAAGTATTTACAAGAGATTTCCAAAATTCCAATGATCAACCCCGAAGAGGAAACTACTTTGGCGCAGAAGATTAAAATGGGAGATCAAAGAGCGTTGGATAAATTAGTACAAGCCAACTTACGTTTCGTGGTTTCTGTTGCAAAACAATACCAACACCAAGGTTTATCACTTAGTGACCTTATTAACGAAGGAAATTTAGGTTTAATAAAAGCTGCTCAGCGTTTTGATGAAACCAAGGGTTTCAAATTTATTTCTTACGCTGTATGGTGGATTCGTCAATCTATTTTACAAGCATTAGCTGAACAAGGACGTTTAGTTCGTTTGCCACAAAACAAAATTGGTACTTATAACAAGGCCAACAAAGCATACATGGCATTTGAACAAGAACATGAGCGTGAACCTTCTACGGAAGAGTTGGCGGAGATTCTTGAAATGAGTGAAACAGAAATTAATAATATTTTCCAAAGTAATACCAGACATACTTCATTAGATGCTCCTGTACACGAAGCAGAAGATGTGGCTATGGGAGATTTATTAGAAGGTTCTGATGATACCGACGAAGATGTAATGAAAGATTCATTAAGAGAAGAAATTCGTAGGGTGTTGAAGTCATTAAGCCCTAGAGAAGCGGAAATCGTGAATGCATATTTTGGTTTAGACGGAGAAAATGGCGTGACTATTGAACAAATAGGAATGAAGTACGACCTAACCAAAGAAAGAATCAGACAAATTAAAGAGCGTGCCATAAAGCGTTTACAGAAAGCGCGTTACAGCAATGCACTTAAAGCATATTTGGGTTAATATTTCAGCCTCCGAATAGGGATATTCGAGAGGCCATTTTATTGAAAGCGCTCCGAAAAATCGGGGCGTTTTTTTTAATCTTTTTTTCCTAAACGTTGTTATAGTTGAATGCATAGAGTAACTATTATATTGGGGTTGTTGTTTTTGATGGCTTGTGAAAAAGACATTCAAATTGAACCAGTTCAAAACCAAGCCAAAATGGTGGTGGATGCTGAGATTGAAAATGGACAAGCTCCCATTGTAGTGCTGTCTACATCGCTCAATTATTTTTCAACCATTGATACTGCAACATTATTTGCCTCATTTATCAAAGACGCAAAAGTGCAAATCAACAACGGTACTAAAACAGTTACTTTACAAGTAAATGAATTGAGGTTTCCGCAAGGAGGCAGGTATGTATTTTACACAACACCAATTAACGATCCCATGTTGGGTGAAACCGGTAAAACATACCAGTTGAGTATTGAACATAACGGACAACAATATCAATCAACAACCACTATTCCTATCATAACAAAAACCATCGACAGTCTTTGGTCTAAAAGAGTGGCCAATAGACCTACCACCGATAGTTTTAGGGTATTAATGGCACGCATTATTGACCCACCAGGATTGGGAAATTATATTCGCTATTTTACCAAAGTAAATAACCAACCTTTTTTCCCAGGGTTTAATAGTGCTTTTGACGATGCCATTATTGATGGCAAAACATACAACATAGATATAGATAAAGGAGTAGATAAAAACCAACCTTTTGAAAGAGAAAATTATGGCTTTTTCAAATTAGGCGATACCGTAACGGTAAAATTGGCCAATATTGATAAAGCATCCTATACTTTTTGGCGAACATGGGAATTTGCTTTTCAATCCATTGGAAATCCATTCTCTTCACCGGGAGTAGTTAAGGGTAATATTACCAATGGCGCATTGGGTGCTTTTTGTGGATATGGTTCTCAATACAAAACTTACATTTGTAAAGATTAATTCAATATTATGGAACAAGGAACAATAGAGAAAGTATCGGTTTTGATTATAGGGTCAGGGCCTGCAGGATACACCGCAGCAATTTATGCAGCAAGAGCAAATATGAAACCTGTTTTATACCAAGGTATTCAACCAGGTGGTCAGCTCACCATTACAACAGAAGTAGAGAATTATCCTGGATATCCAGAAGGAATTCAAGGACCAGAAATGATGGTGCATTTTGAAAAACAAGCCAGCAGAATGGGTGCAGATATTCGGTATGGATTGGCAACCAAAGTAGATTTTAGTAGCACTCCACATAAGGTTTGGATTGATGAAGAAAAAGAAATTCATGCAGATACGGTAATCATTAGTACAGGTGCTTCTGCAAAATGGTTAGGTATTCCAAGTGAAGAACGTTTGAATGGATACGGTGTAAGTGCTTGTGCAGTATGTGATGGATTCTTCTTTAAAGGCAAAGAAGTGGCCATCATTGGAGCAGGGGATACGGCTGCAGAAGAAGCCATTTATTTGAGTAAACTTTGTACACAAGTGCATATGATTGTTAGAAGAGATCAAATGCGCGCAAGTAAAGTAATGCAAGACCGTGTATTAAGTACGCCCAATATTAAAGTATATTGGAATTCAGAAACAGATGAAATTTTAGGAGATAAAAAAGTGGAAGCTGTTCGAATTAAGAATAATCAAACAGGTGATACCCAAGAAATTCCAGTTAGTGCATTCTTTGTGGCTATTGGTCATCAACCCAATAGCGCCATTTTTAAAGACTATGTGGAAATGGACGAAACCGGGTATATCCTAACTGTGCCTGGAACCACCAAAACCAATGTGGCTGGGGTTTTTGCAGCAGGAGATGTGCAAGATAAGAACTATCGTCAAGCAGTTACAGCTGCCGGAAGTGGCTGTATGGCTGCTTTAGATGCAGAGCGCTATTTAACTTCTATAGGGCACTAAATCATGAGCAAAGCCAATATTCATTTAACTGATTTACGATTTTTTGCTTACCATGGACTGTACAAGGAAGAGCAGGTGTTGGGTAATGAGTTTGCTATAAATATTGAAGTGGGTTTTACACCTACAGAATTTCCTATTGTTCATATAGCGGATACTATTAATTATGCATTGGTATATGAATTGGTAAAAAAGCGCATGCAAATTGCAACCCCCTTATTAGAAACTATTGCATCTGATATTGCCAATGAAATTTTGGCACAGTTTTCTCTATCTGACTATGTACATATTTCAATCAATAAGTTAAAACCACCTATTGCACAGTTTGAGGGCAGTCTGGGGGTTTCATTAAAAGTCAATAGAGGAGATTATGAAAATTAGATTTCTTTTTATAGGGTTGGTTTTTTGTAGTTGGATTGGAACTGCCTTTTCACAAGACATTGCCATTTTAGCTAAAGAGGCCGAAAATATAGAACGCCAATTAAAAGAACCAGAGGCACTAGCTAAGTACAAACAGATTTTAGTATTAGAACCCAACAATATCAAATATTTGGTTAAAGCCACCGAATTGGAAATTGCAATAGGGGGTAGAGAAAAAGACCAAAACAATAAGCGATTATTTTTTGAATCTGCAATGGCTTATGCGCAAAGGGCTTTGAAAATTGATCCCAATAATGCGGATGCCAATTATGCAATGGCTACTGTTTCAGGTAAAATGACCGACTTGGATATTGAGAATAAAAAGATAGTGGCTTATGTTAAAGACGTGAAAGAATATGCCGACAAAGCATTAAGCATTAATGCCAATCATGCAAGAGCCAACTATACATTGGGTAAATGGCATTATGAAATGGTTACGCTATCTGGAATTAAAAAAGCTGCGGTAAAATTGTTTTATGGTGGCTTACCTAATGGAGATTTGGATAAAGCCATTTTATACATGGAAAAGTCTAAAACATTGGAGCCCTATTTTGTTACCAACCAATTAGATTTAGCAAAAGCCTATAAAGAGAATAGGCAGCCTTCAAAAGCTATAGAAGTATTAGAAAGATTGGTTAAAATGCCTAACCGCTCTTTTAATGATATTGCTTTAAAAGCAGAGGGAGCCAAACTATTAGCATCATTACAATAAAACCACTATATGAGCGTACAAGATTTATTTTTAGAAGCAGTTGCCAACAGTAAAACATTATCTGAAAAACCTGATAATGATACTTTATTAAAGCTGTATGCTTTGTATAAACAAGCTACAGAAGGCGATAACAAGGAAGAAGGTCCAGCAAATATGTTCGACTTTGTTGCTAAGTTCAAGCACGAAGCATGGGCTAAATTGCAAGGCATTACTAAAGATGATGCTATGCAGCAGTATATTGATTTAGTTAAACAATTAAAAGGCTAGATATTTATTTTTTTCCAACGATTGCTGGTGATATACCAAAACGATGGAATAAACATAATAGACCAATACAGCCATTCGCTTGCCCATCCCCATGTGATGGGCATGTTCATTTTTTCTAAAACGATGTACACGTATACCAAGTAAAAAATAATGGTTGCAACTTCTGTAAATAAATTCATTTTAGAATTTCCAGTACCGGTTACCGCATTTACCCAAACAGTTGCTGCAGACATCATAATCATAGCAATAGACACCACCCTAAGCACAGGAATACCTGCTTGAATAAAATCTTCCCCCTGCCCGTAAATGCCAAGAAATGCCCTTGGAAACACATTTAAGAAAATAAATACAATACAAGCAAATCCCATACTCCATTTTAGTATTCTATAAATGAGAGGTAGTACTTCTTCTTTTCTTCCTTGGCCAATTACATTACTAACCATCGTATTGGTGGTAGCAGCAAATGCCCAAGTAAAACAACCAAAAAATCCAAAAAGATTTCGCATGGTATTAGATACAGCAAGGTCTCTGGCACCATGGTGCTCAATCAAAATGTAAAAATATTCCCAGCTCATAATGCTGATGACGTGTTGCAGAATAAGTGGGTAAGATTGATTTAGGATGAGCTTGATATAGGAGAATTGATAAGCAACTTTATTAAATAAGTTGATTTTTTTACTCATTCCATTAAAACGAATGACTAAAAATACAGCCAACAAGCCAGCTCCTTCAGCAATAATGGATGCATAAGCAGCTCCATTGAACCCTAAATTAGGCATGCCCAGTTTACCGTAAATCAATCCATAGTCAAATACAATATTGATGATGGCTTCTGTTGCAGTACCTAGTACCAATAATTTGCTTTGATTAATTCCTACTAATAATGCATTGCGCATTTGGTAGATATATAGTAGCGGTAAGCCCCAAATACGAATGGACAAAAATTGAATAGCCATATCTATTCCTTCGGGATCATGCAACGACCAATGCAATACCATTGGTGCAACAAACCATGTGGTTAAAATACCAAATATGGCAAAGAACATAGCTATTCGTACTCCATGCCAAAACAGGATTCCAATTTCATCAATTCTATTTTCCCCCGCCCTTCTAGAGATTAAGGCTTGTAACCCATTATTCAATCCATTTCCAATTACTGCAAACATTAAGTAATAAACTCCTGTAATACCTGCAATCCCTAATTCTTTCTGCCCTAATCCTCCCAAAAAAATATTATTAGTAATAAAGTTGATTTGAGGAACAACAATTGATGCAGATATGGGCAATGCTATACGAAGGATGGCTTTATTCCCTGTATTTACTTGAAGATTAAGTGGCTGAAGATTGCTCATATTGGGCAGCGAAGTTAGTAAAATGAGTGCTCATAATATCTTCGCTCTCCGTTAATGCTTTTTTATATATTATTGCAACGTAATTAAGATGAATGGCCAGGAAAAAAGCAGGATTTTATAACGAGGATCCCATTAGTGGATCTGCTTTTCAGCTAATCATAGAATTGGATGAGCAGGAAATGCGTTGCATGTCTAAAAAAGTAGACAATGGAACCATCGTAGCATTTGAATATTTTAGTTTAGACAAAGATCAAACAGAGGATTGGAATGATATCTTTTATGAAATCAAAACCATTTCTAAACTGTTTAATAAAACCTACAAATTAGTTACCTGTTATTTTTGTACACCTGAATCTATTTTAGTTCCTGAAAAATTTCTTACTGCAACATCAGCGGAAGATTACTTAAACCTTATTTATGGTGAAAGTAGTAGGATGGAAGTAAAGTATGAAAAACTGATTGCCACTAGAAGTTTTATCAATACCTATCGAATTAAAAAGTCGTTGGCTGAATTATTGACCAGGCAGTTTATCATTTTTCAAACATCACATGTGTATACTTCATTGTTAAATGATGTAATGAATAGGCGCAAGAATGAGGAGCAATTGGTGAAATTGCAATTTTATCATGGGCATTTTATTATGGCCATTTTTAAAGATGCAAAAATTCAAATGATTCAAACTTTCTCTTTTAAAATTGCGGAAGACGCTGTTTACTATATTATACGTGCTGCACAACAATTTGGCATAAATACTGAGTTTGCGATTGTTGAGCTTAGCGGCATGATTGATTTAAATACTGAATTGTACTTACAATTAAAGAAAGTGTACGAGAATATAGAAATCAACTCTATGGAGGCGAATGGAATTATGTTTGAAGTAAATAAAGAATATCCTCCGCATTATTTTGCGCCGTTTTTTAAATTGGCACTATGAGAATTATTTCTGGGAAATGGGGTGGAAGAAGGATTAGTCCACCAGCCAATATGCCCCACACAAGACCTACCACAGATATAGCCAAAGAAGGCTTGTTCAATATTTTACAAAATAGAATGAGTTTTGATGGTATTGAAACCCTTGACTTATTTGGTGGTACAGGTTGTATCAGTTACGAATTGGCTTCTAGAGGTGCGGAACAGTTGACTATTGTTGAGAAAGACCCCATTATGCATGGTTTCATTGGAAAGAATGCCGCCATGTTAGGTATGGAAAATGTTCAATTGCTAAAGATGGATGTATTCTCTTTTTTGCAAAGTTGTACCAAACAATATGATTTTATATTTGCTGGTCCTCCTTACGCTTTAGGTACCATTGACGAAATTCCCAAAATAATTGTAGCTAAAAAAATGATTGCGCCCGGTGGTTTTTTTGTTTTAGAACATACCCCTAGAAATGCCTACGAAAAAATGGAAGGGTTTTCATTTGTTCGGAACTACGGAACAACCCTGTTTTCCTTTTTTGAAAGGGTTGAATAATTAATCGACCGATCCTAAATTTTTTATGGTAGACTTTTTACTTTTACTAAAAGTGAATTGCACACTTGTTTGCAAAAAATTCTTGTATTGAGCCCTATTCTGTGTAAAAAAGTCTGAACGATTTAACCAGCCTAATTGTAAACTCAATTGGCTATTGAAATTGTAGCCTCCTCCTAAATAATAGCGATTTTGCTCAAAAAATACCCCTTCGTTATTAAAGTGAAATTCATTGGAAGTATTTAAAAAAAAGGTCTTATTGGTGATTGTTTTATTATTTAAAGGCACAATGCCACTAATCCTATACCTGAATCTATTTCTATATCCATTGGATGTATATCGTTGTTCTGACCTTAATCTATGTTCAATTCTAAATGATTGAAATGTTTGGTTCCAAATCAATTGTTGCCAAATTCTGTTTTCACTTACCAAAAATGGGGTTTTAAAATTATCAGTTAATTGATAAGTGATATACCTACCTGTTCCAACTAATGCGGTTAAAGAAGGACTAATTGCATAAGCAATTCCACCCTTTACTTCATGGTAATTAAAATGATTAAATGTTTGTTGAGAGCGTAATTGCAATTCAATAAAAGAACTCCATTTGCTATTGTAATTGAAACGCCCAGTTAACACATTCCAAGTTCCAAGACCAGGTGTTTGCGCTGTTAAATGAATCGAAATGCAAAAAAAAGCCCCGATAATCATCAGGGTTTTTTTAAATTTTATAAGTAATGAAACCATTGTTTATTTATATCCCATTTTTCAAATTCTTTGGCCACTTCGGTTAGAAAACTGGCCCCAATACTTCCATCTACTATACGATGATCATAACTTAATGATAAGTACATCATATGTCTAATAGCAATGGTATCTCCATCTGGTCCTTCCATTACCATTGGGCGTTTCTTAATAGCACCTACTGCCATGATTGCAACCTGAGGTTGACTGATGATAGGCGTTCCCATTAAACTTCCGAAAGTACCAACATTCGTTAATGTGAATGTACCACCAGTGGTATCTTCAGGTTTTAGTTTGGCATTTCTAGCTGCGTCTGCTAATCCATTTACTGCTTTGCTTAGACCAACAATATTCATTTGGTCGGCTCCTTTAATTACTGGAACAATTAAGTTGCCAGAAGGTAAAGCTGTAGCCATTCCAATATTAATGTCTTTTTTTAGAATGATTTTATCACCGTCTAATGAGCAGTTGATGTAAGGGAAGCGCTTAATCACATTCGCAATACATTCTACAAACATTGGAGTAAAAGTAAGCTTGGTGCTTTCACGCTGCTCAAATTCATTTTTGACTTTGGTTCTCCACATTACCATATTGGTCACATCTGCTTCAGCAAAGCTGGTAACATGCGGACTGGTATGTTTACTATCTACCATATGCTTCGCAATAAGCTTACGCATACGATCCATTTCAATTATTTCAGTTTCGCCTGAAACCTTCACCATGGAAGGGTCAGAATACCTACCTGATGGTTGTGCAAAAATCGCTTGTGGCGGTGGAGGCATAGGAGCAGCAAAAGCAGCAACATTTTGTTCAGGAAATCTTGAAGCAGATTTCATAACAGGCTCAGGTGCTTGCTGGTAAGTAGGTTGAGGAGCTGCTTGATAAGTTGGTTGTGGTGCTGCAGGTTGTTGTGCAACAGGTTGTGGCGCTGGTACCACAGGTACAATTGGTTCTTGATAAACAGGAACAATTGGCTGTGATTGTTCAACCGCTGGAACTGCTGCTGGTGTTGGCGCTGGAGCTGGTGTAACTACAGGCGTTTCAGCAGCAGGTGTTGGAGTTGCAACTGGCTCAGGTGTTACAACAGGAACAGGGGCTGGTTGTGGTGCGGCAACTGGTTGTGGTGCTGGTGCAGGTTGTGGTGCAGCAACTGGTGTAATATATTGAGGCGCTGCAGCATAAACTGGAGCAGGCTGGAAGGATGGAACCTTACCGGCTTTTTTATCTGCAACATATTGTAAAATATCTTTTTTAGAAACACGACCATCATTGCCTGTTCCTGGTATCCTTTCTAATTCACTTAGGCTGATTCCTTCGCTGTTCGCAATATTTAATACCAATGGAGAATAGAATCTGTTAGAAGCCGGCTTGCTCATTAATTCTACCATAGGAGCACTTGGAGTGTAAGGTACTTCTACCACTGGTGGAGGCACAACTGGAACAGGTGTAGGAGCAGGAGTTTCAACCACAGGTGTAGGTGCTGCAACTGGTACAGGTTCTGGTAGTGGCGCTTCAACAATTGGAGCAGCAACAACTAGGGCAGGTGTTGGAACGCTCGCAGTTGCAGCAGTTTCAACTCTTACGATAACTGTACCAATTGGTACAACATCGTTCACATTGTAAAGGATTTCAGTAATGGTTCCTTCCACAGTAGAGGGAACTTCACTGTCTACTTTATCAGTAGCAATATCCAATACGGTTTCGTCTAATTTAACATGGTCGCCTACTTTCTTATGCCATTTAAGAATGGTAGCTTCCATAATACTTTCACCCAATTTGGGCATCACCAATTCAGCTATTGCCATATTGTACTACTGTTTAAAGCGGGTTAATAAGGTATAGTTAATATACGCAATCCACTACTAATCAACAAAGATAGTTGTTGAATCCGATTAAATAATCAACTATTATCCACAATCATAGCCCTCAACATATTCAATGCATTGATCGCGGTTAAGCTGATATTTCGCTCTCTATCAAATCTAAACTGAAAGTGCTTGGTTACTACATTGTTTTTGGAAGCAACCGCAATCCAAACTAAGCCTACTGCTTTCTCCTCTGTAGCTCCTCCTGGTCCCATTATGCCACTGACTGCAATGGCATAATCGGTATTCATTTTTTCTCTAACAGAGATCGCCATTTGCTTTACTGCTTCCTTACTAACAGCGCCAACTGTCATTAAGGTCTCGTGGGGGACATCTAATAATTGCTCTTTAATAATATTGGCGTAGGAAATAATTGACCCAGTATAAAAAGTAGATGAACCAGCATGCTTGCTGAGCAAGTGGGCAATATAACCTCCAGTACAGCTTTCAGCCGTAGATACTGTTTGATTTTTTTGTTTAAGTAAATGGCCAATGACCATTTCCATAGGCTCATCTTTGTCTGTTACTAAATAATCTAAAACATTATTTTTCAATAGATTAAACTGGTTGTCTAATTCTTTATTTAAGTTATCATGATGGGTCCCCCAAGCACTTAATCTAAGTCTTACCATTCCATAATTGGGTAAATATGCCAACTTGATATGACTGGGTAAAGCAGTTTCGAAGCTACTTATTTGTTCTGCTAAAAATGATTCTCCAATTCCTGCTGTCAATAAAGTTCGGTGTTCAATATATCCACTATTGAACCATTGAGCAGCCAATGGCATCACATGGTGCTGCATGATCCATTTCATTTCATGTGGCACCCCGGGCATGGCAATTACTTTCACTTCATTTTTTGTAAACAGCATTCCTGGGGCTGTTCCTTTTTCATTCTTCAATACGGTACATACATCAGGTACTTGAGCCTGTAATGTATTCCGCTCTATCATTGGTCTTCTTAAAATTTCTTTGAAAATATAAGTTACATGGTCTAAAGTAGCTTGATCCATCACCATTTTACCACCAAAGTAATCGCATAATAAGGGCTTGGTGATATCGTCGGCAGTAGGCCCTAATCCCCCTGTAATTAAAACCAATGTTGATTTAGAAATAGCATCGTCAATGGCTTGCCAAATGTCTTCTCTGTTGTCGCCTACAGCCACCCTGTTTTTAACAAGAATGCCCGCTTTATTGAGTTCTTGGGCTATCCAACTGCTATTCGTATCAATTACTTGACCAATAAGCAATTCGTCTCCAATGGTTATAATTGATGCATAAATTTTATTCATGAAATGGGCTTATTGATTGGTAAAATAGGGGGCCAATGTAGCTAATAATTCTGCCGGCATTCCCATGCGTTTATTGGTAAGTGTATTGATAAAATAGAGTGTCACTTTACCGGTAGTGAGTAATTTTTTTCTTTCGTTGTATACTTCATGCTCAAAACAAATTTCGTGTTGAGTTGGAAGTGTTTTTAAAATTGTTTTAATCGTAATCAAATCATCATAATGTGCGGGCCTTAAAAACTTTGCTTCCATTGATACAACTGGCATGCGAACGCCCATTTCTTCCATCTGTTTATATGTAAACCCCAAGGCTCTTATGCATTCTGCTCTTCCAACTTCAAAATATTGTGCATAATTACCATAATAAACAATATTCATCTGATCGGTCTCTGCATACCTAACCCGAACCGTTGTTAAATGTTCGTACATCCTTTCAATTTGTTGACAAACTTACAACCTTATCCTGTTTTTCCACAAAAGGCATGATTAATCAAGCTTAACAGCGCCTCGGCATATCTTTAACAATGCTTTGCCACTTAATACCAACAAATAAAAAAATCTTTGCACAATATATTCCTCCCCATGTATAAAATAGTCGCTTTCATCATACTAACTCTTTTTGGATTTTGTGTTTCTGTGCAGTCTCAGGAAACTATGGAATGGTCTGATCCAGATGCTGCTTTTAAAGAAGCAAAACAATTGTATCAACAAAATCAATTTAGCTTGGCTTTCCCAGTTTTTAAAAAAATTTATAATAATGGATTGAAGCAAAGCAATATGCCAATACAATTGATGGCAGATGCTCAATACTATTATATTATTTGTGGATTGCAATTAGACGAAATAGGTGCTGCCACTTTAGCCAAAAATTTTGTTGATTTAGACAACCACTTAGCGCATGTGCAAATGGTTTCCTATTATCTCGGTGAATATTTCTACCAACAAAAAGAGTACAATAAAGCGTTAATTTATTATGGAAAAAGCAATATTGTCAATTTAAACAATCGACAAATTGCTACCATGAAGTTTCATCAAGGGTATGCTTATTTTGTTGGCCAAGATTTTGAAAAAGCCAAACCATTATTTAATGCCATTCGACAATTGCCTTCAGATCCCAACTACATTGATGCCAATTATTATTATGGTTTCTTAGCATTTAGTGAAAGATTGTATGAAACAGCTATTGAATGTTTTTTAATTGCTGAAACACATCCAGATTACCAGCATGTTGTACCGTTTTATCTAACAGAGTTATACTATTTTAGTGGAGATAGAGAGAAGGCGCTAACTTATGGGGAAAATGCTATCAAAAGAAATGGCCAATATTACGATTTACAATTAAAGCAATTAGTAGGGCATTTATTATTCGAAAAAAGAGAATTTGCAAGAGCCTTACCTTATTTGGAAACCTATATTGCTTCAACTGAAAAAGTAAGAAGGGAAGACTTGTATGAACTTTCTTATTGTTATTATGAAGCCAAGAATTGGAACAAAGCTATTCAAGGATTTAAGCAAATAGGAGGGGCTTTAGATTCCTTGGAGCAAAACAGTATGTATTTGTTAGCAGATGCCTATTTAAAAGTGAATGATTTGCAAAACGCAAGAAATGCTTTCCAGTTTTGTGCAGCCAATAACAGCAATGGAGTTCAAAAAGAAGTATCTAGTTTTCATTATGCAAAACTGTCTTATGAGTTGGGGTATTTTGATATTGCTGTAAAAAGCTTTCAACAGTTTTTAATACAGTACCCAAAATCTGGATATGTAAATGAATCAAAAGAGTTATTGGTAAGTACGCTTGCTAACACGAATAGTTTTAAAGATGCTTTGTCTTTATTTGAATCATTACCCAATAAATCGGCCAATGCAACCGCGCTATTGCCAAGATTATTGTACGGTAGAACTGTAGAATTAATAAATGACCAGCAGTTAGATGCTGCTGAAATATTGTTAGATAAAATTTTAATTACTCCCAATAATGCACCACAATTGCCATTGGTCAATTTCTGGAAGGGAGAGTTGAGTTACCGATCTGGGAAAATGGAGGATGCCATTCAATACTTAACTCAATATTTAAAAGCATCAATTAGAAATGGGGAAGTGAACCCTAGTAATGCCCGCTATAATTTGGGTTATGCTTTTCTTAAAAAGGAAATGTATAAACAAGCCAAAGAGCAATTTGAGTTGGTGAATAAAAATCCTAATACGGCCTTAAATAATGTAGAGAAAGACGCAGTGATAAGGGCCGCCGACTGTTGGTTTATGTTGAAAGACTATAAGCATGCGTTGAATTTATACGAGCAAGTTGTTCAACTGAATTGGCCATCTGCCGACTATGCTACTTATCAAAAAGCCATTATAGCAGGAGCTATGAATAATCAAGTACAGAAGTTGGCTTTATTGCAGTTGATTCCACAATTGTATCCAAGCTCTTTGATGTTGGCTCAATCAAGATTAGAAATGGCCAACACTTATTTAGCAGATGAAGCTTTTGACAAAGTGATTGATCCTTTAGAAGCATTACTCAATCAAAAAGATGCTGCTGCACTTTATCCAGTAGCTTACCAGAAATTAGGAATTGCCTATTTTAATTTGAATAAAAATGAAGAATCACTCAACCAATTTAAAAATCTGGTTTCTAAATATCCGAATAGTACCGAATCGGATGCTGCGGTTGAATACATTAGAAATATATTTATTGAACAGCAAAAACCGTTGGATTACATCCAGTTTATGGAAAGCAATGGTAAAACTTTAGCAAGAAATGAAGCTGATTCAATCACGTATAAGTCTGCCTTTATTCGATTTGAATTAAAAGATAATTCAGGAGCCGAAACAGGATTCACCACTTACTTAGCCAATTTTCCTCAAGGGAAATATGCAGTGGAAGCCAATTATTTTTTAGCTGAAATTAATCTGCTGCAGAAAAAAAATAAAGAAGCACTTGGGTTTTATAAAGCAGTTGCTGCATTGTCTCCTAACAAATATGCAGAACGAAGTGCATTACAGGCTGGTAGAATTTATTATTTTGACTTTCAAGACTATAACAATGCATCAACTTATTATGCCTTATTAAAAATAATTGCATTGCAGCAAGAAAATAAGTTGGAAGCAATGAGGGGATTATTGCGGTGTCAATATAAAACCCAACAATTTGCACAAGCTGCTCCCAATGCTGCAGAATTATTGTTGCAAAAAAATATAGCGACCGACGACCGTTTAATGGCTGGCTATGTAATAGCCAAGAATGATCAAATGGATAAGAAAAATGCACAAGCACTGCAAGGGTATCAATCTCTTTTGCCTTTAGGTAAATCTGAAATAACAGCTGAATCACAGTATAGAGTAGGAGAGTTGTTTTTTCAATTGGGTAAGTTAGACGAAGCAGAAAAATCTTGTTTTGAAGTGATTAAAAAGTATGGCTCCTATACTTATTGGGTAACCAAGAGTTATTTGTTGGTTGGGGATATTTACTTGAATCAGAAAGATTATTTTAATGCAGAAGCCACATTCAAGAGTGTAGCGGAAAATGCTGAGTTAGAAGAATTGAAAAAAGAAGCAGCAGCTAAGTTGGCCTTAGTAATTGCTGAAAAAGAAAAAAACAATAAAGTACAATAATATAAAGATTAGAATCATGAAAACGAAAATTGCACTTTTTATATTATTGCTTATGGTAGGCTTTAGCTTGGATGCGTTATCTCAGCAAAGAAAAAGCAAAAAGAAAAAAGCCAGCGCAAAAACCAAATCGAATTCTACGATTAAGACAACAGGAGAAAGCTTATCAGTTGCCTACTCGGTTTCAGATAAAACAATTGGAGATACGGGGGCAACTAGAACAGTGATTATCACTTCTGCATTTAAACCCTCTTTGCAAAATGCAGCAAAAATCAATTTCACCGCTGCGTCAGCTGTTGCCGATTCTTCAAGATTGCCTTTAACCTATAAAGTTCCATCTTCTAATTTATTTTTCTCTTATCAGCCTATACCACTCAAACCATTGGCGCTTCCAACAGATTCGCCTTCTGTATGGAAAAATATACATCGTGTAAAAGCCGGTGCTGGTAATTTAAGTTCATTTTACGGGGAAGGACGTTTTTCATTTGGGGACGGGAAAAAATCGATAACTCAAATTCAAACCAGTTATATAAGGTCAAAAGGGAAATTATATGCACAACAGTATAGCAAATTTGATGTAGATGTATTGTCTGTAATAAACAGTGCGAATAATTTGGAATGGACTTCTCATGCACAATTTAATAGCACAACCAGATACAGATATGGTTTCATGCCTAATACACTCGCATATCCAAAAGACCAATTACAATTAGTCTATAATGGGTTATTGTTAGAAGTAGGGGTTAAGAATAAACAAATTACTCCATCTGGTATTGATTTTCATCCAATCATTCAGTTTAACCGATTTACCAATACCAATAATGCAAGTGAAAATAATATCATTATTAAAGCACCAATTGAAAAGTCTTTTGGAAAAATGATTGGCATTAATATTACTGCCAATGCAGATATTGCTAAATACAGTTCACCAAGTACGGTTAGTCCTCCTATCAATAATAATTTATATAGTATTGACCCAAGTATACTACTTAAAACCCCCAATGTAAAATTGAATCTTGGGGTGAAGCCTACATGGAATAATGGAGTATTTAATCTTTTACCGAATTTGACCGTTAATTCTAGATTGCCCAATTCCAATTTTTCTGTAGAAGCTGGATTTAAAGGAACTTTTATTAAAAATGGGTTCCGATCACTTGTTCAGTTTAATCCATGGATTGGGTTACCTAATCAACTTAAAAATACCCGTTCAATTGAACAATATATAGGATTGAATGGGAGTACCAATAGTCATTTCTCATTCAATGCGCAAGTGGCATTAATACAAATGAAAGACCAGCCCCTTTTTATAAATCAATTAGGAGATGGTAAGGCATTTGATATTTTATATACCAATATGAATGCATTTAAGCTAAGTGGAGAAGTCAACTATACATTTCAAGAAAAACTATCTCTATTAGCCAGCGCCAGTTATACCAATTTTAGTAAACTAGATGCCGCATCCGATGCTTTTGGCTTAATTCCATTAGAAACTACCGCAGGACTAATCTGGAAACCAATAGGAGACTTACAAATTAAAACAGATCTTTTTTATCGTTCAGGTTCTTTATACAGAGATGCCTTTTCGTTAAGTACCAGAAGACTTTCTCCTACGATGGATATGAATTTAGGTCTTGAGTTTGGACTTATGCCCAAATTAAATCTATGGCTACAAATGAATAATCTTTTCAACAATACTTATCAACGTTGGAATCAATACCCGGTTTTTGGTTTTAATGTTATGGGAGGAGTTGTATATTCGTTCCAATAAACGCCAATTGCATGTATCAATACCTTCATAAATACCTTGTACTCAATCATAAATTGAGTATACCAGACGTGGGTAATTTTGTGATTGAACCTAATTCGGCTAAATTAGATAATGCCAATGGATTCCTTTTTGCGCCTGCTCCAGCCATTCGTTTTAAGCAAGAACAAACACCACCTTCCGATAAATTTTTATTTGATTTTATCTCTGAAGAACTAGGGGTAGATCAAATGACTGCGATTAAACAGTTTCATGATTATGTATATAAAATCAAGACTTCTTTAACCACGCCACAAGGTGCTGTAATACCTGGCATTGGTGCAATGCGGAAAGAAGAGAATGGATATATTTTGTTTACTCCAGAAAAAAATTTATTGGATTTACTTCCTCAGGTAAAAGTGGGTGAATCTATTGAATTTGCTAAAAAGGAAGCAGTAAAAATCAACCACGATGAAGAACGTAACCTTACTGAGCAAGAAGAAGAAGATATTAGGGAATTGTTGGGTCAAGATAGTCAAATCAAAACCAGTGATAACTGGTGGGTGTATGCCGTTATACTATTAATGATTGGTATAGGCGCATTGCTGTTCTATTATGTATAAAGTTTTTGCTTATTTATGTTTACACCAATTCATCATTACCATTGCCCAGCTTGTAATTCCGATAAAGTTGAATACGCTTTAACTGCTAAAGACCATACTGTTAGTAAAGACAATTTCGATATTTGGCATTGCAATCAATGCAGTATAAGATTTACCCAAGACGTTCCAGGCATTGATCAAATTGGCCCTTACTATCAATCTGCCAATTATATTTCTCACTCAAATACCAAGAAAGGATTTATTAATCAACTCTATCATTTAGTTAGAAATTATACACTTGGTTCAAAAGCTAGGTTAATCAATAAACACAGCGGGAAATCGACCGGCCGATTATTAGATATTGGTGCTGGTGTTGGAGCATTTGCAGCAACCATGAAATTGAAAGGATGGCATACCACTGCCTTAGAGCCCGATGCAAGTGCAAGGGCGGAAGCAAAAAAGGAATATGGTATTGATTTGTTGATGCCTGATATATTGTATTCATTTGAGCCACATAGTTTTGACGTAATTACCCTATGGCATGTATTAGAGCATGTACACGATTTGCAAGGGTATTGGAAAATATTCAATCATATTTTACCAGTGGGAGGTAAGCTGTTGATTGCAGTCCCCAATTATACTTCAGGAGATGCGGAACATTACGGATCTATTTGGGCAGCTTATGATGTGCCTAGGCACTTGTATCATTTTTCTCCTGCTTCAATGGCTCATTTGGCAGGTATGCATGGATTCACGGTTGTTGCTACTCAACCAATGTGGTTTGATTCTTTTTATGTTTCCATGTTGAGTGAGCAATACCAGCACGGTGCAACCCGTTATTTATCTGCATTCTGGCAAGGATTGAAATCTAATTTGGCTGCTATAAGCAATCCCAATAAATGCAGTTCTGTTATTTATATTCTACAAAAAAATTAATTCAGTTTCAGTTCGTATAGTGCTGGCCAACGTTTTCCTGTAACGAAAATAGTGCCTGTGGTTGGGTTATAGGCAATTCCATTTAATACATCGGTATTCGCTACAATAGGTTGATTGCTCTGTTGCAATAGACCTGTCAAATTTAATTTACCAACTACTTGGCCAGATGCGGGATCAATTTTTAAAATATAATCGGTTAAATATTTGTTGGCATAAATAAATCCATTGACCCATTCTAATTCATTAATACTATCGGTGTAACCATTGTTGTCAGAGACTCCCAGGGTTTTGGTAATTTTAAAATTGTTGGGGTCTACCCAATAAATATTACTACCGCCTGTTGATACAATTAAAGCGGATCCATCCGTGGTAATTCCCCAACCTTCATAGGGCCAATCGAACACCTTTTCTTTTTTTAATGTTTTGAGGTCGTATACATATACTTTATGCTCTTGCCAGGTTAGCTGGTAAATTTTATTATTTAAAATGGTAATGCCTTCTCCAAATTCATTATCCGGCAGTTTTACCGACTTTATTGCTTTACCTGTTTTAAGGTCTGTTAACATTAATTTACTTTTAGTTTCCCAGCCAGTACCCTCCCACAATTTTCCTTCATGCCAAATTAATCCTTGTGTATAAGAAGCTGTATCATGGGGAAAAATATTGAGTACCTGAAAAGGGATATTAGTGGGCTCTTGAATTGCCTGCACTTTATTTTGTTCAATATTGTCAGACTCCGCATTAGAGTTACATCCAATGAATGTAAAGGATACCACCAAAAAATAAAATAGCTTTCTCATGTTTGAAATTGACCTTAAAGTTAATCATTCGCTTGAACCATTGCTGCAACTTTTTCTGCTACAATTGGAGTAAGTGCAACGCCCATTCCATTACAAGCAATGACTGCTAAAACATTGGGAGCTGTCCAAGTGCAAAGTGGTTCATTAGTTGGAGTAAAGCCCATAATGCCACTCCAGTATTGTTCTATTTCAATAGGTTGTAAACTGTCTATATAAGTGGCTAAGAATTGGGTTAAATGATTTCTGATTTTATCTGATCCAGCTAAATCAGTTGTTTGTTCTTCTGCAATAGCTAAATTTCGAGCACCACCAATTAATATTCGATTACCAATATTTCTCCAATAATAAAATCCTTCATCAAAATGAAAAGTACCTTTTAAGCTTAATCCTTCAATAGGTTTGGTTAATAGTATTTGGCCCCTTGCCGGAAGAATATTCAATTCTGGCAAAAGGGTTTGGGTAAATCCATTCACGCAAACAATCAATTGTTTGGCTTTCATTGAAGGGCCGAACTGAGTAGTAATCTCCAATGATTCAGCGGCTTTAATCCACCCCTTTACTTCTACACCATTAATAATGCGAACGCCCAATGCCAACACTTTACTAGTGAGTTCATTCACTAATTTACCGCTGTGAATGCCCGCTTCAAATGAATTATACACTAAATGGTCAAATGATTTTACGCCATAGCGATTCATTTGTTTGGTGGCATTGCAAAAGGTTTGGGGCTTGCCCGTAATAGGTGCCAATAATTCATTTAAATAATGAATATGTCCATCTAAATTCGGGGCAGTAAAATGATTATTTTGAATTGCTTCAAAGCCACCACAAGCATCGTATTGAATGGCTTCATCTGAAAAGTTTGCGCGAATTTTTTGAATGCCTTTAAACCTGCTTTCAACAATGGACAACATAGCTGCAGTGCCCATGGTAGATTCATCACTAATTAATTCGGTTAAACTACCAAAGCAAGCGAAACCCGCATTTCTGGTAGAAGCCCCTAAAGGAGTGGCATTTTTTTCTAGTATGGTAATGGATAGGGAAGGGGCCGCTTTTTTTAATTCATAAGCAGACCAAAGACCCATTAGGCCGGCACCGATGATAACGATATCTGCATCGGCATAATAGCTGTCTTTTTCCCAAAAGGATAACATAGTTAAACGTTGAATCGGAAGTGCATGATGTCTCCATCTTTCACAAGGTATTCTTTTCCTTCAATGCGCAGTCTACCATTGTCTCTACAAGCTGCTTCACTTCCGTATTTAACAAAGTCTTCATAGGCAATCACTTCCGCTTTAATGAATCCTTTTTCAAAATCGGTGTGGATCACACTCGCCGCTTGTGGTGCTTTCCAACCTTTGTGAATAGTCCAAGCGCGAACTTCTTGCACCCCTGCAGTAAAATAAGTATCTAGGTTCAATAATTTGTAAGCAGATTGAATCAATCTATTTAATGCAGGCTCGGTCATTTTATATTCTTCCATGAACATTTGCTTATCTTCTGCATTGTCCATTTCTGCAATTTGTGCTTCAATATTATTGCACATCACAATCACTTGTGCACCTTCAGCTTCAACTGCTTTTTTCAATTGCTCAGAAAAAGCATTCCCTGTATGCATAGATGCTTCGTCTACATTGGCCACATATAAAACAGGCTTGTCTGTTAGTAAAAATAAATCAGCCACTGCGGCTTTGTCTTCTTTGCTTAAACCCAAAGAGTGAATGCTCTTACCCGCCATTAAATGGTTCTGGCAACGTTGTAAAATTTCAAACTCTGCTTTGGCTTTGGTATCAGAACCTACACGAGCCATTTTCTCTACTCGTTGTAATTTCCGCTCTACGCTTTCTAAATCTTTTAATTGTAATTCGGTCTCAATAATTTCTTTATCTGAAACAGGATTAATGGCGCCTTCTTCGCGCAATACATTTTCATCTTCAAAACAACGGATCACATGAATTATCGCATCTACCTCTCTAATATTTCCCAAGAATTTATTTCCCAATCCTTCCCCCTTACTCGCACCTTTTACTAAGCCAGCAATATCAACTATTTCCATTTGGGTTGGAATCACTTTATTGGGTAGTACCAATTCGGCTAATTTGCTTAAACGCTCGTCTGGCACATCCACTAAACCAACATTGGGTTCAATGGTACAAAAACGATAATTACTTGCCTGTGCTTTTGCACTATTACTTACCGCATTAAAAAGCGTTGATTTACCTACATTTGGAAGACCTACTATACCTGCTTGTAAAGCCATTATATTAATTTTGAGGCGCAAAGGTAAGGAATAACCATCATTAGCATTATCTTAGACTTATGGCACTGAATTACGTTTGGATACTCTTTTTTGTGATTGGACTGGTGATTGCTTTAATTAAGCTAATCATCTTTCAAGACTATGAGATTTTCAAGAAAATGGTAGAAGGCATTTTTGATGCCAGCAAGTCTAGCGTAATGGATATTGCTTTGCCATTGACGGGTGTAATGGTATTTTTTATGGGGTTGATGAATATTGGCGAAAAAGCAGGGGCCATTAATTTTTTGGCCAGACTCCTCAATCCATTTATGAAAAGATTGTTTCCTGGAGTCCCCGATAAGCACCCAGCTATGGGACAAATGGTCATGAATTTTAGCGCCAATATGTTGGGCTTAGACAATGCGGCTACTCCCTTTGGATTAAAAGCAATGGAGAGTTTGCAAACGCTAAATCCGCAAAAAGAAACAGCTAGTAATGCGCAAATCATGTTCTTGGTTTTGCATACCAGTGGACTTACTTTAATACCCTTATCTATTATTGCCTATCGAGCAGGTGCCGGAAGTGTAAACCCTACCAGTGTATTTGTTCCATTGATGTTGGCAACATCTGTTGCAACAGTTGCTAGTATTTTAATTACAGGAATTTACCAACGATTAAAATTTGATCGGGTATTGATAGCCTGGTTAGGAACCATTGTTACGGCTATCTTTTTATTTGCTTGGTTTATACAGCAATTGCCTTCACAAAAAGATATTCCTGTACCTACTTTATTGACCAAAGAAACATTTAGTAATGTATTAGGCAATATTATTTTGTTCTTAATTATTTGCACATTTATCATTGGTGGTCATATAAAAAAAGTAAATGTATTTGATGCGTTTATTGAAGGTGCTAAACAAGGTTGGGAAGTGATTTTAAAAGTGATTCCTTATTTGGTAGGGATGTTAGTGGGTATTCGGGTGTTTAGAGAGAGTGGGGCTTTAGAAGCCATCATCAGTGGCATTACTTGGTGCTTTACTACTGTTGGTGCAAGTGGAGAATTTGTTCCTGCATTACCAGTTGCTATCATGCGTCCTTTTAGTGGGGGAGGTGCAAGGGGATTAATGTTAGATATATTCAAAACTCATGGACCTGATAGTTTTATAGGACAGTTGGCCAGTACTTTTCAAGGAAGTGCAGACACTACGTTTTACATCATTGCACTCTACTTCGGGAGTGTAGGAATTAAGAAAGTGCGCTATGCAATATGGGCGGGTATGCTGGCCGATTTAATTGGCGTCATTGCTGCCGTTGGGATTGCTTACATCTTTTTTAAGTAGTGTTGATTATTTTGTTTCTGCTAATTCCATTATGATGGCCCATTCTTCAGGAGTAACGGGTTGCACAGACAATCTTTGTGCTTTTACCAACGCCATTTTTTCTAGTCGAATATCTGCTTTAACAGTAGCTAAGCTAACTGGCTTTTTTAATTTTTTTACTGGCTTAAAATTGACCACTAACCAAGCGGTATCATCCGTGGTAGGATCTTGATAAGACTCTTTGGTTACTTTGGCAATGCCCACAATTTCCATTCCTTCGTTGCTATGATACCAAAAAGCTAGATCGCCTTTTTTCATAGCCCTTAAATTATTCCGTGCCTGGTAATTTCTTACGCCGTCCCAAAAAGTTTCTTTGTCGTTCACAAACTGATCCCAACTGTATTTAAAAGGTTCCGACTTAATTAACCAATAGTTCATTGTAATTCCGTTTTTGATTCTTCAAAGGCAATGCCCTCTTTTTTTAGTTCCGCTAAAACTGGTTCGTAGATTTCTTTAATGATTGGTATATGTAACCCTTTAAGGTCAATTTTGTTCTCTAAAATTAAAACAGCTGCAATCCCCAAAGGCAAACCAACCGTTTTTGCCATTGCTGTATGCAGTTCATCATCGCCTTTAACTACTAGCGAACTTTGAAGGGCGAATTTTTTATGGTTGATGGAATATTCCAATTCATGTAACATGACAATCAGGTCTTTGTCGCCTGCTTGTAATTTCCATTTTGCTTCGAGTATTTCTTGTAAAATTTGCGCAACCGATAAAGTTCCTTTGTTAATGATGGTTGGATCATTCAGCCCTAAAAAAATGAATTGCTCCATTAATTCGGGGCTATTCAATTCCACTTGATTTTTATTTAAGTGAACTTGAAAAAATTGAGCGAAGCTCAATTTACTCGTATCAACCATTTCATCATCATTGGTTAATTGCGCTTGCACTATTTTTTCCCATCCTAAACAAAAGGGGGCATAACGCAAAGTAGTTCTAACAAATGTTCTTGCTGTTTCTAACTGATACAAGGGAATATAAGATAATGAATCTCTGTTGGGATAATAGGCCAATGAACTTACTTGCGGAATAGTCAGTTGCGCACAGTTGTTAAATATTTGGTCATAGTTTTTATTGACCACTTTGTCTTCCTCTTTATAAATGGCCCCTGCTTTTCCAGCGGTAACAATATTGCGCGGATTCCAACTGATTTTATAATGCCATGGATTGTTGTCAGACTCTGGGGCAATCAATCCCCCGCAATGCGATTTAAAGGAGCTTATTTGCCCTCCATTTGCTTTGATCTCATGAATGATTTGCATGGCACTCATATGGTCAATGCCAGGGTCTAAACCCATTTCTCCAATGAACAATAAACCAGCTTCATTAATATCTTTTTCCAAACTTTTTATCTGGCTGTCCAAATAAGAAGCGGTCAATAAATTTTTTTTAAGGACAACGCAATCTTTGGCCACCAAAAAATGCAAGCCCGGTGGTAATAGCGAAATCACTATATCGGCGGCTTTGATCAACCCTTGTCTTGCTGTTTCATCTTCTATGGAAAGGGCAGCTGCACGCAAATTGGGATACCCGCTGATTTTGCTATTTAACGTATTTAAATCTTGGTCTGCAACTGTGCAAATCCAATTTTTTTTGGCAGTTATACCCCCTAAATACCTAATTAAAACAGTGGCAGATTTGCCTGCGCCAAAAACTAAAATTTGCATATTGAATTACTTAAAAAAAATAAAGATAGAACAATTGGTGTCTACCAATGAAAATCAAGCGTTTAGATAGGGTGTAAACTGTGGATAAAACCAGTAAAAAAACCCTGTTTTTTAGCCTTTTTACCCCCTAAAAAAGCTATCTTCGCAAACCTTCATTCAGGAGGCTATTTTTCCCCCTGAAAATGAATTAAAAGTAGAACCATCAAGATACATGGAAGAGAACTTAATACCAGAACAAACCAACGATAACGACCGCATTATTCAGGTCAATATTGAAGAGCAAATGAAGACCGCTTACATTGATTATTCAATGTCGGTAATTGTGGGTCGTGCACTACCAGATGTCAGGGATGGATTTAAGCCCGTACACCGCAGGGTATTGTACGCGATGAACGAGTTGGGGAACAACAGCAATAAGCCTTTTAAGAAATCTGCCCGTATTGTGGGGGAAGTAATGGGTAAATATCACCCACATGGTGATAGTGCTATTTACGATACTTTGGTAAGGATGGCCCAAGAATGGACCATGCGTTACACATTAGTAGACCGCCAGGGTAACTTTGGTAACCAAGATGGAGATCCACCTGCAGCAATGCGTTATACTGAGGCAAGATTGCAAAAGATTGCTGAAGCCATGTTGGATGATATTGAAAAAGAAACGGTAGATTTTCAACTGAATTTTGACGATTCATTAGAAGAGCCCACCGTTTTGCCTGCAAGAATTCCTCAGTTATTGGTGAATGGATCCTCTGGAATTGCAGTAGGTATGGCTACCAATATGATGCCGCATAATTTAAGCGAAGTCATTGATGGATGTGTAGCATATGTAGACAATAGAGATATTACCATAGAAGAGTTGATGAATTATGTGAAAGCGCCTGATTTCCCAACTGGTGGAGTGATATATGGTATGGAGGGCGTAAGACAAGCATTAATGACCGGTAGAGGAAGGGTAGTAGTGAGAGGAAGATGCAATGTTGAAACCAAGCCCAATGGCAGAGAAATGATTGTTATTACGGAAGTGCCTTATCAGGTAAGCCGTGATACTTTAACGGATCGAATTGGACAATTGGCCATCAATAAAATTGTGGATGGTATATCCGATGTGGGTAACCAAAGTAATAAAGATGGTACTCGTATTGTAGTGGAATTAAAGAAGGATGCTGTTGCGCAAGTGGTCATTAATCAATTGTACAAGCATACAGAATTACAAACCAGCTATGGTATCAATAATGTGGCATTAAGCAAGGGCCGTCCGGGTATTATGAACTTGCATGATCTTATTAAAGCTTTCATTGAATTTAGAATGGAAGTGGTGATTAGAAGAGCCAAATTTGAATTAAGAAAAGCAGAGGAACGTGCGCATGTTTTAGAAGGATATTTAAAAGCATTGGATCATTTAGACGAAGTCATTCGTTTGATTCGTGCAAGTAGAACGCCTGATGAAGCGAAGGAAGCTTTGATGACGAAGAGTAGCCAAGAAAAATGGTACTTGAATTCTGCTATGTTCTCCGATCTAACAGATGAGCTGTACAAACAAGCAGAAGGGTTATCTGAAATTCAAGCGAAAGCCATACTAGAATTGCGTTTACAGCGATTGACTGGAATGGAGCGCGATAAAATTATTGAAGAGTTCAACGGTTTAATTGCAACTATTAGAGACTTGAAAGCCCTATTGGCAAATGAAGATTTACGCTTTGCTTTAATTAGAAAAGAGCTACTTGAAGTAAAAGATAAATTTGGGGATGCACGTAAGAGTGAGATTCAATATTTAGCAGATGAAATGCGTATTGAAGACTTGATTGAAGATGAAGATGTGGTAATTACTATTTCTCATTTAGGTTATATCAAGCGTACTTCTGCAACCGAATACCGTCAACAAAAAAGGGGGGGTAGAGGAGCAGTTGGATCAAAAACCCGAGAAGAAGATTTTGTAGAACATTTATTTGTTGCCTCTACACATGATACCATTTTATTCTTTACAGAAAAGGGTAGGTGTTATTGGATGCGCGTATACGAAATTCCAGAAGGAGAGAAGCAAAGCAAAGGTAGAGCCATTCAGAATTTGATTCAATTACCTGGCGATGATAAAGTGAAAGCAATCATTAATGTAAAGAATATTGCAGACACTGATTTTGTTCAAAATCACTATATCGTACTTTGTACTAAGCAAGGTATTATCAAGAAAACTTCATTAGAAGATTTTAGCAGACCAAGAGCCAATGGAGTG
>NCHN01000026.1 GCA_002281875.1 Sphingobacteriia bacterium 24-36-13 | reverse complement strand
AAACCTACCTTTTTTATCTAAAAACTTCAATAAAATGACCAGATTCCTGCTTTTTTTAACAATCTTAATTGGACTAGATAGTACCATTTTTGGCCAAAATCAAGTAATTCCATTGTACAAAAGTTCCATAAAGGGATCAGAAAACTGGAATTGGGAGGAGGCAGAGAATACCAAAAATGATTGGGGCCTAAGAATTGTATACAATGTTGCCAAACCAAGCCTAACTGTTTTTAAACCTGAAGTTGGCAAAGAGAATGGTACTTCTATAATAATTGCTCCAGGTGGTGCTTTCCGTGCCTTGTCTATAGACAACGAAGGATATGATGTTGCCAAATGGTTGGCTAAAAAAGGCATTACCTGTTTTGTATTAAAATACCGCTTAATAAAGAGCAATACTACCGACCCAGTTACCGAAATGAATGCCATTTGGGGTACCGAGAAATTTAACCAACAAAATATGGAGCTGATTCCACTGGCTATTGAAGATGGAAGAAACGCTATTGCTTATGTTCGAGAACATGCCGATGAATTTAAACTAGACCCAAATCGCATTGGCATCATGGGTTTTTCTGCTGGGGGAACGGTAACTGCCGGAACAGCTTACGGTTACACTGAAGCCAATAAGCCCAATTTTATAGCCCCTGTTTATGCATTTTATCCTAAAGCAATGCAAGGAAAACTAAATGCTAAAGCACCTCCTGCCTTTATTTTAGCTGCTTCGGATGATAATTTAGATTTGACAAGTCATAGTGTAGATTTATATAGTCAGTGGTTGGCAAATAAGCAGCAAGCCGAGCTACACTTGTATGCAAAAGGTGGACATGGATTTGGTATGAGTGCACAAAAACCCACCAACACTTGGATTGAGCGATTTACTGATTGGTTGGAAATGAACAATTGGATGTCTAAAAGCAATTATAATCCTGCATATAAAGCATATGAGAAAAAATCATTCGCATATGCAACAGACAAAAATTTACCCTATAGAATTTTATACCCTGAAAATTACGATCGAAATAAAAAATATCCTTTAATATTAGTGTTGCATGGTGCAGGCGAAAGGGGGAACGATAATGAAAAACAATTAATGCATGGAGCAAAAATGTTTTTGACTCCAGAAAATAGAACACAATACCCTGCTATTGTTGTATTTCCACAATGTCCTTCTAATTCATATTGGGCCACATCTTCAATAGATCGTTCAAAGAGCCCAGTTCAATTCAGGTTCAATTACGATAGTATTCCAAATTGGCCGCAGGCAGCTGCCAACGCATTGGCTAAACAATTGGCCAATGAAGAATCGGTAGACCAATCTCGTATCTATATTACTGGTTTATCAATGGGTGGTATGGGTACTTTTGAATCTGTTTATCGCAACCCTAATTTTTATGCAGCTGCCGCACCAATTTGCGGTGGCGGTAACGATTCATTATATAATAATAGCATTAAGAATACTGCTTTCCGTGTATTTCATGGCGATGCAGATGCTGTTGTGAGTGTAGACTTATCTAGAAAAATGGTGGCACGTTTAAATGAACTAAAAGTACCAGTAGAATATATTGAATACCGAGGCGTAAATCATAATAGCTGGGACAATGCATTTGCAGAACCAACTTTTATGAGTTGGTTATTTCAACATAGTATGAAAACCAACAAAAAGAAAACCAAATAGGCTTTATCGTTTGGTTTGTTTACTATTAATGCAATCGAATTAAATAAGGCTGAAGCAACCAACAGAAGAGGGTAATAATGATAATGCAAATAATATTTAAAACAAACCCTGTTTTAATCATGTCTTTTATTTTAACATGACCACTGGCAAATACGATGGCATTGGGTGGTGTACCCATGGGCAACATACTGGCTACACTTGCACCCAATGTCATGGGTATACCTAATGACAACGGATCCATATTTAATGCAATAGCAACAGAAGAAATAACTGGAGCCAACACAATTACTTGCGCAACATTGCTCATTACTTCACTCAAAAAAACAGAGAGTGTGGTAACCACCAAAATCATCAACAACAAATTACTCGAAGAAAAAGAAGCAATATAAGTTCCTAGTTGTTGTAATAAATTAGCGTCTTCCAAAGCTTTGGCCAACGCAATACCACCGCCAAACATCAATAATATTCCCCAAGCCATTTTACTAGTGTCTTCCCATGCTAACAATCGAGCGTTCAATTCCGTTTCGCCTTCTTTTGTTGTATTATATTTTATTTCATCAGTAACTGTTTCAGCATCTTTGGAGCCTGCCGAAACAATGAACAGTGTTAATCCTCCCGCCATGGCAATAATAGCATCGTCTAACTGAATGGTCTTTTGAAAACCATTAATTAAATCTTTGGTAATCCATAAAAAAACCGTGACGGAAAAAATAATTAGTACTCTTTTTTCGGGTAATGAAACCCTACCCAGCTTAGCCAACTCTTCTTGTATAAACGCCTTGCCTTCAACACTATGACTAATTTTATTTGGATACAGCCATTTAACCATGACCCAATAGAGTCCAAAAATCATTACTACAGTTAAGGGCATAAACACCATCATCCAATCGGTAAAACCAATCGTGTAATTAAAACGCTCACTAATATGGGCTACATACGCAACATTCGGTGGCGTTCCTATAATGGTGCCTAATGCAAAATTGGATGCATAAGCAATTGACAACATCAATACCAACGAGAAGTTTTTAATATTTCCATCTTTATTGTGATGCTTAGTAATCACATGAATCACCGATCCCGCAATGGGAAGCATCATCATCGTGGTTGCGGTATTGCTTAACCAAAGACTTAAAAAACAAGTGGCCAAAATAAAGCCTAATATTATTCTATCTCCATTGGTTCCTGTAATATTAATGATACCAAGTGCTATGCGCTTATGCAGGTTCCACTTTTCTATTGCTAATGCAATAAAAAAGCCACCCATGAATAAAAATATAGTTGAATCGGAGTATGCCTTAGTAACCTCTTTAATGGATGCTATACCCAATAATGGAAAGACCACAATTGGCACGAGTGCTACAACCGCTAATGGTGCTGCTTCTAAAACCCACCAGGTAATCATTGCAAAAGCAACAGACAACACCGTCACCGATTTGTGTGCCAACAAAAAAGGATTAAAAAAATAAAACAGCAATGCAATAGCTAAGCCAATTAGCATAGCCATTTCTTTCTTATATCGTTGGTACAACATTTGACTAAGGTATATAAATCACTCCGTCTTTCATTACCCACACAGGTTTACGTAATGCAGAGATAGATACAGATGGGTCTCCTTCAAAAAAAACTAAGTCTGCTAAATGTCCCGCTTTAATACATCCAATTTTGTTTTGTAACTGCAGGGCTCTTGCATTTATACTTGTAGCAGCTTGCAATACTTGTAAAGGTTTCATTCCATAATTAACCATCAATTCCATTTCTAATACATTTTCTCCATGCGCAAACACCCCCACGTCTCCACCCATTCCAATGGTTACTCCATTATCCATTGCAATTTTAAATGCTTTTCTTTTTTGGGTTACCGCTTCTGGCTCAGGTTCTAATCCTTTTTTCCAACCCTTGTATTGCGTTACCGATTCTGTTGCAGCCAAGGTTGGAAAATAAACTACTCCTTTTTGTTTCATCAATAATGCAGTTTCTGCATTTAACAAGTCTCCATGCTCTATAGTTGCTGCTCCGCCTAATATAGCTCTTTGCATGGCTTCATTGGTTTTAGCATGTGCTACCATTACTCTTCCACTGCTTTTGGTTACTTCATTCATGAGTTTTAATTCATCTAAAGTAAAAGTAGGCATGGCTTCATCATTTAATCCCCAGCGATAATCGGCATATACTTTAATAAGGTCGGCTCCTTTACCAATTTGATCTCTCACCACTTTAATTAAATTATTTCCATCTGCTTCTTCTGCTCCAATCATAATTTGTTGATCAAGGTCATAGCCTTTAGGACCATAAGACCCAGTTGCTACTATTGCCCTACCTGCAACCATTAAACGAGGTCCGGGTATAATGCCATCCTCAATGGCTCTTTTTATGGCTACATCTGCATAACCAGCACCTTCCGATCCTAAGTCTCTGGCGGTAGTGAAACCAGCTAATAAAGTTTTCTTTACATGTACGGTAGCCCTTGCTGTTCTATAGGCATCCGATTCTTTAGCTACTTGTGTATCCCAGTCGGTTAAATTGTATGGATATAATAATATATGAGAATGTCCTTCAATTAAGCCAGGTGTTAATGTAGCATTGGGATAATTGATCAGTTTTGCATTTGCAGGAACTGCTATTTTATCTTTTGGTCCAGCTGCAGTAATAGTATTGCCTTGAACAATCACCGCCCAATTCTGCTGCATATTTTCTCCATCAAAAACTTTACCAGCAGAAATATAATAAACAAGATTATTGCTTGAGGAGGCTTGGGCTTTGCAAGTGGTAATGATGACTAAATTGATACAAAACAACAAGAGCATTGTTGCTGCTGAAACAAGCAAGCGGTTTTTCAAATTGGTTTTCATACAACCAATTTACAACATTATTGTGCAAGAAATTGTCTGAACCAATGTCCTGATTGTTTCACTGTTCGTAGCTGGGTTTTAAAATCTACATGCACCAATCCAAATCTTGCATGATACCCTTCTGACCATTCAAAATTATCCATCAATGTCCAGGCAAAATAACCAGCAATATTGATTCCACTCTCTTTTGCTTTTAGCAAAGCTGTTAAGTATTGTTGAAAGTATTGTATACGGTTGGTATCGTTAATAACGCCATTGATTAATTTGTCTTTATAAAATGCGCCATTTTCTGTTATGATTATTCTTTTAACCCCTTGATAAGCTGCAAACTGTTGAATGATATTATAAAAACTATTCGGGTTAACTTCCCATCCCATATCGGTAGCAGGTACTTTTCTAGATTTAGCACTGCTATCAGATGCTTGAATAATGGGTATCACGGCATTGTACTTTACTACAACTGGAAAATAATTTTGCACGCCAATAAAATCAAAATCAAATTGCATTCTTTCGGTAAACTTCCAGGCCTTATTGTGTAAGTACAATTTATCCATTAGAGCAAAACCGTCAGAAGGATATCCCAATCCTAAACTAGGTTCTATAAAAAGTCTATTTAATAAAATATCAATTCGTTTTGCTGCATCAATGTCTTTTTTATTTTGTGTGGCAGGAATAATTTCACTACAAGAAAAACTGGTTCCAATATTTGCATAGGGAACATTAGCTCTAATGATTCTTCCTCCTTCTGCTTGCGCCATCACGGCATTGTGAACGGCGGGCAAAAAATTGCTGAGTCCCATTTTACCTGGTGCGTGTTTCCCAATCATATATCCCAATGAAGTAAAACCCATCGGCTCATTCAATACAATCCAATTTTTTACCTTGCTCCCATATTCTTGGGTACATATTTGAACATACCTAGAAAACCATTTTAATAAATGAGTAGAAGTCCAACCTCCTTCTTTTTCTAATGCCGCCGGTAAATCCCAATGGTAAAGTGTTACATAGGGTATCAAATCTAAATTGAGGCACTCATCTATTAGGCGGTGATAAAACTGTATTCCTTCTTGGTTTATTTTACCTGTTCCCAATGGTAAAATTCTGCTCCAGGAAATAGAAAAGCGAAACACTTTAAAGCCTAAAGCTTTCACTAATAATAAATCGTCTTTGTAACGATGATAAAAATCACAGGTAATAGAGGGAGTGGTGCCGCCTTTTATCTTTCCTTGTTTATTAGCAAACTGGTCCCAAATGGATAGACCTCGTCCGTCTGTTTTATAGCAGCCTTCATTTTGTGCTGCTGCAATAACTACACCCCATAAAAAATCTTCTCCAAAATCACCGGCTTTTAAAATGGCTTCCTTACTCAATTAGCGAAATTTTAGGGAAAGATGATCCAATTCATATTGATTAAACTCATCTTGGTCTACTTGCATATTAGCTGCAGTTTCCATTAGTTTTTCTACAATTGCAGCAGTATTAAATGTAAGCTGAAGTGGGTGTTGAACCGTGTTATTCAACCAGGTTTCTACCTGTTGTGTAAAATCAGTTTTTAAACCAGCAACTATTGGAACGCCAAAGTTTTTAAGCGCAGCTGCATTACACAATTGCTCGTATTGTCCTTTTATTGGAACACAGAGTAATTTTTTATTTAAGTATAGCGCTTCTGCTGGTGTTTCAAAACCCGCCCCAGTAATTACACCCATTGCATTAATCATGCTTTGTGTAAATAACGCATTGTCTATTGGCATATATATAATATTGCCTCGCTGAATAACGGTCTTTTCTTTCTTACTAAATAAATGAAACAATTGGTTGGGTAGTTTATTTAAATAGCCCGCTACCACTTCATCACTATAATGAGAAAGATAAACAGAAATATGTCCTAGGTTTTTAGGGTTAGCTGATAATACTTGCTCTTTTATGATGGGCGAATAAATAAAATCATCGTATTGTTCAAAATGTAATCCAATGTATTTGTTTGCAGTAGCATAATTATTTAAGATCAGTTCTCCTATCCAATCTTTTTTGTTGGGCCTTGGGGTTAATTTACTTTTAAAACTAGCTTGATGACCAAATGCTATTGAGGGAACCTGCTTTATTTTACAAGCCAAAGAGGTAATACTTTCAAAGTCATTAATCACTAAATCATATTGATGAACTGGTAAAGCACTCGCTTCTTTGATGATATTTATTAGCGATAATTCTTTTGCCATTTTCCAATAATCCAATCCACCCCTATTGCCATAAAACAAACTAACCCCATTACTTTGGTATTTCACAGGTAGGTCAACTTTTAAATTGCTATTGTTGCCGCTTAAAAAAACATCAACTCTTCCGTATCGCTGCAAGTATGGTACTAACTCTTTGGCGCGAGCAATATGTCCATTACCTGTAGCTTGAACTGCATAAAATATTTTCATGCTTGTAGTATTAATGAGTTTAGAAACAAGGTTACTTCGTCGGTAATCACATTTAGTGCTGGCTGTGATTTTTGTTTAGGTTCTGCCACCATCGATTCTTTGATGAATGCCTTTGGATCATATTGATAAATAGACCATTCATGATTGCAGTATTCTAATGCGGTTAGGTTTTCTATCCAGTCGCCACTATTCATATAGATCACTTTGCCTTCTGAAGTTTCTACTGTTCTTACTTGTGGTTGATGTATATGCCCGCAAATAACATAGTCATACTTTTTTGAGATGGCTAGCTCTGCAGCTGTTTGCTCAAAATTTCCAATCCAAGAAACGGCTTGCTTTACACTGTCTTTTACTTTTTTACTCAAGCTCATTTTTTCTTTTCCAGCAATCTTTAAAAAATAATTGATGAAGCGATTAATTAAAATAAGCAAGTCGTATCCATGGCCTCCTAGCTTAGCCAGTAGCTTGGCACTTCCCTTTGTGGTTACATCAAAAACATCTCCATGAAAAATCCAAGTCATTTTTCCATCAATCTCCATTACTACTTTATCGGTCAATTTAAAATTGCCAATTTCTACATCGCTGTATCTACGTAGCATTTCATCATGGTTGCCAGTGATATAAATAACCCTGGTACCATTGCTTACCATGTTCATGATTTCTTTAATCACTTGCAAGTGGCTTGCCGGAAAATAACTTTTGCTAAACTGCCAACCGTCTATAATGTCGCCGTTTAATATTAAAATTTGAGGAGTAATGCTTCTTAAGTAGTTAACAATTTCAGTTGCATGGCAACCATATGTTCCTAAATGCAAATCGCTGATTACTACTACGTTCACCGAGCGTTTTTCCATGGGTAGTGTTTTACAAATCTCCCACTAGCATATTAACCCAGGGTTAAGGAATTATTACGGAATTATGAATAAAAAAAGGCCGCCCATTTGGACAGCCTTTTGAATATGCTTGTGCGAATAATTATTTTGAAACACCATTGGTATGAACTCCATTGGTTGCGCCTGTTGGTATTCCATTTGGTACTGGAATTGGCTTTGCTTGTTCTTTTACCAATTCTGGCAATTTCACTTTTTCCTTTGCAGCTAAATTATCTTCGTAAATTTTGATTAAGCTTGGAAGGTTAGGATCTGAACTTAGTTTTTGATCTACATCTATACCATCAATAATTTCTTTGATTCTATTAATAGTATTAGTATCTGGCACACTAATGATACAGTCTAGGTTGGTCATTTCATCGTTCTCAAAACGATAGGTATATACTCTTCCTGAAATTTGGCAACCCTGCTTCACTTGTACTTTACCTGTACAAAATATATTGCCGCTAAATTTTCCAGATAATACCAATTCGGAGCATATTAAATCGCCATTAAACACCGAATTGGATTCAAGAATTACTTTTTGTTTAGACAAAAGCGTTCCATTTATACTGCTTTCTATCTTTAATGAGTGTTTGGTCTTAAAATGACCTTCCATAAAAACACCATCGGGTAAGGTAATTAATACCTGGCTTTGATCTATCATATAGCAATGCTTTTGAGTTAAAAGGGGGGATTAAAACTAATCATAATTTCTTTTTTATCCTATAAAACATAATAAATATTTATATTTTGTTTGATGATTAGGGAGAATAAGGAGTAATAATCGGTGAATAGGGTTTTTATATTAAACAGTCTTATCTTACTATTCAATCAAAATAGGCCAATATGAAAAACAATGCTGTATTAAAAATTGTGGCGCTGGTTGTAGCATTCTTTATTTTCTTGTACCTCATAATTACCAATTTTTATACTGAAGCTACTTCACCTACGGAAAACACCCTTTCGGCTCAAGAAAAACAAGATGGTTGGGTTTTATTATTTGATGGAGAAACCACCAATGGCTGGCATATGTTTAGTAAACCCAATATGAAACATGCTTGGAAAGCAGTGAATGGTGAATTAACTACCAGTACCAATGATACTTCTGGTACACATGGGGATATAGTAACAGATGGGCTTTATGAAAACTTTGAATTAGTTTTTGATTGGAAGATTGCTCGTGAAGGAAATAGCGGGGTTTTTATTAATGTACAAGACGATACTAGTTATATAGCTACTTGGGCCACTGGTCCTGAATACCAATTATTAGACAACCCCAATATGCAGCCAGGCTACCTAGATGGTGGAAAGAAGGGGGCTGGTGCACTCTACGGCTTAGTTCCACTTAAAACAAGGGTAGAACCCAACCCAGCAGGTGAGTGGAATAATAGTAGAATTATGCAAGTAAATGGCAAAATCAATTTTTGGTTGAATGGCGTTATGACCTGCGAAGAACAAATTGGTTCTGAACGTTGGATGGGTTTGGTAGCCAACAGTAAAGCTGCTGTATTTCCCGATTTTAGTAAATCTACTAAAGGTCATATAGGTTTACAAGATTGGGCAAAAGGTGTATCTTTTAGAAATATCAAGATTAGAATCATTTAATAATAAATCTATGCGTTGTCTACATTACCTAGGCTTAGTGGCTGTTCTACATTTATTTTTAGTACAAATTAGTTATGGTCAAGAAAGCGTAAAGCAGCAAAATGGTGTTCAACAAACCGATATTGGCAAGCTCTCTTCGGGCGGGAAACTCAAACCTGTTCAGGCCAATATGGATATTCGAAAGTATACCCTCAACTTAGACGTAGACATTGCCAATAAATTCATCAAAGGAAATACCACAGTAAACTTGCAATTAAAAAATGCCAGCGATACCATTCTTTTAGACCTTATACAGCATTATGCTATTGAGTCTATTAAAGTGGATGGCAAGTCGGTTGCATTTGATCATAAAGAAGAGAAAGTTTTTATCAAAGCTGCCAGCAACCAATTTTCTGCTGGAAATCATTCCGTATTCATTGCATATGGGGGTAATCCTCCTGAAGCGGTAAGACCTCCTTGGTTAGGAGGATTTACTTGGTCTAAGGACCGCTCTGGTAATGATTGGGTGTCTATCAATATTCAAAAAGAAGGGGGAAGAATGTATTTCCCTTGCAAAGACCATCCTAGTGATGAACCAAATGAAGGGGTTGAAATGAATATTACTGTTCCTGCTGGCTTATTGGTTGCGGGTCCTGGCTTATTACAAAAAACGGTTACTAAGAAAAACAAGTCTACTTTTTCATGGAAAACGAATTATACTATCAGCAATTATTGTGTGCTATTTAATATTGGAAAATATCGCGTAATAAAAGATAGTTATACCACCATTAATAACCATATCGTTCCTATTGAATATTATATTTTAGAAGAAGATTCCGCGCAAGCAAAAAGAGTAATTGAAGCCAAAAAAAGAGACAGTAAAATTCTTGAAAAGTATTTTGGTGAATACCCTTGGTACAAAGAAAAGATTGGTATAGCTGCTGTTCCTAATTCTGGTATGGAGCACCAGACCATGATTACTTTTGACAACAAATTTATTTTCAACAAAGTGGGCGGGCAAGATTACTCAGCTAACTTGTTTCATGAATATGCGCATGAGTGGTGGGCCAATAAAGTAACCAATAAAGACTGGGCACATATGTGGATTCAGGAAGGTATTGGCACTTATGCAGAAGCCTTGGCTATGTATGAATTAGGTGGTCAAGAAGAATATAATAAAATCATTGCGGCACACAAAAGAGGCATTCGTTATAGAAAACCATTGGTTGGTGGAGAAGAATTATCGGAAGATGAAACTTATGCGGGTAATGATATTTACACTAAAGGCTCTTTCTTTATGCACAGCTTACGATATGTTTTGGGTGACGAAGTGTTTTTAAAAACACTGAAACAATTGGCTACCGATGAAGCATATACTTATGACAATATGGTAACTACTACCGATGTTGAACAATTGTTTAGTAAAGCAGCTGGCTATTCTTTAAAACCATTTTTTGATTTTCATTTAAGAACTACGCAACTGATTGAAGTTTCTGTAAAAGAAACAGGCTACCAACAATACCAAATTAAACCATTGAACTACTTTATGGATTTGCCTTTTGAAATTACCCTAAATGGCAGAGCTACTAGAATGATATTGGGCAAAGATGGAATATCAGTAAAAAGCAATACTGTTCCAATGGTTGATGCTGCTGGTTATTATTTGAAGAAAGTGGTTATTCAATAATTGTTCCTTGATGATTCACTTGCTTTAAATTGAAGGGATCAATAGTGGCATTTAAAAGGACCGCAAACTCTAAACGGGTTAAAGGCATTTGTTCATCAAAATAACCCAGCTTCCATTTAGACCAGGCTGTTTGAATTTGCTGGGTAACCCTTTTTTTATCTGAATAATTCCAGCTATGGTTAGGATTAAGCTGAACCTTTTGATTGTTCTTTTGATGATTCAGTCCAAGCGCTTGTTTGGCCATTTGCATAATTATATCAATGGCTGCTGAAAGGGTTACTTTTTGTTGATGATTATCCTGAATAAGAAAATATGGTGCCATGTCTTTCGCCAATTCAGTTCTCTTTACTAATGAATCGGGATGAAAATAAGTTCTATTGGCCCAACCCGTTGGAACACCCTGCCCTTTTAAAATTCCAGTTGCACCAATTTTTTGAACAGCTTCAAAATGAGGATGTGAAAGGGGTACATCAAAATAAGGCATGATATAGGCATTGGTTTGTAGCAATGCATTTTGCACTTTTCGTACAGACACTTTTTCAGCAGAAATATTTTCTTTGGCAGCAGTTGCCGCCAGTGTTCCAGCTGCCTGACCAATTAATAATGCGATGGCCTGTAAACGAGTAGTACCATTAACCACATTGGAAACACTGATGCTTTTTTCTGCTACAATAATTCCAGGATTGTTGGCAGGTATTAAAGCACCTAGTGGAATATTAAAAGAAGGTACTCCATAAAAATCGAGGTGCTGGGGTGCTTCCGGATTTTTTTTGTGATGATGATCTATGGGATAATCTCCTACCGCTATGCCTGTTCTATACAATGGCGCAGCTAATTGAAACGGCTTCGCAATATGATGAATATCCATTCTCACCAACCCCTTTACTCTTCTGCTTTCTCTGTGATAAGGAATTAATGGAAAACGATCTTTAGTAGGGTACTCATCATCTGCCAGTCCCAACTGTTTAAACCCTAATTGGTGCTGAATAAAATAAATAAAACGAAGGGTTTGTTCTTTTGCTTTGATCAATTCTTTTTGCCGATCTTCTTCTTTCATTTCCACAATATTCAAATACATATCATTGCCAAAGCCAGGCCAGTTAATCATGTATTTATTATTGGGAAGCTTTCCATAGTTCAACATTTTTTGCGCATCTACACTAGGCTTTTGACGCAAGAGATTAAAATAATAATTCGTGCAGGCTGCATCAAATTCATCGGGGTCATAATTTGGTGGTCGTACAATGGTACAGTCTTTCCCTATACCATAATCTTTTAAGATAGCTACATAAGTTATGTCTTGTACTATATTATTACTTGAACCCTTGTGTACATTCTCCTGAGTAACCTCATTCGATTCCATGCCTAAATCATAAGGTATGCCTGCATTAGCTATTACATCTCCAAGTTCTGTAGCATCTATCACTTGCTTTGCATTCACTACATATTTTTCACCTGTTAGCGTTTGTGTAAACTCGGCGCCTTTGATCACCCCATTATCTACAATGGTTTTATGAAATTGCCATTGGTATTTTATCGTAAGATTTTGTGTTGAAGCTGCTATGGTTTTAAAAATGCTGTCTCCTACATGTGGTTCAAACAAAGTATTGCTTACCCAACCAGTGGCTACTTTAGAAGGGCCTCCATATACTTTGTATAAAGCAGCTCTAAACTCTCCAAAAATACCTGAGGGCAAATGGTGGTTTCCATCAAATGCACAAACACCAGCGGCTGTAATCATTCCACCCAACCAAGTACTGGGCTCTGCAATGATAGTATTAGCGCCCATTCTGGCAGATTGAATGCCAGCAGCAATACCGCTGGCACTCGCACCCACCACCAATACATCGGTTGTATATTTTTTTTGTGCGGTAATTTGTTGGAACAAAATACTAAACAACAAAACCAACCAAGTTTTTTTATTTCGCACCAGATTTATTTTAAGTATTTATTAAACCAGCCAATATATCTTTCAAAACGATCTTTCACATAACTAGGTGTGCTGATGCCATGAAATTGTCCTGGATAAATAATCAGCTCTGTTGGTGTTCCCAATGAACGAAGGGCTTGATACATTTGCTCACTACCTACAGCAGGTACATTGAAATCTTTTTCACCTACCATAAATTGGGTGGGCGTTTTTATTTTATCGGCTTTTAAAAATGGATATGACAATTTTAAATAGCGCTCTATATTTTTCCAAGGTTCGCCCAATTCATTATCGTACTGATTGATGTATTGATCAACACCATATAAAGAAGATACCATTGCAACACCAGCTCCACTACTTGCAGCTTTAAAACGATTGTCGGATGCAATTAAATAATCCGTTAAAATACCTCCATAACTCCATCCACAAATACCCAACTTATCTTTGTCTGCCCAACCTTTTTCTACCGCGTAATCTACCGCACCTTGAATATCAATTACTTCTTTGTTACCCCAATCGGCACTAATGGTTTTAGAATAATCCCATCCACGTCCGCTACTGCCGCGATAGTTTACTCCTACCACCATATAGCCTGCAGCCGAAAGCATTTGGCGAGTTAAATCGAACCCATATTCATCTTGTGCTACAGGTCCTCCATGTATATAAAAAAGCGTTGGTAATTTTTGAGTAGCAGGAATATTAGCAGGTCTAAGTGCAATGCTCGATACTTTTGTTCCATCTGAACTGGTAGAGCTATACCCTTCTACAGAAGCGAGTTCTAGAGGCGCCACAAATTCATCTTGGTGTTTGGTTAATCTTCTAGGCGCCCCATTTTCAACCGCATACAATTCAGTGGGCAATTGTGGCTCACTCATTGCAGCCAACCAGTTATTGCTGCTATATGCTTGAAGTGCGCCATAACTTCTTTTGCCTCCAGCAATTTTACTGAGTGCACCTGTTGCAATATTGAATTGACCAATATATCTTTCTCTGTCATCTGAAATTAATACAGCAACTTGAGCACCATCTTTAGTGAACTTAATATTGCCAACCGGTCTGTCTAATGTTTTAGATAAATACTTTGGGGTACCAGCACCACTTGCATCAATTAGGGTAAGGTATTGCTCTTGGTATGCGGTGTACGATTCAGATGCAGAACTTAAATAAGCAATTGTTTTACTATCTGGGCTCCATACTGGGCTATCATCGGTACCAGGCCATTTGGTTAATTGCTTGGGGGTTGCTTTGGGCTTTGCTTCCATCACAAAAATATCTGTATTGATATTTCTATCTGGATCAGCAGTGGTATTACTTACGAAAGCAATTTGTTTTCCATCAGGACTAAATATTGCCCCTCTTTGATCAAACTCACCACTGGTTAAAGTATCTGTTTTCTTAGTAGCAATATCAAAAAGATATAGGTGGATGGGATTCCGCTGCGTAATATATCCCACTACATCTTGCTTAAACTTGTACCGATCAATCACTATAGGTTTAGGCGTCTTTGGCTTTGATGTATCAGCCGGAGTTTTGATGGTCATTAAAATCTGTTTACCATCGGGGCTCCAACTATAGTCCATCAAGCTGGTCTTTAAACTGGTTAACTTTTTACCTTCTCCACCCAATCGATTCATTAGCCAAATTTGGGAATTGATTTCTCCATTTCGAGAAGAAACAAAAGACAAATATTTACCATCAGGGCTCCAACGAGGTTGTGTTTCCGCATCAGGACTATTGGTCAATTGAATAGTTTGCTTTCCATCCCAACTCACCATCCAAATATCTGTATTGCGTTTGTTTTGAGCTGAATCAACAGATGATAAAGTATAGGCAACCCAATTGCCTTCTGGAGATACTTGTGGATCACCTAAGGTTTGCAAACGATAAATATCTGCGGGTTGCAGTTTTCTTTTTGCAGTTGCGGCTTTAGCAACTTGTGCAGTGGTTGTTTGCAAATTCAATAAAGAAAGGGCAAGCAATGAGAATAGCATTTTTTGTTTCATGAAGCGGGGTTTATAAAGGGGGATGATTGAATTTTGATTGTAAGATAAAAAAGATTTATCCCTATACTAAAAATATCTTGAGCAAAAATCAGTAGCCGTCTCTTTAATAATTTCTACACCAGGGTGGTTAAAGGAAGGGGCGGGATTGGGGTCAACCACAACTACTTTTTTATGGTTATGTACACCAACTTGTAATGCACCGTAAGTAAAACCGACAGAATTAGATGTGCCCATAAAAATGATGGTATCGGCTACTTGATTCCAGTTTGCCAATTCTAATTCGGTAATATATTCAGCATTGATCTTTCTTTTAAAATTGATATTGCCATGAATTTCAATGAGGTGGTTGCTTGGATGTTGTGCTTTTACATGGAGGTTATCTACATTTTGGGTAATTAATTTGATATTTTGCTTGGCCAATATTTCATGGGCCTTATTAGGCAATGCGTCTTTACAACTTACAAAGCGATGGTAATACCATTGAAGAAATGCACTAGTATTTGTTCTGAAATATCTATTGGTAGCCATTTCCGTAGGATTCTCATTCCAAAGTCCATTCTTTCCTCTAAAGGGTTGAATACCCGACTCCACTGAAACGCCTGCTCCTGTTATAACAACGGTATTTTTCATTTTATCAAAATTTAACGGATGCTATTTTAATTGATTTTAAATATTGTAGAATAAGCTGCATAGTTCCTTAATACAGCATCATTAAAATAGGTATCTTCAAAATAATCCTAATGAATAACTATTTGAAAATATTACTTATTCTGTTAACCACATTCATCACCCATGGTATAAATGCGCAAGTAGCATGCGGGTACGATTTAGGAAGAGCAGATAGTAGTAAATCAAAACGGTATAAAGCAGAGGAAGAAAAAATGAATCTAGCCATTCGTGCTCAGATTTTAAAAACAAGACAAACCGTTTTTTCAAAGAGTAGTATTCGCAATCAATCAAGCGGAACCATAAAATCTAATTCCACACCTTTACCCGCCACTGTTTATATTCCTGTTGTATTCCATTTAATAAGTGAAGACCCTTTCGCCATTACAGATGCAATGGTTCAAGCAAGTTTAGACGATCTTAATAAAGCATTTGCTCACCAAGGAGCTTATGGAGTGGATACTTTAGGAGAAGATACCCGCATACAATTTAAGTTAGCCCAGAGAACCCCTACAGGAGAAAAATCAAATGGCATCAATCGAATCAAATCTTACTATGATACAGTAGATGTAGACTTAGAAGATGCTGCCATGAAAAACCAAATAAAATGGGATCCTGCTAAATATGCCAATATATGGGTAGTGAAAAAAATTAACGGAGAAATTCAACCCAGTGTTTTTGAATGTGGGCAATGGACTAGAATGGCGTATGGTGGTTATGCTTCAGCGGGAGGAGGAATGGTAGTTGCAGGCTTAGTCACTTCTATTATTGCACACGAAATGGGACACTACTTGTCTTTGTTGCATACGTTTCAAGGAACCAACTGTGTAAACAACGATTGTACTACAGATGGTGATCGGGTTTGTGATACCCCGCCCGATAGAAGTATACAAGGATCTGACTGTAATAATCCGGAGAATTCTTGTGGCACAGATACGCTTTCAGGCCCTTTCACTGTAGACATGCGAGACAATATCTCCAACTTTATGGATTATGGAACCAGTTGTCCAACTGTTTTTACGCCCGGACAGGGAGAACGCATGCGCGCATTCTTATCGGTATTTAACGGTGGGAGTTTATTAGTGAGTGATGGTGCAACACCCGTATGTGCCGATAATATTAATGCATTGTATGAAGTAACAGCCAATCCTTTTCCCTTGATTGGCACTTCGGTTGAATTTACTAACTGCTCTATTGGTGCGAGTAATTATGAATGGTGGATTAAGAACACCGCAACAGGAGTAGAGTCTTTAGTAGGGTCGGGCGCCAATCTTAATTATCTTTTTTCAAGCGCTGGAACTTTTACAGTAAAGCTAAAAGCATTTAATGCGGGAGGCACTTGTAATAGTAGTTATTATACACAAGTGTTTGTGAGCTGTGGAACAGTTGCCCGGTTTTCACCAGATAAAAGAATTGTTTCTTCTAAGAATGGTATTTATGAAGACACGGTCACATTTAAAAACTATTCTCAAAATGCAGATAGTTTTGAATGGTATATTAGAAATAATACCACAGGAACTCAACAATTGATTAGTACTGCAGTTGATTTACTTTACTCTTTCCCAATTGCTGGAAATTATAGCGTTTGGTTAAATGCGGCAAAAGGTAGTTGTACTGCTGTTTCTGAAAAGTTTAGCTTGAATGTAACAGAAGCAACAAGTGATGCAACATTGGTACTTTATTCGGCCAATTGTTACAAGAATGATTCAATACAATTGGTTTTTGGTATAATCAATTATGGAGTAGATACTATACCTGCGGGCACTTCAGTAAGATTTTATGATAAAGACAGTTCTGTTCCTGGTAGAAAAGAATATGACAGCCTATTTAAAACACCTGCTTATATTTTGGGCAATTGTTCAGCTACTTATACGCATATAGTAAAAGCAGATAGAAACAGGCCAGATTCTATTTATTTAATTTTTGATGAAGAAAATGCTATACAAGAAATAAGTAAAACCAATAATCGGGCACGAAGATTTTTGTTTCAACCAACCCGAAGCATTACCCCAAAAGATACTACCGTATTGGTAAATAGTACACAAAGTTTTAGACTAAATCATGCGCCAGACCCGCTAAGTTCAATACTTTGGACCAGTAATACAGGAAGTTTTAGTTGTACCAATTGTTTAACGCCGTCTATGAAAATATTGGATACAACCTATTTGAAAGTAAAAACTGTTACTCAGTATGGATGCGAAGATTCAACTACCGCCACTATTAATATTTTTCCAAACGATTTAGTGGTTAGCAATCAAAAAATATTTTGCTATAAGAACAATGATAGCGTATTCATAAGTAGCCAACTCTGTTTATTAAACGGATATGAACAACTAACAAAGTCTATTAAGATTCAATATTTTGATACACTTAAAACCGAGCCAAGCGCTAAACTATTGTATGAAATGGTTATTCCAGGATTTACTGTTTTCACCAATGGATGCGCTACAATCAGCCATTCTTTTGCTAGGAAAGGAGCAAATAATGTATACCTATATATGAATCCCGACTTGGCTATTTATGAAGAGCAAACCAACAACAACGCCCTTTCTGCTCCCTATCAAGTATTTGCCATTGGTTTACCAATTACACAAATTGCCATACCTAGAGGTGATCCATATCCTTTGTCTATTTTACAATTTGGAGAACCAGTGACAGCTATTCGATGGACACCCAGCTTTGCATTTAATTGTACTGATTGTTTTACACCAATTCTTAAAACAAATTCATCTACTATTATTTCTGCTATAGCTACTAGTCAATATGGTTGTGTAGATACTGCGTCTATTCCGGTGAATGCTTATTTTACTTCACACTTATCATTACCCAATGTATTCTCACCCAATGGAGATGGAAAGAACGATTATTTTTATGTGATTGCAGGTAAAGAAGTAACTCAAGTTAAATTGTTTAGAATAATGAATAGGTGGGGAGCTACTGTATTTAATAAGTCAGGAAATTTACCCAATAGTTATACGGATGGATGGGATGGAACTTATAACGGAAAGCCCGCAGAGGCAGGGACCTATATTTATCAACTAATAGTATTGCTTACAGACGGTACAACAGAAACATATAAAGGAAATATTACGCTACTCAGATGATGCTACAGCCAATGAATACATTTTTAATCCGTGCATTGCTGGCTTTTGCATTACTAGCATCATTAATTAATTTTGCAAAAGCGCAAGACCCCAGCTTCTTTCAATTTTTTTCTTCACCATTAACCCTTAACCCAGCATTAACAGGAAACTTTAATGGAACCATGAGAGCGGTGAGTAATATTCGTTCTCAAAACGCAGACTATAATAATGCCTATAATACAAAAACCCTTTCAGTAGATTTTAATTTATTAGCCAATAAAATTAAATCGATTGATCGGCTGAGTATGGGTGTTCTTTTACTGTCTGATCAAACGGGTAATAAAATTATCACCAATAATAATTTGGGCATTTCGCTTTCGTATATGAAAGGATTAGATGATGAACAAAAAAGATCTATCACAATAGGGTTTCAAAGCAATTATAGCAATAGAAGGTTCAATGCTGCCAATGCTCAATTTGAAGACCAACTAACTCCCGGTGGGTTTACGCTTCCTAGTGGAGACATTTTACTAAACAATAATTTAAGTAAATCGGCGGTTGATATTAATACAGGCATCTTATTTCAATATGCGCCTACCAGGGAACATCACTATTATATTGGTGCGTCATTGTTTAATCTACTTCAAGCTCAAAAAGAGTTTAGCAGTAGTAATAGTATTGCACCTTTACGAAAAACAATACATGGCGGTATGATGAGCCCTGTTGGATACGCAGGAACAATTCATGCAAGTTTTCAGTTTCAACAACAACAAACATTTAATCAACTATTGATTGGAGGGGCTTACAGTTATTATATTAAAGATGCATTGCGTTCTTATGTTGAATTATATTTAGGTGCCTGGTACAGGACCGATCAAAGTATCATTCCTTATATTGGAATTGAATGGAATTATTGGCGATTAGGTTATACCAACGATATGAGTTTTAGTAACCGCATCACTGCAGGTCAATTGCGTTATTCTAACGAAGTTTCTTTGTACTATACTTTAAACAAAGACAAGAGTTTATTAAAATATAAGTGTGGAGTGTTTTAAAAGATTTTATATCCTTCCAATCATTTCTTACCCAACTTAAATGCACCAATTTTAGATGAATAATTCTTTGCTCCCTTTTTTAAATAATCACCCACATACCAAATCGTTTCATCGTCACTAGGATCAATGGCTGTTTGGGTATAATCTTCCCATCTAAGCGTATTGGTTTGAGCAGCTTCACCATTCACAAGAATCACTTCATTTAAAGTTAGTTTACCTAATGGGTCTCCAAAATGTCTGCCTGCAAACCTTTGCCCTGGAAAATCATTTTTCCCACCAAATGAATAACCAATACCAATATTGCCATATTTATCTATTGCTGGGCTAGCCATCCAACGAAAATTACTATCGGGTGCATAAGTACCTTGTTGATACAATTTTACGGAGCGGTCTTTGTTTACTAAAAATTCATACCACCTTACTCCGCCGCCACCTAAAGCAGTATTTACAGAATGCACCCCCACAACAGATTCGCGATTCCCTATTCTTCTATAAACCAATCGAGCCATCAACTTGTCTCCTTGTGCATCTAAATGTTGATCGGTTCCAGGTTGAGGTACCGCTTTAGTCAGCTGTCCTCCCCCCAAATATTGATAGGGTGCAACGGGAATTTTGACTGGTCCTTCAATTTTTGTATTTGAAAAGTTATTCCAATCCACTTTGTATTTCCATACATAGATGCCGTCGTCTTCTAAAATCTTATTGAGTTGGCTGCCTCCTGCAGCCATCATTATACTGGGTGCTCCAGCTGGTGGTAATTGTTTTCCGTCGAGGTCTGCATTAATAATAAAGTTGACATCTTTAATTATAAACGACTGTTCTTTTGCATCCTGTCCTTTCAACATTTTATTCCGATCAACCACATATGCATGTCTTTCAATCACATCATCCCCTGTACTAGTTGTGGTATAATAACCATCAGGCCATACTGTTGGTCTTGGATAGTCTGGAAATAATTCACGTTCAAATTCATATCGATAATAGGATCCTAGTGGATCAGGGCTCGTACTAATTGCGTAGCACATGCAATAAGTTCCATCCGCTGGAGGTCTTGGAGCAGCAGGACGCGGACCATTTACTGGTGCTGGCGTTTCTTTTAATAGTGGGGGCTGAAATAAGGTAACTGCCTCACCGGGTTGTGTAAGTGTAACTCTTTGCTTAGTGGTAGTATCTATATTTCTAGAAATCCCTTTTCGAAAAGTTGGCATTACAATCAACCATCTATCCGCTAATTGATCATACCTAACTACGGCATCACCGTTATTCATATTCTCACAAGGACCACCAAAGCCACGAAACACATTGCGTGTTTCAACTGGACCATACAATGGGCGGCCAGATTCAGCAAAGGTTTTTCCTTTTTTAGAAAAAATAGCCATTCGAGAATTCACAATCTGAACAATATGATCAAGGCCTACAGCCAACGAATTATCTGAAGGATTTCTTAACACTGCTGTTCCTTGCGGACCAACAAAGCTTTCTCCCAAGCCTTCAAAACTGGTAATTAATTGTGCCGCTTTTTTAGTTCCGAATTGGTTTTGTTCAACTGCTGCACCTGCAGGTTTAATCAATGGTTTATCAACTGCAATTGGGGTTGATTCATCGTGTTTTACTGCAGTAGTACTTTTTAGTTTTTCTAAAGAAGGATTTTGTTGTGCAGAAGTAACAAGAGAAAATATAATGGCCGAGCCAAACAATACATAAAACTTAATCATGTGCTTAAATTAGAATTGAAGTTTGATACCTCTAAACTAATTGAAAACAGACATGAGTTATTCTTCATTTTTGTTGTAGAGTTGACTGTTTTTAACCGCTAGCTTTATTTAATTTTTTATTTCTTGTATGGGTGAATAAAATTCTAGCTTTTTCTTGTTGCACCGTTTCATGGTTGCGATGACTCCAAATTTTTTCGCGTGCTGCTCTACCTGCCTCTGTTGCATTCACAATTGGAAAAGGATAATCTTTACCAATGATGGTATTGCAAAGTTGTTGCTCCATCAGGCTCATCGTATGGGGTTCATGAATAAAAGCTGTGGGTACATTTTGTAATTCAGGAACCCATTGTTTTATAAAAATTCCTTCGGGATCATGATCGCTGGATTGTTTAATTGGGTTATAGATGCGAATAGTATTTACACCAGTAGTGCCAGCCTGCATTTGAAACTGCGGGTAATGAATACCTGGTTCATAATCTAAAAATTGTCTGGCCAAATGATGCGCCCCCAATCTCCAGTCCTGGTAGAGATGGTGGCATAAAAAAGACACCAGCATCGCACGCATCCGAAAATTAATCCAGCCAGTTGCAATCAAACAACGCATACAAGCATCAACTAATGGGAAGCCCGTTTTACCTTCTTCCCAAGCTTTTATAAATGATTCGTTTGTTGGATGCATTAGTAGTTCATACCCTTTGTTGATGCAGTTGAATTCATAACTACCCTCCACTTCAAATTTTTGAATAAAATGGCAATGCCATTTTAAACGGGTAATCGCATTTTTAACAGGCCCTTTAAAATTTGAAATCTTTTGGGCTTCGTTCAACGCTTGATACGCTTGTTTAATACTGAGGTTTCCCCAGCTGATATAGGGTGAAATTCTTACACAACTTTTTCTACTTTCTAAAGGTTTACTGATATGTCTACTGTAGTTCTTCCCTCTTTCTTTTATAAAACTTTCAAGATACTTTAAGGCATTGTCTTCCCCCGCAGGTTGAAAAGCAGTTGGATAATTTTCTAGGGAAGACTTGAAATGATGGGGGAGTTGGAACTGAGTTTCAAAATTGATTAATGAATTATTGCTAAATTCGTTTTGAATTATGGGCGTATGCATAGTGGCATACCATTTTTTATCCCATTCTTTTCTATTGCAAATAGCTCTTATAATTCCATCTCGTTGAAACTCTTTCCATTCAATATGATGCCATTTGCAAAACTGCTTTACTTGCTTGTCTCTATCGTAAGTGATTTTTGTTCCTGATTCCTGGTAACTAAAAATGGTTTGAATATGGTATTGCTCAGCTATCTCTCTAAAAGCTTCTAGGGCTTCTGCATAAAAAATATTAACGCATCTATTATAGACTGCAAGCTTACAATTCATTGTTTGAATAGCATGGTACTGAAATTGCAAGTGCCTTTCACTTGTATCTGGGTATTGAATAATCGAAGGTTCAAACAGATAAACAATTATATAAGGCAAACCCTCCTGTTCTGCAGCATTCAAAGGCGCATGATCCTGGGTTCTAAGGTCTCTTTTTAACCAGACAAGATTGATGGGTTGGCGATTATCCACCCTTAAATAACACTTATTTCATCGGATTGTTTCTTGTGGTAGTTCAATTTTAAATTCAGTTCCTCTATTAGGCTCACTTCTAATACTGATTTTTCCGCCCAGCGTTTCTATTTGTGTTTTCACCATGAATAGCCCCATTCCTTTCCCTTCTGTGTGAGAGTGGAATCGCTTATACAAACCAAATACCGTGTCTTTGTTCTTTTTAAGATCAATACCCAAACCATTGTCTTTGAAAACAAGAACAATTTGCTTATCAAGCAAGTAAGACTTTATTTTAATGATGGGTTGAACATCGAGTTGTTTGTATTTAATACTGTTTGAAATCAAATTATAAAAAATACTATAGATATAAGATTTTATAGAATTAATTTCATCTATTTCTGAAAAGTCTAAGACAAATTCCACACTTTCTTTTTGGATTAAATTTTCTATAGCAAGTTGAATCTCATCCATTATTACAGAAAACAGTATCAATGTTTTCTGTTCATTAATTTCTCTTCTAATTTGCAATATTAGACTTAAGTCTTTTATTACGTTATCCAGTGCCACAACAGATTTATTTAAGGCGCTGACCATTTGAGTATTTTCCTCTGGTTGAATATCAGGCATTTTCATAAAATTGGTTACGCCGATAATATTAGCAACCGGCGCACGAAGATTATGAGAAACAATATAAGCAAACTGTTCAAGGTCTTTATTGCGCTGTATTAAATCGTTCATCATTTGGGCTTTCTCATATTCACTTACCTTTTGAGCAGATATATCCCGCATGATTTTAGATGCCCCTATTACTTGATTAAATTCATTTACTATAGGAGAAACTGTTAAAGAAACATCCACAATAGTTCCATCTTTTTTAATTCTTACTGTTTCATATCGATCAATTACTTTTTTCTCTTTTATGCTAGCAGTAATATTTATTTCTTCTTCGTGTAGCTCAGGTGGAATTAGCATGTAAATTGATTGACCTATTGCTTCTTTATCACTATAACCCAACACTTTTTCAGCACCCTTGTTCCATGAAGTAATGGTTCCATCCAAAGTAATACTCAGAATTACATCATGTGACGAGTTAACTATCAATGAAGACAGTGCCAACTTTTCCTCATATTGAATCGTTTCCGTAATATCCTGACAAGTGCCAAAAACCCTAATAGGTTCATTGTTCATATCAAAAGAAACCTTCCATCTTTCCTCAACAAATTTTATTTTTCCATTGGGAGTAATAATTCTATGCTGAATAGTGTCATAATCTGATGAAGTAAAAGAAGCCCTAAATGCTTCATCTACTTTTTTTCTATCTTCTGGATGAACAATATCTAAAAATGAACTATGGGTTGGTTGAAAAATATTTTTATCTAACTCAAAAATGGAGAATGTTTCATCGGACCAATACACGCTTAAATTTGATAAGTCTGTTTCCCAACTACCAACTTTAGCAGCCGATTGAGCTTCCAGCAACCTATGTTCAGATTTTTTTCGTTCCGTAATATCTAAAACCGCTCCTAAGATAGCTACTTGACCATTGATGGTTTTAATAGTTCCAAAAAACTCAATATCAATGATTGAATTATTTTGGTGTATTCCCCTTATTTCGCAGGAATGCTTTTTTTCATTACCAATATTTTCAGATAGGTATTGTTGCAAAATGACGCTATCTTCTTCTACAAACAAATCCTCTTGTTGCTTTCCAATAATTTCATCAATAGAAAAACCAAATATTTTGGCAAACTCTTTATTGATATATGTATAAACGTTATTCTTAATAATGAAAGTTCCTACTAAGGAATTATCTGCTAGACTATGGAACCTGTTTTCACTCTCAATGATTTGCTGTTCTAGTATTTTTCTTTCCGTTATTTCTTCAGGTTGAACAATAACTATTTGATCATTTACATATACATAATGAACATGAATGTATTTATCTGAATCCTTACTTTTAAAATGGTAATTAATTTCCTTTTGAAAAGAAGTCTTTTCTTTTAAACAACGGTGTAGGTCGTCAATTACTTCTTGATCGTTTTTATATAATTCACTTGCTTTTTTATTTAGAAGCTGATCAATTTGGTTGCTTGCAAATTTTGTGGCTGCTTGATTAAACCCTACTAATTGAAAATCATCATTTTCATACTTCCATATGAAAGTGGGCTGCGGTAAAGATTGATAAATAGAATAGAGTGTTTGAAACTCTATTGTAATGGATGGTGGGGTTGGCTCCATTCTCACTGGACTTTAACTAAAAATACACGAAATATTAAATCATAGTGATTATTTCTATTAAACTCCATTTATGAATATTTATGGATATAAATATGGGTATCAAATCACTTATGGTTGTTATTCTTAATATTGTCTACTAACAAAAGCCAAAGTCATATGACCTGCAAGATTATAACACTTAATATTTCGGAACAGTGTATAGTTTACCCGTCAGCTTATTAGAAAAATATTTAGGGGAAAGTAATTCAGCTATTTCATTGGCTTGTTGCTCATGTTTTTGAACAACCCAATAATTTGCACTTATCATTACATAGAAAAGAATAAATAATAATATACTCGATATAATTAGTTATTGAGTATTAATATAACAAAAAACCCCAACATTGCTGTTGAGGTCTTGGTGGTGGTGTGGGCCGGGATCGAACCGGCGACACAAGGATTTTCAGTCCTTTGCTCTACCGACTGAGCTACCGCACCTTCCGTAGATATTTCCCCTTCGGGGCTGCAAATATAAGGAGTGGAATGGTTATTCACGCATTATCCACCATTATTTTTCTTTAGAATTCGCAATTCTTTGGAGTTCTTGCAAATGCAATCACATCTCTGATATTGGTCATCCCGGTTACAAACTGTACCATTCGCTCAAATCCCAAGCCAAAACCCGCGTGTGGTACGGTTCCGAAGCGGCGTGTATCTAAATACCAGCTCATTTCCTCCGCAGGAATATGCATTTCTGCCATTCTCGCTTCTAGCTTTTCTAAACGCTCTTCTCTTTGTGAACCACCTACTATTTCGCCAATACCTGGTGCAAGAATATCCATCGCAGCTACCGTTTCCTTACCTGGCTCACATCCATCATTCAAACGCATATAAAATGCTTTGATTTTTGCTGGATACCCTGTTACAATAACTGGTTTTTTAAAATGCTTCTCTACTAAGTAACGTTCGTGCTCACTCTGCATATCAATTCCCCAACTAACATCGTACTTGAACTTCTTCTTTTTGTAAGCTGGACTATCCAATAAAATTTGAATGGCTTCAGTATAAGTGATGCGCTCAAACTGATTGCTAATAACAAAATTCAATTTATCTAATAAACCCATTTCTGCGCGTTCGTTCTGTGGCTTTTGTTTTTCTTCTTCTGCTAAACGCTGGTCTAAGAATTCCAAATCTTCTTTATTATGCTCCATTGCATAACGAATCAGGTATTGAATAAATTCTTCTGCCAAGTTCATATTGTCTTCAATATCATGAAAAGCCATTTCAGGCTCAATCATCCAGAACTCAGCCAGGTGGCGGGTTGTATTCGAATTCTCTGCCCTGAATGTTGGTCCGAATGTATAAATTTCTGAGAATGCCATGGCGCCTAATTCTCCTTCTAATTGTCCACTCACCGTAAGGTTGGTACTCTTTCCAAAAAAATCTTCTGTGTAATCAATATTACCTGCTGCATCTTTTGGTGCAGAGCCATCCATTGGTAATGTAGTAACCCTAAACATTTCACCAGCACCCTCTGCATCACTTGCAGTGATGATGGGCGTATGCAAATACACAAAACCTTTTTGATTAAAAAATTGGTGTACTGCAAATGCCAATGAATGACGAATACGAAAAACCGCACCAAATGTATTGGTACGAAAACGCAAATGCGCTTTCTCTCTTAAGAATTCTAAACTATGTTTTTTGGGTTGGAGCGGATACTTCTCTGCATCTGAGTCTCCTAGTATTTCTAGTGTTACTGCTTTCACTTCTATGGTCTGTCCTTTACCTACACTCTCCACCACTTCTCCTATTACTTTCAGTGATGCACCTGTTGTAATTCTTTTCAACGTTTCATCGTCTAATAAGCCCAACGCTACTACTACTTGCAAATTATTATTGGTACTGCCATCATTTAAAGCTATAAACTGATTGTTGCGAAAAGTTCGCACCCATCCCATTACAGTTACCTGATCTCCTGGCTTACCATCTGCCAACAGCGTTTTTATCTTGATTCTAGTGTTAAACATCTTTTTACAATTATTTGCTTTTTGGGCAAGGTTTTTGCAAATATAAGACAATCAAGTGCCTAGCTATTACCCTTTTAGCGATTCAGGTTGAATAAAACAGATTATTATGCAAAAAATTTTAGATACGATTTATTGGGGCAACAGTTTAGAGAAATATTTTATAGTAGTAGGAGGCATGTTTCTTACCTGGATACTTTTAAGAATCATCAAAAAAATAGCAGTTAAAAAATTACAAAAATGGGCTGCCAATACTACCAATCAGTTTGACGATGTATTAGTAAGTGCTTTTGATCGTTTTGCTGTACCAATTGTTTATTTAATATTGAATTATTACCTAATTCAGCTTCTAACCATTTCTACTAAAGCAGACAAAGTGCTAAGTGTAGCTGTAAGTTTGGTTACCATGATTTTTGTGGTTAATATGATCAATTATGCCCTTTATTATGGTGTAAAGACCTATATGGATATAAAGGGTGAGCCTTCCGAAAGAATGAAGCAGTTAACGGGAATTCTGACCGTACTTAAAGTTGTATTTTGGTTTTTAGGTATTCTTTTTTTAGCAAGTAATCTTGGTTACGATATTACCACCATCATTGCTGGATTAGGAGTGGGGGGTATTGCCATAGCGCTTGCCGCCCAAAATATTTTGGGTGATTTATTTAGTTATTTCGTCATATTTTTTGACAAACCCTTTGAAGTGGGAGACTTTGTTGTAGTGGGTGCTGAGCAAGGGGCCATTGAGAAGATTGGCGTAAAAACGGTTCGCATTAGAAGCATAAGTGGTGAGCAATTAATTATGCCCAATTCAGAAATTGTAAAAGCGACTATCAAAAACTTTAAGCGGTTAGAAAAAAGAAGAAAAATATTTTCGATCGGGGTTACTTATGATACAAACCCTTTGTTACTAGCTGAAATACCTCAATTAATAAAAGATATCATCAATAATACAACAGATACTGAATTAATCCGATGCCATTTGCTGTCATTTGCAGATTCTAGCATCAATTTTGAAATTGTATACTTTGTTTTAAGTGACGATTTTATTAAATATATGGACATCCATCAGGAAATATGTTTAGCTATTGCCAGCTGTTTTAAAGAGAAACAAATTGAATTTGCCTTTCCTTCTCAAACCATCTATCTAAAAAACAATTAAAGCATTTTTTAGTATTTATTAAATATTTAGTAACATTGCAGTGGAAACAATGCTGATTAGCCCGTTATTGAGCTCCAAATTTTCAGTTACTCTCTTTCCAAATCAACCCAATTAACCTTTCTGAGCTTTTTTTCCTTAGACTGGATTAACCTTTTTTATAGTTTGAATTTGATACCCCCCAAACAATTTTTCCATTTATGTATGACATTCTTCAGTTAAATGACATGCTACTACCAGAGTTACTGGATATAGCAGAACGTTTAAAAATTACTGGTGCAAAAAAACAAGACAAACAAGGCTTGATTTACAAGATCCTTGATTCGCAAGCTGTACAAGAAAGTACCGCGAAAGAAAATGGTGCACCTAAAAAAGCGGGTCGTCCTAAGAAGGCCGTTAATTTTAAAACATCTACTGGTTCTACAGAAGAGGCAGAAGTAATGCAAGAAGCGCCACCAGCGCCTATAGCGAAAGTTACAAAAGCCGCTCCAACACCTGTGCCTGTAGTGGCTTCTAATCCCCCTGAAATAAAAAACAACGAACCAGCAGGACCTAGCCGACCCATCAAAAAAGCCATGCCACCTAAAAAAGGACCGGTTGGGCCTGGGCCAAGACCTAGATTAGAAAAACCTACTGAATCTGATGACACTAATAAGAATGATCAAGTAGAAAATGACCCAACAGCTAATATAGCTGCAGCCATTATTCAAACTCTGGAAGCCAGCGACAATAATGGGGAAGCGGCGCAAGCTCCTGAAACCACTTTACAGCAAGAGCGTCCTAGACACCAGCCTGTTAAAAAAGAACCTGTTTTCAATATTGAATTTGAAGGCGTAATTCCTGGTGAAGGTGTGTTAGAAATGATGCCTGATGGATATGGTTTCTTACGTTCTTCCGATTACAATTATTTGTCTTCTCCAGATGACGTATATGTATCTCCTTCTCAAATCAAATTATTTGGTTTAAAAACTGGTGATACGGTTACTGGGTCTGTTCGTCCTCCTAAAGAAGGTGAAAAATATTTTGCCCTTTTAAAAGTTGATTTCATCAATGGTAAGCGCCCCGACGAAGTGCGTGATCGCGTACCTTTTGATTACCTAACACCTTTGTTTCCTTTTCAGAAACTGAATTTATTTACTTCTCCTACCAACTATAGCACCCGTATTATTGATTTATTCACTCCAATAGGTAAGGGCCAGCGTGGATTGATTGTAGCTCAACCAAAAGTGGGTAAGACCATGTTGTTGAAAGAAGTGGCCAATGCCATTGCTGCCAATCACCCAGAGTGTTATTTGATGGTGGTGTTAATTGATGAGCGTCCTGAGGAAGTTACCGATATGGAGCGCAGCGTTAATGCGGAAGTAATTGCTTCAACCTTTGATGAGCCCGCTGAAAAGCACGTAAAGGTTTCCGCCATTGCTTTGCAAAAAGCAAAACGATTGGTAGAGTGCGGTCATGATGTAGTGATTTTATTAGATTCAATTACTCGTTTGGCTAGAGCCCATAATACCGTTGCCCCTTCAAGTGGTAAAGTATTAAGTGGGGGAGTGGAAGCCAACGCCTTACTAAAACCCAAACAGTTTTTTGGAGCAGCTCGTAAAATTGAGAATGGTGGATCATTAACCATTTTAGCAACTGCCTTGGTAGAAACTGGTAGCAAAATGGACGAAGTAATTTTTGAAGAATTCAAGGGTACAGGTAATATGGAATTACAGTTGGAAAGAAAATTAGCCAATAAGCGTATTTTCCCTGCCATTGATTTAGTGGGTTCTTCTACTCGTAGAGATGATTTATTATTAGATAAAGATGTACTACAAAGAATGAATATTCTTCGTGTATTCTTAAATGATATGAATCCTGAAGAAGCCATGAATGAATTACTCAAGCGTATGCGCGGAACCAAAAGCAACGAAGAGTTTTTGGCCAGCATGAATAGATAGATTTTATCGAGAGTAAAATATTCACTTATATAATTGACAAGGGCACCGCTAGATAACGGTGCCCTTTTTTTGATGTCTGCCCCCAGATATCAACTGATCATTATCGCTTCTTCAAAAATTTTTCCAAATCGATCGGTGGCTTTTACTTTGATTGATTTTGCACTTGCAGATGGCTTTATAAAAAACAAATGCTCGGTTAATGTAGGTTCAATGAACTTATGTTTTTGGGGGAGCGATGGACCCTCATATAATTCAATGGCCCAAGGGTCTTTGGCAACTCTTTGTTCTGGAGTTCCTTTTGATACCCCATCTTCAAACCACTCAATGGTCCACTTAGCATCCCAGTTCCAAATATTTACCGCCATTTCTTCAGGATAGGCTTTGGCATATCCTTTTGGATAAATACGCAACTGGTGATTGGCTTCTTTTTCGGTACTCTTGTAATACCATTTGATATCACTACCATTTACTTCATACACACCATAACCTCTCGGGGTTCCATCCCCACAAATTGGACCCGTCCACCAAGCACCACAAACAGTGCCGTGATTATGCTCCATCATATTTCCATCCTCCCAACTTTCATTAAAATGCGTATGGCCCGATAGAATATGTACTTTGTAAGGAGCTAATAAACTGTATAATTTTTTTCTGTTCGAAACCGTGCCGCCAAAGTCCTCTTCTTTTTTATTTCGCTTTGGTGCACCAGTAAATGTGGGAATATGTAAACTCACAACCACGGTTGTTCCCGGCGCAACCATTTGCAAATCTTTTTCTAACCAAGCCAATTGATTCTCTGTTAAATAACCAATATACTTTTTAGCGGTACCAATAAAAAACACATCATCTAATACTACATAATGAATAGCGCCTCTATTAAAAGAATAGTAAGTGGGTCCAAATTGTTCTTTAAAAGTTTCTGCAGAATAATCATCCGTTCTTGAATTCAAATCCATATCGTGATTCCCAATCACATTATAAAAAGGAACGCCCGTCATGGCAATCGCTTCTTTATAATCTTTAAAGAACTCAAACTTATCCCATACCAAGTCTCCGCATCCAATACCGTGGAACAAAGTATTGGCAGGGTATTGTTGCATTAATTTTTTAAAGTCGGGTACCGTAGTCGCTTTTAACTGTTCGCAGTCTGATGCAGAAATCATTTGTGTATCGGCCCATACTACAAAATTATGTTGCAGGTCGTTGGTGTTGAGTTTGGTTAATACGAAATCGTGATTCAATGTTCCTCGCTTTCCTTTTACTGGAACAAAAAAGCGAGCTATATAATTTTCATGATCAAACGCATATCCAGCAGGCGAACTAATGTAAACAAAATCAGCATTTTCCTTAACAGTGAATTGATACTCTCCTTTATTATTCGTTTTAAAAACCTGTGTACCATCGGTAACAACAACACCAGCAATTCCCTTTCCTTCGCTAATGACTTTGCCTTTAACTACCAGTTCATTTTCTTTTTCAAATGCTGCAGCATTCGTTTCAGATATAACAGAAGGCAATGCAAATATGCCACCAGTAAAACCTAAGTTTCTTAAAAAGTTTCTTCTTTTCATTTGCGTATTTTTTATTTCTCCCACCAAACTTTAATATTGATATTGTCTCCGCCCATTGCCTGAACTGCTAAATCATAATTGGTAGTATTGGTACTTTGTACAGCAGGTGGATATCTGTAACGAACCGGCATGACTTGATTATTTAACATGCCTGCAGCTTTGGGCATTACAGGAAATCCTGTTCTGCGGTATTCAAACCATTGTTGAAAATCGGTAAAGAATAAAGCATAATATTTCTGTAACATAATTCGCTCTAGCGTTCCGTTATAAGCTGCTTTTGCATTGGTAAAATAATCTGTTGGCATTACTGCACCCATTTGTTCAATAGATGCTTTTACACCTTTTTCGTACGCTGCTTTTGCAGCTGCAGTATTATTGTTCCTGAACTCTAACTCCGCTTTAATCATTTCTACTTCTGCATAAGGCATTAATACTACATTCATAGGAGCAGTAACTAAAGCAATATTCATATTAGAAGGAATATAATCAAACTGGTTATCGCTTCCAGCATATCCACTCGGAATACCTTTGTATCCAATATTGGCATTGCCAATTTTATTTCTTGCTTGCGTTAATAATCTTGCTCTTCTAGGGTCATTGAAATCATTTAAATTATCTGTAAAAAATAAACCCGCTGCTCTAAACGTGGTAAAGTCTATTGCTCTTCCCCAAGGAGAAACAAATGGCGTAACACCTGAAAGTTTCACAATAGCTGCCTGATCATTGGAAGTAAATACTGGATACTTTGTTGGATTATCTACAATGGTTCTGAGTTTGGCCAATGTACCCATTTCGGTACGTTTAGATAAACGCAACAACAAACGCATTTGCAAAGAGTTGGTGAATCTTTTCCAACTGATTACACTATTTGCAAACAACATTTCTGTTCCATAAATCATTGGCTTTGTAGTTACATATAAATTATTGGCTGAATCTAAATCTGCAATAATTTTTTCATACACTTTTTGTTGTGTGGTAAACTTTGGTCTAAAAATTCCTTCGTCGCCTCTAGTTGCTTCTTCCATAGGAATATCCCCAAAACAATCGGTTAGGTTAGAATACATCATCGCATTCAATGTCATTGCAATGGCCTGGTAATTGGGATCGTTTTGCTCCACAGAAGCCTTGTACATTTCTTTCACATTGGTTAACCATCTGTAATATGTAGTCCAAGTAGAATTACCCGCTGTTTCCGTAATATCATAACGATGAACACCGCCCGATACACTTGGAAACGGCAACATATCTTGCATGAGGTTAAAAGTAAAGTCATCTGCTTTTCGCATATTAAATGACGATACTTCATATAAAATTGGATTCAATAATGTACCCGGGCTAATTTTATTAACTCGATTAGGATCGGTATTAACTTCCTCAAAATTCTTTGTGCATGACGCCATAAATAATAGCATCAATAAGGATAAGACTATAGATAATTTATTTTTCATGATTTTTTTTTAGGTATTTGAAGGGCTGATTACAATTGTGATTGAATTAAAATTTCACAGTAATATTTGCTCCAATGGTTCTGCTAGAAGGCAATTGGCCCATTTCTACTCCTGGCAAAATGGTAGAACCATTTAATGCTGCAGTTTCTGGATCAAATATGGGGAAGCTGGTAATCATCAATAAATCTCTTCCGTATAATGCAACACTTAATTGCTTAAAGAAAGACTTACCTAGAATAGATTTAGGGAAATTATATTCCAATCTTGCTTCACGCAATTTTAAATAAGAAGCATCAAATGAATTAGACTCTACGTTTGCTCTTCTGTAGTAATCACCATAATATTCAACAGGTAATACTTTCTTCGTGTTTGGTGAATATGATTTATCAGGATTTTGTACAACACCTGCACCAATAATGAAATTCTCTTCACGACCAGCTAAAGTAGATTTCAATTTACCCTGCTCCATCATTTTGTGATGGCTCTGAGAATAAATCATACCACCTAATTGTCCATCAATTAAAAAACTAAATCTGAAATTATTGTAAGTGAATTCATTTCTTAATCCACCCTTCCAGTCTGCATAAGCAGAACCGATATATTGAATTTCTTGAGGTCGTGCTGGTAACCCTGTTGTATTGTAAACGATTTGTCCATCTGGAGAACGCACAAATCCAAATCCATAAATATCTCCAGTTGTGCCGCCCACTCTAGCTTGAATGGTAGCATTACCACCGTAACCAATATCTTGCTTACCTTCCATACCCTCTGCTAATTCCATTACTCGGTTCTGGTTTTTAGCCCAAGTTAAAATGGTATTCCAGCTAAAGTTTTTATTTTTGATAATACTTCCAGATAGAACTACTTCTATCCCTTGGTTTCTTACCGCTCCTGCATTTAAGACCGCTCTGGCATAACCCGTAGTTGGATCCATCGGTACTTCTAAAATTTGGTTGCGAGTGGTATTACTATAAACCGTTAAATCTAAGTTCAATCTGCTTTTGAATAAACGGATATCTAAACCCGCTTCATAGTTGGTAGAAATTTCTGGTTTAAAATTTACGTTATGCAATAAAGTTGGTACAGATCCAGAACCAGGGAATGGGCTAGTACCATAATATTTACTGGTTTTGTAAGGATCGGTATCGTTACCCACTTGTGCAGCAGACAAACGGAATTTAGCAAATGATACCGCAGCTGGTAATTGTAAAATATCACTTAAGATAACACTGGTATTAATAGAGGGATAAAAGAAAGAATTGTTTTGAACAGGTAAAGTACTAGACCAATCATTTCTTCCTGTTACATCCACAAACCATTTATTCTTATAGGCGAAAGAAGCAGTACCGTATAGTGAGTTTACTTTTTTATTTCTAGCAATATTCACTACTTCTGGTGTACCAACACCATTGCTTAGCATATAAACACCAGGGATGACCAATCCAATTACACTTGCATCCATTCTGTTATAGTTGGTGCTCATTGCATTTCCTCCAACAGAAGCTGTTACATTAATATCAGATCCAATCTTGTCTTTATAAGACAATAAGAAGTCGCTGTTGATTTCGTAATCTTGAATATTTTGCTCTTTGTAAAACCCTCTCAAATAATTCGCAGATGAATAGGGTCTTTGTTGCTTTCTAATTTCGCTAGATAAATCAATACCAGAGCGAAGCATTAAATCAAATTTTTTGTTGATGGTATAAGTTGCCGCCATATTTGCTAAGAAGGCATTGCTCTTAACTCCATTGGTCATTTCATAAGCAATCAAATACGGATTATCAATAAAACTACTGAATGGGTGAACCTGATCTACTTGCTCCTGCCCTTTTTTCCAAATAGGCCTATACCAACTTAAGTCTACATTGGGGTTTTGGAAAGTCATGAAATAGGCAATAGACTGGTTATTGTAACCAGTTGCAGGTAAATTATCACTAGACTTATTCGTATAGTTTACTTTAGCAACAAACTTTAATTTCTCAGATACTTTTTGACTAACGCTTAATGCAGCAGTCATTCTTTCAAAACCAGTATTCGGCATGATCCATTCATTTTTTGAATGGGTTAAAGAAGCCCTTACTGATCCATTTTCATTGCCGCTTTCCAAAGAAATATTATTGGTGATGGTAGAACCAGTTCTCCAAAAATCTTTGATATTATTTGGTTTTGCTACCCATGGAAGTCTGGTTGCAGACTGCCCCTCTACATTGGGATCATATTGAAAATATTGTTGACCATTAAATCTTGGACCAAATGCACTACTGGTTCCGCTGGTACTTCCTCCATCAGCTGAAGCACCATAGCTATAATATTTTTCTCCTGCAGCATTCAACGCTCTACCCGTACCCTGACCATATTCGTGTTGGTAATCTGGCCATCTTAATACGGTGTTCATGCTCACATTCGAATTGAATGAAACACCAATACCCTTGTCTTTTCTGGCACCAGATTTAGTAGTAATTAATAAAGCTCCATTGGCTGCACGGCTACCGTACAAAGCCGTTGCACCTGGTCCTTTTAATATGTATTAACCCCCTAAAGGACTGGATTCAAAATTAAAATCAATTTTGTAATCATAACTTTAGGAAACATGTCAAGAGTAAACCGCAAATTTAGCCCAGAAGAGCGCCTTTCTATTTTGCAAGAAGCAGAGCGAGAAGGGACAGTTGAAACGAGTCGTAAGTACAATTTATCTCCATCACTGATATCTAAGTGGAAGGAACGATATTTAACAAAAGGGGCTGCAGGCTTGAAGCCTCAGTACAACCGAGTTGATCCACAGGTAAGAGCATTGGAAGAGGAGAATGAGCGTTTAAAACGCATCATAGCCCGTCAAGCACTAGAGCTTGAAGTGAAGGGCGAGTTGCTAAAAAAAACTCCTATTCAAATCAAGCCAAGATAGCAATGGTACATCAGTATCAACAAAAGATTAGTCTCAAAAGTTTATGTCAATGGGTTCAATTGCCACTAAGCAGTTATCATTATAAACCATTGGAAGGAAAGCCAGGGGCTAAACCAAGTTTATACACTAGCATGGTAAATGGCAAGATGGTTTTAAATGAAGACATTGTTACCACGATTAAAGAGCTTTTAGGCAAAGAGTTTGTTTGTTATGGGTATAAGAAAGTAACAGCGTCTTTACGCCAATCCAACTTCATTATTAATGATAAGAAAGTATATCGTTTAATGAATGAGCGTAACTTATTACTTGGCAAAGTCATAAAAACCACCGGTAAGCGTGAATTTGTTAAACATCGAAAAATCAATGCAACATGCCCAATGGATTATCTATGTTTAGATATAAAATACATTTGGATACATGGTGAAAAACGTTGGTATTATTTGCTAAGCGTAATTGATGTCTTTACCAGAAAAATAATAGCGTGGGTACTTCAACGCAGTATTAAACAAATTGATGTGATTAATATCTTTAGGAGAATTAATCAACAGCATCCAATTAAAGGTGTAAATATCCGAAATGACAATGGCTCACAATTTTTAGCAAATAGCGTAAAAAGATATTTATCAAGTGAAGAAGCTAAACAAGAGTTTACTCATATTGCTACCCCGCAAGAAAATAGTTACATTGAAGCTTACCACAGTATTTTGCAATCAGAAGTAGTTGAGCGTTTTGAATTAAACAGTTATTATGAAGCTAAATTAATCATGAGCAACTATGTTGAATTTTATAACACAAAACGAATACATGGCTCATTAAATATGAAAACACCGCAATCCGTTTGGGACACCTGGCACTTACAAAATATGAGCCCTTTGTTGGAAAACACAAGAAAAAATCACATTATTAACCAAAAATGTCAAACCTTTGCTATCAATTAATCCAAGAATTAGGGGGTTAATACACCATTGCCAAAATCTACAGGTACATCTGAACCTGATCCAGCACCATACGCATTACCTACTCCTGAACTGGTTCCACCACCATTCATGGGCACACCATCTAATACAATCAATGCGTTGTTTCCATCAGGATTCATAGAAGCGTCTCCTCTTAAAGAAACACGTACAGAACCACCTGGCCCTGACCCCGCAGAATACAAATTCAATCCTGCTACTTTTCCTGATAATGAGCTTACCCAGTTATTTGAACGAGCATCTAATACATCTCCCTCTTTCATGGTTTGAGCAGAATAGCCCAATGCTTTCTCCTGCTTCTTAATTCCTAATGCAGTTACTACTACTTCATTCAATTCACTAGATAATGAGTTCATTCTAGTAACAATATTGTTACCCGTTTTATTAATAGTGATTGTTTGAGCAATTGGAGTAAAACCAACATAAGAAAATGTCAAATTGTATTTGTTGCCAATAGCTAATTGCTTAAAAGTATAATTCCCTTTTTCGTTGGTTGTTACTGTTTGATTTCCTGCTCCTTTGGTTTGGAGCAAAACCGTCACACTTGACAACGGATCTCCTTTTTCATTTAGAACCGTCCCTGTTAAATCGGCCAGAGATTGCGCATAAACAAAGGTTGTTTGCATCAACACTAAAACCAGTGTGAGCACCCTTGCTGTTTTTAAAAAAATGTTTTTCATAATGCAGTTTTGTTTATTCTGCGCGAATGTATACTGCAATAAAAAAGGCCGTCCACTGGACAGCCCTTCTTAACTATTTGATAATTATATGGTTACATTATCATAACCTTGTGTTCATGATTTGGTAACATGGTTCAATTATTTTTTAAGCTTCTCTTCAAATAATTTCAAAATTCTTTTATACTCATCCGTCCAACTACTAGGCTCTACAAAGCCATGATCTTCCATTGGGTAAACCGCTAATTCCCAATTTTCTTTTTTAAGTTCAATTAATTTTTGAGATAAACGCACAACATCTTGAAAATGCACATTCACATCTACCATACCATGACAAATCAATAAATGATTTTTTAAACCTGCTGCAAAATTGATGGGTGAAGATTTTGCATAAGCAATAGAATCTTGCACAGGTTCATTTAATATATTGGCAGTATAGCCATGATTGTAATGTGCCCAATCGGTCACAGGTCTTAATGCAGCACCCGCTTTAAATACATCTGGTGTAGTAAACAATCCCATCAATGTAATAAAGCCTCCATAAGATCCACCATACAAACCAATTCGATTTTTATCAATGCCATAATTTTTTACCAAGAAATCCGCGGCATCTACATGATCAGTTAAATCCTTTCCACCCATATGTCGGTAGATGCCTGTGCGCCAATCTCTTCCATATCCACTGCTGGCTCTATAGTCGATATCAATTACAGTATACCCTTTCTCTACCAATAAATTATTGAACATGTATTCCCTGAAATAACTACTCCACCAATAATGCACGTTTTGTAAGTAGCCAGCACCGTGAACAAAAAATACAGCAGCACCGTTTTTCTTTGAATCAGTAGGTTCGTAAATTCTTGCATAAATGGATTGCCCATCGCGTGCAGGAATCGTTGTCACTTTTGCTTCTTTCCAATCGTATTTTTTAAATTCATCGCTCATAGACAAATTAGTAACCTGTATCGGTTTTTTGCCCGGCGCATTTTCTTGTACAAATAATTCCCAAGGCTTATTAATATATGAGTAGCGATATGCAATCCATTTTTCATCTGGGCTCATGCTTACTTCATATCCACCTTCCCATGCCGTGATTCTTTCTTTTGCAGTACCATCCGTTTTAATTCGATACCAATTTAATTTTCCAGGATGTGTTTCATTGGTCAATAAATAAAAATGCTGTTTGGTCTTGCTCAATCTCAAATCTTGCACTTCATAATTACCGGCCGTTAATGCTTTTTTGTTTTGTGTTTTTACATCGAATACATATAAGTGTGAATAGCCCGAAGTTTCGCTTTGAAAATAAAACTGGTCATTATTGATCCAGCCAATTTTGGTACCAAAGTTTCCACCGCCAATTCCTGGTCCACCAATCCATGCATTGTCTCTTTGTCTGTCGATGGGTAATAATTTTCCGCTTGCCGCTTCCAATTGCATGATCCAACGGTCTTTGTTGTCTTGAGAACGAATATCAACTATTGCAAAGCTTGCATTGCTGTTCCAATAAGGACCATATATTACTACAGGTCTATTCGTGGGTTTTTTTCCTTCGTATCTTTTTGGATAATCTTTTGCATAATCTGGCAAGTCTTGTATACCTGGAATTGCATCCGTTTTTATTTGCATCAAGGTATCGCGCATACGATCCCAAACATAAAAATCAAACTTGCCCAATGCGTTACCCACTTTGGTTCTAGTATTTAAATCCGTAGTGTATCCCGACTCGGTCACATAATCTGGAACAATGGTAGCCTTATTACCAGAAGGTGCCTGATACAATCGATAAGTCACGAAACGCGCATCTGGACTAATTTGTAGCCCTTGCATCATTTTACCATCAGTCGAAATTCTCTTTATGGTATCATTGTAAACAATTCGATTATTTCTTACATAATTAGCTCGCTGCTCTCTTTTATCTTTTCTTTCTTTAAGCACTTCAAATAAATCCAACTGTTGTTTTTGTAACCAACCATCTTGGGTTTGTGTGTTGATCATAGCCGCGGCGCGATTGAAGTTTCCTGCAGTTGCGCTCCCACCGGAACCAATATTGGTCAGTTGCATGAGTACCCCAGTTTTGGTATGCCAAGCAAATAAATTGGGAGACTTAGTAAAAACAATCCACTCATCATTCATAATAAATGAAGGATTATTTTCTTGCTCTTCTGTTTGTGTTACCCGAATGGTTTTATTGGTTTTAATTTCCGTCCAATAAATATCGCCACGAAACGCATACACCATTTGTGTTCCGGCCAAATTATAAATGGCGTTATTTAGTGCGCTATTGCGTTCTATAATTGAATTGTTGGCTTTCTCTGGCGCAGTTCCATTAATTGAAAATGCGTATAAAGAATCTGAACTATTTTTTTGTGGATTCCAGTTAAAATAAACCGTCTTACTATCGTTGCTCCAAAATGCATTAGAGGGAGAAGTTCCCATCCATTTAGGATCGCGCATAATATGGTCAACCGTTAAGGGTTGGGCAAATGCATTTATAGTGCTGGTAATAAAAATGAATAGAAATATTTTTCTCATACTATTTTATTTAAAATATTTATTGGCTTCAATGTATTCGCGCACTTTATCAGGTACCAAGTATCTTATGCTTTTTCCTGCTTTAATATTATCCCGAACATGAGTAGCAGAAATGGTTAATAAAGGTGCATCTAAAATTGTTACGCGCGCATCATGTTTATTGGTGACCAAAAATTCAGGACGATTATAAACAATGAATTCATAATCACTAATTAATAATGATGCGTTTTTCCATTTGGGTAAATTCTGAAAACTATCGCTTCCCATAATAATGGTGAATTGATGTTGCGGGTATTTCTCCTTCAAATAAACCAAAGTGTCTATTGTGTAAGAAGGCTTGGGCAATTTAAACTCCATATCGGATGCCCTTAGTCTAGTGTCATCTTCCACGGCTAACTGCACTAAGTGTAATCGATGGTATTCGTTGAGTAAACTATGTTCTTGTTTAAAGGGATTTTGGGGCGACACCACAAACCAAACTTGTTGTAGATTGGTTTCGTTTAAAACATGGCTGGCTATAATCAAATGGCCGGTATGTATGGGATTAAAGGATCCAAAGTAGAGGCCAATTTTCATCTAACTTGTTGATTATCAATTTATTAAGACAAATCCTCGGTTACAAAAATACTGTTTGCCTCACTTAATCTTAGGCTCAATCTATAACCAGATACGCAGATTGAAATAGGATCGCCTAGTGGAGCAATCTGTTCTACTTTCACTTTTTCACCCGGCACACATCCCATTTCCATGAGTTTGATAAAAATCTCGTCCTTCTCAAATGAATCGATGATACCTTTTTGCCCCGCTGTCAATTCAGACAATCTTTTCATATTTCCGATTATATGGTAAAGGTAATCTAGCCCGTATTGGTTTTGTTACGAATTTTGGAGTAATAACCAACTATGACCAAAATCAATTTTAGAACCGGTGATCGCCCTTTTGTATTTCAAAACAAAACAGGCCTAAAATCTTTTATTGCATCCATTTTTAAAAAAGAAAAAAGGGAGCTGGGCGTCATTAATTATATTTTTTGTTCCGACGATATGCTCTTGAAAATTAATCAAGACTTTCTTCAACATAATTATTACACCGATATCATCACATTCGGGTTAAACGAACCAGGTGAACCTATTGAAGCAGAAATTTATGTAAGCATAGATCGGGTAAAAGACAATGCCAATCAACAAAATGTTTCCTACCAAAATGAAATGCAGCGGGTACTTTTTCATGGCGCGCTTCATTTATGTGGCTATAAAGACAAAAAGAAAAGTGAAATTATATTGATGAGGCAGAAAGAGGACCAGTATTTGCACCTATTAGCTAAAGCCCAAAAATGAATGTAAAAGTATTGGTCCTTGCTTGTTTGTTAGTGGTTTCAGTCCATATAAGCGCTCAAAAATATAGTCAGGTAGTATTGAAAGATATTCCCTTTGAACCCAACATTGAATTAAATAAAGACCTCGTTGAAAAACTAGAAGACAATAAGGTCTACCGCTCGTCTAGCAAGGCGGCTCGTTCCTTTATTTATTGGACCAACTTTGCCAGATTGTATCCAAAAACCTTTAGAGACGAAGCCTTAATTCCTTTTATTAAGCTTCAACCTACCTTGAAAGGAAAATATGCCAATAGTTTGATTATAGAATTAGGTAAAATTGCTCCACTCCCCTTTTTAGAGCCTGAAGTCAAACTAACTAAGGCAGCAGAATTGCATGCAGAAGATATTGCCCAGAACAATGGAAGAGTAAGTCATCAATCTTCCGATGGATCCAGCTTTAGTGATCGAATGAAAAAAGTAGGATACAAAGCCTGTAGTGGTGAAAACATCTCTTTAGGGAATGACCAAGATGGGTTGAGTTCGCTCCTTTTACTTTATCTAGATATCAATTTACCAGATTTGGGGCATAGGAAGAACTTATTCAATTCTAGTTACACCAAAATTGGGGTTAGTGTGAAGCAAGTTCCCAATAATCAATTCCTTATAGTACAAGAACTGGGTTGCCAAGAAGCGCCCAAGAACTAGATTCTGATGTGTAGCTTTCTTCAAAACCAATTCAAATAGTTCCACGGGCAACCGTTCCACCCTGAAACATTATTTGGATGTGACACGTGGAACGTTGATCTTTACATTCTAGACGGATTATATGCAGAACGAAAAGAGGAAATGGCAAATGGCATTCAGGCGGTTTGTGCTTGAAAATGCACCTAGTGAACAATACGCAGCATACTTTGGATTGTGCAGAACAGATCTCAGAAATTGGTTTGAAGCACAGTTTTCTAACGGTCTATCTTGGGAGAACTTTGGAAAAGCCTGGCAGTTTGAACATATCATACCAGTTACTTGGTTTGATACAACATCAGAGGAAGAATTAAAAGCTTGTTGGAACTATTTAAATATTCGAGTATCTCCAACAGATGGTTTGGGAGGTTCCTCCGACCTATTATTTGCTAAGAAATACTTTGAAGAGGTCTATGAAAAAACAGCCTTTAGGGGTTGTATATACTATATAAAAAAAGTGGAGTCTATTATTAACGAACAGTTTGTTTCACCGCCATCCAATCTATTTGATTTCATTCAAACCAATCAATTAGCACTGGATGCAATTCCTAGCTTTTCCCATCAAGAGTATCAACAATACCTTGAAACGGAATCTGCTAAATCGGTATTAACCGAAAGAGAAATATTAAAAAAATTCGGTTAGGGCTTATCCTATAATATCTTTGCACTATGTTTTCAAAATACGATGTAATAGTAGTGGGCGCTGGCCATGCAGGTTGTGAGGCAGCGGCAGCAGCGGCCAATTTGGGTAGTTCTGTTTTATTGATTACCATGAATATGCAAACAATTGCCCAAATGAGTTGCAACCCAGCAATGGGTGGAATTGCAAAAGGACAAATTGTAAGAGAGATTGACGCTTTGGGTGGATACAGTGGAATCATCACCGACCTAAGTACGATTCAATTTAGAATGCTCAACTTGAGTAAAGGACCAGCCATGTGGAGCCCGAGGGCACAAAATGATCGGATGCTTTTTGCTGCTAAATGGAGAGAGTGGTTAGAGAATACACCCAATGTAGATTTTTACCAAGACATGGTAAAAGAAATCATTATTAAAAATAATAAAGCTTGTGGGGTGATTACTGGTCTTGGCCACGAAATCATGGCCGAATCTGTAGTAGTCACCAGCGGTACTTTTTTAAATGGAGTAATTCATATTGGGGAAAAACAGTTTGGTGGTGGTCGTGTAGCAGAAAAAGCAGCAACAGGAATTACAGAACAATTGGTTTCGTTGGGATTTGAAAGTGATCGATTAAAAACCGGAACTCCTCCTAGAGTAGATGGCAGAAGCTTGGACTATACTAAAATGGAAGAACAAAAAGGAGACGAACATATAGTTGGTTTTTCTTATATGAATATTCCTAGAGTAAAAGCTGAGCATCAAAGAAGTTGCTTTATTACTTATACCAATCAAACAGTACACGACTTATTAAAAACGGGTTTTGACAGATCACCCATGTACCAGGGTAGAATTGAAGGTGTTGGTCCAAGATACTGTCCAAGTATTGAAGATAAAATTAGTCGCTTTGCAGATAGAGATCGTCATCAATTATTCGTAGAACCCGAAGGTTGGGATACGGTCGAAATATATGTAAATGGTTTTTCAACTTCTCTACCAGAAGAAGTACAGATGGCAGCATTAAGACAGGTTCCAGGATTTGAAAAATGTAAGATCTTTAGACCAGGCTATGCAATTGAGTATGATTACTTCATGCCTACACAATTAACACATGCGCTAGAAACAAAACAGATTAGCCATTTATTTTTTGCTGGTCAAATTAACGGAACTACCGGATATGAAGAAGCAGCTTGTCAGGGTTTAATGGCCGGAATAAACGCACACCAAAAGTCAAAAAACTTAGAACCATTCATTCTTAAAAGATCCGAAGCATATATAGGCGTTCTTGTTGATGACCTAATAAATAAGGGAACTGATGAACCGTATAGAATGTTTACCAGTAGGGCAGAGTTTAGAACACTCTTAAGACAAGATAATGCCGACTTAAGATTAACCGAAAAAAGTTTTAAAATCGGATTGGCTTCAGAAGAAAGAATGAAAGCAGTAGAAATTAAAAAAGAGGAAGTTGCTTTTGTTAAAGAGACGCTTAAAAATTATTCTGTTGAACCGGCTGAAATTAATGAATACTTAACTACCATTCAGTCTGCAGCTATAACAGAGAAACAAAAAGCATCGAAAATAATTTTGAGACCGAATGTCTCCTTAGATAGTTTACAAGAAGCACTTCCTATATTAAAGGATTCACTTTCAGGTATTTCAGATGATTCATTATTACAGTCAGAAATCCAAATTAAATACGAACGCTATATTGAGAAGGAACAGCAATTGGTAGATAAAATGAGTGACCTCGAAAACATGGTCATACCAGCAAACTTTGATTATAATAAACTGAATGCGCTGTCCAATGAGGCATTGCAGAAAATGAAAAAGATACAACCAAGCACTTTAGGGCAGGCCAGTAGAATCAGTGGTGTTAATCCATCCGATATTCAAATACTAATGGTTTACATGGGTAGATAACCTAACTTCAAGAAAACAATTGTTATTGAAACGTTTTCTTAAATGGTTGTTTTATGGAGTATCAAGTATAATGATATTGATACTATTGCTATTTTTTGTTGCAAGTATTTATGTACAACAAAATAAAAAAAAGTTAATAGAAGATGCTAGAAAATCTATTGAAGTAAAATATAATAGTCTAGTTAGTATAAATGATATTCAATTAAGCCTTTTTGAACAATTTCCAAATTTATCAATCCAACTCAAAGATGTAGATGTTAAGGGACCAAAATATAATCTACACCATCAAAAATTATTTCTAGCTAAAAGTATTTCCATTAGGATAAAAACCTGGCCATTGATATTAGGCCAAATTGTTTTTAATAAAACAAAATTAACTAATGGACAATTGTTTATTTACACTGATAAAGATGGTAAACGTAATATTGTTGAGGTAAAAGAAAAACAAAATAAAAGTTCAAGCAGTTTTCCAGAAAAAATAGAACTAAACAATTTTACCATAAGTATTAAAGATGATCAAAAGTTAAAAGATTTTAATTTCCTAATTCATTCCTTAAATATTAAGACGAATGAAACAAAAAGCAAAATACTATTCAATGTCAAAAATAAAATAGCGGTAAAGGCATTGATATTTAATCATCAAAAAGGAAGTTTTTTAAGAGATCAACTATTGGAAGGCGACTACATAGTCGATTATAATAAAATCGAAAAAATAATATCTGTAAATAAAATAGATATAACGATAAGTAAAATCCCGTTTGAAATTACTGGTCAATTTGATTTGAAAAAAAATGGTCTGTTTTATTTAAATATTATAACAAATAATATTCCTTTTCAATCTGCTAAATCAATACTGACTAATAATATTAATCGGGTCTTAAAAGAAATCACCATTACCAAACCGCTAAATATAAATGCAATTATTAAAGGACCTTTAAGTGGTGGGGAACCAACTGTTATAGCCAATTGGCAGGTAACAAACACCAACATTGGAAATTCACAAATTCAATTTACCTCAGCCAATATAGCTGGTACTTTTAACAATCAGGTCAACAAAAACCTAGCACCACATGATACAAATAGTTCAATCAACTTATCAAAACTAATTGGGAATTGGCATCAAATTCCAATTGAAACAAATAATATACAAATCTCCAACTTAACTAATCCGCTTTTAAAAGGAGGATTTAAAACAGAATTTAATTTAGCAGCCTTAAATCCACCACTCAATACAGAAAACATAGTTATCAAAAAAGGATACGGGAAATTCAATATCTACTTTGAAGGACCTCTAACTAATATAACAGAAAATAATACAAGATTAAAGGGCAGCTTAGAAATAAACAATGGAGAAATATTTATTAAACCAATCAAAAAAATTATTACCAACACATTTGCAGATATTCTTATTAACAACAATACGGTAGAGATTAAAAAACTAACAACCAAAACAAAGGAAGGCAGTCAACTAAATATTACTGGTATTTCAACCAATTCATTAGCAGCCATTCCAAACTCTCCTGGTAAAGCAAATATTATTTTAAATATTTCAAGCCCTTTTTTAGATTTAAATAATTTCAGCTCATCCATACAACAGGATGTTCCTAGATTTAAAAAATCCGGAAAAAATACATTTAGTAGAATTGACCATATTCTAGAAAATGAGACGATACATATAAACTTAACTGCTAAATCAATTAAATGGCAAAAATTAATTGCCAACAATTTAAAATCTACAATAGAATTAAACACGGGAAATTGGCAATTGAAAAACTTAGAAATGAATTTAGGGAAAGGTACAATAGTGCTATCTACTAAAATGATCACTACTAATAACAGAAAATTTCTTTCCGCTAAATATCAAGTTAACCGTGTTAAAGCAGAAGACTTATTCTATGGTATGAATAGTTTTAGCTTACCTGGAATTTCACATAAAAATATTCGTGGTGAACTCACTATAAATGGGCTATTAACTACGAAACTAAATCAACAAGGCGGTATTGAACCTAGTAACATTAAAGCATCCGTCAACTTTCAACTAAAACAAGGTAGATTGTTGAATTATGAGCCTCTACTAAAACTACAAGAACATATATTTAAGAAAAGGAATTTAGACTCACTATATTTTGCAACAATTCAAAACAATTTAAGTATAGAAAAAGGCAATATTCATATACCCAGAATGGAAATAGCCACATCGGCATTAAATTTATTTATAGGAGGGGATTATGGACTTGATGGGAAAACAAAACTACATATTCAAGTACCACTAAATAATATGATAAAGCGTAACCAGTCTAAAAAAATGAACAGCTCCTCTAATGATAACAAGGGTGGAACTAGTCTGTTTTTTAAAGCCTTATCCGACAAAACGGGAAAAGTAACAATCAAAATAGATCCCAAAGGCAGTCAATATAAAAAAGAACAGATAGCACATTAATGTATTCACCCACTCATCATAATCATAAAAGCTGCTTTTTACAAAGACAAACATTTGTAGTAGCTTTAGAATCCTACTTAAACAACCTTAACTTATGAGAAAAATCAAGTTGTTGTTTTCTTGTTTGGTATTGACAACCATGTTGCGTGCCCAAGAAACATTTCCCGTGAATGGTGTAGCAGATAAAAGAGATGGCTGCTATGCATTCACCAATGCCACCATTGTTAAAGATGCCCAAAACACCATTCAAAATGGTATAATGGTTATTAGAGATGGTAAAATTATTGCTGTTGGCGCCAATGTGGCTGTTCCAAAGGATGCAGTAGTTATTGATTGTAAAGACAAGTATATCTATCCATCTTTTATTGACATTTATTCAGATTATGGCATGCCGCAAATTCAAAGACCCACTGGAGGTGGAGGTTTCGGCGGTCCCGCTCAATTAACCAACAATCAAAAAGGCGCTTACGGATGGAACCAGGCACTAAAGTCTGAAGTAAACGCTTATAAAATATTTAGTGTAGATGAAGCAAAAGCAAAACCAATGCGTGAAGCAGGATTTGGTACAGTGCTTACCCACCAAAAAGATGGTATTGTTCGAGGAACAGGATCGGTAGTAACACTTTCAGGAGAAAAAGACAATTTTGTAATTGTAAAAGATAAAGCAGCTGCTTTGTATTCTTTTAGCAAAGGTTCTTCTACACAGAGTTATCCTTCTTCTTTAATGGGCTCCATTGCACTTTTAAGACAAACTTATAACGATGCTGCCTGGTATAAGAATAATCCAGAAGCTGCAACTAAAGAAGGATTTAATATTACCCTTAAATATTTTAATTCAAATCAAGCACTGCCTCAGATTTTTGACGTGCAAGACCGTGGAATTGATTTGTGGAATATTGTAAGAGCAGATAGAATTGGAGATGAATTTGGTGTTCAATATATCCTAAAATCAACTGGTAAAGAATACCAAAGAATTAAAGAAGTGGCTGCAACAAAAGCACCCATGATTGTTACACTAAATTTTCCACAAGCACAAGATGTAGAAGATCCAAATGATGCAAGAATGGTTTCGTTGGCTGATATGAAAAACTGGGAATTAGGACCAACCAATCCAGCAGCTATTGAAAAAGCTGGAATCCCTTTTTGTTTAACCTCAGCTGATTTAAGAGATCCAAAATCATTTTTAAGTAATCTTAGAAAAGCAATGGAATATGGCTTATCAGAAAAAGGTGCTATGGAAGCTTTGACCAAGAACCCGGCCACATGGTTAGGGGTTTATGATAAAGTAGGAAGTTTAGATGAAGGCAAACTGGCCAACTTTGTTATTACAACGGCTCCTGTTTTTACTGAAAAATCAATTATTCTACAGAACTGGGTAAATGGTAAAAAATACGCGGTTAAGGAAGATGCGTGGAAAAGCATCAATGGTAATTATACATTAACTGTCAATACAGATAATGGACCTCAAAGATTTACTTTAGAAGTAAAATCTAACAGTTCTGCAACTTTAGTAGGAAAAGATACTTTGTCTAACAGATTTAGTTATGATGGCAAAACGGTTAAAATTAGTTTTGCTCCAATGCAAAGAAGAATGGGAATGGCTGGGCGTCCTGGCATGGGTGCAAATGCCGTAGCTCCACTTCCAACAAACGCAGTTAAATTAAGTGGATTTAGTAATGGCAAAAGTTGGAATGGCACAGGTGTAGATTCATTGGGTAATCATATTACTTGGTCTGCGGAAGAGATTAGTTTATCAACTGCAAAAGCAGAAGAGTCGAAACCTAAAGTAATGCCTAAAACAGGTAAATCTTTTTATCCTTTTACGGCATTTGGTAATGATGAAGCAAATATTCCTAAACCAGAAACCATTTTATTTAAAAACGCAACTGTATGGACCAGTGAAAAAGCGGGTAAATTAGAAGGTGCAGACGTTTTGGTTAAAAACGGAAAAATTGCAAAAGTAGGAAAGGGCTTAAACGATGCAACCGCTAAGGTTATTGATGCAACTGGTAAACATTTAACCGCAGGAATTATAGATGAACACTCACATATTGCATCAGCTTCAACCAATGAGGGTGGCCAATCAGTAACTGCGGAAGTAAGAATGCAAGACAACCTTGATCCAGACGATATTAATATATACAGACAATTAAGTGGCGGTGTTACCAGCTCACATATTCTTCATGGTTCTGCAAATACCATAGGTGGTCAAACACAATTAATTAAACTTCGTTGGGGTACAGACGATAAGGGTTTAATGTTTGAAGGTGCCGATCCATTTATCAAATTTGCCTTAGGAGAAAACGTTAAACGTTCATCTTCAACTCAAGGTAATACCCGTTTTCCTGATACCAGAATGGGGGTGGAACAAGTATTAACAGATGCGTTTAATAGAGCTAAAATATATGAGGCCGCTAAAAAAGCAAATACCAAAGGTAATTTTAGAAAAGACCTTGAGTTAGAAACACTGGTAGACATCATGAACAGCAAACGCTTTATTACCTGTCATAGTTATGTGGCAAGTGAAATTGTTGTAGCTATGCGGGTTGCAGAAAAATTTGGGTTTAAAGTGAATACTTTCACCCATATTTTAGAAGGATATAAAGTAGCAGATAAAATGAAAGCGCATGGTGCTGCAGCATCAACATTTTCAGACTGGTGGGCGTATAAAAATGAAGTACAAGACGCAATACCATACAACGCTTCCATTATGCACAAAGTTGGTTTAAACGTGGCTATTAATTCAGATGATGCAGAAATGGCTCGTCGATTAAATCAAGAAGCAGCAAAAAGTGTAAAATATGGTGGCATGAGTGAAATAGATGCCTTAAATATGGTAACTATTAATCCTGCTAAAATGTTGCATGTAGACAGCAAAGTAGGTAGTATTAAAGAAGGCAAAGACGCTGATCTTGTATTATGGTCGGCGCACCCTTTAAGCATTTATGCCAAATCTCTTTATACCATTGTTGATGGAACTATTTTCTTTGATCGTGCTAAAGACGAAGCAATGAGAAAAGAAGTAAAAGCAGAGCGTACTCGTTTAATTAGTAAAATGGTGGGAGAAAAAAGAACCGGCGCTCCAATGGCTCCATTTACTCCAAGTTTTAAATATGTACATACTTGTTTAGACCATGGACATAAATTAGGCTTACTAGAAATTGAAGCTGGTGAAGAAGAAGGTATTGAACACAATAGCAACCACTAAAAAAATTATCATGAAAAAAATTATCATATCACTAAGTGCTTTACTATTATTAGTAGGAGCAACAAAAGCACAGGAAACCGTTTATCCTGCAAAAGCACAGAAGGGGCTGATTTTCTTAAAGAACGGAACTGTTCATGTAGGAAATGGAACTGTTATAGAAAACGCTACTATTAAATTAAATAATGGTAAAATAGAAGAAGTAGGAAATAATATTGCCATACCTCAAGGTGATGTTCAGGTATTTGATGCAACTGGAAAACATATTTATCCAGGATTGATTTTACCTGCTTCAACTTTAGGCTTACAAGAAATATCAGGCGTAAGAGCTACTACAGACTTCAATGAAATTGGAGACATGAATCCTAGCATTCGTTCTATTGCCGCCTATAATGCAGATTCAAAGATTACGAATACACTAAGGTCGAATGGTATTTTGTTGGCACATACAGCACCTGTTGGTTCTTTGCTTGCTGGTCAATCTAGTGTTGTACAACTGGATGCTTGGCATTGGGAAGATGCTGCATACAAAATGGATAATGGTATGCATATATATTTACCAAGCTTATTAGGTCGTCCGGGAGGTAGATTAGGCGCACTGTTTGCACAGTTTATGCCACAGGCTCCAACAGACCCTCTAAAAGCAGCCTTAGATAGAATTGAAATAGTGAAGGATTATTTTAGACAAGCGAAAGTATATATAGAAAATACGCCGAAGGAAACTAATTTAAAAATGGAAGCAGCGCGTAGCTTATTTCAGAAAAAACAAAAATTGTTTTTACATGGAAATCAGGTTAAACAAATGTTGTTAGCTATTGACTTTGTAAAAGAGTTTGGTTTTGATGTAGTAATAGTAGGTGGTTCAGAAAGCTGGCAAATAGCAGACTTATTAAAGCAGCATAATATTAGTGTTATACTAAGTCAAATGCATAATCTGCCCACGTCGGATGATGATGATGTAGATATGCCCTATAAAGCGCCATCTGTATTACAAAAAGCAGGTGTATTATTTTGTATTAACGATGATGATCCTCAAAACAGGGGAAGAAACTTAGCTTTTAATGCAGGAACCGCAGCAACCTATGGTTTAACTAAGGAAGAGGCTTTAAGTGCTATAACCTTAAATGCGGCTAAAATATTAGGTGCAGACTTAACAACGGGATCTATAGAAAAAGGTAAAGACGCCAATATCATAATTAGTGCAGGTGATATTTTAGACATGCATACCAGCATTGTAGAACACGCATTTATTCAAGGAAGAAAAATTGTATTAGACGACAAACACAAGCAATTGTACGAGCGTTATAAATATAAATATTCAATTAAGTAAAAAACCAAAAGTTCTTGCTTAATTTTTGAGAAGCCCGGTAACGAATAGTTCCGGGCTTTTTCTATTCAATAATTTGTAGAATAATAATAAACTGCAGCGCCCTATTTGTTACCTTAGCTTTTATGGAAAAAAAACTGTTTCTGTTAGATGCTTTAGCCTTAATCTATAGAGCTTATTATGCTTTGATTAGAAATCCTAGGATCACCTCCAAAGGAATTAATACCAATGCACAATTTGGTTTTACTTCTACCCTATTTGATTTAATTAACAAAGAAAAACCAACGCATTTAGCCGTTTGTTTTGATACACATGCACCCACAGAGCGCCATACCGATTTTACAGATTACAAAGCAAATAGACAAGAAGCACCTGAAGACTTATTGGCATCCATTCCTGATATACAAAGAATCATACGTGGATTTAATATTCCTGTTGTAGAACTAGATGGTTATGAAGCAGATGATATTATTGGTACAGTAGCTTGGCATGCTGCAGATGTTGGTTATGAAGTATACATGGTTACACCAGATAAAGACTATGGACAGTTATTAGTAAAGCCCCATGTATATATTTATAAACCACCAGCTTATGGGAATGCAGAAGAAATACTAAACGCAGAAAAGATATGTACCAAATGGGATATAGCTAAAGTAGAACAAGTGGTAGATATGTTGGGTTTAATGGGAGACGCAGTAGACAATATTCCAGGTATTCCTGGAGTAGGTGAAAAAACGGCAGCAAAGCTGTTAAAAGAATACCATACACTAGAAGGTGTTTTGGAGAATGCAGATAAAATAAAAGGGGCACTAGGTGAAAAAGTTAGGGCCGGAAAGGAGTCAGCCATTATAAGTAAAAAATTAGCAACGATTATAACCAATGTTCCTGTTGAGTTTCATGAAGAAGACTATCGTTTGAAGGATTGGAATAGAGAAGAATTAAACGCAGTATTTACAGAACTAGAATTTAAAACACTTGGAAAAAGAATTCTAGGTGAAACATTTAATGCATTTCAATCTGCTCCTCAAGGTGTACAAACAGACTTATTCGGAAATGCGGTTGAACAGAAACTTGTTACAGTTAAAGAAACAATAGAGGAAGAAACCAATCCTAATAATTACGGATTAGTTGCAGACAAAAATATAGAAAACACTAAGCATCAATACCTTTTAATAGAATCAGAAGAAGCTATTAAAGAACTGGTGGCAGAACTATTAACAAAACAAGAAATTTGTTTTGATACAGAAACAACAGGTATAGATGCCAATAATGTAGAAATTGTAGGATTAAGCTTTTCATACGAAAAACATAAGGGGTATTATATTCCATTTGGAAATAAACAAAAAGAAACTACAGAGAGATTAAAATTATTTATTCCTTTATTTAACGATCCTAACAAATGTTGGGTTGGTCAAAATATAAAATACGATTTATTGGTGTTGAAATGGTATGGCATAGAACCAAAGGGGGAACTATTTGATACCATGTTAGCCCATTATGTAATAGAACCAGAAGGTAGACGCAGTATGGATTTGCTTAGTGCTCAGTATTTAGGGTATGAACCGGTTTCAATTGAAACGCTCATTGGTAAAAAAGGAAAAAACCAAGGAAATATGCGTGATGTTGAACTAGATAAAATAAAAGAATATGCAGCAGAAGATGCAGATATAACACTTCAATTAAAAGAATGCTTTGTTCCTTTACTTAAAGCAAAAGAAGTAGAAAGGGTGTTTTATGAAGTAGAAAATCCATTGGTTAGAGTATTAACCGAAATGGAATTTGAGGGGATAAAAGTAGACGAAGGATTTTTACATGAATACAGTAGAGAATTAGAAATAGAAGCGAAAAAATGTGAAGAAAGTGTTTATGCACAAGCAGGTGTAAGATTTAACCTAGCATCACCCAAACAATTAGGTGAAGTATTATTTGATAAATTACAATTAGACCCAAAAGCAAAAAAAACAAAGACGGGACAATATGCAACTGGAGAAGATGTATTATTGAAACTAGCCAATCAACACAAAATAGTAGATGATATATTGGGGTTTAGGGAATTAACTAAATTAAAGTCTACTTATATAGATGCATTACCCGAAATGATCAATAAGAAAACAGGCCGGGTTCATACCTCTTATGCACAAGCTGTGGCAGTAACAGGAAGGCTTAGCAGCAATAATCCAAATCTTCAAAATATACCAATAAGAACAGCAAGGGGAAGAGAAATTAGAAAGGCATTTGTTCCTAGAGAACCGGGGAGAATATTAATGAGTGCAGACTACTCTCAAATAGAATTAAGAATAGTTGCTGCAATTAGTGGAGATCCAAATATGTGTGCGGCATTTAAAGAAAGAAAAGATATACATACTGCAACAGCTGCTAAAGTATATGGTGTAGAAGAAAGTGCTGTTACCAAAGAAATGAGGTATAAGGCAAAAAGTGTAAACTTTGGTATTATATATGGTCAAGGAGCTTTTGGATTAGCTGAGAATTTGGGTGTAAGCAGGGCAGAAGCAAAAGAAATAATAGAGAACTACAAAAAAGAGTTTCCATTTATTCAACAATATATGGATGACCAAATCAAATTTGCGAAAGAACACGACTATGTACAAACTTTAATGGGCAGAAAAAGATGGTTGAAAGATATTCATAGTGCAAACTTTACAGTAAGGGGTTTTGCCGAAAGAAATGCCATAAACTCTCCTATACAAGGAACGGCAGCCGATATGATTAAATTGGCTATGATAAAAATTCATGCTGAAATGAAAAAGTCAGCATGGGAATCAAAAATGATTTTACAAGTACACGATGAATTGGTTTTTGATGCAGTTGAATCTGAAGCAGATGCTTTGCAAAATTTGATTATTAACTGCATGGTGAATGCACTTCCTTTACCAAATGGGGTTCCGGTAGAAGCAGAAGTTGGTAAAGGCAAAAACTGGTTAGAAGCACATTAAAACAATACCATGAATTGGGACTTATTTTTTACTGCATTAGAAAAAATTGGAAGCCGCTATTTTGGAGCTGCGCTTATTGCTTTTTTACTATTCTATGTAATATTTAGAAAAAATTGGTTGTATCAAAAAATTCAACAGAAGTTTCCCAAAACAAAAGATTACTTAAGAGAGCTCTCCTATTCGTTAAGCACAATGATTATTTTTAGTTTAATAATAGTCATATTAAATAGCCCAAGTATTGGGCCACATACAACCAGATATAAAGAAATCAATGAAATGGGTTGGGGGTATTATTATGCTGTTTTTCCAATAATGTTTATCATGCACGACCTCTATTTTTATATCATGCATCGCATAATGCACCATCCATCCATATTTAAATATGTACACCTGGTTCACCACCAATCTACCAATCCGTCTCCTTGGGCAGCTTATGCATTTCATCCGCTAGAAGCCGTAATAGAACAAGGTATTGTTGTAATATTTTATTTTACCTTACCAGTACATATAACACACTTGGCTATATTTTTTCTTTTCTCTATTATTTACAATGTTTACGGACATCTTGGTTTTGAATTATATCCAAAAGGATTCAATAAAACATTTATAGGAAAATGGATAAACACTTCGGTTAATCATAACCAACATCATCAATATTTTAAAGGTAATTATGGATTATACACCCTTGTTTGGGATAGACTATTTGGGACAATAAGAAAAGACTATGATCAACAATTTGAAGAAGTAAAAAATAGAACAATAAATATTTAAATGACTGCTTAAGAATTATTTTTTCTTAAACAAAGGAACAGTACTGCAGGGTTCCCCATACATGATGCTCTTAGCAAATGGCCTTAATATCGTGGTAATTTTTACATAAGCTGATGCAGGAACAGGGTCTTCGCCACAACCCTTTACCACAACACGTTGGTCAGTATAATCGGCACCATTAAAATTATCCAAAGCACTTAATAATAATTGTTCTTTTACAAATGCTTCTGTTCCAAAGTATACGCCTTTTGCAATAGGCGTTAAATATACAGCAACCAACATATTAGCCCACATAGGAATGATAGCATCCGCACTACAAGTAAGAGCAACATAACTATCTCTGTATTTTTCCCAATCTGTACTAAGTAAAGCTGCTCTAAAATCTTTTTCTTTAAGAATTAAACCCATAAATAAATAGTCTTTTAAATCAAAGACCAATATCTTATCCTTTGAAAAGAAGGTTTCTAAATCAAGACTAATGATACCGCTTTCGGCTACTTTATTAATTATAGGTTCCATAATAGAGTATAAAATTAGTTAATTGCTTTTAGCAATTTTTACGATAGACGCAAAAAAAAGCCCACTTATTACTAAGTGGGCTTTAAATCCGTTTAATTATCGATACTAATAGAAACTAAAGCGATAATCTTTAACAGTTGCTGCTTTTCTTAAAGCTTCAACACTTCTATAAGTAGCCATTTTTCTATTTTGGATTAATGCTTGTTTAACGGTTTCAGGTAAAGCATCAGCAGGTTTTGCAGCAATGGTTTCACCCTTTACAGCAAATACGCCTGAATTTCCAGCAATTAAATCAGAAGATTTTCCTTGAATAGCCTTATTAAATACAGCTCCAACAATTTTAGGTTCGTTGCCCACACCATTAATAAAACCAGAACCAAAGCTTAGGCTATCTGCTCTTAAAACAGATGTACCAGAAGATTTTGCAATTTCCTCCAAGCTACTTCCTTTCATTTTTGTGTCAATGATTATTTTCGCTTTTTTGTCATTTCTAATTAATCCTTCTACCAACGGTCTTGCTTCATTTGCACCCATCAATCCTGCTTTATTAATATTAGTGATCATGGCTACAATAATTTGATCCCCTACTTCTGTGGGATCAGAAACTGCACCTTCTTTGTTTTCATAAATCCATCTAACTAAAGAACGGGTGTTAGCCATTGTACCAACAGTAAAGTCGTTTTGCTTTATTTCGGTTGCAGATAAAATTGGTTTAGCCAATTTTGAAGCATTGTCATTAAATTCTTTTGTTCCTTTTGCACCAGAAGCAAAGCTTGCAGCTGCAGTATTAGCTTCATTCATTGTTTCATTGCTACTAATGATTGGCTTTGCTAAATAAGCAATTTTGTATGCTGGAGCACGATTTTTTTGTCCTAATACTTCAATATAATGGTAACCAAAATCAGTTTTTACAACACCCTTAGCCCCAACAGGATTATCAAAAGCGAAATCATTAAATGGAATTACCATTTGACCCTGAGGAAAATAATCATACACGCCGCCTTTTTCCTTGCTTCCGCCATCATCAGAATATTTTGCAACCAAAGTATTAAAGTCTGCACCGTTTTTAATAGCAGTTTGAATACTATCTACTAATTTTTTACCGGTAGAATCATCTCTAACTTGTTGACCGCTTTGAGGATCGTTGGTGCCTATTAAGATATGTCTAACAGTAACACTATCAGGCCATTGCTTTATTCCAACCATTTTAGCTAATACATAATTATTACCGTCTACATATGGTCCAAATAAACCACCAACAGGTAAACGGGTAATTGAATCTTTATTTGTTACTTGTATACGTGAACCGCCAAAGTAACTATTATAATATGCTAATTCAGTTCCTACTTTTCCTAAAAAAGCCGCAGCGTCTGGAGTAGCAGCAAATTCAGCTTTTAAATCATTTATTTGAGCTAATGTTGCGGCAGAATCAGCAGAAGTTGGTGCAGCACTAAAAGTAACATAAGCAATAGAACGAGTTTCTTCCTCTTTCTTAAATTCATTACTATGCTTCTTCACATAATTATTGATATCAGCTTCCGTTACTTTAACGCTTGAATCAGCAATTGCTACATAAGGATAATAAACATAAGAAGCGGAAGCAACAGCATTATTATCTGCTTGTTGTTTTTCTACCATCCATTTGGGTATATAAACAGATTGAATTAGTAAGTTCTGGTATTTATTGCGCAAACTATTTTGAATAGTTGGTTCAATATATCCACTATTAATCATTTTGATTTGTTCAGCATTCTTACTCTTCTTTATTTGTGCGAAAGCTCTTTTTGCATCATCTACTTTAAACTCTCCTGTCTTAGGATCAGTAAATTCTTGACGCAAAGGAGAATTCTCTCCAAATAAAATGTCATTTAATTCTTTTGCTGAAACAGTAAGACCCAATTTTTCGAATTCTTGGTTCAATACAATATTATCTACCTCCATATTGTATACTGTACCAATTAATTGATCACGAGTTGCCCCTTGACCAGCATACATAGCTTCTTGCGATTTTAAGCGCTCTTCAAAAGCACCACGTTCAATAGATGTACCATTGACTTTTGCAATAACAGAACTGTTAGAAAAAGCTGATCCACCACGTCCAGCTCCATCCTGAAGA
>NCHN01000025.1:43116-106707 GCA_002281875.1 Sphingobacteriia bacterium 24-36-13 | reverse complement strand
AATAACTGGGATTGCAATAAACTACTTTCCCGTTATAGTCTATGCTAGCAACACCTTCTCTTAGGGAAGCAACCAGTTTTTTAAATTTCTTTTCACTTTCAGATAATTGCTTTTCTAATTCAAGACTTGCGTGCTGCTTATTGTTGAGCAAATTGGCATAAAAATAAACTAGAATAAAAATGACCAGTGTAAAAATGATGGTATGTAATTCTATGCCAAACTCATTACTATACCACCCTTTCTTTTCTCCCCAAATTCTAAAATATCCAAGAAATGGTGGGAATACTAACATAAAGAACGAGACCCTTCTTAAAAGTGCACTGCCTTCTAATATAGAAGCAAAAAGTTTAGGCATTCCATGCATGATATTACATAAGAATAAAGCATGGCTCAATAGAAGAAACACGATTGCTGTGCTTAAAGCAATGGTTGAAACACCCTCTACTCTATAAGCAGAATCTCTTCCATATAAGTAACCCAATACAGAACTATATCCAATAGCAAAAACAATAATGCTTAACAGTTGTCTGAAATTTAGAACCCATTTATTTTGCGAATGAGAACTAATCATAATGCTCCCACTTAATACAAACAAAACAGCAGTAGTAGGAGCTAAATGTGAGTTGATATAACTTGATTCAACTTTGTGTTGAAAAATAAAATGATCGAATCTTAAAATCTCTAAAGAAAAAATATCGGCTAAACAGTGCAAAATACCCACTAGTAAAACAAAAATGCCCAAAAAAATTGTTTTGTTATTGGCCTTTTCTTCTTTATAAAAATTTAGCCACAAGCCTGCTGCAATGAATGTGATTGCAGTGAGTGGATTCATGGAAGTGATGTCACTGGAAAAACTCTTTAATAATGTGATATCAAATTGCCATCCGATTAGGTTAAAAAAACCAATGGTTATAATGAGTATTCCAATTGCACGTATATATTTAATTCTGTAATTATGAAACATAATTAATTAATAGGGGGTGATCTGTTTCACATTAAAAATTAATTAAAGGTGGAACATTGTTTATTCATTCCTTCTAAAAAGACTTTTTACTATAACAACAACCATAAATTTAGTACTTTAATCAAAATAACCGTTAAAACGCAGTATGAAGTCTTATATATTCCTTGCTTTTTTCTTCCTGTTGTCTTGCAATCAAAAACGTCCACTCTTTAAGGAAATCAAGCCTGAAAAATCAGGATTGATTTTTTCAAATACCATAATCGAAACCCAAGAGCTAAACGTGCTCAATTATGAATATATCTATAACGGGGGCGGTGTGGGTATAGGAGATTTCAATAACGACAGTTTACCTGATATTTACTTTACTGGTAATCGAGTGCCCAATAAATTATTTTTAAACAAAGGCGATTTAACTTTTGAAGATATTACCCAAAAAGCAGGCGTTGATGGAAATGGGAAATGGAGTAAAGGAGCCAGTATTATTGATATCAATAACGATGGGTTAATGGATATTTATGTTTGTGCGGCAGTGTTGCCCGACAGCAATAAAAGAAAAAATATACTCTATATTAATCAGGGATTAAACAAAGAAACAGGTGTTCCTGAGTTTAAAGATCAAGCAGCGGAATATGGATTAGCAGATGCTTCTAATACCCATATGGCTGCATTTTTTGATTACGATAACGACCAAGATGTAGACGTTTATTTATTGATTAATGATTTAGATGGAACCTATCCCAATGAGTTTAGGCCGATTAGAAAAGATGGATCTTGGCCAAATACCGATAAATTATTACAAAATAATTTTGATTCAATACTAGGTCATCCAGTATATAAAGATGTTTCTAAACAGGCAGGTATTTTGATAGAAGGTCATGGATTGGGTATCAGTATTGCAGATATTAACCAAGATGGATTTAAAGATATTTATGTGAGCAATGATTATTTATCAAATAATGTGCTTTATATCAATAATCAAAATGGCACATTTACCGATCAATGTGATCGTTATTTAAAACATACCAGCAAAAACGCAATGGGTAATGATATTGCTGATATCAATAATGACGGGTTAGCAGATATTATTGAAACAGATATGATGCCTGCCGATCATTATCGTCAAAAAATGATGCACTCCGATATTAGTTATCAAACATTTCAAAATAGTGATCGATATGGATATATTTACCAGTATCCAAGAAATACGCTACAACTCAATCAAGGTTTTCTTCCAAAGGGATATGATTCCATTTCAAGACCAGCATTTAGTGAAATTGCTTATTTCAGTGGGGTAGCACATACCGATTGGAGTTGGGCGCCTCTTTTAATGGATATGGATAACGATGGGTTTAAAGACTTGTTTGTAACCAATGGTTTGCCCAAAGACATGTCTGATAAAGACTTTATGGCTTATAGACAGAATGCAGTAGCCAATGCTCCATTAGAAGAAGTGCTTAGACAGTTACCAGAAGTCAAAATCAGTAATTATGCATTTAAGAATAATGGCGATTTGCATTTTACTGATCAATCAAAAGAATGGGGAATTAATAGCCCTAGTTTTTCAGCAGGAATGGCTTATGCCGATTTAGATAAAGATGGAGATTTGGATTTGGTGATTAATAATACCAATATGCCAGCTACATTGTTAGAAAATACCCAACAACAACAAAAAGAGCACGACAATTATTTAAGAATATTGTTAAGTGGTACACCACAAAATAAAATGGCCCTTGGTGCATGGGTACATCTATATGCAAAAGGTCAGCATCAAGTAATGGAATATTCTCCCTACCGTGGTTATCTTTCCAGTGTTGAACAAGCGATACATTTTGGTATTGGAAAACAAAGTGTAATTGATTCAATAAGAGTAATATGGCCCGATGGTAAGACTACCCTTAAAACCAATATTCAAGCCAATCTACAAATGAATATTGGGTATACTTCTGCTTTAGATTCGGGGGGATTACAACCGCCGACTCACATTGAATCGTTCCTGACAGATATTACCCAAAAGGCAGGAATCACCTACGGTTTTTCAGAAGTAGATTTTATTGATTTTGATATTCAAAGACTCTTGCTGCATAAACTTACTCAGTATGGCCCCTCCTTAGCAACAGGAGATTTAAATGGAGATGGGCTAGATGATATTGTATCAGGAGGAGGTTCCCCTTTTCACGCATCCATTTTTTTTCAAACAGCCAAAGGGAAATTTGTTCGAAAATTTTTACCAGGAAATAATAATCCACAGTTGCAAGATGATGCAGGAATATTATTAATAGATGCGGATAAAGACGGCGACTTAGATTTGTTCATCGTATCTGGTGGTGCAGAAAATCAACCCCAAACAAAAGCATATGCCGACCATTTCTATTTGAATGATGGGAAAGGAAATTTTTCTGAATTGGAAACTGATTTTACCAATAATCGAGCGACAAAAAGTACTGTTGTTGCTGCAGATTATGATTTAGATGGAGACCTCGATTTATTTATTGGAGGAAGAGTAATACCAGGCCGATATCCAATGCCAACAAGTAGTTTTATTTATCAAAATAATTCACAAAAAGGTCAAGTTCAATTTACAGATGTAACGAATAAAGTAGCACCTGAATTGGTAAAAATTGGAATGGTAACAGCAGCAATATGGTCTGATGCAGATTCGGATGGGAAAATGGATTTGATGATAACCAAAGAATGGGGAAGTATTGATGTATTCAAAAACGATGGAATCAAATTAACCAAAATAAAAACACCATTAGATACATATAAAGGATGGTGGAACAGTATTGTATCGGCTGATATGGATAACGATGGCGACTTAGACTATATAGCCGGCAATTTTGGAACCAATTCATTTTTGCATGCTTCCAATGAGGAACCATTAAATGTATATGCAAAAGACTTTGATAATAATTTTAGTTTAGATGTAATTTTTAGTCATTGGATAGTTGATCAAGTAGGTGGTATAAAAAAAGAATTTCCTTTAGCGGGTAGAGATCTATTGTTAAGAGAAATGAGTATAATGAAGGAACGATTTCCTAATTATACTGGTTATGCTAAAACCGATATGAATCAATTATTAACTGCAGATCAATTGAAAGATGCATATAGGGCTAGTGTAAATTATTTACCAACAAGCTGGATAGAAAATAAAGGGAATTTTAATTTTGAAATGCATGAACTACCAGCATCAATTCAGCTGGCGCCTATATTTGGAATCCTGCCCAAGGATGTCAACAACGATGGCTGGGTTGATTTAATTTCAACGGGTAATGAATATGCAATGTCACCTTATTTAGGAAGACAAGATGCTTTAAATGGGATAGTATTATTGAATCTTGGTAAAGGAAAGTTTAGAACCTTATCCATAGCAGAAAGTGGATTTTATACACCAGCAAATGGAAGAGCATTAGCGGGGCTTGTAGTGAATGGACAAGCTGGTTTAGTGGCAGGTCAAAACAGAGATTTCATAAAATTATTTCAGCAGACAGTAAATAAGGAACTGCCATTAAAAATACAGGATCAAGAAACACATGCAATGATTCATTTTAAAAATGGGTTAAAACGAAAGGAGGAATATCATTTTGGTCAGGGCTTTTTATCGCAATCATCCAGATATATGCTGCTTTCTCCAGAAATGAAATATGTAGATATTTTTTCTGGTACTAAAAAAACAAGAACCATACAACCTTAATAAAATGAATGCATTCCTAAAAAATATACAATTGTTTTTGGTGTTACTTATTGCAATTTCTTTCGGTTGTAAAACGGAAAAAGTGAAAACCTATTCAGGGGCTGAACTGCAAAACTTTTGTGTTCAGCAACTAACTGATGTGATTGTTTACGATATCAATAATCCACCTGTTGCTGGAAGAATGTACGCGTACAGCAATTTAGCTTTTTATGAAGCCCTTCGACCAATGAATTCAGGTTATGAAAGTCTGCTTCCTAAATTAAAAGGATTTTCGAGTATCAATCAAGCAGATACATCATTGAAGATTGATTATCCATTTTCTGCAGGTATTGCTTTTATGAAAGTGGCAGAGGCATTGGTTTTTTCTAAAGACAGTATCCAGAAAACTAGGGCGCTATTGGTCAAAAACTTTGCACATCTAGAAACCGCAATTCAAACAGCATCTATTGATTGGGGAGAAAAGGTTGCTGCTACTATTTTGGAACGTGCATCAAAAGATGGGTATAAAATTACAAGAGGCATGCCTAAATTTAGTGTTTTAAAAGAAACAGGAATTTGGCAACAAACACCACCTGATTATGAAGAAGCAATTGAGCCCAATTGGAGGTATATAAAACCAATGTTACTAGATTCAGCCTCACAGTTTAAACCAGTAAGGCCACCTGCTTTCTCCATGCAGCCCAATAGCCCTTATTATAAGGAAGTTAAAGAGCTATTTGCAATGAGTAAAACTTTAACCGAAGAGCAAAAAACAATCGCCCGTTATTGGGATGACAATCCTTTTGTTTCAGAGCACAAAGGACATTTAACTTATGCGAATAAAAAAACAACACCAGTAGGTCATTGGATGGGAATCACGATTATTCTAGCCAATCAATCAAAAAAGACTGAGTTAGATATTGCTAAAGCGTTTGCGTTAACTTCTCTTGCCATATTTGATGGATTCATTTCAACTTGGGAAGAAAAGTTCACTAGTAAAACCGTAAGACCAATTACGGTGATTCGGGAAAATATAGAGTCGGAATGGAACCCTTATTTACAAACTCCTCCTTTTCCAGAGTATACCAGCGGACACAGTGTTATTTCAGCTGCTGCAGCAACTGTGCTGTCCAATGTTTTTGGATCGAATACTCCATTTACTGATACCACGGAGTTAAAATACCTTGGAATGAAAAGGTCATTTTCTTCTATTAAAGCTGCAGCCAATGAAGTAAGTATGAGTAGAATGTATGGAGGAATTCATTATCGCGCAGCAATCGAAAATGGGCAAAAACAGGGGGAGCAAATTGGGAGTTATTATAATACTGTATTTTTGCCTCATGATTCAGGTAACTAAAATATTTAGATTCGAAACAGCGCATGCCATACACGGCTATAATGGACATTGCAGAAATATTCATGGGCATTCTTATGTATTGCATGTGACTGTGGGTTCAGACGCAGATGGTATGGCTTATTTACCCAAACCAGGTTTTGTAATAGACTTTAAAGACCTTAAAAAAATTGTAAATAGGATTATTGTAGAGCAGTTAGATCATCGACTGATTTTATCACAAGATTTTTTAGCAGAACATCCCCATGCAGCTGCATCCGAAAATTTAATTATCTGGGAGATGGAACCAACAGCCGAAAACATCTTACTTTATATACGCAATGTTTTATTAGCTGAACTGCCAACAGAAATCAGATTAAGAAAATTGAAAATTTACGAAACCAGTGACTCCTATGCTGAGTGGCTTAATTAAATGATATGAATCGGAAAAATTTTATTCAAAAAACAGCAATAGCTTCAAGTGCTTTGATGCTGTCTTCATCTATGTTGATGGCAAAAAACAATGCCAATAAGGTAAAAATTGTGCTAATAGGAACGGGTCTTCGTGGCCAAAATCACTTGGATCTTTTATTGCGTAGAGAAGATGTAGACTTAACAGCCATTTGCGATATCAACGATAAAATGCTTTCTACTGCTAAAGCAATGATTGAGAAGGCTGGTAAAAAAATGCCTAAAATTTATACAGGTAGTACCCAGGCTTGGAAGGAAATGATTGTAAAAGAAAAGCCAGATGGGGTTATTATTGCAACGCCTTGGGAATTGCACAAAGAAATGATCATTGATTCTTTGCATGCAGGTATTAAGTATGTTGCTACAGAGGTAATGTTGGGTATTACGTTACAAGATCATTGGGATGTTGTAAAAGCAGCAGAACAAAACAAGGCACAAGTCATGATGCTCGAGAATGTGTGTTATAGAAGAGACGTGATGGCTGCTTTAAACATGGTACGTCAAGGTTTGTTTGGTGAAATCATTCATTTGCAAGGAGGATACCAACACGATTTAAGAGAAGTGAAGTTTAATGATGGCGTTCGTCCTTATGGGGGAGGGGTAGAGTTTGGTGAGAAAGGATTTTCTGAAGCGTCTTGGAGAACCACACATTCTGTGTATAGAGACGGAGATTTATATCCCACTCATGGAATAGGACCTATTGCCCATTACATTAATATTAATAGAGGCAATCGATTTTTATCTTTGTGCTCCTTCTCTTCTAAAGCAAAAGGATTGCACGATTATATCGTAAAAAAAGGAGGTGAAAATCACCCCAATGCAAAAGTGAAATTTAAGTTAGGAGATGTAGTAACCACTTCTATTGATTGTAATAATGGGGAAACCATTCTGTTGCAACACGACACCAATTTACCAAGACCTTATTCACTTGGATTTAGGGTGCAGGGATCGGAAGGTATTTGGATGGATTTGAATAAATCCGTTTATATAGAAGGCAAATCAGCTAAGCCGCATCAATGGGAATCTCAAAAAGAATGGTTTGATAAATACGACCATCCATTATGGGTAAGATGGAGCAAAGAAACTGCAGGAGCTGGGCATGGCGGAATGGACTTTTTTGTGATACATGCTTTTATAGAGTCTATAAAAAATCAAACCCCTACTCCAATGGATGTATACGATGCGGCCGCTTGGAGTGCTATTACTCCATTGAGTGAACAATCCATTGAATTGGGCAATCAAACTGTTGAATTTCCTGATTTTACTGGTGGTCAATGGATGTATCGGAAGCCTGTTTTTGCTTTAAATGATCAATATTAATGATTACTGTTCTACAAGCATTTGGTTTGTCAACAGATTCAGTGGTAGAGCCAATTACCAGTGGAATCATTAATAGTACTTGGAAGGTAAAATCTCCTCGTGGGAATTATATTCTACAAAGGATTAATGACCATGTTTTTGCTAATCCAGAAGACATCCATGAGAATATTGCAGCTATTGCGCTGTATTTAAAGAAAAATTACCAGCATTATTTATTCCCGGCTCCAATTCTTTCTTTAGAGGGATCAGAGCTGGTACATATTCTTGGGAAAGGGTACTATAGGCTGTTCCCTTTTATAGCTGGAACCCATACTATTAATGTTGTTGAGAATACTAAGCAGGCATTTGAAGCGGCGGAACAGTTTGGAAGATTTACTGCTTATTTAGGGGGATTTGACATTACTAAATTAAAAGTAACCATTCCGAATTTTCACGATTTATCTTTTAGATATAATCAATTCCTTGATTCCATACAAAAAGGTAACCTCATTAGAGTTAAAGAAGAACAAGCTTTAATTGATCGGTTAGTTAAATTCAATTATATAGTAAAACAATATGAGGCAATCACAAAAAATCCTGCATTTAAGAAAAGGGTAACTCACCATGACACTAAAATAAGTAATGTATTGTTTAATGAGGAAAACAATGCAGTATGTATTATCGATTTAGATACATTAATGCCAGGTTATTTTATTAGTGATGTAGGAGACATGATGAGAACCTATTTATGTCCTGTTTCAGAAAACGAGGAAGATATTAGTAAGATAATAGTGAGGCCATCTTTTTATTATGCTATTGTAGAGGGTTATTATAAAGAAATGAAAAATGAATTAACTGCTGTAGAGAAAAACCATTTCTTTTATGCAGCACAGTTTATGATTTATATGCAGGCCATCAGATTTCTAACAGATTATTTTAATGATGACAAGTACTATCAAGTACTTTATCAAAACCACAATTTAGTTAGGGCTATTAATCAAACGGTTTTATTAGAGCGGTTGATGGATCATGAAGTTGAATTTAAAAAAGTCATATTATGATAAGAACTTTCTTATTTTTTTTTCTAATAGCGATTAGTATTCAAATGACTGGGCAAGCATATCAGCCAACACCACAAAATTTGGTTGCTAGAAATCAATTTCAAGATAATCGATTTGGGATGTTTGTTCACTGGGGCGTTTCAAGTATGTTGGGAGCGGGTGAATGGGTGATGCAGAATAGAAATATCAAAGTGAAAGATTATGCTCTTTTAAAAGAGACATTTTATCCGACTCAGTTTAGTGCAGCTGAATGGGTAGGAGCAGCAAAATCGGCTGGTATGAAGTATATCGTTTTTATTACCAGACACCATGATGGTTTTTCTAATTGGGATACCAAGCAGAGTGATTGGAAAATCACCAATACCCCCTACGGAAAAGACGTATTAAAACAGTTGGCTGAAGAGTGCAAAAAACAAGGAATACAACTGGGATTATATTATTCTACCTTAGATTGGTTTAGAGAGGATTATCCCTATACAACCGGTAGAACAGGTCAAGGAACAGGAAGAAAGACAGGAGGTAACTATGCTTCTTATTTACAGTTCATGAAGGCCCAACTCACAGAACTTTTAACCAATTATGGAGATATCATGTCTATTTGGTTTGATGGGCATTGGGACCAAACCAATCCCGAAGGTTCTAAAGATCGAAGCGCTAGAATCGATTGGAAATACAATGAAGTTTATGAACTCATCCATCAGTTACAACCAGCTTGCTTAATAGGTAATAATCATCACTTAGACCCATTGCCAGGAGAAGATTTTCAAATGTTTGAAAAAGATTTACCTGGTCAAAATCATACCGGTTTAAGCTTTCAAAAACCCTCTGATCAATTGCCTTTAGAAACCTGCGAAACCATGAATAATTCATGGGGATATAATATAACCGATCATGCTCATAAGTCCGTAAAAGATTTGGTTCATTATTTAGTTAAAGCAGCATCACTCAATACCAATTTCTTGTTGAATGTAGGTCCAATGCCAAATGGTAAAATTCAGTTGGAGAATATTGATTCCCTTCAATTATTAGGTAAATGGATGCAACAATATGCCCCTACTATTCAAGGAACTAGAGGAAATATTATCCCAACGCAAGAATGGGGAGTGCTAACTGCAAAATCAAAAAACCTATTTGCACATGTACTTAAAAAAGTGAATTCCGATTTTATTTTTGTTCCGTATACAGTAGGTAAAGTAAAATCGGCAAAATTATTTTCGAACAATATGAATATTACTTTCAAACAAGTAAATGAAGGAGTTTTCATTTACTTAAAAAATATTCAGCAAGACCCCGTCAATACCATTTTTCAGTTAGAATTGGAATAAATGGCTTATTTCAATCTTGCAGCATGTGTTTTATTGGCAATATCGTGAATGACGGTATCCAATTCTTTGGCGCAGGATACGAGGTCTATAAAAAGTCCATCTTTTTCTTCTTCGCTTAAGTTTAATTGTTGCAATAAATGTACAATTCCCATGATTTTAGCAACTGGGGCCCTAATTACATGTGATTGTAACCAAGCAATATGCTGCAATTCTTTGTTTTTTGTTTCAATAGCACTGATGTATTCAAGTCTTTCGGTAATATCATTTACTAATATTACCCTTGCGTTTCTTCCCTTGTAGGAGATAAAATTGCTTTGAATATCTACATTGATGATTTCTCCATTCTTTTTTATATGCCTAAATACTCCAGACATATATTCATGTGCATGTTTTCTTGCTAAATCCAACTGTGCTTGAAAATAGGGTAAGTCTTCTTGAGGTCTTATATCTCTAAGTGTCATACTTAAGAATTCTTCTTCCGTAAAACCATAATGTCTTTGGGCTGCTTCATTCACGTCTAAGAATTCAAGGCTATCTATATCATATACCCACATGGGCAAAGGACTTAAATGAAAGAGTTCGCTGTATCTTTTTTCTGACTCGGTTAATTCATTATTTTTCTTTAAACGTTCAATACAGTAAATAATGCTCTTGTAAAGCGAATCTGCATTAAGTTCATCTTTGAGCAAATAATCGCCAATGCCTTTAGAAATGGAGTTGATACTAAAATCGATATCGGTATACCCAGTTAATATAATTACAGGTATTTGACTACACAATAATAAAATGTCTTCTACCAAGAGTTCCCCACTCTTGTCTGGCAGCGAAAGGTCTAATAGTACAACATCAATTGATGACTCACTATTTTCTAATATTTTTTTGGTTTCTTTATAATTGACAGTATGAATAATAGTTGGGTTACTGATCTGCTCTTCTAAGTAATCTGAGATTAACAAGAAATCGCCAGGGTTGTCTTCAACTACAAGTATATTATATGGCTTTTTGTCTTTAATCATTTTAGTGATTGTTAGGAAGCGTTACGGTTTGCATCCAAAAATTTTCAATGGATTCCATTGCCCTATTGAAATCGTCTACATCCGTTGGCTTGGTGATATAGCAATTCGCATGATTTTTATAAGAATCCATTATGTCTTTTTCTGAAGAAGAGGTTGTTAGCATGATAACAGGTATTTGCTTTAATAACAAAGACTCTTTTATATGATGCAAAACCTGGTGCCCATTTTTCTTTGGTAAGTTTACATCTAATAAAATGATGTCTGGTAAAGAAGCACTGTCTTTTATAGCCATATTTTCTAAGAACTCAATAGCTAATTTCCCGTCTCTAATTACAGTGATTTTATCAGCTAAATCGCGGTCTTCTAAAGCTTCTGTTGTTAGTAAAATATCCCCTTCATTATCTTCAACTAACAAAACATGGTTGGGTTTTATTTTAGGCATCAATATTTTTTTTAATGGTGAAAAAGAATGTACTACCCTTATCTAATTCAGAATCTACCCATATTTTTCCATGGTGCAACTCTACAATTTTTTTACAAGTAGCTAAACCTATACCTGTTCCTTCGTATTCAACTCTTGAATGTAATCTACTGAATAATTGAAATATCATTTCATGATGCTCTTTATTGATGCCTATTCCATTATCTGAAACTGAAAATTGCCAATAATTGATGTCGTCAATACAAGCTATTTTAATGATTGGTGCAATATCACTTTTGCTGTATTTGATGGAATTAGTGATTAGATTGGTAAATAAAATTCGAATTGCGGTTTTAATGGCAATAATTTCTGGTAATTCTGAAATCTCAACTAAAACATTTTTTTCCAAAATTATCTGTTTAAGACTTTGCTTAACATCATCAAGTAAGTTTAAACTGTTTATTCTTTCAAACGTTTTATCTTTTTCGGAAATTCTAGAATAATTCAATAATTCATCAATCAATTTACTCATTCTTCTTGCCCCATCAACCGCATAAAATATATATTGTCTTGCTTTATCGTCTAATGAACCAGCATATTTTTGTTCTAATTTATTCATAAACTGACTGACCATTCTCAATGGTTCTTTCAAGTCATGTGAAACAATCGTAGTAAATCTAGATAATTCATTGTTTTTACTGATTAATTCTTTGCGCGTGTCTACTATTTCTTGGATCAACCTTCCTTCTGGAATGATGGAATAGACTTCATTTCTTTCATTGAACAATGGCTTTAAGTTAAATAATATGGTAGTGGTGGTATTATTTGCACCCAGTATTTCTACCTCATATTGCACAAATTCCCCTTTAGCAGCTCTTTCAATATTCGCTTTCAACTCTGCTCTTGTTTGCTCAGAGATCCTCCACCAATGACAGTCCCAAAACTTTTTGCCAATAACGTCTGCTGGTTGAAGCCCAGCAAACTGAATGGCAGAATCGTTGGCTTCTGTTAAAGTGCCGTCTGGGGTTAAAAATCCAATGAATTGAAATGTAGAATGAAATATGCCTTTAAACTTTCTTGCAATTTCTTCAACCTGATTTTGATAGTTTTTGATATCGGTCATATCTATGATGCAGGTGCTTGCTTGAGTGTTTCCTTGGGAATCTGAAAAAATTCCCGATGAAACTCTTATTGGAAATCGTTCTCCATTTTTTTAATCCCTATTAAATCGGTGGTAATATGTTTTTCTCTTTTTCGCTTTTCTAATAATTCGGGAAGTTTAGGATCAGAAGTATCAATAATTCCATTTCTCCCAATTTGGTTAAACTCCTGTTCAGTATATCCAAATAATTCAGATGCTGCTCTATTGGCTCTTAAGATGGAGCCGTCAATTGGACTAGTTAAAAAAAGTGCGTCAATATTGTTGTTGAAAATGGCACCCATTTTTAATTCTGAGTTGATAAGCTCAATTTCCTTTTCTTTTTGGTCTTGGATATCCTGAAAAGTACCAAATAGCCTAATGCATTTCCCATTTTTAAATTCAGGTGTACCTCTAGCTCTTGTCCAAATTTCTGCCCCATCTTTTCTGATAATTTGCATTTCAATATTATAAGGAATATTATTTGTTATAGCATTGTTTACATGGTTTTGAACTAATTCAAGGTTGCTTCCTGGTTTAATAAATTCATATGCTTCTTTAAGGTTCGGGATATAGTCGGGTTCAACTCCATGAATTACTTTAGTCGTATTTGACCAAAATATATGATTGGTTTGGATGTCTAATTCCCAAACCCCAATTTTAGCTGCTCTATTGCTCTCTTCAAATAGTTCATTCAATTTTTTTAGTTGCTCTATTTCCTCATCTTTATCCATAATCAATCTTTTTTGGTTGATTGAAATTGTTTAATTGGGAGAGTAAAATAAAAAGTACTTCCAACTCCTTTTTGAGAGTTCAGGTATATTTTACCACTCATACGTTCAATTATTTTTTTTACAATGGCTAAGCCTATTCCAGTGCCAATAAATTCTTCTTTGTTGTGTAGTCTTTGAAAAATTTCAAAAATTTTATCATGATACTCCTCTTCAATTCCAATACCGTTATCTTTTACACTAAACTCCCAGCAATCATTATCCTTCTCACATTGAATTTTGATTTCAGGAATAATACTGTCCTGCTGGTATTTTAATGCATTGCTAATTAAGTTTTGTAAAACCTGTCTGATAGGCGCTTTAAAAGTGATTATATTGGGCATATTCCCAATAACAATTATTGCTTTTTTCTCTTCTATTTGTTTTTTATACAAATCAAGAATTTCATCAATAATCAATCTGATATTTACTTCTTCCACATCTAACTCTTGTCTACCTACTCTTGAAAACTCTAGTAAATCTAAAATGATTTGTCTCATTCGCTTGGCTCCGTCCACTGCAAAAAAGATGTACTTTTTTCCTTTCTCATCTAATATTTCTCCGTATTTTTTTTCTATTTGAGAAAGAAAACTACTAATCATTCTTAAAGGTTCTTGTAAGTCGTGAGAAGCTACATAAGCAAAGTTTTCTAATTCATTATTCGATAGTGCTAAATCTTTTGCCTGAATAATGAGCTGCTCATTTAATTTGGCTAGCTCAATTTCATTTTGTTTTAATTTACTAATGTCTTGCGTAGAGCCAATCATTTTAATGGCAATTCCATTACTTGTTCTTACAATATAACCCCTATCGTACACATATGCATAGCTTCCATCTGCACGTTTACATCTGTATTGATCTTCCCAATAGTTTTGGCTTGGGTCATCAAAAACCTGATTTCTTCTATTTTCTACCCGATTTAAATCATCAGGATGAATCAATTCAAGCCACAATAGTTTATTGCTATTGGTAAAATTTTGTGGGTAGCCTAAATTTTCAAAAAATGATTTGCCGAGTCGAAGGGTTTCTCCTGAAATAATATCCCAGTCCCATATTAAATCGTTGGTAGCTTTTGCCACCAAATTGAAACGTTCGTTGCTTTCAATAATATCCTGCTGTACTTTCTTTTTATCGTTTATGTCTTGGAAACTGCCATAAACTCGAATACACTTGCCATTTAAAAATTCACCTTCTCCAATACTTCTTACCCATTTCCAATTTCCTTTAAAGGTTTCAATAAGCAATTCTTCATCCCAAGGTGTTCCGTTTGTAATACATTCTTCCACTCTTTTTTGAATGGTATTTCTATGAAAGCCTTCTTTGAATTTGGATATACCTGCTTCTAATGTAGGAACAAAATCAGGCTCTACTTCTCTTATCTCTTTGGTTATATCCGACCAATAAACAGTCCCTTTATTGATATTGATTTCCCAACTTCCAATTCTTGCGAGTTTATTCGACTTCGTTAATATTTCCTCCAAGTTTTTCTTTTCGGTAATATCTTTTCCCATACCATAAATCAAATTATCTTCTTTTGATGGGGTAAATGTCCAAGCAATCCATTTTACGTTTCCATTTTTAGTAATGAGTCTGTTTTCAAAATAGGGAATGATTTCTCCTTTAGCTAGTTTTTCAGCCTCATGTATAGTGATTGCTTCATCAGCTGGATGTATAAAATGCGTAAAGGGTAAATTGACTATTTCAGCAGCCTCGTATTCTAAAATTTGTTTTGCAGCTGGGTTGGCTTTTTTTACAAAACCGTCTAGTCCTGCAATGATAATTAAGTCTAAAGAAGAATTAAAAATATTATTTAATTGAATCTCTAATTGTTTCCTGATTATTTCTGCTGCAAGTTGGTGGCTTAATTGGGTAAATAGATTTTTTGAAACAGATTTGGCTTTATGATGTTTCGGTTCGCCTAAACACAAAACGCCAATAACCTGTTCTCCATTTATCAATGGTATGGTATACATAGACGCTAACCCATATTTTAACGCAAATTCTCTGCGCATAAAATGCTCATTCTCGCTTAAATTATCCCAGTAAATAATTTTTTTATCTTCCCAAGCAATACCTGGTAGCCCCTCATTTACACTAATATGATTGATATGAATAGATTCTTCAAAAAACAGTTTCATATTTTCATTATTGAATGCAGATGCAGTTAAACTCAATGTTTTTTTGCTTGCACTCAATAACCATATTTCAGCCATGCAAAAATCGGCAGTGTCTAGAATTTTTCTAACAATTTTATTGAGTAATTCGGTCAAATTATTATGACGTAAAAACAACTGATTGATTTCTGTTAATAGCGTCTTTTCTAAATCAGCTATTTTATTTTCAGTAACATCTCTTTCTATTGCAATCCAATGGGTAAACCATCCCTTCTCATCGGCAATTGGGCTGATCGTAAAATTGATCCAAAATTCATCCCCGTTTTTTTTATAATTAAGTAAAGTTGTTTCGTGTTTCTGCCATTTTTTAATGGCTTGACTCATATTTTTAACTGCTTCTTTGTCTGTTTTCGATCCTTGTAATATTCTCGGTGTTTTTCCTATGACTTCTTCCTTTGCATAACCAGTCATATTGCAAAATGCTTCGTTCACAAATACAATTTTAGGCCCTGGATGTTCAAATGGCTCAGCCTCAGTAATAATGATGGCATCACTGGTATTAGTGACTACCGATTCCATTAGTTTTAATTCGGACAATGCTTTCTCTCTACTTGTTACATCTCTAAAATTGATCACCATTCCTTCAATAAAAGGGTCATTCAATAAGTTGGTAATGGTTAATTCAATAACAATCCAATCTTCATTGGTATTTTTAAAGCGAATGGGGTCTGCAGATACTGTCTCTCCCATTTTTTGTTCTGCAAGTAGGTATTGATGCAATAATGTTTTTAAGTCCTCTTTGTGAATTAAGTCAAGTAACTGAAGTTTGATTATTTCTTCTTCTGTATAACCAGTTACTTTATAGATGGATGGTGAGCTGTAAAATGGATGCCCGTCTTTGTTTAAAATCAATATTGCATCAGATGCATTGTTTACCAAAGCTCTGAAACGTTTTTCATTTTTAATTTGAAGTTCTTCTTGTTTTTTTATTTCAGTACCATCTCTGGCGACGCAATACATTTTCTTTTCTGAACTATCCCAATGTGCAGACCAAATTATTGGGATAATCTCACCTGTTTTAGTAATATATCTGTTTTCAAAATTTGTAATTGTAAAGCCTTTCATAAAGCGTAAGAATGCTTGTTGGGAGGCAAAAAAATCTTCTTTGTGAACAAAATGATTATAATGCTTGTCAATCATTTCCTCCGGCAAGTATCCAAGAATACTAAAACAAGCAGAGCTAACTGTTTTAAAAAAACCATCTTCGTCTAAAGTGCAAATTATGTCTGGCGAAGAGTCTAATATTTTGTGAAGTCTATTTTGTGTAGAAACTAGTTCCTCTTCTTTTAATTTCACATCTGTTATGTCCTGAATTACTCCAATAATGGCAATATGGTTACCATTGCTATCTTTCTTAATGGAGGCAACTAAATTAATATGGTGCAGGTTTTTTTGATTGATAAGTAACCTTAATTCTATATTAAGATCTCGGCCTAATTCTATGGTAGAAAGGAGTGCTGACTCTATATGATTTCGATCTTCAGGGTGTATTTGTTCTTTGATTGATGGTAAGGATGGTATCGGCTCATCCAAAGACCATTCAAATATGGCATAGATTCCACTAGAACATATAAGGGTTTGATTGCTCAAGTCAAACTCATATGTGCCAAAGTGGGCAATAGACTCTGCTACTGAAAGCAATTCTTTGTTTTTCTTTGTAGGCATGGATATAGCAATTGGGGGCTAAATTTGCTGATTGCCAAGGCAGCTTATTAAATTTACACAAAAATATCAACAAATGAAAAAGACATTATTCGCATTATCTATATTCATTGTAAGCAGTTTATATGCGGCACCTTCAATGGAATATTATAAACTAATTGTTTATCATTTTTCTACAACTGCACAAGAAAAAAAGCTGGATGATTTTCTTACTAATCAATTTATTCCTGCTTTGCATTTGAAAGGTTTTAAACAGGTTGGTGTATTTAAGCCAATCACCAATGATACTGCGAATGATAAGCAACTTATACTCTTAATTAACTCGGCTAGTTTGAACAAATTAATTGAACCTATTCAATGGAATTTAAAAGAGGAGACTAGTTTTAATGATCCACTTTACAAAAGATATGAGCAAATTTTGTTGCGTGCATTCAAGGATATGCCATTAATGAAAGTACCTAACGACGCATCAAAAAAGGGTGAAAGAATTTATGAGCTAAGGAATTACGAAAGCCCAACTGAAGAAAAATACCTAAATAAAGTTCATATGTTTAATGAAGGTGGAGAAATTACTTTGTTCAATGAGCTTCAATTCAATGCGGTATTTTATGCAGACGTATTGTTCGGTTCTAAAATGCCCAATTTGATGTATATAACCAGTTTTGATAATATTGAAAGCAGAAATCAACATTGGAAGGCATTTGCAGAATCTCCTACATGGAAAAAACTGGTTGCAATGCCTTTTTATCAAAACAATATGTCGGCCTTACATAGTCAGCTCATGCGTTCGGCCCCATATTCTGATTATTAAATTTGTTGTATCTTTACCTCGTTGAGAAAAAGAATAGCCATATTATTTTTAAGTATATACCTGTGTTCTACTACTGAAGCACATGAATTATTAAAAATTCCAGTGGTATTTCAACATTTTATTGAACACCAACAAGAAGATCCACAAATTTCAGCCATTGATTTTTTACAAATCCATTACATGCAAGGAAATGTAAAAGACAAGGATTATGAAAGGGATATGCAACTCCCTTTTAAGACTGCAGGGGAATTTTTTTCAACATCAGCCACTCCCTTTGTTCCTTTGAATGCACAAATTGATATTCAATATCCAGATCAGGACATCCATATTAATTGGTCTTTGTATCAACCTGCATTTATTTTTTCCGGGTATCAAGTAAATATCTGGCAGCCTCCCAAAATGGCATAGTTTAACGCCGATTAAGAATTAGGGTCTTGCACAAGCGGCAGTCCCATTCAACTTATAATTAATTTCAACTAAAATGCTGACAAAAATTATTGAGTTTTCCGTAAGGAATAAACTCATTATTGGGCTATTTGTAATTGCCCTAATAGGTTATGGAACCTATAATTTAACTAAACTCCCCATTGATGCTGTTCCTGATATTACTAATAACCAAGTTCAAGTTATTACTGTAGCGCCTTCCTTTGGTGCAACAGATATAGAGCGTTTGGTAACTTTTCCTATTGAACAAGCGAATAATAATATTTCTGGGTTATTAGAAATAAGGAGTTTTTCCAGATTTGGATTGTCGTTGGTTACCATTGTGTTCAATGATGAAACCGATATTTATTGGGCAAGACAACAAGTGGCTGAACGATTGTTACAAGTGCAGTCACAAATTCCTGCTGGTATTGGAACACCACAATTAGGACCTGTTTCAACTGGATTAGGAGAAATATATCAATATGTAATAAGACCCGAAAAAGGTTACGAAAACCAATATGATGTTACAGAGCTACGAACCATGCAAGATTGGATTGTACGAAGGCAATTATTAGGAGTAAAAGGAGTAGCTGAAGTGAGTAGTTTTGGTGGTAAGTTAAAACAGTATTCTGTTGAAGTAGACCCCTCAAAACTATTGAGTTATAATATTACTATTGCTGATGTTTTTACTGCATTAGAAACCAATAACCAAAATACGGGGGGAGCGTATATTGAAAAAGGGCCTACTGTATTGTTTATTAGAACTGAGGGTTTATTGTCCAATATTGAAGACATCCAAAATATTGCTATTAAAAAAACAACTGGAGGCACCCCTTTGTTTATAAGGGATGTAGCAGAAGTTAAGATTGGCCACGCTACTCGATATGGTGCTATGACGTATAATGACCAAGGAGAAGTATCAGGAGCGGTGGTGATGATGTTAAAGGGGGCCAATAGCAATGATGTAATTAATCTAGTAAAAGAACGAATAGTTCAAATTCAAAAGTCTTTACCAAAGGGAGTGGTGATTGAACCGTTTTTAGATAGAACTAAAATGGTCAATAATGCCATTGGTACAGTGGAAAAAAATTTATTAGAAGGGGCATTAATTGTGGTATTTGTATTGGTGGTTTTTTTGGGCAATTTAAGAGCAGGATTAATTGTTGCATCGGTTATTCCATTGGCTATGTTATTTGCCATTATCATGATGAACTTATTTGGGGTTAGCGGTAACCTAATGAGTTTAGGCGCACTCGATTTTGGTTTGATTGTAGATGGTGCAGTCATTATAGTAGAAGCTGTGATGCACCAATTAAGCCATAGTAAGAAGTTTAGTGTGGTCAACAGATTAACACAAGGCCAGATGGATAAGGAAGTAAATCATTCTGCTAGCAAAATGATGAATAGTGCAGTGTTTGGCCAAATCATCATTTTAGTAGTGTACTTGCCCATATTTACTTTACAAGGAATAGAAGGTAAAATGTTTAAGCCAATGGCGCAAACGGTAGCATTTGCATTATTGGGTGCATTTATACTTTCATTGACTTATATCCCAATGATGAGTGCGGTATTTCTAAGTAAAAAAATAGATCATCAACCTACTTGGTCCGATCGAATCATGGCAAAACTAGAAGCCAATTATAAAAAAGCATTGGAATTTATTTTGCACTTCCCTAAAATGGTGCTGGGTTTTGTAATTAGTTTATTTATTGTTGCTTTATTTATTTTGAGTAGACTGGGCGGTGAATTTATACCAGCATTAGAAGAAGGAGATTTTGCCATTGACACCAGGGTATTAACAGGCAGCAACTTAACTACAACCGTAGAGAGTACACAAAAAGCTGCGTCTCTTTTGCTAAAAGAGTATCCTGAAATAGAGAAAATTGTAACTAAAATTGGAAGTGGAGAAGTTCCTACCGATCCAATGCCCATGGAAGCCAGTGATTTAATGGTTATACTAAAACCTAAGGAGGAATGGACTTCTGCAAAAACCTTTAATGAATTGGCAGATAAAATGGGAGCAACTATGTCTGCTGTTCCAGGAATCACTACCGGTTTCCAGTTTCCAGTGCAAATGCGATTCAATGAATTAATGACTGGTGCCAGACAAGATGTAGTCTGTAAAATATTTGGAGAAAATTTAGATACATTGGCAGCGTATGCTTCAAGTATTGGTAAAATTGCTGGTACAGTAGAAGGGGCTAAAAGTATTTATGTGGAAGCTGTAACTGGTATGCCACAAATTTTAATTGAATACAATCGAAGTACCATTGCACAATACAATTTGAATATTCAAGACATCAACAAAGTAGTAAATGCAGCATTTGCGGGTCAAAGTAGCGGATTGCTTTTTGAAGGAGAAAAGCGGTTTGATTTAGTGGTACGTATTAAAGGCGATTTGAAAAAAGACTTGAAAGACATTCAACAATTATTAATACCTACCCCTTCAGGAATTCAAGTACCCCTTTCTCAATTGGCATCTGTAGAAATTAAAGATGGTCCCAATCAAATTCAAAGAGAAGATGCTAAGCGAAGAATTGTAATTGGCTTTAATGTAAGGGGTAGAGATGTTGAAACAATCGTAAAAGAGTTGCAGCAAAAAATAGAAAAGCAAGTAAAGTTTCCTGTAGGTTATTACATCACTTATGGAGGGGCTTTTGAAAATTTAAATGCAGCAAAAGCCAGATTAATGATTGCTGTTCCTGTTTCATTATTGCTCATATTTTTATTACTCTATTTTGCGTTTAATTCTATTAAACATGGGTTGCTCATTTATTCAGCCATTCCATTATCTGCCATAGGTGGAATCTTTTTCTTAGCATTAAGAGATATGCCTTTTAGCATTAGTGCAGGTGTAGGTTTCATTGCTTTATTTGGTGTGGCAGTATTAAATGGTATTGTACTCATTGCAGAATTTAACAGACTTAAAAGTGATGGGATGGATAATTTAAGAACCATTGTACTAACTGGTACAAGTTTAAGATTAAGACCGGTGTTAATGACCGCTTTTGTGGCATCATTAGGATTTCTTCCAATGGCTTTGAGTAATGGAGCCGGTGCCGAAGTTCAGCGACCTTTAGCTACAGTAGTAATTGGGGGATTAATGATTGCAACTTTTCTAACCTTGTTTGTATTACCCGTATTATATATGATGTTCGAAAAAGGCTTTAATGCCAGTTTGCCGATTAATAAGGGAGTAGCAATATTGTTGGGTTGTTTATTTGTGGGATCTGTTGCAATAGCGCAAACCGATAGCGTGCGATTATATAGCGCCCAACCCATTTCTGTGCAAGCTGCTGTTGACTCTGCTTTAAAGAATAATTTGTTGGTAAAAAATGAGCAGTTAAAAATGCAGTATCAGCAAATGCTTATTGGGACTGCTGGCAACTTGCCAAAAACTTCAGTTATTGGTGAGATAGGACAAATCAATAGTATTTATACCGATACTAGATTGGGCATTAGTCAATCCATTGCTTTTCCTACATTTTATAAAAGAGAACGTACCTTATTAGAGGCAGAATTCAAAAATAGTGTTTTGAATATAGCCATTCAGGAAGCCCTTTTAAAAAAGCAGGTTCAACAAGTGTATTACAATATGGTGTACTTGCAAAAGAAAAAAGAGCTATTGCTTTTTGCGGATAGTTTGTATTCAGCATTTTACCAAAAAGCAGCATTGCGATTAAAAACTGGTGAATCCAATATTTTAGAAAAGACCAGTGCGGAAACTTTATTGGGTCAAATAAAAATACAAGTACAGCAACTCAATCAAGATGCTGCTATAATGCAATTGCAATTGCAGTTGTTATTAAATACAAAGTTCGCTTATCAGCCAGAAACAAATAGAGGCCCCTTAAATCCTGCTTCTTTATTAGATACTGCGTTGTTACGGAATCATCCTGTTTTGCAGAGTATGCTCCAACAACAATCCATTGCAATGGCAAATACGGAAGTAGAAAAGAGTAAGTTATTACCGGATTTGTCAGTTGGAATTTTGAATGGAAGTATTAGAGGAGTAGGGGCAGATAATATTTTTTACAGTGGTAAAAGATTCAGTTCGGTTCAGGTTGGTATGGGAATTCCATTATTTACTAAGGCGCAAAAAGCTCGAATAAATAGTGCTGCATTATCCGAAAAAATGGCTGAGTCAAAATACGAACAAGTAAAGCAAAAGCTAACAACTGAATACCAAACAGCTATTGCACAGTTTTCTAAATATTTAGCAACCGTACAATATTTAGAAAAGACAGGATTGAAAAATGCTCAATTAATAACTGAAACAGCTAATAAGCAATTATCAGCTGGATCAATCAACTATTTAGAATGGGTGCAATTAATTAATCAGGCAACCAGTGTAAAAAATGATTACACAGAAGCAGTGAGAAGTTTAAACGAATCCATTATACAATTAACCTACTATATTCAACAATAAGAATTATGAAAACCTATTTATATATTTTATGCAGCGGTTTGTTTTTCATGGCTTGCTCCAATAAAAATCAGCCAGAAGCCGCTGTAGCAGCAACAGTAGCTGCAGACACTTTAGTTTTATCTGATGCGCAAATAAAAAATGCTTCTATTGCAGTTGGCCCAATGCAAGAGTTGGAAATGGCATCCTTAATGAAAGTGAATGGGAAAGTGGATGTGCCTCCTCAAAATATGGTTTCTATAAGTGTTCCTTTAGGCGGGTATTTAAAAACAAGTAAGCTATTGCCAGGGATGCATGTAAACAAGGGAGAAGTGGTGGCAGTGATGGAAGACCAGCAGTATATTCAATTGCAGCAAGACTTTTTAATGGCTAAAGTAAAACAAGTGATGTTAGAGAAAGAGTTTGCCCGACAAAAAGAATTGAATGCAAGCCAAGCAACCAGCGATAAAATGTTGCAACAGTCTGAGTCGGATTATAAGACGCAGAAAATTTTAGTTTCTGCTCTAGCACAAAAATTACAATTGGCAGGTATTAATCCGAATACCTTGAATGAGAATAATATTAGCAAGAGTGTCAATATTTATTCTCCAATTGATGGGTATGTAACTAGAGTAAATGTGAATATTGGTAAATATATTTCTCCAACAGAAATCATGTTTGAATTGGTCAATCCTACTGATATTCATTTGGCTTTAAAAATATTTGAGAAAGATCTTTCAAAACTTTTTATTGGGCAACCGCTTATTGCCTACACCAATAATAATCCAGATAAAAAGTACGATTGTGAAGTGTTGCTTATTGGGAAAGACTTAAATGCGGAAGGCTATACCGATGTTCATTGTCATTTTGAAACCTATGATAAAGTGTTAATTCCTGGCACTTATATGAATGCAGAAATTAAAGTGAAGAATCGTAAGGCAACTACCTTGCCTGCCGATGCAGTGGTAAGATTTGAAGGGAAGCACTTTGCTTTTAAAGAAGTGGGCAAACAAAAGTATCTTCTAACCGAAGTAAATATAGGAGAAACCGAAAATGGCTTTACCGAGATCATATTAACCCAAAAAGACCCAGCCAACTTTGTAACCAAAGGTGCTTACACTTTGTTAATGATGCTCAAGAATGAAGCAGAGTAATTAACTTGCGCCCAATCAGCTATAAACATGGTGTATAGTAAATTTATTTTTAAAGGGATTTTAATTGCATTGTTATTGGTTTTTACTACTGATGCGAAGTCGCAAACTTTAGACCAGTTGGTGAAGCGTGCTTTAGAACGAATGGCATCCAAAAACTATCAAGGAGCTATAGAAGATTTTACCCAAGCACTAGAAGAAACCCCTGACGATGTTAATTTATTTGTGAATCGATCTATTGCTAAGCGGGAATTAAAAAACTATGCGGGGGCAATAGAAGACATTGGTTTTGCTTTAGAAGTTACCCCTGCAGATCCCAATTTATTTTTTAGCAGGGCTTTTATTAAAGGTCTTTCAGGGGATGCAGCAGGGGCAATAGAAGACTACAATAAAGCCATTAAAATTGGGCCAGCTAATGCGAATATGTATTTCAATAGGGGAATCGAAAAAGAAAACCTCAACAATTTGCAAGCCGCCATTCTTGATTATGATAAAGCTTTAATGCTTAATCCTAAATATGGGGATGTCTATTTTAACAGAGGAGTAATAAAAGCAAAACTCAATAATCATAAAGCTGCATTATTGGATTTTAATAAAGCCATTCAAATAGAACCAGCTGCCGATTTTTATTTTAGTAGGGCTATTTCTAAAGTAGCTTTGAATGACCAGAAGGGTGCATTAGAAGACTATAATAATGTGATTGCGCTAGACTCCAGTGTAGAAAATGCTTTTTTTAACAGGGCGCTTTGCAAAATGAAATTAAATGATTTTGCAGGTGCTTTGCCCGATTTAGACCTTGCTTTAGAAGACAATCAATCTAGTGCAGATATCTATTTTAATAGAGGAGTAGCATTACGAAGCTTGCAACAGTTTAAAGAAGCGAAAGAAGATTTTGATAGGGCCATAGTATTGAATCCCAAGAATACAGACTTATTTGTAAACAGGGGACTCATTCATTTAGAATTGGCTGATACTGCTGCTGCAATTGACGATTTTTCTAGTGCAATTGAGTTGAATAAGAAAAATGTGGGTGCCTATTTTAATAGAGGTATTCAATATGAAAAGTCGGGCGATTTTGAAGCAGCTTTAGAAGACTATAATAGTGCCTTAAAATTAGATCCGCAGTATGGAGATATTTATTTTAACAGAGGAGTGGTTAAAGCTGCATTGGGAGATAAAAAAGGAGCATTGGCCGATTACAATATTTGCATTCGATTAAAACCCAAAAATGCAGGGGCTTGGTACAATCGCGGTTTGTCTAAATATGCAGCAAAAGATTATTTAGGTGCTATTGCCGATTACAATAAAGTAATTCAATTGGATCCTGAAATGCCTAATATCTTTTTTAATAGAGGAATTGCAAAAGGACAATTAAAGCAATATGCAGCCGCATTAGCCGATTACGACAAAGCCATTGAGCAAGATTCTGGTAATGGAGATATCTATTTAAACAGAGGGATTGTTAAAGTAATACTGAAGCAAGCTGCTGGCGGATGTGCCGATCTTCAAAAAGCCGCCGCACTAGGCAATGTAACTGCTGTTTTAGAAATGGAGAAATCTTGTAAGTAATACCGTTTGTTTAATTAATATACCATTAACATATAAAAAAGCTGATTTTTTTGCCAAACCTGTAATATTGGTATAATTTTTAATACCTATAGGTCAAAATATTTAAAATATTCTTTTATGAAAAAGATTTTATTGTCGGTTTTAGTAGTTTTTGCAGCAGTAGCTGGCCTTTCAGCTCAAACAGCTGATGAAGTGATTAACAAGTATATAACTGCCATTGGTGGTGCAGACAAGTGGAGTAAAATACTGTCTTTAAAAGTAGAAGGACAAATTGAGGTTCAAGGCCTTGCTATTCCTTTTACCATGCAAGCAGTTCACATGAAAGGCATGCGTGTTGATGCAGAATTTCAGGGTAATAAAATTATTGATATTACCACTCCAACCAAAGGATGGTCTCAAAATCCTTTAATGGGTAAGAGCAGTTTAGAAGCCATCACTGCAGAAGAATTGAAATCTAAATTAGACGAATTAGATGTTCAAGATGAGTTTGTAAACTATAAAGAAAAAGGTTCTACTGTAGAGTTTTTAGGTAAAGAAGAAGAGGAAGGTACTTCTTACAATAAGGTAAAATTGACCACCAAAAACGGCAATGAGAAAACCTACTATTTTGATTTAGTTACCAATTTAATTTACAAAGAAGAAACCACTACAAAACAACAAGGTCAAGAAGTGAAAGCTTCTGTTAAGTACTTAGACTACAAGACTTTGGAGAATGGTATTAAAATGGCTTTCAAATCAGATATGGGTATGATGATGATGGTTACCAATAAAGTAACTATCAACCCAACTATTGACGAAACCATTTTTTCTGGGAACTAAATAATTCCAAACATGAGATACCTAATTGCTGTCCTGTTTTCAGGCATAGGCATGCTATTGCATGCGCAAAACATTCCATCTTTTAATACGGCTCAATTTCAAGTGATGGGTGCAAGGGCTTTAGGGCCCTCTACCATGAGCGGAAGAATCACTGCAATAGAAGGCGTATATGCGGATGCTCAACTCAATCTGTATGTAGGCACAGCTGGTGGTGGAATTTGGAAAAGTCAAAATGGTGGTCAATCATTCGCACCTATTTTTGATAAATACAATCAATCTATTGGAGCATTGGCAGTAGAACCAGGAAATGCAAGAGTGGTATATGCTGGAACAGGGGAAAGCAATATGCGTAATTCTGTATCTATTGGCGAAGGTTTATATAAGACCACAGATGGTGGAAGTAATTGGCAAAAACTGGGTTTAGATAGTACAGAACATATCAGCAAAATCGTTTTAGATCCTGCGGACAAAAAAGTCTTGTACGTATCTGCTCCAGGCCCATTGTTTAAAGCTTCTAAGCACAGAGGATTATATAAATCAATGGATGCGGGTAAAACCTGGGAAAAAATCTTGTACATCAATGAAAATACAGGATGCTCCGATATTGCCATTCATCCAACTAAATCGAATATTGTATTTGCGTCCACATGGGAGTTTAGAAGAAAGCCTTTTTCATTTGTATCAGGCGGTGCTGGTTCTGCTTTATATAAATCCAATGACGGTGGCAAATCATGGAATAAAATTACCAAAGGATTGCCCGAAGGAAATTTAGGCAGAATTGTAATTGCTATTAATCCTTCAAAGCCTTCTCAAGTATTGGCTATTGTAGAAGCAAAAGAATCTGGCTTGTATCAATCGAATGATGAGGGCGAAACTTGGACCAAACTAACATCGGCTACAGGGTTAACTGCTAGACCTTTTTATTTTAGCACCACTTTAGTAATTGATCCTAAAGATGCTAAAAGAGTATATAGACCCGCATATGATTTTAATTATTCCAATGATGGTGGATCTACCTTTAGCAATACCGTTATAGGAGGTGTAGCACCTCACGCAGATCACCATGCATTATGGGTGAATCCTACCAATACAGATATGCTGTTTTTAGGTACAGACGGCGGTGTTTATTTGAGTTATAACAAAGGAATCACTTGGGAGTTTTTAAACAATTTACCCGTACCTCAATTCTATCATGTTAGTGTAGATAATCAATCGCCCTATAATATTTATGGTGGATTACAAGACAACAACAATTGGATGGTTCCGAATACTGCACCAGGTGGGGTTTCTTCTACCGACTGGAAAGCATTAGGTGGTGGGGATGGATTTTGGGTTCAGCCAGATGCACTGGATGAAAAAATAGTGTATGCGGAATCTCAAGGTGGAGAAATGTATCGCATCAATTTAAGAACTGGTTTGTCTACTGGAATTAAACCCAAGTTGCAAGCTGGTGAAGAAGAACATAGATGGAATTGGAATACGCCAATTGTAACAGCCAAGTCTAACTCGAAGTCTGCAACTGGAAAAGCGCTAAGCAATTTGTATGTAGGTGCGCAGTATTTATTTAGGTCTAGAGACAATGGAAAAAATTGGGAAAGAATTTCTCCAGATTTAACTACCAACAATAAAGCCATTCACAACAAATCAGAAAATAGTGAAAGTGTAACAGGAGATAATACCAGTGCAGAAAATCATGGTACTATTTTTACCATTGTTCAACATCCACAAAATGAAAATATTATTTGGGTGGGTACAGATGATGGTAATTTAATGTTCACGAATAATGGAGGTAAAACTTGGACCAATAAAAATGCGGGTATTACAAAAGCAGGGGTTCCTGCGCAAGCTTGGATCAGTAGTATTGAATTATCTGCTCATAATCCCAATCGAATTTTTGTAACACTCGATCATCATATGTATGGCGATAACCATACTTATGTTGTAGTAACCAATGATGGTGGAAATAGTTTTACTAAGTTCGAGTCAGAAGAGTTCAGTGGATTTGCTCATATTATTCGAGAAGACATTAAAACCCCTTCTTTATTATTTTTAGGAACGGAGTCTGGTTTCTTTATTTCATTGAATGCAGGAAAAACTTGGATGAGAAGTAAGTACCAAAATTTACCATGGTACAGTTTGGTAAGAGATATTAAAATTCATCCTGCAACAAACGATTTAGTTATAGCAACACATGGACGTGGCGTATATATCATTGATAATATTCAGCCTTTAAGAGAAATGGTTCAATCCGATTTAAGTAAGCCATTTTTATTTTATCCCATTCAACCATTCAAGTATGAATTTGGTGCACAGTATCCTCAATCGGCTCCAAATTTAATAGGCTATGCAGGTGCTTCAAAATCTTTGGCTCCTACTTTTTATTATTATTTGAAAGAACGCAGTAATGATATTGTTAAAATAGAAATTTATAATTCGGAGAATAAGAAAATAAAAGATTTAAATGGATCAGGGCTGAAGGGATTAAATAAGGTTTACTGGACACTCACCTCTAATCCACCACGAGTTGCCAAAGGTGGATTTATCGCACAATCTTCTGTGCAAGCTGCTGGATTTTTAGGTCCTAAAGTACCTGCAGGAAAATACCGCGTAGTAATAAAAGCAGGTAAAGACAGTAGTGTTCAAATCTTATCTGTGTTGCCCAATCCTACTGTAGGATTAAGTGACGCTGCATTGCAGAAAATGTATCAGCAAAATATGCGGTTGTTTGTATTAGAAGAGCAATTGGCTACTATGGTTGATACAATCGATGCAAAGTTGTCTGTGTGGGGTAATCAAACAACCAATGATGAAATCAGTAAAAAAAGAAAATCATTAGACAGCTTTAAAAGAGAGTTGATTGAACTCAACAGAAAGTCTATCTTTTTTGATGAACAAAAATTCAGAAGAAAAATTAGTGACTTTTATTTAGATATGGTTCGAGCATTAGAGCCACTTTCTGAAAGCCAAGAAAAGGGTATTAATGTGTTAGAAGCAGAAATGAAAGTATTTCAAGATAGGTTGAAATCATTGCTGTAAAGAAACGCACCATTTTAAAGCCGCAATTAACTGTAAAGTTTTTGCGGCTTTTTGGTTTAAATACTGCAAATAAATGCGGAAAAGTGAATGAATCGACTTTTCATCATTTTTTAAGCCCCCCTTCAGCACTAATCCATACATATTTGCGTTTAAGTAATCTGCTTTACTTATTAAATAGTTTGTTAATTGATGCAACATTATTTTGAGTGAAGCGGTCTTAACAAGGGTACAAATCACTCATATAAAGGTGTTGAATAATTTTTTTTGAAAATTTTCTAAAGAATTAACAAAAATTTTATTTAATCCAAAAAATGTGTATTTTGTACACGCTTAATAACCAGTAAACTGCCATTTATGAATCTAAGACTGCTTGCTAGGCCCATATTATTGGGTGCCTTCGCTTGTCTGTTTGCCATCTTCTCGCATGCGCAAACTAAAACGGTTACCGGTAAGGTAACTGACTCAAAAGACGGATCACCGCTATCTGGTGCATCTGTAGTAGCTAAAGGAACTTCAACAGGTACCCAAACGGGTGCAGACGGTTCCTTCAAGTTAACTGTTCCTTCAACCACTAAAACATTGGTGATTTCATTCGCCGGTTTTGGTAATGCTGAAGTGAATATTTCTGGATCAAACACTGCTGATGCCAAATTAACATCTACCGCTGATGCGTTAACTGATGTTGTGGTAATTGGTTATGGTTCTAGAAAAACAAAAGACGTAACAGGTTCTGTTGCGCGTGTAACGGAGAAAGACTTTAACAAAGGTCAAATTGCTTCTCCAGATCAGTTGTTGCAAGGCCGTACTCCAGGTGTGTTGGTAACTCCATCCACTGGTGAACCAGGTGCTGCTGCAACAATCAATATTAGAGGTACCGGATCAATTAGTGGTGCACAAGAACCATTGTATGTAATTGACGGAGTTCCGTTGATTCAAGGTGGTACTTTGGGTTCTGCTAGTGGTGTTGAAGGAAGTACTACTCCTAAAAACCCATTGATTTTCTTAAACCCAAATGATATTGAAAGCATTACTGTATTAAAAGATGCATCTGCTGCTGCCATTTATGGTTCTAGAGGTGCAAACGGTGTAATCTTAATCACTACCAAACAAGGTAGAGGTGGAAAAGCCGGCATTTTTAATTTTGGTGCTACTACCAGTATGGCGAACACTGCTCGTCGTTATGACTTGATGAATGCACAAGACTTCTTGTTGGCTGCTAAAAAAGCGAACATTGATGGTGGTGCTGATCCAGTTGCGGCAGGTGTTGCAGTTAGGGGAATTGACAACGGTGCAAGCACCGATTGGCAAGACCAAATTTTCCGTCAGGCTATTTCTCAGAACTACAACCTTAGCTGGGCTTACAGCCATAAAGGAACAACTGCTCGCTTAAGTGCATCTTACGATGATCAACAAGGTATTGTAAGAAACAGCGGATTAAAGCGTATTACTACACGCGCTAATTTGGGTCAAAAGTTGTTTAACGACAAATTGAAATTAGAAGCGAACATCACTTATTCTAATACTAAGAACCAGTACGCACCATTGTCTAACAATGCTGGATACCAAGGTTCTTTATTGGGTGCTGCTTTACAGTTAAACCCAACCAATCCTGTTTATAACAAAGACGGTTCATTCTTTCAACCAGGAGATCAGCGTAACCCAGTTCAAATGTTGGCTTACTTTGATGACCGCGACTTTGTAAACAGATTCTTAACTAACTTATCTGCTACTTATCAAATTACTCCAAGCTTATCTTACAGAGCTGTGCTTGGTTTAGATAACTCAAAGTCTGAGCGTACTGCATTTGCAGATCCTCGCTTGGGTTCTAACGCATACGGTGGTACTATCAACGTATTCGGAAGAGATTATCAAAATGGTATCCAAGGTAATGGTCGTGTTACCAGACAAAATTTGGAAACCAAGTCTACTTTGATTGAGCACTACTTTACTTATGACAAAACTTTCAATAACGTTCATGCAATCAACGCTGTTGCAGGTTATTCATATCAAAGTTTCCAAACCAGCTACACTGGTAGATTTGGCTGGGGCTTAAACACACCAGTGGTTACACCAACTGATGTATTTGTAAAAGATTTTTCTAAGTTTAAAAACTACGCAAACTTTGTTCCTGGCTTCGACAGAAACGAATTGCAATCTGTTTTTGCTCGTGTTAACTACACTTACAAAGACAAATATTTCTTAACTGCTACAGTAAGATCTGATGGATCTTCTAAGTTTGGTTCTAACAACCGTTATGGTACTTTCCCTGCGTTTGCATTTAAATGGAGAGTGTTAGAAGAAGCTTGGGCTCAAAAAACATTGGGTAAATTGTTCAGTGACTTCAACGTAAGAGTAAACTACGGTAAATTGGGTAGCCAAGATAACCTAGGTTCTTATGCGGCATTAAACCTTCAACAAACATTTGATGTAGGTAGCGGTCCTGTTACTCGTTTTATTCAGCAAGGTAACCCTAACTTGAAGTGGGAAGAAGTTGCTACAACAGGTGTTGGAGTAGATTTCACTACCAAGAATGGTCGTTTATCTGCAACTGTAGATTACTACAAGAATGAGCGTACCAATATGTTGTTCTTTGCTCCAACTCCAGGTGGATTCGCTCCAACCAGCAGCTGGTGGATCAACTTACCAGGTAATGTGGTAAACAAAGGCTGGGAGTTTAGTGTAAACTACAAACTAATTAAAGGAAATAAATTCAACTGGGATGTTAATGCGAACGTAACAACTGTAAGCAATAACGTGACTGGTTTACCAACTCCAATTAATACTGGTGCGGTAAGTGGACAAGGTTTAACTGGAGCATTTGCTCAAACCTTAACCAACGGAAACCCAATCTTTACTTGGTCAATGCCTGTTTTCCAAGGATTTGATGGTAACGGTAACGCACGTTATGCTGCAGGTGCTGCTAACCAATTGGTTGGTACTGCATTGCCTAAAATGTTTGCTGGTTTAACCAACACATTCTCTTATGGAAGATGGAATTTGAGTGTATTCTTAAATGCGGTAACCGGACATTATATTTACAACAATACTGCGAATGCGTTGTTATTGAAAGGTAGCTTGCGTAACGCACGTAACGTAACTTATGCAATTGGTAACGGTCCTGAGAATCCATTTAACCCAGGTTCAGTATCAACAAGGTTCTTAGAGAAAGGAGACTTTATTCGCTTAGCCAACATGAACTTAAGCTATGCTTTCGACATCAAGGGTAAAGCAATAAAGACTTTAACTGCTTTTGCTTCTGGCCAAAACTTGGCATTGTTTAGTAAATACTCTGGTATTGATCCTGAGGTTAACGTAGACAAGAGTATCAACGGTATCCCTTCTCGTGGATTTGATTATACACAGTACCCAAGACCAACTGTGATTACTTTAGGTATCAACGTTGGGTTTTAATAAAGAACAACAAAAACATTGATGAATATGAAAAATTTAATAAAAAGCTACATTCTACCTGCCGCGGCAGTAAGTGTACTTGCGATCTCGTCTTGTTCCAAGCTTGATCCAAAGTTGGAGGCACCAAACTCCATCGCTCCAAACCAAGCTGGTGGTGCTCCTACGGCTCCTTCAATTGCTGCCGTTTATGAGCAATTAAACCAATTAACCGGTGGCCAGGGTAACTGGTTTGGATTGCAAGAGCATTCTACCGATGAAATCATGGGACCAACACGTGGTACCGACTGGGATGACTTTGGTACATGGCGTCGTTTGCACCTACATACTTGGGCTGCAGACCACAACCAAATCAACGATACTTGGAATGGTTTAAATGGTGCATTGTTCCAAACAACTTTAATTGCTGAAACCAAAACTGGTTTAGAAAAAGCAGAAGGACAGTTCTTACGTGCTTACTTCCGTTTCTTAACTTGTGATATCTATGGTCAAGTACAATCAAGACCTGCAACTGCTGCTGCAAGTGCAATTCCTGATGTATTAACTAGATCTGCTGCTATTGACGCAATCATTGCTGAATTAGAAGCTGCAGTTCCAGCATTACCTGCATACAATGGTGCAAACCGTGCACAAGCAACTAAAGAAGCTGCTTGGACTCTATTGGCTAAAGCTTATTTAAACAAAGCTGTTTATAAGCAAGATCCAACTAAGCCAGCTGGTCCTTATACATTTGCTGCTGCAGATATGAACAAAGTAATTGAGTATTGTAACTTAGTTGCTGCAAACACTAACTTGGCTATTGACTCTTACTACTGGGATAACTTTAAGTGGGACAATGGTACCGCATCTTCTGAGAATATTTTTGTTCGTAAGGCTGGTGGCGATGCTAGAGCAGGAAATGGTGCTGGTTTAAGATGGCAGACTTCTCAAAGCTGGCATTACAACCAAACTCCATCCTCTTGGAATGGTTTCGTAACGCTTTCTCAATTCTACGATAGCTTTGAAGGTAACGACGTTCGTAAGAGCGATACCTTGGCCGGCTTTACTAACGTTGTTGGTGCTACTGCAGGACTTTTAGTAGGCCAGGCACGTGGTCCAAAAAATGGATTGATTGGTGGAGAAATTGTAGACTTAAAAGATCGTTCAGGTAACCCATTGGTGTTTACTCGTAATGCATCTATCTTCTTCAATGGAGAAGCAAGCGGTATCCGTGTAAATAAGTTCCCTCTAGATCCTACTACTATTAATGATGGTGCTTGGGGAAGTTCAAATGAGTTTCCTTTCTTCCGTTTCTCTGATGTTCGCTTAATGAAAGCGGAAGCTTTACTAAGAGGTGGTTCAACAGGTGCGAATGGTGAAACTCCTTTGTCAATTGTTAACGATTTACGTTCTAAGCGTAGAGCTACTGCTATTGCTTCTGTAACACTAACTTCATTGTTAGCTGAAAGAGGTCGTGAACTTTACCTAGAAGGTCACAGAAGAACAGACATGATTCGCTTTGGTGTATTCAACGCTCCTGTTGAAGAAAGACCAAGTGCATCAGACGGATACAAAGTGGTATACCCAATCCCAACTGTATCATTGTCTTCTAACCCTAACTTGAAGCAAAACTTCGGATATTAATATCCTTGGTTAATGAATACGAATCCCTCCGAGATCTGCTGATTTCGGAGGGATTTTTTTTGCCCAAATTTATATGTTCGTAAGAGTTATGGTCCGTATTAGATTGTGTATTTTAGCATATGCGTATGAAACAGATGGTGGCATTATTTATTGCCATGGGTTTATTGGGGTCTTGTAAAAATCAGTTGAAAGAGACTCTATTTGAAGAAGTTAAAACCAATATTGAATTCACCAATACATTGGTAGAGTCAGATGCATTTAATGTATTCAAATACCGCAATTTTTACAATGGTGGTGGAGTTGCAACAGGAGATTTAAACAACGATGGATTACCAGAAGTGTTTTTTACTGCCAATCAAGGCAGCAATAAATTATACTTGAATAAAGGCAATTTTGAGTTTGAAGACATTACGCAAAAAGCAGGTATTACCTATAATGGAGAATGGAGTACAGGGGTTGTATTCGTAGACATTAATGCAGATGGATGGTTAGATATTTATGTGTGCAATGCAGGTAATATGCTGCAAAAAGAAAAGCGAAAAAACAAGCTATACCTCAACAACAAAAACAACACATTTACTGAATCGGCTGCCCAATACGGATTAGACAATGATGGCTATTCTACACAAGCCAGTTTTTTTGATTATGATTTAGATGGAGACTTGGATTGCTTTTTAGTAAACAATAGTCCTATTCCGGTGAATACCCTTAATTACGCAAATATGCGTAATATACCAGACGCACAAGCCCCATTCGCCGAATTCTTAAAAGGGGGTGGAGATCATTTATATAAAAATGAAAATGGGAAATTTATTGAAGTAACCAAGGAAGCCGGAATTTATGGAAGTATCATCAGTTTTGGTTTAGGGGTTACAGTAGGTGATATTAATTTAGATGGATATCCTGATGTGTATGTTTCCAATGATTTTTTTGAGAAAGATTATTTGTACATCAATCAACGCAATGGAACATTTAAAGATGAAATAGCAACAAGAACACAACATATCAGTTTCTCTTCTATGGGGGCCGATTTGCAAGACATTAATAATGATGGCAAGCCAGATATTTTTACTACTGATATGTTACCAGGGGATGATTATAGATTAAAAACCAATACTTCTTTTGAAGGTTATGACGTGTTCATGCTTAAAAAAAATCAGGACTTTTTTAATCAGTTTACACAAAATGCACTTCAAGTAAATAACGGGGAAGGAAAATTTTTAGAAACCGCTTTTTATAGCGGAGTTGCAGCAAGTGATTGGAGTTGGGGTGCACTCATGTTTGATGCAGACAATGATGGGTTAGCAGATATACTAGTATGCAATGGTATTTATAGAGATGTAACAGATCAAGATTTTATTGACTTTTTTGCCAATGATGTAGTGAATCAAATGGTATTAAATGGTAAAAAAGAAGAGGTAAATAATGTAATTGATAAAATGCCATCTGTTCCCATTCCCAATAGTATGTTTAAGAACAGAGGTGACCTTAAGTTTACCAATGAAAATGTGAACTGGGGATTAGACAAGCCCAGTTTTTCCAATGGTGCAGCATATGCAGATTTGGACAATGATGGCGATTTAGATTTGGTCATCAACAATGTAAATCAACCGGCTACTATTTATAAAAATAAAAGTCGCGAACAAAATAAAGACCACTTTATTGGAGTGGCTTTAACCTACAGCAATCCCAATCCATTTGCTATAGGCAGTACTATAAAAATTTATCAGGGCAAACAAATAATAACCCGAGAATTAATACCCAGCAAGGGTTTTCAAAGTTCTGTGGAATATAAACAAACAATCGGTTTAGGTAAATCATTACCCGACTCTATGCAAGTGATATGGCCGAATAGAGCCATTACTACTATACCAAAACCCGCCATTAATCAGTTGCACAAAATTGTATACGATGTTTCTTCTGCAAAGCCATTTTTGCCCAATACAAATAAAACGGTGCCATCATTATTGCAGGAATTTCCAATGCAATTCACAAAGCATACCGAAGATGACCAGGTAGACTTTTATACAGAGAGGAATATTCCTTTTATGCTTAGTAAGTTGGGACCCAAAGCGGCATCAACAGATTTAAATGAAGATGGCTTACCCGATTTATTTATTGGCGGCGCCAATGGACAAGCAAGTCAGTTGTACTTACAAACAAATGCTGGGTTTAAGCTACAAGAAGTAGCAGATTTCAATCAATATAAATTCAACGATGTAACAGCTGCATTTTTCTTTGATGCAGACCAAGATGGAGACCAGGATTTATTTGTAGGCGGGGGAGGAAACACTGCTCCAGCTAGTTCCGACTTATATCAAAATCAACTGTATATCAATAATGGAAAGGGGGCTTTTTCTTTGAAGTCGGGCGCTTTTTTAATCAGTCATACCAATTGTGGAATAGCCATTCCTTTGGATTATGATAAAGATGGAAAGTTGGATATTTTTATTGGCAGTAGAAGTGAGCCACAACAATATGGTATTGCACCTAAAAGTTTTTTGTATCACAATGAGGGGAATGGAAATTTTAAGGAAGTGAGTAATACTGCTGCTCCATTTTTAATGAATTTGGGAATGATCACTGGTGCAGTGTATGCCAATGTGATGGGTTCTGCCGAGCCTGAGTTGGTTATTACTGGTGAATGGATGTATCCACATATTTATACTTTTAATGGCAAGCAATTCATTGAACAAAAATCAGGTTTGGAAAATCAATTGGGATGGTGGCAAACAGTAGTAGCGTCTGATATAGACAATGATGGCGATACCGATTTAGTATTGGGTAATTTGGGAGAGAATTTTTATTTGCGTGCAAGTAACAATGCGCCAGTAAAAGTATTCTTAAAAGATTTTGATAAGAATGGTACTGTTGAAAAAATATTCAGCCATACCATTAACGGAGCAGACATGCCCGTTTTCTTAAAGAAAGACATAACAGAACAGCTTCCTGCATTGAAAAAAGAAAATTTAAAGCACCAAGACTTTGCATCCAAAACTATTCAAGCGCTGTTCCCGAATACGCTTTCTGATGCAAAAGTATTAACAGTGAATACAGCGGCTTCCATTATCGCCATCAATAATAGTAATAAAGGATTTACCATTCAACCATTGCCTTATCAATTACAGTTGTCTAGCATTCAAGCATTGGTAGTAGAGGATATAAATAATGATGGAAATAAAGATATTCTAGCGGCAGGTAACTTTTTTGATTTATTGCCTCAGTTCTGTAGCATTGATGCATCTTATGGAAATCTATTACTAGGCAACGGTAAAGGAGGATTTAATGTTGCATCGCCACAACAATCCGGTATCAGTATTAACGGACAAATAAAACAGGTTTTGCCTTTGCAGGTTCAAAATCAACCGGGCTTTTTGCTATTACAGAATAACCAGTATCCAGTGTATTTACGCAAAACAAGTGTAGGAAAAAAATAGTGAACATGAGGAAATTTGCTTTGATATCATGGATAGTTGGGAGCATATGCTTCGGTTTTATAGCATGTAAAAATCAAGAGGGGGAAACTGTTTTTACCCCAATTACTTCAGCTAAAACAGGATTGGATTTTTCGAATACACTCACCCCAACACCCGCATTCAATTTGTTCTCTTATATGTATTATTATAATGGTGCGGGAGTGGGTGCAGGAGACTTTAATAATGATGGGAAAGTTGATTTGTTTTTTGCAGCGAATCAGCAACCCAATCGACTTTATTTAAATAAAGGACAACTACAGTTTGAAGATATTACCAAAGCTGCTGAAATTCCAACTGATATTGCATGGAGCACAGGCGTATCAGTTGTTGATATTAATAATGATGGGTTACTAGATATTTATATTTGCCGGGTAGGAAATTACAAAGTGCTAAAAGGCAAAAATCAACTATTGGTTTGCACAAAAATTGATGAAAAGGGAATTCCCCATTATCAAGATCAAGCAGCACAATATGGATTGGATTTTTCGGGATTTAGTACACAGGCTGCATTTTTAGATTACGATGCAGACGGAGACCTTGATTTATTTTTACTGAATCACTCTGTTAATCATGATGGCAATTATGCGCCAAGAAAAAACTTCGAAAACACATTTGATTCTTTGGCAGGGCAAAAATTTTATCGCAACGATACCAAATTAAATGCAAGTGGAGTAACTGATGGAAGGTTTACTGATATTACAAGAACAGTAGGCATCAATGGATCTAAAATAGGTTATGGATTAGGTGTTGCAGTAGCAGATATCAATTTAGATGGATGGCCAGATATATATGTAGGGAACGATTTTCATGAGAACGATTATTTATACATCAATAATCAAAAAGGACAATTTGAAGAAAAAGGAAAAAAGCAATTGATGCATACCAGTCAATTCACTATGGGTGTAGACATTGCAGATGCCAATAATGACGGGCTTCCAGAAATCGTTTCCATGGATATGTTACCCTATGAATCATATATGCTCAGAAGGTCCTTATCTGAAGACGATTACAATATTTTTCAAAATAAATTGGCTTTTGGGTATACCCATCAATATGCTAGAAATAATTTACAATATAACCGAGGTAACTTACAATTTAGTGAAGTAGGACAGTATGCAGGTATACATGCAACCGATTGGAGCTGGGCGTCATTGTGGATGGATTTTAATAATGATGGGAACAAGGATTTATTTGTATCAAATGGTATACCCAAGAGAATGAATGATATTGATTACATCAATTTTGTTTCTGGTGAAGCCTTGCAAGAAAAATTAAAGAACAATAGTTTAGAAAGCAAAGACCTAACCTTAATTAATCAGTTTCCCGAGATAAAAATTCCCAATCAATTTTTCTTGAATAAGGGTTCACTCAACTTTAATAATATCAGTAGTAATATCAACAACAATCCCAATAGTTTTTCTAATGGAGCAGTGTATGCAGATTTAGATAATGATGGAGACCTAGATATTGTAGTGAATAATATTAATGATCCAGTGTTGGTTTATCAAAACAATACCAATAAAGATTCCACTGCTAATAATTATGCCAAAATTGAATTAGTAGGTTCCAAGCAGAATCGATTAGCGGTAGGAGCAAAGCTGTTGGTATATGCAAAAGATCAAGTGTATACCCATGAACAGTTTCCTGTACACGGGTTCTTGTCTAGCATGCAAGTTCCTATAATAGTGGGGCTCAATCAAATTAAACCCGATTCTGCTATACTAATTTGGCCCGATCAAAGTTTTCAACAAATTCAATTACAAGCAGGGAAAACACAGCAAATCGTTTTTCAGTCGGGTTTACCAAAATATGATTTTGCACAACAGATCAAAAGTCAAGAAAAGTTAAACCCCTCTTATTTTGAAGATATTACCGAAGCAACAGGATTAAATTACCAGCATATAGAGAATCCTTTTAATGAATTTGATCGTGAACCTTTGATCCCTTATATGACTTCAGCAGAAGGCCCAGCTTTAGCAATTGCTGATATCAATGGGGATGGATTAGAAGATGTTTTTGTAGGGGCTTCAAAATCATTTCACAATGCGGTGTACATACAACAGACCAATGGGAAGTTTAAACCCATGCCACAGCCTGCATTGTTGCAAGATTCTATGTGGGAAAATACGGATGCTATTTGGGCCGATGTTAATAAAGATGGAGCAACTGACTTAGTCATTGCTAGTGGTGGGAATGAATATTATGGAGAAGATGTTCATTTATTGCCATTATTATATTTGAATGATGGCAAAGGAAAATTAACTCGAAAAGTGGATGCATTTACTGCCATTTATTCCACCCAAAGTAAAATTATAGCAGATGATATCAATGGGGATGGGCATATTGATTTATTTATTGCAGGAAGAGTAGAACCATGGAAATATGGTGTAGCACCTAGAAGTTATTTATTACAGAATGATGGAACAGGAAAGTTTAAAGATGTAACGAGTAGTTATTCAACAGACTTGCTGAACCCAGGAATGATTACCGATGCTCAATTTGTAGACATCAATAAAGACGGAACAAAAGACTTGTTATTGAGTGCTGCTTGGGGAACCATCGATGCTTTTATTAAAAGTGGAAATAAGTATACCAAACAAACCCTATTGAATCAAAAAGGTTGGTGGCAATCGCTTACGGTAACCGATATGAATGAAGACGGGCATCTAGACATCATTGCAGGTAATTTTGGTTTGAATAGCCGATTAAAAGCAAGTGAGCAGGAACCAGTAACCATGTACGTGAACGATTTTGATAATAATGGCAGAGCAGAGCAAGTAATTACTTACTATTTACAAGGGAAAGAAATGCCCTTTGCCAGTAAAATTCAATTAGAAAAATCTTTACCTGTTTTAAAGAAGAAATTTCTTTATGCCGAAGATTTTGCCAAAGCCTCTTTAGATCAATTGTTTAACAAAGAAAAATTGAATCAATCACTTCAGTTAAAAGCGACCCAATTTGCCAATATTATTTTGATGAATAATGGGAATGGAAAATTTGAGCCCGTTGAAATGCCGAGCAATGCGCAGTTAAGTAACTATAGGGCAGTAATTCCATTTAAATATCCTGCAAATAGCCAACAGCAACCGCATAGTTTCTTACTCCTAGGAAATTTCGGGTACAACAATATTGAGATTGGCAGACAAGACGCAGACTATGGTACCATCTTACAATGGAATAAACAAAGTGTATTCAAAGCTGCTACATTGAGTAATATACCAATAACAGGTGAAGTAAGAAAAACAGCAACCATCAAAATAGGCAATGCCTCATGTTGGATCCTAGCTAAAAATAATGGAGCCTTGCAAGTGCTTAAAATCAAATGATTCGCTAATCCAAATTATTGAAATACTGGATAATTAATGGTGGTTCTCCATTTGGTACTGTCTCTAATGGTTCTTCTATTGGTAATGAGTCTTTCAAAAGAAATGGCTGGACTGGTTTTGCGGTAGTCTTGCACATAGTTTTTAACCGCTTCATTGCATTTTTGAATAACGGTTTTGTCTCCAGTTACTTCACATACTACAATATTACCCAGCATCATATTCTTCAACATGAATTTACCGCTCGAAGGGATATCTCTTTCAGTAGCCACCGCAACCATTAAAGTATAATTGGTAGAATCTTCCTTAAATACATTCATAATGGGGAAGTTGACAATTTTAACTTCAACACCGGCAATAAACTCATTCACTTCATCTATCAGCGCATATATTTCATCGGTGGTTGGTTCGTGGTCGTAGGTTTGTTTCGTAGATACATAAGAAGAGTTGGGCACTTTTTGCATTTCAATTGGGTAACCATATACTTTTAAAACATCAGAAAAATAATCTTGAATTTGGTAAAGCAATCTTTTACTATCGTCTTCTGCGGCATTCAAAGAAAGAAATTGTTTGAATCGTAAAATAGGATTGTACGAGAGTTTCATTACTGTGTTCAAAGTAAAATCGGTCCGGGCATTTTTACCAGCTATGAATGAAAAGTCTAAGCTAATTTCCATATCCTTATTAATCATCGTGCCTTTAAAGCCATTCATCAACACTTTATGAATGGTGATGGGCGCCTCGTAATACATATACGTAGTGTCGTTCGATTTTGAACCAGGGAACCATTTACCCCATTCTTGCTGGTTGGTCATCACCCTTGTTACCGCATCTACAGGCATTGGTACCGAAACGGTTTCGGTTGTGGCTTTTTCATTGGGTAATAAGTAGGATATAATCACAAAAAACAGTACGGGAACCAGTATATACAATACTTTTTTCATTAGGCTAATTGAGTAATGATGAAAGATGATACTACAAAAATAAATTATTTCAAATGTAAAAATTTAAAGTATTTTTATGGAGTTGAAAAGGGTATTTACCATATTATCCCTGTGTTTGCTGCTCTTTAGCTGGGGCGGATACAACCTGTTGCTGAACTACTTAGAAACCAAGTCGGACCAAGATTTTCAATCTAGCTTGTTTCAAGATCAGTACGATGAAGCCAATTTAATTCATATCAAAATTGCTGCAAGTACCCCATATGGATCCAATTCAGAAGTGTATGAAAGCACTACAGGAGATGTAGACATCAATGGCGTTACTTATCATTTTGTAAAGCGTCGATTTTTTAAGGATTCATTGGAATTACTTTGTGTACCCAATATTGATAAAATCAGTATTCGCAATGCAAGAGATCAATTCTTAAGCTTGGCAGCTAATTTTAATAGTAATACCAATAACGAACAATCAACCAATCAGCATACAGTACTTAAGTTCTCATTGTCCGACTTTACAGGTGACCATTGCTTTACCTGGCAGTTTCGTAATGGAGACATCCCTAAAGCTTTTCAATTGAGCAACCCAATGCTTGCTTTAGCTGATTACACTTCATTTTTAGAGCGTCCGCCACAAGCCTAATGCTGGCATATTAAGCATTTTTTTATTTACTTATTAATTATTGATTATGTTAAAGCGCTTGGCGGTGCTTGGCTTATTTATTATAGCCTTGATTTCTTGCAACAACAATACAGAGTATAAAACTTTTTTACACGACCCCATCTTATTCAGCAAAACCGTTCATGAATTGAATACGGTGGTCATGGGAAATAATTTTCCACCCATGGTGGCATCGCGAAATTATGCGTATGCTGCAATTGCAGCTTACGAAGTAATGGCGGCTAATAATGGAAATCAATACCAATCTTTAGGGGGTCAATTAAATGGATTGCCCGAATTAAAACTACCTACTACTACCGAAGATACAGATTGGAAATTGGCTGCATTATTGGCTTATGCTAAAGTGGGAGAGTCGGTAACATTTCCGGAAGGAAGCATGCAAGTTTATACAGACAGTATTTTGGAGTTGGCAAGAAAAAAAGGTCTTCCATCAAAAGTGGAGAAAGCTTCTAAAACATTGGCGGATAGTGTAAGTGCGGCTATCATTAGATGGAGTAAAAAAGACAATTATTTAGAAACCAGAGGAGCGGAAAAATACACGGTTACCAAGGAACCAGGAAGATGGGTTCCAACCCCACCTATGTATGCATCTGCAGCAGAACCGCATTGGATGGAAATTAGAACCATGGTGATAGATAGTGCGAGTATTTATGAACCAGCTCCGCCTCCAACTTTCAATATTACCGATAAGAACAGTAAATATTATCAAGAAGTAATTGCCATTAAAAATGCAATAGATAGTTTAACCCCCGAACAAAAACATATCGCTGAATTTTGGGACGATAATCCCTTTAAGATGAATGTGACGGGGCATGTAATGTTTGGAAGTAAAAAGTTTTCTCCCCCAGGTCACTGGATGAGTGTAGTTGGTATTGCTGCTAAGCAAGCAAAGAGTGACTATGCAGAAACTATTTACGCAACCACTTCAACCGCTATTGCTTTATTTGACGCATTTATTCAATGCTGGTATGTTAAGTATAAATACAATACAGTACGTCCGGAAACAGTGATTAATCAATACATCGATATCAACTGGAGACCCTATTTGCAAACCCCAGCGTTTCCAGAATACACTTGTGGACATTCCACTATTTCTTCTGCAGCAGCAGAAGCGTTGACTAGTGTATATGGAGATAATTTTGCGTATACAGATTCAACAGAATTAGAATTTGGTATTGCTAATAGAAGTTTCAAATCTTTCCGGCACGCTGCTGACGAAAACAATTGGGCCAGATTTTACGGTGGTTTACATTTTCACAATTCTTGTATCATTAGTACAGATATAGGACAAAAAGTAGGCAAGCATATTGCTACGAAACTTAAAATGAAAAAGTAGTCATCATTTATTTATTTCCTAACAGAAATCATTCATGAAAAATATATTCGGGTTTGTCTTGAAAGGGATAGCCATGTCACTAGTATTTACAGCAATGACCATCATAAGCTATGCACAAACGGACATAGATGCGCTGATGATGTCTAAAAATAATTTCTGTACTGGTTTAATGTATGGAAATAGTTCTTGGAAAAATTATTGGGAGGGAACATTAAAAAGGGATAATCAAAATTTAGGAACAGTAAGCTCTCAAATGATTGGAATAATGGGAAACTACGGTATTAAGGATAATCTGAATATTCTTTTTTCGGTTCCTTATTTTAATAATAAAGCTTCAGCGGGTACTTTAATTGGGAGGAGTGGTTTACAAGATCTTACATTAACATTAAAGTGGATGCCCATTGAAACCACTATAGGTAAAGCAGATTTTGCTTTATATGCATTGGGCTCTTATTCAACACCATTAACCAATTATGTAAAAGATTATCTACCGTTATCAATAGGACTTGGATCAAATACAACTATGGGGCGTCTAATGGCTGATTATCAATTAGGTAATTTCTTTACAACAGTTTCGGCTGCATATTTTTCTAGAAGCAATGTAACAATTGATCGAATTGCATATTACACCACACGCATGCACTATACCAATCAAGTTGAAATGCCCACTATGAACAATTTCAATTTTAGAACAGGATATAGAAGCGGAAAAGGATATGCAGAAGCGATTGTAGACATCATGCAAACCAATGGAGGCTTTGACATGACTAGAAACAATATGCCTTTTTTGAGTAATCAGATGAATGCTTCCAGAGTAGGTTTTGGATTCAAATACAATTTTGGAAAAGTAGAAGGTTTATCAGCGGTAGGAAATGCGATGTATACAATTGCGGGACGCAATATGGGGCAAGCAACATCCATTTCAGCAGGTATGTTTTACATTTTAGATTTTTCAAAATCTTCAAACAATCAAAATGAATCTGATGAAAACAAATAAGATTATTACATTAAGTATTTACATTTTTCCTCTGCTAGTTGGTTGTCAACAAACCATTGAAGAAAAGAATAAATTGTATGAGCCACTTAATCCAAGCAATATAGACGCTAACGCAGGAGATTGGAAACCAGTGGTTTTAACATTGGCCAATGAATTTCCATTGGCGGCACCAACCCCCACCAATATTGCAGTTTATAATAGAGAGCTAACAGAGATAAAGGGATTTCAAGCAACACTAACTGCAGAACAAAAGGCTAGTATTCAATATTGGAGTGCTGGTGGTGTTTTAAGGTGGAATGAGATTATGCGAGAGTTAGTTGCAAAAAGAAATTTGCCACCAGCTTCAAATCCTGATGGAACTTACCCAGCTCCTTCTGCGGCCAATCCATTCGGATATCCGCAATTTCCTTTTGCTAATCCACCTTATGCAGCAAGGGCTTATGCATACGTAAGTGTTGCACAATACGATGCTTTAGTAGCGGCTTATTATTATAAACGCTTGTACAATAGAGCAGCACCATATAGTGTTGATGCAACTATTAAGCCATTAGTACCAGCTACAAATTTACCATCTTACCCTAGTGAAGATGCTGTAGTAGCAGCAGTAAGTGTTGAAATGTTGAAATTGTTATTTCCAGCAGACATTGCATATATACAGCAGAAAGCAGATGAACATATGCTTTCCAGAATTATGGCAGGAATGAATACAAGATCTGATATTGAAGCGGGTATACAATTAGCTAGGCAAGTAGCTGCTAAAGTGATTGCAAGAGCTGCGGGCGATAATATGTCAAGGGCTATTGGCACTCCAGCACAGTGGGCAGATTTGGAATCACAAACAGCAGCAACAGGCGAAACCCCTTGGGTAAGTCTAGATATTCCTAAAAGACCTCCAATGCTTCCCTTTTTTGGCAGAGTTAAACCATTTTTATTTGATTCTCTTACCACTATTGCAATTAGACCTGGGCCACCTCCATCAACTAAATCAACCAAACTATTAACAGAATTAGAAGAAGTGAGAAGGTACACGAAAAATGCAACAAGAAAGGAAATTGCCATTGTGCATGATTGGGCGGATGGAGTAGGGACGTATACCCCGCCAGGGCATTGGAATGCAATAGCAGCAGACGATTTTGTAAAACAACGATTTAGTGAAGTAAGATGGGCAAGAAATTTTGCCCTATTAAATATGGCAGAAATGGATGCTGCAATTACTTGTTGGGACACTAAATATTATTATTATAACCCAAGACCAACCCAAATGGACCCATCTCTTAAAACAAATACTGGGATTCCCAATTTTCCTGCATACATATCTGGGCATTCTACTTTTAGTGGCGCAGCCGCAACTATTTTAGGACATATTATACCATCAAAAGCTGAAACATATAAGTCAATGGCTAAAGAAGCATCTGAATCTAGAATCTATGGGTCTATTCATTATAGATCAGATTGCGAAATTGGATTAATACAAGGAGCTAAAGTTGGTGGTTTTGCAATACTACGTGCACAAAATGATGGAGCAAATTAATTGGACATAAAGTAAACTTTTTTATGAAAACCTATTTCCTCTTTTTTTTTATTTTACTAACTAATGCTTTTTTTGCAAAAGCCAACGTTTTTGCAGATACAATAATTGCACAAAAATTGGATAGCGTTACAGTACATGGCTTCATTTACAAAAACTATGACTTGAACGAAATGAATGAATTATTCATTAATACAGGTAAAAAAACAAACTTGATTCATCTTGGAATTTTAAATGCAGATTTTTCGTCTAAAACTGGCCGTCAGGTATTTGCAAAAGTACCTGGCGTTTTTGTTTATGACATGGATGGTGCAGGAAATCAAGTTAATATAGCGTCTAGGGGATTAGATCCGCATAGAGGTTGGGAATTCAATAACCGTAAGGATGGAATCATGACAAATTCAGATTTGTATGGATATCCCGCTAGTCATTATAGTATGCCCTTAGAAAGTATTGAACAAATTGAATTAGTAAAAGGTACTGGCTCAATACAATATGGTGCTCAATTTGGTGGAATGATTAATTACATAAGTAAAAAAGCAGATAGTTCAAAACCTTTTGCATTTGAGTCAATTCAAACTGTTGGTTCTTATGGGTTAGTGAGTTCATACCATGCAATTTCGGGTTCAATTAAGAAATTCAAGTATTATGCATACGCCTATTTTAAAATGCGAAATGGTTTCAGAGAAATTGAAAATACTAAGTCAAATGCACAAAAGGTTTCTCTTAGTTACCAATTTAATACAAGATTTTCAGTTGAGTTTGAATGGTCTAAGTCTGCTTATATCTATAAAATTCCTGGGGCATTAAATGACCAAATGTTTAGAGAAAATCCACAACAAGCAACAAGAAACAGGAATTATTTTAATCCAGATATTCACCTGCCATTTGTTAAGATTCATTGGATTATGAATGCAAAAACAAAATTACTATTAACCAGTTCTGCCGTATTGGGAAAAAGAAACAGTGTAATGTTTGATAAGCCCGTGCAAATTAACGATACCATCAACCATTCAACTGGTCAGTATAATAATAGGCAAGTTGATATAGATCAATTTAATAGTTACACCACCGAATTAAGATTATTTCATCAATTTCGATTATACAATCAACTCCATTCAATTGCAGCTGGTATTCAATACATCAATAACGATTTGCATAGAACACAATTGGGGAAAGGAACAACTGGTGAAAACTTTGACCTTAGTTTGGTGGACCCTTTATGGGGGAGAGACTTGCATTTTAAAACAATTAATTATGCATTGTTCGCCGAACAACAATGGCAGTTGAACAAACAGTTATCTGTTACAACAGGTATTCGATTAGAAAAAGGCAAAACAAATATGTTTGGATCAATTCAGTATTATCCAAGCAACCAAATACCAGTCACGATGTCTAGACAATTTCCTTTGTTTGCTGCAGGTTTTCAATATAAAATTGGTAAACCAATAATCGTGTATGGCGGAATTGCTCAATCTTACAGACCAATGATATTTAAAGATTTAATTCCTGGATCTGTTTATGAAACAGTTGATCCTGCAATTCAAGACGCCTATGGATATAATGCTGAATTTGGTATAAAGGGGAATTGGAAATTGTTTAAATGGGATATTACTGCATTTGTTTTAAAGATGAACAATCGTTTTGGCACATTGGCTATAACAGATGCAATGAATAATTTAATGACCTATAGAACCAATATTGGTAATTCTATAAGTAAAGGGCTTGAACTATTTGTTCAAGCTGATTTGCCAATTAATCAATCAACCGTCTTGTCGGTGTTTACTTCAACATCTTTGATGGATGCCAGGTATAAAAATGCCTTTGTTAAGTTTGGAAACACTAATCAATCTGTACATAATAATAAGGTTGAATCTGCTCCAGATATGACAAGTAGGAATGGGGTATCAATTCAAAGTGGCAAGTTGAGTATTTCTTTTCAATACAGTTATGTTTCAGCCACATTTGCAGATGCACTCAATACAATTGTTTCGCCTTCTAATTCTGGTGCAGTTGGAATAGTGCCATCCTATGGCATTGTGGATTTGGGTGCAAGCTTTCAAATGAATCGTTTTATTTCACTGAAATTTAATGGAAACAATATTACCAATCAGTCCTACTTTACCAAACGCCCTCTGTTTTATCCAGGTCCTGGTATTTGGCCTTCAGATGGACGTAACTTCTCTAGTACTATTTCATTTACTCTATAATTGATCTAGTTAATTTCAAATAAACAAAACTGGTAGGGTTCCATTACGAGGTATTCGTGATCGGACCCTACTTTATGTTTTTTACCAGTCCAATGATCTACTAATTGGGTAGGTACTAAGCCATGTTCTTTAAATAAGAACCAAGTAACGTAAGCCGCTTTATTATTGAAATTAAACAAGCAATAAATTTTTTTCTCTTTGTTAGCTCTGATGAACCCAGCAACATGAATATTGTGCGGACTTAACCAGGTTAAATTTTTACTATCGGAAAAAACATCTAATGATTTTCTTAATTGAATTAATTGTTGTGTGGCGCTAAAAATGCGCTCTTCAATACTTCCTTTTTGTTTGGCCAATGCATTCTTTTCCCAGTTAATATTGGGGCGATGCATCCAACGGTTGTCATAACTTTTACCAGGGTCTCCCAAATAACTATAGTCATTGGTATAGCCCACTTCGTCTCCATAAAACAACATCGGAATTCCACCTAAAAACATCGACTGTGCTTGCATCAAAATAATTTTTGCTATAGCAGCATCTATTTCGGAATTATTTTGAATAGCGTCTTTTACATTGGAGTCAGATTGATTATTATTGTTCGGTACACTTAAAAGCGCTTTTTCTAATCCACAAAGCGATGCTAAACTTCCACTAATACGAGCATCTTGTGTTTTAGGATTTACCGAAAACAACGCACCTTTTGCAGGTGAATTTTGGAAAGAGCCCGAATAATATTCTTTTAAAAATTTTCGATGTTCATAAGCATTAAAACCAGCTGCAGCAATCATGGAATCGTCGTAACCCAAACCAATATCATCATGACAACGGGTATAGGTTATCCAAGTAGTACCATAAGGTTTTTGTAATAGTTCATGCTGCGCGGCCAACATTACTCGAGTATCTCCAGTGGCTAAAGCATCCCATTGTAAAGCCATTTGAGTGGCATTGTAGGCAACATCACATTCTTTTGCAGTGAATGACTCGGTGCCAAAATATTTCATGATTTCTTTAGGTGCAACAATTGCTTCACCAAGAATGGCCATACCAGGTGTGGCTATATGAACACACTGTTTTATTAAACGCAATAAAGTATGTGCTTGAGGTAAGTTTTGACAAGTTGTTCCTAATTGTTTCCAAATAAAAGCCGGCGCGTCAATACGTAAAATATCTACTCCCAAATTGGCATAGAAAAAAATATTGGAGAGCATGGCATTAAAAACAGCAGGGTTGGTATAATTCAAATCCCATTGGTAATTATGGAAAACCGTCATCGCCCATTTGTTGCATTCAGGCACATAAGTAAAACTACCAGGCGATGATTCTGGAAAAATTTCTGGCATGGTTGCATCAAATTGATCAGGTATTTCACGACTATCGTACATATAGTAATAGTCTTGAAATTTTTTATCCCCTGCTTTGGCTTTAAGGGCCCATTCATGGTGATGCGAGGTATGATTTAATACAATATCTATCATCAAATACATGCCAGCGGCTTGCATTTTCTCTTGCAATATTTTAAACTCGTTCAAAGTACCAAAACGAGGATCAATCTTTCTAAAATCGGAAACAGCATACCCGCCATCACTCTCGCCTTCGGGGCTTTCAAACAATGGCATTAAGTGTAAAAAATTCACGCCGAGTTCCTGCAAATAATTCAATCGCTCAGGCATCGATTTTAAGCTTCCAGCAAACCGATCCACATACAAACTCATCCCAGTAATTTGATTACTGGTAAACCAAGCTGCTTGTTGTTCTTTTACTTGGTCTTTCTTTCTAAATACTGGTTTGCGAAGTTTATACGACTCAATAATTAAAACCAATAATGCATCAAAATCTTGAAGGGCGTTTTTTTGATTGCCATAAATACTGTTATACAGCTCTTGTAAAGTATTGGCATTGGCAATGAATCTAATATAGAAAGCATGGTCTACACCAGCAATATCTAGTAGCTGCTCGTTGCAAATTTTTTTAATCTTTTGATGAAGTAAATATTGATACACGTATAAAATTGTTTACTGAAAAATTTGATTATTTAAGTATTTAAAAGCTTCCATAGCGCCCATGTATTCGCAAGTTCTGGCACCCGCTTTATTGGCGTTCAAAATTATTTTATTCCATTCATCCAATGAAAGCTGTTGAATAGTTGTTCCATTTAAGTGACTTAATTGGTACAATACTGCACCAACAAATGCGTCTCCTGCACCAGTGGTATCAACGGGTTTTACAGGGATGGATTCAATGATGTATTGCTTTCCATTTAATCCCAACAAAGTGCCATCTTTCCCTAAAGTGATTGCAAACACTCCCGAGGTTTCTTTTAATAAAAAAGCAGTAGCAGCTTCCAATGTAGACGTGTTTGTTAAAAGCATTGCTTCCTCATCACTTACTTTAAAGAAATTACAATTACGTAAGAAATGCCAGCTTTGGCTAACAAAAGAGTCGGTATTATTGGGGAATAATAAATGTCGATAGTTGGGATCAAAACTGATATAAATTTTATGGTGCAGCGCTTTTTGCAACAAGTGTAAATAAGCAGCCTGCAATGGTCCAGGTAAAAAACCCGTGGCCGATCCAAAATGAATAATCCCTACATTATTTAAATTGATGGCATCTACATCGTCAATAGATAATTGCCCATCGGCACCCCTATTAAAAACAAAATCTCTCTCACCATCGTGCATTAAAGAAACAAAAGCAAATGTGGTAAAATGATGCGGGTCTTCTAACATCGCATGTGTACCTACACCAAAGGATTCCATGGTTTGAATCAATTGTTTGCCAAAAGGATCTTTACCTACTTTGGCAGCCAATTCTACCTCACCACCTAAAGCAGCAATAGCTGCAGCCACATTAGTAGGAGCACCACCTGTCTTTTTCAAAAAATCGGAACCTTCGGCCAATGTCATACCCTTGTTGGTACAAATCATATCAATCAAGGCTTCGCCGATGCAGAGAATTTTCATTTAAGTAAATTTCGTTAATATAAATAGGTAAATGGGTTCAGCTGAATACCATTTGGTTAAATTTTAGTGTCCTCCAACGGATACCGCCTGTATTTCTTCTTCTGGTTTTACATCTTTAATTAAAAGTGTTGCGGCACAAGCCAATAACAACAAGACACCTGCAAATGAAATGGCTTTGCCAGAATCATTTCCTAAGAAATTATTTAATACCCAACCAAAAGTAGTGGTCTGCAAGATCATGGGAATAACAATCATCATATTGATGATGCCCATATAAACCCCATATTTTTCTTTGGGTATATCATTCACTACCATTAAATAAGGAATGCCCATCATGCTGGCCCAAGCAATACCAAAACCTGCCATCGGAACAAAGAGTAGGTATTTGTTTTCAATTTGCGGAAATGCCAACAAGGCAATACCTGCCATTAATAAACAAACAATATGCACTTTTTTAGGAGAGAATTTTTTGGCCATCCATACCAATCCAAAAGCAGATAAAAAAGTAACCACATTGTACCAACCATTTACTAGGCCTGCCCAACCAACGGCTTCTTCATACAAGGTTTTATTTTCACTCGGACTGGTTTTCCAAACGGATTGTGCAATGCTTTTAGAAGCATTTTGCCAATAACAAAACAAGGCATACCATTGAAATAAATAGACCAACGCCAATTTCCACATTACAGCAGGCATATGCACAATGGCTTCGCCAATTTCAATAAAGGGTTGCAAGATTCCTTTTTTCTGCGCACGTAAAACAGCCAACTCTTCAGGGGTTGGAGGAATTTCAGGTGTTTTAGAAATGCTCCACATCACCGAACTAATAGAACAAATAGAACCTAAAAAGAAAGAACCAAATACCCAATACGGAATGGCCCCATGCTGACCTGGAATATATTTTTGAAAAAAGAACAAGGAAATATTCGCAAGGGTAATTCCTAATCCAGTAAAAAAACTTTGGGTTAAAAAACCAGTAGCCAATTGTGGTGCAGGTAATTTGTCGGCAATAAAAGCACGATAAGGTTCCATTGCAGTATTGTTGGCCGCATCTAATACCCATAATAATCCGGCAGCCATCCAAAGCGAAGTACTAAATGGATATAAGAATAAGCAAAGGCTACAAAACAATGCACCAATAAAAAAATAGGGTTTTCTTCTGCCAAAACGTGGATGCCAAGTACGGTCGCTCAGCACTCCTATGATGGGTTGTATCAATAAACCCGTCATGGGTCCTGCTAAATTGAGTAAGGGAATTTCATCGGGCTTGGCACCTAAAAAATCATAAATGGGATTCACAGCACTTTGTTGTAACCCAAAGCTGTACTGAATTCCAAAGAAACCCACATTCATGTTGATGATTTGCATGAAGCTGAGTTTGGGCTTGCTCAATTGCATAGTTGAATAGTTAGTCTTTAAAAATAGCTAATTTTGCGTCATGCAACACGCTTTTACCTACGACAAGAAAAAAGTAATTCAAGGGCTTAGATACCATTTTGTGCAAAGGCCCGAAGTAAAAGTATTGGTGGTCTTAGTAAATGTATTTGCCATTGTTGCGGCCATTTTATTCTACAGTAAAAAAATTAGGCCCGAACCCTTTTTATTGGGTTCCTTTATTTGGGTAATGATGATGGCGAGTTTTTGGTACATCCTGCCTAATTCAATTTATAAAAAAGCAATTGACACTTTTAAAGACCAATTCACGATTGCTTTTAAAGACAATGGAGTTACGTTAGAAAACGAGAAGGGATTTGTTCATTGGGATTGGAACCAGTTTAGCCATTACTTTGAAAGTCCTCATTTCTTTCATTTGTATTTTAGCTCAAGGTCTTTTTTTATGGTTCCTAAGGATGGAATGGGAGAAGAATTTCGGCACGAATTAAGAGCAGCTTTAAAAAAAGGGATCAACACAAAATAATCGGCGGCTATAATCCACCCCAAACCTTGCTTATCTGTTTACAATTCCTTACCCATTACCACATGCGGAATGGTTAATTCTATAAAAGGCTCACTTAGTACCTCATAGCCCAGCTTCTCAAAAAAATGAATAGAATCTTGGCGGGCATGCATAATTATTTTTTGAAAACGGTTGTCTCTGGCTAAATTTTCCGCAAACTGCACCATGGCCCGTCCAATGCCCTTGCCCTGTAAGCCCGATAATACCGCCAATTGTCTAAGACGAACCGTGCGGTCATCCTGTTTTACCAACATGCTACATGCTTCCATGATTCCATCATCGGTATAAGCCAAAAGAATATTATTTTTCTCATTGGCCAGTTCCTCAGCACTAAAATGAAGCCCCAAAGGTTTACGCAACAATTGGTGCCTTAATGCTACCATTTGTTCGTATTCCCCAGAACCGTGTTGAATCATTTTTAAAGCCATATTACTAATATAACCATAAAATGTATATTTTTGCCGCAGTAAACAAAAACTTTAACAATGTCAGACATCGCAACAAGAGTAAAGAAAATCATCGTAGACAAGTTGGGCGTAGACGAAGCAGAAGTAACCAACGAAGCTTCATTTACCAATGATCTAGGTGCAGATTCTTTGGATACCGTTGAATTAATTATGGAATTCGAAAAAGAATTTAACATCTCTATCCCTGATGAGCAGGCTGAAACCATTACCACTGTTGGTCAGGCAGTTGCTTATTTAGAAGAGCACGCTAAGTAAGAATATCTATTTAGTAAGGAATAATTTTAATCCGTCTTTTGAGGTTTTACCCCAGAAGGCGGATTATAACATAAACAGGTTTGTTGTATGCAATTAAAGCGCGTAGTTGTTACTGGTATAGGTACCATCACTCCAATTGGTAATAATCTAGAAGATTATTGGCAAGGACTACTCAATGGTGTACCTGGAGCAGCTCCCATCACTTTATTTGATGCAAGTAAATTTAAAACCCGTTTTGCCTGTGAAGTAAAAGGCTTTGATCCTACCAGTTTCATGGAAAAGAAAGAAGCTAGAAAGCTAGACCGCTTTGCACAACTCGCGTTGTATGCAAGTGATATGGCAGTTGCAGATGCTCAAATCAATAAAGAAAATATTGATGCAGATAGAGTAGGTGTGATTTTCGCCAGCGGGATAGGTGGACTAAGAACTTTTCAGGAAGAGGTACAGAATTTTGCAACCGGAGACGGTACCCCAAGATTCAATCCCTTCTTTATTCCTAAAATGATTTTGGATATTGCGGCCGGACAAATTTCCATGCGTCATGGATTCCGCGGTCCAAATTTTGCGGTAGTAAGTGCCTGCGCATCTAGCACTAATGGCATTATTGCAGCAGTAGATACCATCAGACTGGGCAAGGCTGATATCATTATTAGTGGTGGATCAGAAGCCGTTATTAGTGAAGCAGGCGTAGGAGGTTTCAATGCCATGAAAGCCATGAGCGAAAGAAACGATGATCCTGCAACTGCAAGCCGACCATACGACAAAGACAGAGATGGATTTGTAATGGGAGAAGCCGCAGGTTGTTTGGTACTAGAAGAATATGAACATGCCATCAAAAGAGGCGCTAAAATTTACTGTGAAATTGCAGGAGGCGGCGCAACTGCCGATGCATATCACTTAACTGCTCCACATCCAGAAGGATTGGGTGCAAGAAATGTAATGATTGCAGCCCTTAAAGATGCGGGCATGCAGCCTGATGAAATTGATTATATTAACACACATGGAACTTCTACACCATTAGGAGATGGGGCAGAAGCCAAAGCCATTACCGAAGTATTTGGTAGCCATGCGTATAATTTAAATATCAGTGCCACCAAGTCTATGACAGGCCATTGCTTAGGAGCAGCCGGAGTTATAGAAGCCATCGCATGCATCCAGAGTGTGATCTACGATATTATCCCCCCTACTATCAATCACTTTACAGACGATCCTGAACTGGATCCAAAATTAAATTTCACGTTCAATAAAGCGCAACAAAGAACCGTGCGTGCGGCATTGAGTAACACTTTTGGTTTTGGCGGACACAACGCATGCGTTATCGTGAAAAAATACGTAGCATAATAAAGTGCAATTTTTAATAAAGTTATTTAAACCAAAAGCAGCAACTGATTTTGAAGTGCAGTTGAGCAATATGTTGGGTATACAACCTGGCAACTTGCAACTCTATCGCAGTGCATTAAGTCATCGTTCTGTTAAAGAAACGCCCGATGAAAACAATGAGCGTTTAGAGTTTTTGGGGGATGCAGTCTTGAGCACAGTCGTAGCAGACTACTTATTTAAATTATACCCCTATAAAGGCGAAGGTTTTTTAACGGAGATGCGATCTAAGATGGTGAATCGTCAACAGCTCAACGATATTGCCTTAAAAATGGGATTGCGTAAACTCACTTTTTACAACAAATTTGACAATGCATTAAAAGCCAGTCAAATTTTTGGCAATACGCTAGAAGCCTTGATAGGAGCGGTTTACCTAGATAAGGGATATGCCAAAACGCAAAATTGGATCCTGAAACAAATTGTGATACCACATTTGTTTATGGAAGACCTAGAATTGATTGATATTAATTTGAAAAACAAATTAATTGGTTGGGCCAACAAGAATGGAAAGACCATTACGTTTGATATGGCCGAAGAAAAATTAGAAGGTAACCGCCGTGTATTCACTATGAATGCAGTATTAGACGGAGAAGTATTTGCACAAGGAAAAGCGGGCAACAAAAAAGACGCCAGTCAAATAGCTGCACAGGTTGCTATTGAAAAGCTCGGACTTTAATTAATCTCCTGGCAAAGTTCAATCAATACCCCATTGGTTCCTTTTGGGTGTAAAAAACAAACTAATTTATTGTCGGCCCCTTTTTTAGGGGTTTCATTCAAAAGGGTAAATCCTTCAGCAACCAAACGGCTCATTTCGGCCTGAATATCGGTTACATCAAAAGCAATATGGTGCATGCCTTCCCCTTTTTTGTCAATATATTTAGCAATTACCCCAGCTGGGTCGGTAGATGCCACTAACTCAATTTTAGATTCTCCCGTTTTAAAAAAAGCCGTCATCACATTTTCGGAAGCCACTTCCTCCGTTTTATAGCACGGGCTGTTCAGTAATTTTTCGAAAAGGGGTATGCTGGTGGCAAGGTCTTTCACGGCAATTCCGATATGTTCAATTTTATTCATTACGATTTATTTATATGTTTTCTTACGAATTGAGGAAAAACAACCGTTGTGTATCAAAGGTCCCAAAATTATAGAACCTATTGTTATACTTTTGTGTTAATAGAAAAAACAAGCAATCATTTATGTTGAAGTTACCTGTTTACTTAGATAATAATGCAACTACACCCATGGATCCAAGGGTTTTAGAAGCCATGATCCCTTATTTTACCGAGCATTTTGGTAATGCAGCCAGCCGTAACCACCCTTTTGGATGGGAGGCAGAAGAAGCTGTAGATTATGCCCGTGAGCAAGTTGCCAAATTAATAGGTGCAGACCCAAAGGAAATTATTTTCACTTCAGGAGCAACCGAAGGCGATAACCTTGCCATTAAAGGGGTGTTTGAAATGTATGCAACCAAGGGTAACCATATTATTACTGTTACCACTGAGCACAAAGCGGTTTTAGATACTTGTAAGCATTTAGAGCGTGCAGGTGCCGAAGTAACTTATTTAGAGGTTCAACCCGATGGTTTAATTGACCTTAAAGAATTAGAAGCGGCTATTAAGCCAACTACCATTTTGATTGCCATCATGTATGCCAACAATGAAATTGGGGTAATACAACCAGTAAAAGAAATCAGCGCCATCGCTAAAAAGAATGGGGTGTTGTTTTTCTCTGATGCGGTTCAAGCAGTAGGAAAAATACCAGTAGATGTAAACAAAGATGGTATTGATATCATGGCGTTTACTGCACATAAAATGTACGGTCCAAAAGGAATTGGTGCATTGTATGTACGTCGTAAAAACCCAAGAGTAAAAGTGACTGCCCAAATGGACGGTGGCGGCCACGAGCGCGGCATGAGAAGCGGTACATTAAACGTACCAGGTATTGTAGGTTTTGGAAAAGCATGCGAACTAGCTCGTTTAGAAATGGCTGATGATGCAGCACGCTTAAGCAAATTGCGTGACAAATTAGAGTCTGCATTGGTACAATTAGAAGAAGCATACGTAAACGGAAACCGTGAACATCGCTTACCACATGTAGCTAATATTTCATTTAAATATGTAGAAGGAGAAGGATTGTTGATGGGCTTTAATAAAAATATTGCCTTATCATCTGGATCTGCTTGTACATCTGCTTCACTAGAACCAAGCTATGTATTAAAAGCCTTGGGTTTAGGAGATGATTTAGCACATAGCTCATTGCGTTTTGGTTTAGGAAGATTTACTACCGAAGACCAAATTGATTATACCATTAAATCGGTTAGCGAAACAGTATTGAAACTAAGAGACATGAGCCCATTATGGGAAATGTTTAAGGAAGGAGTAGATATGGATAAAATTGAGTGGGCGCACCATTAATAGTGGCTTGAATCTCTCAGTAAAAAAATATATTTAAAATTAAATAAACATACCATGGCATATTCGGAAAAAGTAATTGATCACTACAGTAATCCTAAGAACGTAGGAACGCTAGACAAATCTAAAACAAATGTTGGTACTGGTTTAGTAGGGGCTCCTGAGTGTGGAGACGTGATGCGTTTACAAATTGAGGTAGACGATGCAACTGGTGTAATCACTGATGCAAAATTCAAAACATTTGGATGTGGATCTGCAATTGCTTCTTCATCATTAGCAACAGAATGGTTAAAGGGCAAAACCCTTGATCAGGCAGTAGCTATTGATAATATGGAGTTAGTTGAAGAACTAAACTTACCTCCAGTAAAAATCCATTGCTCTGTATTGGCAGAAGACGCCATCAAAAGCGCCATCAACGATTACAGAAAAAAGAATGGTTTAGAAGAGTTGGTGTTCGAAGAAAGAATTCACTAATACCATTAATAAAAGTGTATGAGCGAAACAGCAACAGAAAATAGTATTTACGTAAGCGATAAAGCCAAGGCTAAAGTAAAACAGCTGATGGAAGAAGCAGGTGTGGTTGGAGATGAAAGCTATTTCTTAAGAGTAGGTGTAGTTGGTGGAGGTTGTTCAGGGTTGAGTTATAAGCTAGACTTCGACAACGAAATCAAACCAATGGACCAAGTGTTTGAAGACAATGGGGTGAAAGTGGTAACCGATTTAAAAAGCTTTCTTTACTTAGTAAATACAGAACTAGATTTTTCAGATGGCTTAAATGGCAAAGGATTTTATTTCAATAACCCCAATGCCAGCCGTAGTTGCGGATGTGGAGAAAGTTTTGCCGTATAACTTTGTTAAATAAATTTAATTGCAATAGTAAAACCCCGATTCGTCGGGGTTTTTGCATATAAAAACTTTAGTTTTGAGGCATGTGGATGATCTGTAAAAAAGAGTGGCAACAATTTTTTGCTTCCTTAACCGGATACCTAGTCTTGGGCGTTTTTTTAGGGCTCACTGGATTGTTGTTTTTTGTTTTCCCCGATACCAGTTTGCTCAATTTTGGGTATGCCAGTTTATCTCCCTTTTTTCAGTTAATGCCATGGTTATTATTGTTTTTAATTCCGGCAATTACCATGCGCAGCATTTCAGAAGAAATACGAACAGGTACTTATGAAATATTGCAAACCCTCCCACTTAGTTTAAGGCAAATTATTATTGGGAAATACTTAGGCGCACTATTTGTTGTTTTAATAGCATTGGTGCCCACTATTGTTTATGCATTCTCTATGCAAGCATTAAGTATTACTGGTGGTATTGATATTGGTGCAACTGTTGGAAGTTATATCAGTTTGTTTTTATTGGCAGGAGTGTTTGCAGCTATTGGTATTTATGCGAGTAGTGTAACCAATAATACCATTGCTGCATTTGGGTTAGGGGGCTTACTTTCGTTTGCTTTATTTGCAGGATTTACTGCAATTGCTAAGCTTTCTTTATTTAGTGGGGGAGCAGATTATTATATAGAGTTAATGGGTATTCAACTGCATGCAGCCAATATTAGTAGAGGTGTATTAGCGGCTTCCGATATTATTTATTTTATAGCAGTGATTGGGTTCTTTTTGTATATGACTCAACTACAATTAACCAAACAGCCCAAAAAGGCACCAAAGGCAATCGTTGCAGTTGCACTGTTGGTAAGCATTACAGTGGCAGGGTCATTAATTAGTAATCGATTAGATTTAACTGAAGACAAAAGATTTACACTAAGTAATTCAACAATTGAATTGCTGGAAAATATAGACTCTACCATAACAGTAGAAGTTTTTTTAACAGGTGAATTACCCACTGACTATAAAAAGTTGAGCATAGCCACTAGCGATATTTTGGCATCTTTTAATAATTATGCCAACAATCAAATCAGGGTTGTTTTTCGCAATCCAGGCGAGGGTTTGCCCAATGATACCGCTAAAGCTGTTTTGTACGACAGCTTACAAAAAATGGGCGTAGTATTTGAGCAATTGAACGTTGAACAATCAACGGGTGATGCTACTATTAACCAATTGATTATCCCGAGCGCATTGGTTTACTATCAAAAAAATCAGCTGCCAATTGCGGTAGATTTAAGAAGTAGTAGAAAAATCTATAAACAGTTTAATGTACTAGCAGAAGAGCCACAAGAAGATGTTGAAGCAACAAGAAATGCAGCAGAAGCATTGCTCGAAAATAAATTTGCAACAGCCATTGATAAGTTGATTCGAAAAGAAGTGCCTACCATTGCTTATGTAGTTGGGAATGGCGAACCTACCGATTTAACAGTGAACGATTTGGGAGAAAGTTTGCGCAATGATTATCGCTTAGGAATATTCGATTTAAAACAAGCATATCCAGATGCAGCTGTTATCAAAACAATGATAATAGTAAAACCCAAACAAGCTTTTACTGAAGAAGACCTTTTGAAGTTAGACCAGTATGTAATGAACGGAGGTAATATCATATGGTTCATCGATAAATTACATGCGGAATTAGATAGTTTAAAAAGAACCGAAGGACAGTATACCGCTTTCGATAGAGGACTGGGTTTAGATGAATTGTTATTTAAGTATGGAGTAAGAATTAATGGAGATTTATTGCAAGACCTCAACTGTTCAAAGATACCTTTGGTGATAGGAAAAAATCCAGATGGTAGCATCCGAATGCAACGAGTGCCATGGCCATATTATCCATTGTTGTCTGCAAGAACACCCAATCCTATCTCGGCAAATTTAGACAGGGTATTACCCATTTTTCCATCGAGCATAGATACCGTAATGGCAAAGGGGATACAGAAAACCATTTTGTTGGCTTCGGATACCAATAGTAGAATATTGCCATCCCCTGCATTGGTTTCATTAAACAGTGTACAAAGTCAGGAAGACTTATACAGCTTCAATAAAAGTTTTGTACCTGTAGCCGTTTTATTAGAAGGTAAATTTAGTTCGCTGTTTAGCAATCGATTGCCCAAGGCGGTGATGGATTCTGTAGCAGCCAATACAGGAAGACCTTATTTGTCTAAAGCCACTAAAGCTGGAAAGCAGATAGTAGTAGCAGACGGAGATATTGTTACCAATGAAGTTAGCAATACAACCGGACCCTTGCCGATGGGACTTATACAAATGGAAAATTATCGCTTTGCCAATAAAGCATTTTTTCTGAATAGTATAGATTATCTTTCATCTGATAATTCATTGTTTGAGAGTAGAAATAAAACCGTGGTTTTAAGACTACTCAATAAGCAAAAATTACAGGAGCAAAAAACATTGTGGCAAATGATTAATGTATTATTACCTGTAGTATTGATATTGGTAATAGGTTATTTATTTCAGTGGTGGCGTAAAAAGCGCTACAGCATTTAATATTGAACGATTATTATGAACGCACATCAAATTGTTTATTTAGTATTTGGAATTGTATTGTCAGTTGCATTGATATTTGATCTAGGGTTACTGAGCAAAAAAAATAAAAGCATCACTATTAAGCAAGCACTAAACCAAACCATGTTTTGGGTAGGCCTAGCAATTGCTTTCTTTGTTTTTTTGTGGATAGAAGGACCTGCATTAGCAGCAGACAGCGGCGGAGCAGATGTGAGCAAGCACCAATTGCCATTTGAGTTTTTAAGTGCTTATTTAATGGAGTGGAGCTTAAGTATTGATAATATTTTTGTATTCATTTTAATCTTCAATTCATTTGGTGTAAAGGAAGCATATTATTCAAGGGTATTGCTTTTAGGAATTTTAATGGCCATTATTTTCAGGGTAATATTTATTACGTTGGGAGTAGCACTAGTAGCTAAGTTTTCTTGGTTGCTGTATATTTTTGGCGGGTTTTTAATTTATACTGGCTATCATATGTTTAAAGCCAACGAAGAAGAACAGTTTGATCCGCACAATTCTAAAATTTATAAGTTTTTAAAATCTTTCTTGCCATTGGTAAACCACGATGGCGGTGGAAAGTATATGATACGTGAAAATGGAAAGCCTGCTTATACAACATTGTTTGTAGTTGTTATCTTATTGGCTGCCATAGATTTGGTATTTGCACTAGACTCAATTCCAGCAGTAATGGGTATTTCAAAAGACCCATTGATCATTTATACTTCTAATATTTTTGCCGTATTAGGATTGCGTTCTTTATTCTTTTTGTTGCGGGGAGCGGTTACTAAATTTGATTACTTACAACAAGGTATTGCCATTGTGTTGGTATTTATTGGAGTGAAAATGTTGGGTGAACACTACTTGAGTATGTGGATGAGCAAGACCAGTCAGGTAGCGTTGTCATTAGGCGTAATTGTATTATGTATTTCAGGCTCTATTTTATATTCTATTGTATTAGAAAAGAGAGGAACTCCTAAAGACGTAGTAGATGATTCAGTTAAATGATATAGCGGCAATTTTGCAACAGCCTATTCAAGGCCAAGGCAATGCAATTATTCAATACCTGGTAACCGATAGTAGAAATATAGTAGATCCTGCACAGAGTATATTCTTTGCCATTAAAGGGCCTAGAAGAACTGGTGCTTCCTATATTCCAGACGTTTACCAACAAGGAGTGCGAGCATTTGTAATAGACGAAGCTGTTTATACGAATGAATATAAAGAGGCAGTATTTTTTACAGTACCCAATACCATTAAAGCGTTGCAAGCTATTGCAGCCTATCATCGAACAAAATTTACTATTCCGGTAATTGGAATAACAGGAAGTAATGGAAAGACCATTGTAAAAGAATGGTTGTATCAGTTATTACAACCCGATTTTAATATTGTAAGAAGCCCAAGAAGTTACAACTCACAAATAGGCGTTCCCTTAAGTGTATGGCAAATGAATGAACAACATGAGTTGGGCATTTTTGAAGTGGGTATTTCAGCAAAAGGAGAAATGCAAGCATTGGCAGAAGTAGTTCAACCAACTGTTGGAGTATTCACCAATATTGGCGATGCCCACAATGAAGGGTTTGCCAATGTAACAGAAAAAGTAGCAGAGAAAACAAAATTATTTGCCAATGCAAGTAAAATAATAATAGCATCCGATTATATACCCTATTCATTGCCAACAAAGGCAAGCATTGTTTCGTGGGGATCAAAGCCGC
>NCHN01000025.1:31449-43102 GCA_002281875.1 Sphingobacteriia bacterium 24-36-13 | reverse complement strand
GATTTACAGTTGATCTCGCAACACAAAGAAAACAATAGTACCCGGCTGGTTTTGCAATACCAGCAAGAACAATTTCCATTACAAGTCCCATTCACAGACGAAGCCTCTTTACAAAATTTACTAACCTGTGTTTTGGTTTTATTGCAACTGAATTATCGTATTTCGGTAATACAACAAAGAGTGTTACAACTAACAGCTGTTGAAATGCGCATGCAGTTGAGGAGGGCAATTAATCAGAGTTATTTATTAAATGATAGTTATAGTAACGACAAAATTTCGTTATCGTTGGCATTACAATTTCTTAAAGAGCAAGCCAATCAACAACCCATTATTGCTATAGTATCGGATATTGTAGATACAGGTGAACCAGCTGAACAGTTGTATCATCAAGTTGCGCAAATGTTGAGTAGTAGTGGGGTTAAGCAATTATTTGCAGTAGGTAGGGAGATCAGTCATTATTTTACACAGCATCAAAACGAAACCTACCCATTCAGTATACAATTATTTGTAAGTACCCAAGATGTATTGCATCATTTGCAGGAGACTATGTTTCAGCAAAGTTATATTTTACTAAAGGGGGCTAGGAAATTTGCATTTGAGCAATTGGCGCATTGGTTAGAACAACAGGTGCACCAAACCATCATGGAAATTAATTTAACTGCCATGGTGCACAACTTAAAAGCTTACCAATCATTGCTACAACCCAATACCAAATTAATGGCCATGGTAAAGGCATTTGGTTATGGAAGTGGAGCAGGAGAAGTAGCTAGAAGATTACAACAACAGCAAGTAGATTATTTAACAGTAGCTTATGCAGACGAAGGAGTAACATTGCGCAAAGCAGGAATTCATTTACCCATCATGGTAATGAGTGCAGATGAATATTCATTTGATGCAATGGTGAATTATTCTTTAGAGCCAGAACTATTTTCCTTTCAAATACTCAACGCTTTTCAACAATACATAACCCAGCAAGGACTTCAGCAGTATCCAATACATATAAAATTGAATACGGGGATGAATCGTTTGGGCTTTGATGTAGCAGAAATAGATCAACTGGCTAAATGGTTGAGTAGCCAACAAACACTAAGAGTAAAATCGGTATTAAGTCATTTGGCAGCGAGTGAAGAGGAGAAAGAAGATGCATTTACCGAGCATCAAGTAGCTCTTTTTAGCAATGCTTGTAATCGGATAGAGCAAGCTATAGGATATGGTTTTATAAAACATATTGCTAATACAGCAGCCATACGTCGAAATCCAAACTGGCAATTCAATATGGTGCGATTAGGAATTGGCTTATATGGAGGAGATAATGTACATCAGGCGAATTTGCCTCTACAAACAGTAGCTACACTCAAAACAACAGTGGCACAAGTGAGGGCATTAAAAGCTGGAGATACAGTAAGTTATAATAGATCAGGCATATTGAATAGAGACAGCATTATTGCAACAGTTAGAATTGGTTATGCAGACGGATACCCAAGAAGAATGGGAAATGGTATAGGAAAAATGTGGGTCAAAGGAGCATTGGCTCCAACTGTTGGGAAAATATGTATGGATATGTGTATGGTGGATGTTACAGATATACCGAATGTACAAGCAGGAGACACGGTAGAAATTTTTGGAAAACATATTTCAATTCAGGAAGTAGCTAAAAGTGCGGAAACCATTTCTTATGAAATAATGACTGGAATCAGCTTAAGGGTTAAGAGAGTGTATATAGAAGAATAATTATTTACAAGATTGCTTTTTAATATAATCTGCTTGAATGCTACCTAATCTAACAGCTGTAGAAAAATCTGCACAACTGCCAGGCTTGTCATTCAATTTTTGTTTAGCTAATCCACGCTGTAAAAAAAAGCTGGCATCTTTATTATTAAATGTAATGGCTTTGGAATAAAATTTAATTGCGTTTTTAAAGTCGGAGGCGCTAAAGTAAGTATTACCCAATTGAAAGAATATAAATTCGTTGCTGTCTTCAATTTCGAGGGCGTGATTCAAGTCTAAAATAGCAGCACCAGGATTGCCTAAAGCCAATCTTATATTGGCTCTGATCATATAAGCTTCAGTAGCATTCTCGTCTTCGTCAATTGCTTTGGTACAATCTTGTAAAGCCCCATTAATATCGTCTAAGCCACGTTTAATTGAAGCTCTAAGTAGCAGAGCATCAACATAAGTTGGATTTGCCTTAACTACTTTATTTAAGTCTTCTAAAGCTAGCGCATGTCTATTTAACTTCAACAAAACTTTACCTCTGTTCATATAGGCATCCAAATAAGTCATATTTTTTTGGATGGCTAAATTAAACTCGGCTAGCGCTTCTTCTAATTTTTCATTATCCATTAACAATACCCCTTTGTTTTGAATGGCTTCCACGTTATTAGGGTCTAATTGAATGGCATAATTATAATCGGCTAAGGCATCTTTAAACATTTTTAATCCTGCATGCGCTTTCCCTCTTAAACAATATGCTTGGGTAGCAAAAGTACCAGCGGTTTCCTTTGCTACTATTTTATTAAGATTAGCAATGGCTTCTTTGTAGTTTTTAAATAGGATTTTGTTGTTAGCGGCCCTAATTAAATCGGCTGTAGTTTGAGCATACACCCAATGCCCCAAGAATAGGATGCTACAAATTAATAGCAGGTACTTTTTTCTCATAGTACTAAACGTATCAATAAAGTGGCCGGGGGGTGGTCTTTACCTAATTAACATTACCTAGATATAGGTAAATCAGCGACAAAATATCAAAAATCCTTGAGAAGTTAACTAAATTTTATATTTTTAAGCCATATTCAATTAATTATGAAATTACATATTCTGCTTACAGCAACTGTTTTAGCTTGTACTACCCTTGGTGTTTTAGCACAGGATAAAGACAAAAAAAGAAAAGAAATTGGATTTATCGTAGGATTACAAAGATCCAATTTAGACTACAACGCAATTATCACAACGAACGTTGCAGAAGAGGCTAAAACGAATATTGGCGGATCATTCTTTTTAAACTCAAGATTAATTGGGCATTTTATAACATTAAGAACTGAATTAGGATTTTATTCTAAAGGAGGCACTTACACAGGTGCAGGAGCTGCTTTTTCAGAAACCAATTTATCTTATGTAGCTGCTCCAGCATTGTTATTGCAAACAAAAATTGGTTTTTTGAAAGCATATGCTGGTCCTCAAATGGGCTTCTTAATTACTGCAAAATCTAAAACAGGTAATATTGAGAATGATGTTAAAGCAGCTTTTAAAACAACAGAATTATCTGGTGTTATAGGAGCTGAAATGAATTTACCCTTACGTTTGATGGCAGGAGCAAGGTATAATTTTGCAATCAATAATATCAGTGAAATTCCACAAGGTACAAGCAGACCAGGTATGTACATGATCTATGTAGGTCTTAGATTACGCAAATAATTGGCCCTCCCCCCAGGCTGGAATATTCAAGAAAAATGTATGAAGATAAGTAAGCTTTTAATGCTTGTGTTTTGCGTAGCATGTTCATTTACGCAAGCTATTGCACAAAAAAAGGTTCAGGTAAGTATAATAGTAACCGATGTGCATTTAAAATATTCTAATAAAAGCGGAACAGATCCTAGAATAAAATTTTTTAACAAGCAAGACAATGCTTTACTGAATAATACCGACAGCGAAGGGTTCAACTGTTTTCATTTGGTTGATTTTAAGCAAACCGATGCTATGGTAGACTACCCGTTGAAAAACATTGAATGGGATCTTAGCAATGGAACAGCGATAGGGTTAAAAATGGAAGCATTTGAAAAGAATAAGAAAAAAGGCAATTGCGATTTTGATGGAAGTGGTTTGTTCAATAAAGATAAAATGCATGAATTTGGCGAATGGGTAATTGATTTAAAAACCATAAAGCCAGGTGTTTTTTCTAATAAAATGACCGCAACCACTGCAGGTGGAAATTTCTCTATTGAATACAAAGTTAAATACACATTACCGTCGGCTGATGAAATTGTTACAGATATTGCCTCGGCCAAATATTGCAGTAATAGCAAAGTTAAATTAAGCACGGGTGCTTCAATATTGCCTAATAAAGAAGACGTTCTATATAAATGGGAATACCAATTAGAGGGTTCTGCAGATTGGAGCTTATTGAGTACAACTGGCGCTCCAGAATTACAAGTATCATTGGGTGATGTGCTGAAAGCAGAGCCAATGGGTAATCAAAAAGTGAATACCAGGGTATCATTAATGGTTGGAACAGAATTGGGAATGCCTACGGTAAAATCATTTGTGTTTATGCCAGCTGCCCCTTCCATTCAGCTAAGTGATATTTTGGTTAATAATACTTGTAAAGACTTAAGTGAAGGTATTGTGACCATTAATAATATAAAAGGGTTCACCGAAAAATATTTATTGCAATTAAAGCCTTCTGATAAAACCGTTCGTAGCACCGATGGTACTGCCAAATTTACTGGAGTTGCTAAAGGAACTTATCAATTGTTTTTGACTAATGATGATGCAAATGCAGGGGCATGTAGTGTGAACTATCCAGTAGTAATAAATGAACATCCAAAATTAGAGGAAGTCAATAAAAAAATTGCTGCGGTTACTTGTAATGGTTTGTCTGATGGGTCGGTGACCATAACACTTAGAGGCGGTAATCCAGCAGCGCTAAACGCTACTATATTGCCACAAGCAGGTACATTAACAATAAAAAATAGAGAAGTCGTATTTAGTGGTTTGTCTGCAGGAAAGTATGTGATACAAGTGATGGACTCTTGTAACAATAAAATTGAATTTGCTGCAACATTAACTGAGCCAGTTGCTGCAAAAATAAATGTAACCAATATTGTAAAAAGTAGTTGTACAGAAACACCCAATGGATCTTTTACCGTAAGCATTACACAAGGGGTAGGGCCATTTAGGTATGTTTTAATGAAGCGCGACAATAACAAAGAAATTTTCCGTTCAGAGTTTACCAACCTGCCCACTTGGATGTTTAATAATTTGGCAGCAGGTGAATACAGTGTTTTAGTGTATTCTAATAACAGTGATGTATGTAAGCCAGTAGAAAGAAAATTACGTATAGAAGAATCAGTGTTAGAAGTAGAGGTGAAAATGACCAAGAGTGTTTCCGCCACAAGTGAGGATGCAAAAAATGGTGTTTTGCATTTTGCTATTACTGATGCTAAAGTATCCGTGCAATTTATATTAACCAATTTGGTCAATAACCAAGTTTACAGTAATACTACTGGCTTATTCGACAATATACCAGCCGGCCGCTATTCATTAGCATTAAAACGTGCTGATACCAATTGTGGAGATATGCAAAAAATAACTGAAACGTTTACCATAACATCTACGCCAGTTCAAATTATAGAAGATACAACTGTTAAAAAAGATACTACAGGAACAGGTGGTAATTAAAGCAACCACCTTTCCTTATCTTTGTTTTTACGATAAAATTGAACCGTGAAAGCAAAGCAAATTATTCTAATTATACTGACCATCATTTTAGTAGACCAGGCGTCTAAATTTTACATTAAACTGAACTATTACACAGGCGAAGAACACAATGTGTTGGGCACCTGGTTTAGATTGCATTTTGTAGAAAACGAGGGCATGGCCTGGGGTTGGAAATTCGGCGGTGAGTTCGGCAAAATTGCCCTCACTTTATTTAGATTAGGGGCAGTTATTTGGGGATCATTCCTGATACGTAATTTCATCAGACAAAAACAACACAAGGGCTTTCTTATTTGTGCAGCCCTTATTTACGCAGGTGCACTCGGTAACTTAATTGATAGTTTGTTTTATGGCATCATCTTCGAAGCCAGCAATCCGTTTACACAAAATGTTGCCACATTATTTCCTTCAGGAGGAGGTTATGCAGGGTTGTTTCATGGTAAAGTAGTAGATATGCTGTACTTCCCTATTATCACGAATTCTCATTATCCAACTTGGATACCCATTGTAGGAGGAGAAGAATTTGAATTCTTCAGACCAGTCTTTAACATAGCTGATATGGCTATTTCAACAGGAGTGATTACCATATTGGTTTTCCAAAATAAGTTCTTCAATAGACCCGAACAAGAAAAACACCACACTGTTGTAACCAACGCAGAAGTAAACGACAAAACACAGATATTTTAACAGATTCCATTTTTGCAATTTTTTGTAAATCCGGAATTAGACTCCATTTTTACATATATTTGCAATTATGGAGTTTAGCTCCATTTTCGCAAAAAAATAGTGCAAATGGCTAATTTGATTCAAAGAGATATTCAAGCGGAAGCAGTATTTAAGCTTACTCAGTTCAGGGCATTGTGTATCACGGGGCCTAGGCAGAGTGGTAAAACCACTTTGAGCAAAATACTCTTTAAGTCCAAGCCCTATGTGAATTTTGAAACCCCTACTACACAGGCAGCATTTGAATTGAATCCGGAAGCTTTTTTAAAAAAATATGCTGGCGGTGCCATTTTTGATGAAGTACAACGTGTTCCATTACTGTTTAGATTTTTGCAGGAAATGCTTGATAAGAACACCAAGAGAGGTCAGTTCATATTAACAGGGTCCAATAATTTTTTGCTTCAAGAACAGGTTTCACAATCATTAGCAGGTAGAGCAGGATATTTGTCTTTGTTACCATTGAGCTATGCAGAACTAAATGAAAGCAATATTTCTGTTGATTCTGTTGATGAATTAATGCTGAAAGGAGGCTATCCGGAAATCTGGAATGAACAATTAAAGTCTACTAATTGGTTAGAAAGTTATGTACAAACATATGTACAAAGAGATGTTCGCTTATTAAAAAATATCAATGATTTAGCCGCATTTAATCGCTTTGTTTTTTTATGTGCCAATTATGCAGGTCAGTTATTAAACAGAGAAGAGATTGCAAAAAAAACTGGGGTTGATACTAAAACAATTCAATCGTGGATGGGATTATTAGAAAGTAGTTACCTGATTTTTATGCTCCAACCATGGTTTGTAAATGCAAATAAGAGAATGGTAAAAAGTCCAAAACTGTATTTTCATGATACAGGATTACTCTGTTATTTATTAGGCATTCATAATAAAACTGCATTAAAAAAGCACCCACAATACGGAGCTATATTCGAAAACTGGGCTATTACAGAGATTCAAAAAAATCGATTGAATCAAGGTATCATTAGTCCGCTTTACTTTTACAGAGATAGTGCCGGAAACGAAATAGATTTAGTGGTAGACAAAAATGAGGAGCAATTTGGAATTGAAATTAAATCAGCTAAAAAAGTAGAAGCAACTATGTTCAAGGGACTCAATCATTGGAACAAATTCAATCCATCTGCTAATACTTTATTAATTTACGGAGGTGACAAGGCAGATGAAATAAAACCCAAACAAACAATACTTCCTTGGAATCAAATCAATCAATTTTAAAATACCCAAATGAATAAATTCCTACTCTTCATTTTAGCTGCAACTATCACAGCATGTAGCAGCAATCGTGTGGACACCATTGTGCATCATGCAGTCATTTATACCGTTGATTCTGCATTTACTGTGGTAGAAGCAATGGCCATTAAAGACGGAAAAATTGTAGCTACCGGAACCAATGATGCTATCACTGGTAAATACCAGGCAGACAGTGTGGTAGATGCAAAAGGGGCAGCCCTATATCCCGGATTCATAGATGCTCACGCACATTTTATGGGCTACGGCGCATCCTTGTTTCAGGTAGAATTATATAATACCAAAACTTGGGAAGAAACAGTGGATTTAATTGTTGCATTTGCACAAAAGCATCCAGAGCTAAAATTCATTAAGGGCCGTGGATGGGACCAGAACAAATGGCCTGGTAAAAAATACCCAACCAACGAATTGTTGAATCAACGTTTCCCCAATATACCTGTTCTAATTGAAAGGGTAGATGGACACGCTTCCATCGCGAATGCGGCTGCACTAGAACTCGCAGGTATAAAGCCAGGAGATAAAGTAGTAGGAGGAGAAATTGAAACAAAGAATGGTGTGTTAACAGGTGTATTAATTGATAATGGAGATGCAGCAGTAAATGCTAAAATGCCCACCCCAACAAAAGAAGAATTAACCACTTGGTTGCAAACGGCAGAAAAAAATTGTTTCGCTCAAGGACTAACTACGATTACCGATTGTGGACTGAGTCATCAAGACGTAGACTTTATTGATGGTTTACATAAGAACAACCAGTTGAGTATGCGCTTGTATGTGATGTTATCAGATAAAGATGCGAATTATGAAGCCTACTTAAAAAAAGGTCCATACAAAACCGATAAACTTTTTGTGAAGGGATTTAAGGTTTATGCAGACGGTGCGCTGGGTAGTAGGGGAGCTTGTTTGTTAAAACATTATTCGGATCAACCAGGATGGGGTGGATTTTTATTGCGCAATAAGTCTCACTATGATTCATTAGCACAAGTGTTGAGCAAAACAAATTTTCAAATGTGTACCCACGCTATTGGAGATAGTGCCAACAGAGAAATCTTGAATATTTACAACAAATACTTGCAACCGGGTAATGATAAGCGTTGGAGGATTGAACACGCTCAAATAGTAGCACCCGAAGATTTCAATTTATTCGGAAAAGTAAACGTAGTACCTTCTGTACAACCCACTCATGGAACCAGCGATATGTATTGGGCAGAAGCCAGACTGGGCAAGGAGCGCATGAAAGGAGCGTATGCATTCAAAGACTTATTAAAGCAAAACGGATGGTTACCATTGGGAACGGATTTTCCCGTAGAAGAAATATCACCATTCAAAACATTTTTAGCAGCAGTGGTTCGCAAGGATGCAGCAGGTTATCCAGCAGAAGGATTTCAAATGGAGAATGCGCTTACTCGTGAAGAGACTATTAAGGGTATGACTATTTGGGCAGCGAAAGCAGGTTTCTTAGAGAAGGAAGTAGGCAGCTTAGAAGTAGGTAAGAAAGCTGACTTTATTTTGTTAGATAAAGACTTAATGAAAGTTGCGGAGCAAGATATACTTAAAACTAAAGTAAATGCTACTTATTTAGGTGGGAAGAAGGTTTATTAATATACTTTAATGTAAAAGCAAAACATACAATACTCTCGGTCTCTCCATTTCAACTAAAATAGAATAGGGGGGTGAACATACCAATTCTCGCTGCCCCCAGATTTCAACTTGTGTAAATTGTAATACTTCAAAATACTGGGAGTTGAAATCTGGAAAATGCTCGAATCAGTATGTTCATCCCCCTCTTTATATACTTAATCTAGAAATTTGAGAAATGCTCCAATCGGCTTTTTGCGTTTATGTATTGGATAAATTTTACACTCTTCCCGCCTCAATTCTTATGAATGCTCGAATCAGTAAAAACAATAGAATATCCCTGAATTTGTATAACTCATGCGTGAATGAATAGCTGAACCTTTGCACCTTAACAATACAATTAAAAATGAAAAAGACCATTTTAATTACAGGTGCAAGCAGTGGTATCGGTAAAGCAACAGCCCTTTATTTTCAAGCTCAAGGATGGAATGTAGTAGCAACTATGCGTAATCCTGATTCGGCAGTAGAACTAAAGCAATTAGATCAGGTATTGATAGTTCCTATGGATGTATTGGATTTGAATTCCATAGAACAAGCAATCAGTTTAGGCATTAACCATTTTGGTACCATTGACGTGTTGCTCAATAATGCAGGATATGGCGCATACGGGCCATTAGAGTCCTTTAAAAGAGAACAAATATTGCGTCAGTTCAATACCAATGTGATTGGACTCTTAGATGTTACCAGAGCTGTACTGCCTCATTTTAGAGCGCATCAAAAAGGAATCATTATTAATATATCCTCTATAGGAGGAAAGATTACATTCCCATTGGGAAGCTTGTATCATGGAACTAAGTTTGCGGTGGAAGGTATTTCTGAATCTTTACACTATGAAGTAGCACAATTTGGTGGACAGGTAAAAATTGTAGAACCCGGAATGATTGCAACCGATTTTGCAGGAAGATCTTTCGACTTTAGTAACGACGAAAATATGGCGGAATATCAACATATTGTAAGTTCATTAATGAATGCAATGCCGGGCATGTCTCAAAACGCTTCACCTGCAAGTCTTGTAGCAGAAGTAATTTACGAAGCAGCTACTGATGGCAAAAATCAGCTACGTTATTCTGCTGGCGAAGATGCAAAAGTATTATTGGAGAATAGACAGCAATACGATGACGCAACATTTATCAATGGAATGAAAGCTCAATTTGGCCTTTAATTATGCAATATCTTACAAGTATATGAAACCGATTATTCATCTTCAAAGTATTGCTGATTTATATCAATTATTCAACTTAGGTCATCATGAACATCCTCTAATAGCCGTGATTGATTTTAGTAAAGTAAGTGAGCAACTAGAACAGGATTCAAAAATTACTACTGATTTTTATTCTATCATGTTCAAAAACTATTGTAAAAACCATATTAAATACGGCAGAAAAACCATTGACTTTCAAGAAGGAAATTTGATTTGTATTGCACCTCGTCAAGTAATTGAAATTGATGTTGAAGTAGAGCACAAAGAAAACATGTTGGGCTGGGGCTTGTTCTTTCATCCTGATTTAATCAGGGCAACATCTTTATACGATAAGATTAGTCAGATGAGTTTCTTTAGCTATGAAATTACTGAAGCACTGCATCTTTCGGATAAAGAGAAAAACATTTTATATGAAACGGTACAAAAAATTGAATTAGAACTTCAAGAAAATATTGATGATTATAGTCAGCATATTTTGGTGTCTACTATTGAGTTGCTTTTAAATTATTGTTCCCGTTTTTATGGAAGACAATTGATTACAAGAAGCCAATCAAATAAATCTATTGTATCGCAGATTGAATCGCTATTAAGAAACTATTTTACAGTATCTGATGTAAAGGAGTTACCCTCTGTAAAGTCTTTAGCGGATAAGGTTCACTTGTCATCTAGTTACTTAAGTGATTTATTAAAAAAGGAAACTGGAAAAAACGCACAAGAGCATATTCATTTTTATTTAATTGAGGAGGCAAAAAATAGACTACTCAATTCGCCTTCTTCAATTAATGAGATTGCTTTCTCATTAGGATTTGAGTACCCCCAATACTTTACTAAATTATTCAAACAAAAAACTGGGTATACACCAATTGAATATCGACAGTTAAACTAACCATGCAACTAAATACAAAAAAGAGTGAACAAGAAACTTGTTCACGCTTATCTTATTAATATATCTGTGCTGGGGAGTTTAGTATACTTGCATTTTGGCTCGCTTCTCAAATTTAAGTGCTGCATTAATATCAATTAGTGTAATAAACTAGGGATGGGTATTTGTTTATTCGAGCAGTTCTAAAATTCAAATGGAAGAAAATATCAAAGTGATTATATGTAAAAAAGCAAAACATACAATACGAACATTTTCCAGATTTTAGCTTGTAATATTTTTAGGTGTTGCAAATTAAACAAGCTAAAATCTGGGGGCCGAGAGTATTGTATGTTTTGCTTTTATTTTACTTTACTTTAGATTACTTTATCTCACCTACCATTTGCGAAGGCACCACCCACTGATCAAATTCCTCCGCAGTTAAGTAACCCAACTTAACAGCCATTTCCTTTAGTGTAGTTCCTTCTTTATGAGCAGTCTGTGCAATTTCAGCAGCTTTGTAATAACCAATCTTG
>NCHN01000025.1:0-31441 GCA_002281875.1 Sphingobacteriia bacterium 24-36-13 | reverse complement strand
GCAGTTAAGTAACCCAACTTAACAGCCATTTCCTTTAGTGTAGTTCCTTCTTTATGAGCAGTCTGTGCAATTTCAGCAGCTTTGTAATAACCAATCTTGGTATTCAATGCAGTCACCAACATCAAAGAGTTGTTTACGTGCTTTTGAATATTGGCTTCAATAGGTTCAATACCCACTGCGCATTTATCGTTAAAGCTTACGCATCCATCTCCAATTAAACGAGCGCTGTGTAAGAAATTATAAATCATTACAGGCTTAAATACATTCAATTCAAAATGACCGTTAGCGCCACCAATGCCTATGGCTACGTCATTCCCCATTACTTGTGCAGCAATCATGGTTAATGCTTCACACTGAGTAGGGTTTACTTTACCTGGCATGATAGAAGAACCTGGCTCGTTATCTGGAATAAATAATTCGCCAATGCCGCTTCTAGGTCCTGAAGACAACATGCGAATATCATTGGCAATTTTCATCAAACTAACTGCAACAGTTTTTAAAGCACCATGCGCTTCAACTATAGCGTCGTGTGCAGCCAATGCTTCAAATTTATTTTCAGCAGTTACAAAAGGTAAGCCTGTTAAGTTGGCAATATGCTTGGCAACATTAACATCATATCCTTTTGGTGTATTGATTCCAGTACCTACTGCTGTTCCACCTAGCGCTAATTCACTTAAATGTGCTAAAGAATTGTTGATGGCTTTTAAACCATGATTCAATTGAGACACATAACCACTTAATTCTTGACCCACCGTTAAAGGAGTAGCATCCATAAAATGGGTACGACCAATTTTAACTACATGCATAAAAGCTTTGCTCTTAGCAGCAAGTGTATCGCGTAATTTTTCAATACCTGGAATGGTTAGTTCCACTAAAATTTTATAAGCCGCAATATGCATTGCTGTTGGAAAAGTATCATTACTACTTTGCGATTTATTTACATCGTCGTTCGGATGTAAAAACTTTTCCTTATCGGTAAGATTACCACCTTTCAATACATGTCCACGGTAAGCCACTACCTCATTCACATTCATATTGCTTTGAGTACCGCTTCCAGTTTGCCAAACAACTAATGGAAACTGATCATTTAATTTGCCCGCTAAAATTTCATCACAAACAGTTCCAATTAGTTCCGCTTTCTCCGCTGGTAAAACACCTGCATCACGATTGGTTAATGCGGCTGCTTTTTTTAAGTAAGCAAATGCCTGAATAATTTCTTTCGGCATTTTATTAATGTCTTGTGCAATTGGAAAGTTTTCAATACTACGTTGTGTTTGTGCGCCCCAATAAACATTGGCTGGTACTTTCACCTCGCCCATGGTATCTTTTTCTATTCTAAATTCCATATACTAGTTTTTATTTTCCGTTAAAATTTGCTTTTCTTTTTTCTAAGAATGCAGTTGTGCCCTCTTTCATATCATCGGTGCCAAAGCATTTTCCAAACTCTGCCACTTCCACTGAATAGCCATCTACATTTTCATTGAATACGGCGTTGGCGCTCATGATGCAAGCAGCAACTGCTAGTGGTGCTTTTTCATTCACCACCGTCAAAATAGAAATAGCTTTAGCAATCAGTTCTTCAGGCGCAACAACATAATTTACTAATCCATATTGTAAAGCAGTAGCGGCATCAATCATACTCGCACTCATGAGTAATTCCATGGCACGTCCTTTACCAATTAGTTGAACCAAACGCTGCGTTCCTCCGTAACCAGGAATTAAACCCAAGTTCACTTCTGGTTGTCCAAATTTTGCATTGCTCGATGCAATGCGAAAATGACAACTCATTGCCAGCTCACATCCACCCCCTAACGCAAAACCATTCACACAGGCCACAACAGGCTTTGGAGAATTTTCAATTTTAAAGAAAACGTCTTGGCCTTTTTTTGCCAATGCCATTCCTTCTGCAACAGTGGCTCCAGCAAATTCACTGATGTCTGCACCTGCAACAAATGCTTTAGGGCCAGCACCAGTTAAGATGACACTTTTAATGTCGGCATTGTTGTATACTTCGTCCATTGCATTATTCAAGTCGGTCATGACTTGTTGATTAATTGCATTTAATTTATCCGGACGGTTAATGGTAATGGTAAAGATCCCTTGATCAAGAGAAGTCAATAAGGTCTGGTAAGCCATATCGTAAAATTTGCCGCAAAGATACGCTAGAAAGGTCTGTTAATCCCCACCCATTCCCCAATATATTGAGCAATATCAGTAGTAGGGGTCCCAGGTGCAAAGAGTTTGCCCACTCCCATTTGATTGAGTTCCTGCATGTCTTCGTCGGGTATAATCCCCCCGCCTGTCAAGAGCACATCATTCATACCTTTTTCTTTCATCAGTGCAATGATTTTAGGGAATACGGTCATATGTGCGCCGCTTAAAATGCTGATGCCAATCGCATCCACATCTTCTTGTAATGCAGCATTCACCACCATTTCAGGGGTTTGACGTAAGCCAGTATAAATAACTTCCATTCCTTCATTGCGCAAAGCAGTGGCAATAATTTTTGCTCCGCGATCGTGCCCATCCAATCCCACTTTTGCTACTAAAACCCGTATAGGTCTTTTCATAATGACTGGTTAATTATGTTCAAGTATACTCAACACTTTTTGAATTCTTTCTACGGTTTCATTTTTGCCTATAATGTCTGCAATATCAAACACACCTGGCCCAAATTTACCACCAACCAACATGATGCGCAAAGGCAACATCAATTCGCCCGGTTTTAAATTGTGAGCCGCTGCAATTTCTTTAAATGTTTTTTCCAAATCATGTGCTTCCCAAACAATGCTGCTTTCAAATGCTTTAGACAACTCAATGAAGAACATATTTTTTTGTTCATTCCATTTGGGTTGAATCGAAGCTGTATCAAATTCAGAAGGGCTTACAAAAAAGAAGGAACCCTGCGTTACAAAGTCGGCCATTAGTGTGCAACGCTCTTTCACTAAATCGATTACTCGCAACAAAATCACGCTATTGACGGCAACCCCAGCAGCAGCAAGGGTTTCCGAAACCTGATCCGCCAAATCCGCAGCAGTAGCGCGTTTGATCCACTCCTGATTATACCACAATGCTTTTTCATAATTAAACTTAGCGCCTCCTTTATGAACACGCTCCATCGAGAATGCAGCAATTAATTCATCTATGGTAAACACTTCATTATCGGTACCATCGTTCCAACCTAATAAAGCCAATAAGTTTACAAAAGCTTGAGGCAAAAATCCACGCTCTTTAAAGCCAGTTGTTTTTTCGCCTGTTTTAGGATCGGTCCAATCCATTGCAAATACTGGAAATCCTAAACGATCTCCATCGCGTTTACTCAATTTTCCATTTCCATCAGGTTTTAAAATCAATGGAAGATGCGCCCACTCGGGCATATCAGCCGACCAGCCTAAATATTTCCACAACAAAATATGCACAGGTGCGCTAGGCAACCATTCTTCCCCACGAAAAGCATGGGTAATTTTCATTAAGTAATCATCTACCACTACCGCCAAATGATAAGTAGGCATACCATCTGCTTTCAACAATACTTTATCGTCTACTTGTGAAGTATTAAAACTCACTTCACCACGAATCATATCGGTAAAAGAAACCGTTTCATCTAAAGGCATTTTAATGCGCACCACATGCGGTGTACCCGCAGCCAATAATTGCGCCACTTCATCAGCAGAAAGTGTGATTGAATTACGCATTTTAGTACGCAATAAATGATTGTATTGCGGCGAAGGATTTTCGTCTGTTTTATATTGCGCACGCATTTGCTCCAAATCTTCTGGAGTATCAAATGCATAATAAGCAAAGCCTGCATTCACTAATTGATCCGCATATTGTTTGTAACTGGCTTTGCGTTCGCTTTGTCTATATGGCGCATAAGGCCCACCATGCAATGGACTTTCATCAGGAGTAAGCCCGCACCAAGCAAGGGTATTAAATATATACGCTTCTGCACCTTCCACAAACCTGGTTTGATCGGTGTCTTCAATTCTTACAATAAAATCTCCCCCATGCTTTTTAGCAAAGAGGTAATTAAATAAAACGGTTCTAACACCACCTAAATGCAAACCACCCGTTGGTGATGGCGCAAAACGAACCCTAACTTTCTTCTCCATGCTGCAAATATAAATCATTCATGCAGCCCTAATGAATATCTTTGGAGTATGTATTTGGTAAAAACTCCATGGTGGTTAAGAATGATTTATTCGGGCTATACTTGGCGCATGCCATCCACCGAAAAAACCATTTACCTCAGTTTTGATGATGGTCCGCATGAAATAGCCACTCCATTTGTATTAGACACCCTAAAACAATACAATGCCAAAGCCAGTTTTTTTTGCATCGGCAAAAATGTACGGCTGCATCCAGAAATTTACCAACGCATATTGCAAGAAGGACATGCAGTAGGGAATCATACAGAGAATCATTTAAATGGATGGCATACCCCGAATAACGAATACCTCAACAATATTCAACAAGCCGAAGAAGTCATTCAAAGCAATTTATTCAGGCCACCCTATGGAAGAATTAAACGCTCGCAAGCCAAAGCCCTTAACAAGCAAATTATTATGTGGGATGTATTAAGCGGCGATTTTGATCCAATCCTAACCCCGGAAGCGTGCTTGGCTTATTGTATTAAACATACCGAAGCAGGGTCGATTGTGGTATTTCATGATAGCGCTAAAGCTTTTCCAAAAATGAAATATGCATTACCTAAAATGCTTGATTATTTTACCCATCAAGGATTTCAGTTTAAAGCGCTATAAGTTTTTGAAGCAAGCGTTTACAATCGTTAGTAAACGTTTACAGATGTTTACTAACGTCTATAAAAATGGAAGGCCAGGGTAGAAACCCCGGCCTGTTTTTAATCCGTACCCTATGAAAACAAAGGTTACTGCTGCAGTTTTACAACATTCGCAGGGATTCATTTAATATCTTCAATAATCGTCTTATGGTTTAAATGCCTGTCGTGCATATATAAACGCAGTCGCATGAACTTTATTTTAGCAGCACTAAAAAAAATGTGGAATTTTACCGAATGAAATTGATTGATACGCACTGCCATTTATATGTAGAAGAATTTAAAAATGATGTAGATGCAGCAATAGCAAGGGCTCAGGCGCAAGGAGTGGAACAGTTCTATTTACCAGGCATCGACAGTGAATCTATCCCAGCCATGTTGGCTTTAGAAGCTGGGTACCCGGGTGTATGTAAAGCAATGATGGGATTGCACCCTTGTTATGTAAAAGAAAATTATTTGCAAGAACTCAATATAGTGCAGCATTGGTTGGAGCAAAGAGATTTTCCGGCCATTGGAGAAATAGGGCTAGACTATTATTGGGACACCAGTTTTAAAACACAGCAACAAGAAGCATTTGAAACCCAAATGGGCTGGGCACTTGAGAGAGGACTGCCCATTGTAATACATACTCGAAATGCCATGCAAGAAACCATTGAAATGGTGAAACCTTTTGCAGCAAAGGGTTTGAAAGGAATTTTCCATTGTTTTAGCGGATCTTATGAATCGGCCAAGCAAATAGTGGATATGGGCTTTTTATTGGGAATTGGAGGCGTGATCACTTATAAAAATGCGGGCCTTCCAAAAGCATTAGAACAGATAGGGGTGGAGTACTTGGTACTAGAGACCGACGCACCTTATTTAAGCCCCGTTCCTTATCGTGGAAAGCGCAATGAGCCAGCGTATCTCCTGCATATTGCTGAAGCACTAGCTGGGGCCAAGGGGATTACGGTTGCCGAACTAGCAAGCATTACTACAGCCAATGCAATGGCTTTATTTAAGGGATGATTTTGGGCTTTTGCACTTATATTTGCAGCCCCATAATAAACAGAGAGGTGTCCGAGTGGTTGAAGGAGCACGCCTGGAAAGTGTGTAAACGGGAAACTGTTTCGAGGGTTCGAATCCCTTCCTCTCTGCAATAATAGAACAAAGCTTTTTGATTATGATAAGTGGTGCGATATTGTTAAGCATACTAATCTGATAATCAACTCATAGCCTTTTATTTTCCTGAATGCTATGGCATAATAAGAAAATAAGTTTAATTTCACTTTTATAGATGAAAAGGATTCTGGTAGCCATATTAGCCATTTTTTACATTTGCACTTCTACGGGGGCTACTATACATATGCATTATTGTATGGGTAAACTGGCTAACAGCAGCCTAATTCATAATGACGATAAAGCTTGCAGCAAATGCGGCATGTTGAAGGAGGGTGATGAGAAAAACAATGGCTGCTGCAAGGACGAACACAAGTTTATCAAGAACGAGAAAGACCAAAAAAATGTAACAAGTTTGGTTTTACAGTTCAACTTGCCTGTTCAAGAATGTTTAAATACAACTATTCGCTTAGTTCGAGTATCTACGCAAGCTATTAAAGTAGAATATCCATTTAGCAATGCACCTCCGCGAACGTGCAAGAAAGCTATCTATATTCAAAAGCGCACTTTCCAGATATAATACAACTTACTACTTATAATAACCAGACATTACATGTCGGGCTATTGGTATTTGTGTATACTTATCCATCATTCCCTCATTTCTAAACTCTATACAATGAACACAATCAAATTGCTGCTTTTGGCAGTATTTGCCACTCTTTCTTTCTCAGTAAAGGCACAAGACAAAACTGAATCATTTAAAGTTTATGGTAACTGCGGTATGTGTAAAAAACGTATCGAAACAGCCGCTAAACTTGATGGTGTAATCAATGCTGTTTGGGATGTTGATACTAAAATAATGACAGTAGCTTATGATGAGTCAAAAACTAACAAAGACACCATTCAAAAGAAAATAGCATCGGTAGGTCATGACACCGAGAAATTCAGGGCTAACGATAAGGTATATGAAAAATTACCTGGATGCTGCTTATATGAGAGAAAATCAGCAACTAATTCAAACCAAAAAAACAACAAATATTAAAATTAAACACCCGTAACAATGAAGCAGACTCTTTTTATAATAGTATTGATAATAACCTTCGCCTTTGCTGCTTGTAACAACAGCGACTCCAAAAATAAACATGAAGTACATGATGTGAATAATGTAAAAAGTGACACAACTCAGCATGTATCTTCAAATGAAGATGCTGATATTAAAACTGTAGCAGTTGTTTATAAAAATGTGGACGTTAAAACAGCAGCCGGAATAAAAGAAATAGTAAATCAATACCTGAATATCAAAAATGCACTAGCAAATGATAATGCTGTTGATGCCGCAAATGGTGCTGAAGAAATGGTTATTGCTCTTGCTGAATTGGATAAGTCATTGTTTACAACAGACCAAAAAAAAGTATTCGATGAAAATCAAGAGGAATTGAATGAAAATGTAGAACATATTTCTAAAAATGGAAATAACATAAAGCATCAAAGATCTCATTTTGTAATAGTGAGTGAGTTAGTATACAATCTTGTAAAAAACTTTGGCGCAGGTCGCCCGCTATACCATGACCATTGCCCTATGGCAAGAGAAAACCAGGGTGCAATGTGGTTAAGTGAAGTAAAAGAAATAAAGAATCCTTATTTCGGTTCAGAAATGTTCAAGTGCGGAAGAGTAGAAGAAGTAATTCAATAATAATTAATCAAATATTATGGTTCAAAAACTGATTGAACTGGCTTTACGCAATAAGTTGATTGTACTCCTTTTTGCGGGTGGTCTTTTTGCTTACGGCCTTTACTCTGTAAAGCAAAATCCTATTGATGCCATCCCCGATCTGAGTGAAAACCAAGTAATTGTTTTTACAGAATGGATGGGCCGAAGCCCACAGGTAATCGAAGACCAAGTAACCTACCCGCTGGTAAGCAATTTGCAGGGTATTCCAAAAATCAAAAACATCCGGGGTTCATCCATGTTTGGGATGAGTTTTGTTTATGTGATTTTTGAAGACAATGTAGACATCTACTGGGCAAGAACAAGAGTATTAGAAAGATTGAATTTTGCTCAACGATTATTGCCTCAGGGGGTAACACCATCATTGGGTCCAGATGGTACAGGTGTCGGCCATGTTTATTGGTATCATTTAGATGCTCCTAAAATGGATTTGGGTGAACAAAGGGCTTTGCAGGATTGGTATATCAAGTTTGCTTTACAAACTGTGCCAGGTGTGGCAGAAGTGGCCTCCTTTGGTGGGTTTGAAAAGCAGTATCAGTTAGTTGTTGACCCGGTGAAATTGCAGTACTACAATATATCCTTGATGGATGTAATGAACAAAGTAAAAGCCAATAACAACGATGTTGGGGGAAGGAAATTCGAGATGGCAGATATGGCCTATATCATTCGTGGACTTGGCTATCTTAAAAGCAAGGAAGATGTCGAAAATATTGCACTTACCAATTATGCGGGTATACCTGTAAGAGTAAAAGATATTGGGTCTGTTCAAATGGGAGGTGATTTACGACTTGGTATTTTTGATATGGATGGTAAAGGTGAGGTCGTTGGCGGTATTGTTGTGATGCGTTACAATGAAAATGCGAATAAAATAATTGAAGCTGTTAAAGAAAAAATGAAAGAGGTAGAGAAAGGACTACCGGATGGTGTAACGTTTAAAACTTCTTATGACCGCAGCACATTGATACAGGAAGCTATTGATTCAGTAAAAGGAACACTAATAGAGGAAATGATTGTAGTATCATTGGTGGTACTGATTTTTCTCTTTCATTGGAGAAGTGCAGTCATCATTCTTATTCAATTGCCTATCTCCGTGGCAGCTGGTTTTATTTTCCTTGAAATGTTTGGCATTTCTTCAAACATTATGTCTTTGACAGGTATTGCATTGGCAATCGGTGTAGTAGTAGATGATGGTATTGTAATGGTAGAAAATGCCTACAGACATATTAGTGAAGCACAAGCAGCAAAAATTAAATCATCTGATAAAGTATAAACATGGTAAAGTGGCTTAAACGAAATAAAGATCCGCTTACGGCTGAAGAGCGGAGCGATATCATTGAAAAATCATCCAAACAGGTTGGTCCTGGAGTATTTTATTCTACAATTATTGTGATTACTTCGTTTCTCCCGGTATTTCTGCTTACTGGAATGGAAGGAAAACTTTTTCATCCGTTGGCATGGACAAAAACATTTATCCTTTTGATAGATGCTTTTTTGGCCATTACATTAACTCCTGTACTGATCTCTTTTTTTCTGAAAGGGAGATTGAAACCAGAAAGTGCCAACCCCATTACAAGAACATTGGAAAGGATTTATACACCTATTCTTAAATGGTGCCTGAAATGGCGTAAGACCACTATAGCTGTGAATATTATTGCATTGGCAATAGGTATTATAATGATGACAAGGCTTGGTTCTGAATTTATGCCCCCTCTTGATGAAGGCTCGTTGCTATTCATGCCTGTTACATTACCGGATGTTTCCAATTCAGAAGTAAAACGCTTATTGCAGGTGCAGGATAAAATCATTCGTACCATACCAGAAGTTTCCCATGTATTGGGAAAAGCAGGAAGGGCCAACACAGCAACAGATAATTCGCCTATCAGTATGATTGAAACCATCATTTTGCTGAAGCCCAAAACTGAATGGAGAAAAGGCATGACTAAGGATGGTATCATCAATGAATTGAATTCTAAAATGCAAATTCCGGGTGTTACCAATGGATGGACTCAACCCATCATTAACCGAATCAATATGCTATCAACCGGTATCCGTACTGATGTGGGTTTGAAGGTATATGGACAGAATTTGGATAGCATTTATGTTTTTGCACAAACCATCAAAAAGCAACTAGAGGGTATAGATGGGGTAAAAGATTTGTATGTGGAACCCATCACCGGTGGTAAGTATATTGACATTACTATCAAACGGGAAGAAATCGGACGCTATGGTTTAAGTGTGGATGATGTAAACACAGTGATTGAAAGTGCATTGGGTGGGATGAAATTAACCACTACGATTGAAGGTCGGCAGCGATTTTCTGTAAATGCCCGGTATGGGCAGGATTTTCGTAACAACCTTGAAGCTTTAAAACGCTTACAGGTTCAGACAATGGACTTTGGCCCTGTGCCATTGAAAGCGGTAGCAGACATTGAACTTAGCGATGGCCCGCCGATGATTAATTCGGAAAATGCCATGTTGCGCGGAACAGTCTTGTTTAATGTTCGGGAAAGAGATTTAGGTAGTACCGTTAAGGAAGCTCAAGAACGACTTAACCAGATGATGACAAAACTCCCCAAAGGATATTTTTTAGAATGGAGTGGCCAATGGGAAAACCAAATACGGGCTAATCGTACTTTAAAAATGATTTTGCCTATTGTTATCAGTATCATTTTTATGGTATTGTATTTCACCTATCATTCATTTAAAGAAGCAGCTATTACAATGATAACGGTTCCTTTTGCTTTAATTGGCGGTGTTTTCATGGTGTATTTCTATGGTATTAATTTATCAGTGGCCGTTGCTGTTGGTTTTATTGCCTTATTCGGTATGGCCATTGAAACAGCCATGCTCATGACAATATACCTTAATGAAGCTATGCATAACATGGTCGCTAAACATGGTAATAGCCAAACTACACTTACTCCTGCTATCATAAGAGAATTTGTAATCGAAGGCTCTGCTAAAAGATTAAGACCAAAGCTTATGACTGTATCTGTGGGTTTGTTTGGTCTTATACCTATCCTTTGGGCAACAGGTGTAGGAAGCGATATTATGCGCCCAATTACAATACCATTAATCGGAGGTACAATATCATCTACCATTTATGTATTACTGATTACACCTGTCATTTTTGAAATGATTAAGGAAAGAGAATTAAAACGTCAAGGTAAAATTGAATTAATAGATGTTAAAGAGTAAAAGAATACTGTTGTCGTTAGTGGTCATACTAACAGTAACAACAGACACTGAGGCACAAAAAATGAAGCTGGAAGCTATTGTGGATAGCATCAAATCATCACATCCCGTAGTGAAGATGTATGATAATGAAATCCGATCTATGGATGAGGCAGCTAAAGGAGCAAGAAGCTGGATGCCTCCTCAATTAGGTTTCGGTCAGTTCATGACACCGTATGATGTGCGACTTTGGCATCGTGAAGGAGATATCCCGGGTATGGGTTCTGTCATGTTTTCTGGTGAGCAAATGTTCCCCAACCGAAAAAAACTTGACGCGGATGAACGATATATGAAAGCAATGTCATCAGTAGAAAAAGAAAAAAAGAATGCAACGCTTAATGAATTGATCAATGATGCTAAACAGTATTATTTTGAATGGATTATTCTGAAAAAGAAACTGGTGATATTAAGTGAGAATGAAAAAATTCTTGATTTCATGATTAAGAATGCAGAGATACGGTATAAAAATGGGCTAGAAAAAATCAGCGCTTACTATAAGGCGAAGGCAGCTTTAGGGGATGTTAAGAATATGCAACTAATGTTTGAAAGTGATATTCTCGAAAAAAGAATTCGGCTAAATGCACTGATGAATAGAAATGCAATGATTGCTTTTGACATTGATACAATGTATACCCTGAACGATTATTCAAACATTGTATTTGATAGTACTCTTTTCTATAACAATAGAAGTGACTTGAAATCATTAGATCAAGAGATCAACCTCAATCGATTAAAACAAGAAACAGAAAAGACTGCTTTAAAACCTCAATTTGGAATACGCTTCGATAATATGATTGGATTTGGTGGTCAGCCTCTTCAATATACTATAATGGGCATGGTACGAATTCCAATGGCTAAATGGTCTTCTAAAATGAATCTATCAAATATTGAGAGTTTAAAATGGAAGACTTATGCTATTCAGTCTCAAAAATCAATGCTGGTGAATGAATACAGTGGCATGGCATATGGAATGAAAAATGAACTTGATTTAAAGAAAAAGCAATTGAAAATATTTGAGGAAAGTATTATTCCGGCATTAAAAAATTACTATAAAACAATGCAACTTGGATATGAACAAAATACAGAAGAATTATTCATGCTCTACGATGCTTGGGAAAAATTGAATATGAAGCACCTTGAATATATTGAGCTATTAAATCAAGCATTACGGATACAAGTTACCATTGAAAGAATTGTTGAAAAAAATTAAACATTTTTTATGAGAAGGAGAAAATTTTTAAAATTAACCGGGCTGAGTACAGGTGCTGTGTTAACAGGAGGCTCTGGTTTCTTAATAAGTTTAAGCGGTTGTAAAAAAGAACATCATTTGGGTTTGATGACAAAGCCTGTATTGGTGAACGAAGGTAAGTTTTCAAATCTCCTTACGTTTAATGCGCAAGCAGGAGTAAATCAAACTCTTACGGCACAGGCTACAACTGCTAATATAATGGGGGCACTTATTCCTGTGTTAGGTTATCAGCCCAATAGTTTGCTCGGTCCAACTTTCAGAGTAAAGAATGGGAATGCTGTTAATGTTCTCTTGCAAAATAATTTACAAGAACATACTAATATTCACTGGCATGGTTTAAAGATACCCGCATTAATGGATGGGCATCCTGACCAACTAGCAAATGCGGGTGGTACTTTTCGTTATCAGTTTACTGTGAATCAAAGAGCAGGATTAAGTTGGTATCATCCTCATCCGCATGAAAACACAGGCAAACAAGTATTTAAAGGTTTAGCTGGACTATTCATCATTAATGATGCTGAAGAAGCCGCATTAAATCTCCCATCTGGACAATTTGAAATTCCACTGATGATTCAGGATAAACGTATCTCCGATTCTGGTATTACCTATAATCCTTCAATGGAAGAAGTTATGTCGGGTTATATGGGGGAATCAATTTTAGTCAATGGGGTTTCCTCTCCTTTTACTGAAGTGGAAACTCGCTTTTATCGTTTAAGAATTTTAAATGCTTCCAATGCTAGGATTTACAACCTCGCTTTTAGTAACAATTCAGACATGATAATTTTAGGTAACGATGGGGGATTATTAAAAAATCCAGTTACAGTAAAGGATATTTTAATAGGACCTGGTGAAAGACTTGATATTCTAATTAATTTCAGTGGTTTGGTAATTGGCACAGAGTTATTTTTATTCAGTAAAGAATTTACAAATGGTGGTGCAGCACAGGGAAAACAAACATTTAAAATCATGAAATTCAAAGTAACTACAACAGTTACAGATATGTTTTCAGTTCCTGCAAATCTTTCCTCCATTAATACAATTCCAGCTTCTACCGCTTTGAGGACAAGATTATTTGACATATCTAACGCTATGGAACATCATGGCTATGCAATGAATGATGGCATGACAATGCGGCATCGCATCAACGGGAAATTGTTTGATGGTAATCGTTTAGATGAAAGTGTTACAGCCAATACAAATGAAATATGGGTTTTTGATAATAGTAAGGGTGATGAGCCACACCCTATGCATTTGCATGGGGTGTTTTTTCAGGTGCTGGAGAGAAATGGGGGCAGAGGATCAAAGATTGCTTCAGAAAATGGTTGGAAAGATACTGTACTGCTGATGCCAGGCGAAACAGTAAGAGTGCTTGTGCCATTTGAAAATAATACTGGAAAATTTGTATTCCATTGTCATAACCTTGAACATGAAGACGATGGAATGATGTTACAATATCAATTGAATTAATTTGAAGATACAGTCATGAAAATATATTTAATTGTCTTCTTTGCTTTCATAGTTGCACTATTTGCCTGTAACAATGAAAGCGTTTCACATGCAGATCATGAGACAGCTGCAACAAAGGAAATTTACACCTGCCCCATGCCGGAGGATTCTGTCTTCAGCGATAAACCCGGCACTTGCCCAAAATGTGGAATGGATTTGGTTAAGAAAGAAACTGGCAACGAAAAAGTCGGTGATATTGAAATGGAGTCTTTATTAAAACCAACAAATGAATTTGTCATATCCTCAATTCCTGTTACCACAGTAGAAAAGAGACGAGAACAAATAGAGATTGAGGCATTAGGTAATATCTCTTATGATACAAGACAGGTTGGGAGTGTTTCGGCAAGAGTAGCAGGTAGAATTGAAAAACTTTATGTTCGTTATCGTTACCAAAAAATTAATAAAGGGCAACGAATACTTGATATATATAGTCCTGAACTTCTCACTGCACAACAGAATTTGTTATTTCTTTTAAAAAACGACGTAGACAATACAGTATTTATTGAAGCAGCTAAAGAAAGACTGCTGCTACTGGGTATGAGTAATGAACAACTAAAGCAGGTAATAAAAACAAATCAACCATCATTAACTATAGCCTTATACAGTAATTACAGCGGGCATATACATGAAACTACAAACGGAGCTGGCATGAATCCTGTCCCCGGCACTATGCGAAATATGTCGCTACTTACTGAGGAATTAACAATGAAGGAAGGTATGTATTTACAGAAAGGACAATCTGTTTTTTCAGTTTACAATCCAGACAGGACCTGGGCAGTACTAAATTTTTTCGGAGACAATCAATCGTTGGTGAAAAAAGGAAATGCGGTACGGATAGTGCCTGAAACGGCACCGGATAAAGATTTCCGAGCAAGTATCGATTTCATAGAACCCTTTTTCCGAAAAGAAAGCAAGACTATGACAGCAAGAGTATATTTCAATAATAGTAGTTTAAAAATCCCTGTTGGCAGTCAGGTTAAAGCAACTGTTTTTGGAAATAATAAAGAAGCTTTTTGGTTACCAAAAGAAGCAGTGCTTTCGTTAGGAATAGATAAGGTAGTATTTCAAAAGACAGATGGGGGCTTTAAAGCAAGGAAGATTATTACTGGGATTACTCATAAGAAGCTGATACAAGTATTAAATGGGTTGACAACGAAAGATTCTGTAGCTGTTAATGCGCAGTTTCTAATGGATAGCGAAAGTTTCATTAAAGTAAAAAACTGATTATGAGATATATCACAATTACCATTATTCTATTATTTATTCTGGCCTCATGTAAGAATAAAAATAAAATAGCAGCCGATCCCGATACTTATTTTACTTGTTCAATGGATCCGCAAGTGGTGGAATACAAACCAGGCAAATGTCCTATTTGTAAAATGGATTTAACCCCAGTAAAGAAAAAGAAAGGAGAAGCAAACGATGAATTGCAGTTAAGCGAACAGCAGATTCAGTTAGGAAATATCCAGACTGATACCATCAGAAATGGAGCAATCGGTGATCAGTTGGTTTTAACAGCTACCTTGAATATTGATCAAACGAAAACAACTTCGGTCAGTTCTAGAGTAATGGGTAGGGTGGAGCGATTGTTTTATAAGAATAAAGCTGATTACGTTAAGAAGGGCTCACCACTATATGAGATTTACAGCGAAGATTTAAATAATGCCAAACAGGAATATATTTTAGCATTGGATAAGAAAAAGACATTTGCTTCTGAGAGGACTATTGATTTTGACCAATTGATACAGAGTGCGAAAAACAAACTAGTACTTTGGGGCTTGAATGAATCACAGATAACAGAGTTGGCAAAATCTAGGAAAGCATCATCAACTACTATATTTTATAGTACAGCAGGGGGCTATATTACTCAGCTGGATATTCGGGAAGGTGATTATATTATGGAAGGTGGCTCAATTATAAAATTGGCTGATCTCTCCAGCCTATGGGCTGAAGCACAGGTGTATACAACGCAATTGTCGGAAGTTGAAATCGGGAACTGGGCATTGGTTCAATTGCCTGATTTTGACAATAAAGAATTTAAAGGAACGATAGAATTTGTAAACCCAGAAATTAATCCGGATACAAGAATCAATCTTATCCGGGTCTCTATTCCAAATCTGGCCAACCAACTCAAGCCAGGTATGCCTGCTTATGTAATATTGAAAAGTTTACAGCGCAACACATTAACGCTTCCTATTGATGCGGTCATTCGTGATGGCAAAGGAGCAACTGTTTGGGTGCAGTCTGGGAAAAACACATTTAAAAGCGTGATGGTGCAAGCGGGTCTTGAAAGTGGTGATAGAATTGAAATTAAATCTGGTTTAAAAAAAGGGGATATAGTTGTATTAGCTGGAGCATACTTACTACACAGCGAATATGTATTTAAAAAAGGAGCAGACCCGATGGCGGGGCATAATCATTAATTAATGGCACTACTGATACAATGATATAATAACTAACATACTATTTATGGCAAAAAGTAAACATTATTACATTCGAAAAACACATCGCTGGCTGGGTGTTATTTTAGGCATCCAGTTTTTATTATGGACAATTGGTGGATTATATTTCAGCTGGAGTAATATAGATGAAATACATGGTGATTTTCAAAAGAAAAATGCACCACTACTCTCATCAGATATTTCTCTAGTTAGCCCTACTGAAGTGTTGGAAACAATAAAAAAGAATCACCCCATTGATTCTGTTGTGTCTATTCAATTAATAGAAATTATGGGTAGACCTTTCTACCAGCTTCGATGTATAAGTGGAATTCATAGCCTAACAAATCGTGAGCATGCTGTTCAGTCAATGAATCATCTTGCCAATGCGGAAACAGGTAAGCTTCGGGGCCCGTTAACAAAGCAAGAGGCAGTAGAAATAGCTAAAATGCGATTTAATGGTATATCAAGTGTGAAATCAGTTGATTACCTGACAAGTACAAACGGTCATCATGAATATAGAGAGAGTCCATTACCAGCATATGCCATCACTTTTGAACATCCTACAAATACAACAATATATATTGCTAGTGAATTGGGAACTATTCAAAAATTTAGAAACAACAAATGGCGAATATTTGATTTTCTCTGGATGATGCACACAATGGATTATGAAAGTAGAGATCAGATCGGAAATTGGTTACTCAGGATTTTCTCAATATTCGGATTAGTAACAATATTAAGTGGGTTTTTACTTTTTTTTATAAGTAACAAGCGCATGCGACTAATAAAAAAGCCAAATTGACTTTAATGGCCTGTTTTTTGGTTTAAGGATCTTTTCAAAACCGGTAATCATATTATATAATTGGGTAAATCTCTCCGTGAAATGTTTGAATCTTGAATGATATCGGCACGCAATTTTGTTCAACCAAAGTCTATAAAAAGGGCTTTTTTTTAACATTTTCTTTTTTATGAAGCTTAATTTTATATATTTACTGCAGAATTATTAATGGAATAAATCACCCCCTCATATTTATTCCCTAATCCAATGTCTTATTTATTGTTTAATCCAATCAAGTACTTTAATGTACCTGCTATAATTTTTTGTATTTACATCAATAACCCTCCCCTCAATTAAACCCAAAAACATGAAAAAAATGTTACACACAATCTCCAGTTCGGGATTCCGAAATGTTAGAACGGTGCTGTTGCTCACCATGCTACTATTTGCTGGTGTAGCCTAAGCAGCCCATTTTAGAAGTGGTACCATCAGTTGGCGCCCCATCAGTGGAAACACTGTTGAATTTAAAGTTTCTCAGTCTTATGGTGGCTGGGCTTTTGGATCAGGGTATACTTTAGGAAGTACGCAAATCATGGATTATTTATATACAGGAAACGGATATGCTAGTGTTCCTATTCCATTAGTCATTACTTCAATTAATGCTGCTGAAGGTTGGTGGTATGGGGAAGCAACTTTCCAATATACTTATCCTTCTGCAGGTAATTATGCTGCATATTTTTCTAGTTGTTGTAGAATTAGTGATCTTTCTAATAATCGTGATCAACAATGGAGAAATGAAACAATAGTGAACGTAGGTAATGGAAATAGCTCGCCGGTTTCAACTATAGCAGCTACCGTTAACTTACCTCAAGGACTTAGCGCAGCGCAATTTCAAATTCCTGCTTTTGATCCAGATGGAGACGCATTAAGTTATAGACTGGCTACATCTGCCGAAATGGGCGGAGGTACTAATCCTTCAGGTTTATCAATCAATGCCACAACAGGTTTAGTTAGTTTTAATACAGTTGGTAAAGCAATAGGTTCTTTATGGAATGTGGCTTTTACTATTTCTGATGGAGCTGGTAAAACCAAAGTCACTGTAGATTTTATTATTAAAATCACTCAAAACTCTACACCCCCTATTTTCGATTATTTAATTACGCCAGCCAATTCTACAGTAATTCAAGCATCACCAGGTCAGCCTGTTAATTTTTCTGTTAGGGCTTATGATAATGACCCAGGAAATATTGTAACACTTTCTGCTGTAGGGTTACCTCCAGGTGCAACTAGCTCTCCTAGTTTACCTACTAACGGAAATCCCGTTACAACCAATTTCTCTTGGACGCCGGCAGCCAACCAATTTGGTTCATTTGTAATTAATTTTACAGCTACCGACAATATAGGTGTACAAAGCACTTCATCTGTTACCATACAATTAAGTCTTAAGCCATTATTTAATGTGCCTCCAACACCTGCGGCAAATTCAGAAACCTATTTAGAAACAGGAGTAGCACATCAATCTACTATTACAGCAAGCGATCCTGACCCAAATGATATAGTTCAAATTATGTCTGTAACAGGATTGCCAGCTGGTGCAACACTCTCTAGTAGTTTGCCAACTGTAGCAGCAAATCCAACATCTGTTCAATTAAATTGGACACCAACGCCTGCAAACTTTGGTATACATATAATTTCATTTGTAGCTAAGGATTCTTATAACGATCAAACTACGCATAGCTTTAAATACTTGGTAAATACTAAACCGGTATTTAGCTCTACTCCTTCATTGGTTGCATATGTTGGACAAACTTATACCTATACCATTACAGGAGTAGATCCTGATGTGGCATATGGAGATGTGTTAGAGTTAATCGGTGGAAATATTCCTTCATGGTTAACTTTCACTAATAATGGCAATGGTACTGGAACACTTTCAGGTACACCTTCAATGGCCAATTTAGGAGTGCATCCTGTAAGTCTTAAATTAGACGATACATATCACCATGATTACAGCCCACGTGTTTCACAAGATTTTGTAATTGATGTAACAGGACGTCTACCTTTAATTGTTAGCCCAGGTAATCAAACAGCAGTTGTTGCAGCAGGCACTTGTGGTGCGGTTGTAAACTTTACTGCAACTGATTCAGAAGGTATTCCGGCATCTACAATAACTTATACTATAGCACCAGGAACTGTGTTTCCAGTAGGAACTACTACAGTAACTGCAACTGCAACAAATATTGTAGGTAGCTCTCAAACTTCATTTACTGTAACAGTTAATGACAATGAATTGCCAACTGTTAATGTAAATAATGTTTCTGTAACATTAGTGAATGGAGCTGCAAGTGTAACTGATGCAGACATCAATAATAATAGTACCGATAATTGCGGTATACAATCAGTTGTATTGTCTGGCAAAACCAACTATACCTGTGCAGATTTGGGTACACATACTGTAACCTTAACAGTTACAGATATTCATGGTAACGTACAAACTGCAACAGCAGTAGTAACAGTGGTTGGTCAATTACCAACTAGCTCCATTGTATCACAACCAACAAGCAGTGTATACACAGGTGGTAATGCAAATAATATTTACTTAGGATACGGTGCACAGAGCACGGTATTAAAAGTGAATGCAACTGGTGGAAGTTCTTACACTTATCAGTGGATCGGAGCTGCTACCAATATGTTGAGCAGCACGACCAGCGGTATGCCAGTATTCACACCAACAGTAGCTGGTACATATACCTTCACAGTAGTAGTGACCAATAATTTTGGATGTACCACTACTTCTAAGATCACGATCTGTGTGAAAGATATCAGAGTACTAGGTTCTAAGGGTGCAGGTAAAGTTTACTTATGTCATATGCCTCCAGGTAATAACCAGAATCCACAAACACTAGAGATTAGTGTGAATGCGGTAGCTGCACATTTAACTGGACATTCAGGCGATAGATTAGGCTCTTGTGCAACAGCAGCATGTGTTGAATCAACACCTACTGTAGGAGCAACCAATACCAACAACTTTAGTAAAGCGGAAGAGGTAGTAGCCGACGACTTAAAAGTAACGGTGATGCCAAATCCAAGTACTACTTACTTCACATTGAAATTGGTAAGTCAATCAAACCTACCAGTGAACATTAAAGTGGTAGATGCTGCAGGTAGATTGGTAGAAGGTAGAGCAAAACAACCAGCTAATAGCACATTACAGTTTGGTCACAACTATGCAATCGGAAATTACTTTGCAGAGTTGATGCAAGGCAACCAACGTAAAGTGGTTCAGCTGATGAAGATCAAATAGGATCAAATAAACCAATAACTTAAACAAACCAAAGGGGCTGTCTAGTAATAGATAGCCCCTTTTTATATGAATTTAATAAAAAAATGTAAATTAGGCTATTTGAATGTCCTAATTAATGTAAATTGCGACAGTTGTATAACCTAATTTACATTAATATGGATATCCCACGCATTATACAAATTCAAATTGAGGCAAAAATTGGACAACAAAAAGTAATTCTACTTTATGGTACTAGGCGTACTGGTAAGACTACAATCATTGAAAAAATTGTTCAAAAATATGCAAGCGATGTATTGCTTTTACATGGAGAAGATATGCAGATATCGGCTATTTTACAAAATAGAACCATTGCTAATTATCAACAACTAACAAAGGGAAAGAAGATCATTATTATTGACGAAGCTCAGGCAATACCTGAAATTGGTAAAATTTTAAAGTTATTAATTGATACGATTAGAGGGATTACAGTAGTTGCAACCGGAAGTAGCAGTTTTGATTTGGTGAATAGAACCGGAGAACCATTAGTAGGACGGAACTTAGAGTTTTATTTATACCCTATAGCACAAGCAGAATTGTCAACTATAGAAGAATTTTTAACGACTAAGCAAAACTTAGAAGAACGACTTATATACGGTAGTTATCCTGAGCTGTGGCATTTAAATAATTTACAAGAAAGGGAAACTTATCTAAAACAATTGATCAATAGTTATTTATTGAAAGATTTACTTTCTTTCGAGAATATAAAGGGAGCAGATATTTTATTTAAACTATTACAAATGCTTGCATGGCAAGTAGGAAGTCAGGTAAGTACAGTTGAATTAGCAACCAATCTGCAAATTAATAAAGCCACTGTTGAACGATATTTAGATTTACTCTCTAAAGTTTTTATCATTTATCCATTATCTGGATATAGTAATAATCTGCGAAAAGAAGTTTCAAAAAGTAAGAAATGGTATTTTTTTGATAATGGAATAAGAAATGCATTAATTAGTAATTTCAGCCCAATCAATCAGCGTAATGATATTGGTCAATTGTGGGAGCAGTATATTCTAAGTGAAAGAATTAAATTCAATCGCTATAATAATTATCAACCACAATATTATTTTTGGCGTACTTATGATGGTCAAGAAATTGATTTGATTGAATTAAATAATGGTCAGTTACAAGCACTAGAATGTAAATGGAAAGATGCTAAAGCTAAGATTCCAATTGCATTTGCGAAAGCTTATCCTGAAGCAAAGTTTGCCATTGTTGATAAAGAAAATTATTTAGAATGGATCACATAAATACCTTGGTTACCACGCAAACAAGAACGCAATCACTCAAACAACCTGGTAAAGTGGTTTTCTAAATGCGAGCGCATACCATTTCTGAATTCTTCTGGAGTACCATTTTCTAAAAAGTCTACCAATTCTTTGTGCGATACGAACATTTTTAACATGGGTTGTTTTTTCAACAAACCACTGTTATGCACATAATCAAAAACAGGCAATAACATTTTCTGGAAACGCTTCAAAGTAGCATTACCAGTGATTTCATAGAGCTTTCCATGAAAAGCAATCTCGTGTTCAATATTGAATAAATGGTATTGGGTAGCTGGTGGTTCGTCTGCAACAATTTGTCTTAATGCAGCAATATCTTCTTTGGTAATTCTATGAAACAATAAATCGGCCATACCAATTTCTAAGACCAATCGTATTTCAAATATTTCTTTTAAGGTTTCGGGTGCAAGAATATGTGGATTCATACTCTTACTCATCATTCCAAAAATATCAGGGCTAGTTATAACGGACCCTTTTTTCTTTTTTGATTCTATTAAGCCCATTAATCGCAAACGCGTTAACGCTTCTCTAATAACTGTTCTACTTACACCTAATGTTTCCGCTAGTTCCATTTCTTTAGGAATCACATCACCAACAGAAAGTTTGCGCTTTTGAAGTAAGTCTACCAAGCTTTCTTCCACTTTATCTACCAAGGAACTAGTATCCATTGGTTTCATTTCGGATCTGAGTAAGGCTAAATTCATCCAGAATATGTATTACTTAATATTTAACAAAGTCAAAGTTACCAAAAATGCAGCTATTTTTCAATTAACTCATAATGCCTTAAAAATCAATATATTATAAAATTGTTAAAATTTATTTTGCAGTTTCAGGGAAAGCTAATTATTTTTATGTCATACATAATACAAAAAACTAAATTGCGCGCCATGAACTTAAACTGCTTTAGACTCTGTGTTGTTGCGTTGTTCACAATGCTCTCCACTGCGTTATTAGCCCAAACCAAAAAGGTTTCAGGAACCATCCTGAACGACGAGGCTAAACCTCTTTCTGGTGTTTCCGTTACCATCAAGGGTACAAAAACGGGAACCCAAACCAATGCATCAGGTGTTTACGCTATTGATGTTGCGGAAGGGAAGTCGCTTATTTTTTCTATGATTGGATTTGCCCCTAGAGAATTTGTAGTGGGAGCAAGTGCAGTATTAGACATTACATTATCCCCCATCGTTTCTGAATTAGAAGATGTGGTAGTAACTGGTTACGGATCTCAAAAAAGAAAAGAATTAACGGGTGCAGTTGTAACAGTTAATCCAAAAGCTTTTGAGCATAGTCCTACCACCAACGTAGCAACGGTGTTACAAGGTAATGCACCCGGTTTAAGAATTCAACAACGTACAGGTCAGCCAGGTACTACACCTTCTATTACATTTAGAGGTGGCACTGAATTTGGTGGAGGTGGTACGCCGCTATTTATTGTAGACGGAGTAATCGTACCTTCTTTATACGGTTTAGACATTAATGACGTTGCCAGCATCGATTTATTAAAAGATGCCGCAACTACAGCCATTTATGGAGCAAGAGCGGCGAATGGCGTTGTGTTAGTTTCCACTAAAAAAGGAAAAAAAGGAAAAACGCAAGTAACCTATTCTTATAACAATACCACCAACTATGTTCGCAAGAATCCTTCAGAATATTTAAGTGCTTCAGATTATATCAGAATGAACCGCTTAGGAATTCAAGCAAGATTTAGAGGAGATTCATTAGACAATAACACTGGTGCAATGAATACCGATCGCAACCAATTATTTGGTGCATGGGGATGGGCAGTAAACTCTGGATGGACTTCTAATACAGGATTGTACACCACGCAGTTATTGAACAATGCCAATCGTTTTTTATTGAACGATTCAAGATGGAAACTATTAGTAGATCGTAATCCATTTAATGTAAATCAAATTGATAGTTTGGTATTTGTAGACTTAAGTGCAAGAGAAAGAGAAGCAATGATTTTGCAACAGAACAATACCAGCGAACACAATATCAATTTCTCTGGCGCAAATGATCAAGGCAACTATGCTTTGTCATTGGGTTCTGTTAGAGACAATGGTATGATCATCGGTTCTCAACTAAAAAGATTGAACATCAACTTTAATGGAGGACTAAATATTGGCGAAAGATTAAAAGTAACTACCAATATTAGTGCCTATAGTGTTGAGCAAGCATTGCCTTATGGTGGTTTTGGTGGAGTAGATCCTGAAGGTGGCGCCGCTGGCGGATTATTGCAGCGTTTTGTAGGAGTAGCTCCAACTATTCGTTACACCAATTATGCAACGGGTGAAATACTGCCTGGTCCAAATGATGTTACTTTAGGTAACCCGGCCTATTGGAGTAACTTAACAGTAAACAATACTAATCAACAACGATTCTTAGGGGGTATTAATTTAGAGTACACCATACTTCCTTATTTAAAAGTATTGGCAAGTGGTTCTGGTTACTATCAATACACGAACAATAATTTCTTTACCAAAGCATATCAACAAGGTAATGGTGGAGCAATGAATACCAATAGGGCTGCAAGTTTTAATACCAATAAAACCATGCAGTACACAACCAATGCCTTTTTACAATTCAGTAAAAGATTTAAGGAGCATAATATAACTGCATTAGCTGGAGTAGAGTTTTACGATTATAAAAACTACGCTACATCTGGTTTTGCACAAGGTGCACCAACCGATTTAATTCCTTGGTTAACTGCAGCAACACCACCAAACGTACAAGGAACAACAATTGTAAACCCTGCAGGTGCTTCATCAAACTTTGATCAGTGGGAACGAATTGCCTCTTCAATTGCGCGTTTGAATTATTCATACATGAATCGCTATTTATTAACTGCAGTTGTAAGGGTAGACGGATCAAGCCGCTTGAAAAAAGGAAATTATTACGGTACATTCCCAGGAGTTTCTTTTGGATGGAATTTACATGAGGAAGCGTTCTATAAGAACACAACTTTGTCTAAATATGTAAATAGGATTAAGCCAAGATTAAGTTATGGGGTGAATGGTAATGTAAGTTCATTAGGCTTATTTGCTACTTCTCAAGTGTATAATAACGCAGGAACTTATAATGGATTTGGCGGAACTTATGTAGCCAACTATATTAATTCAGATGTAAGATGGGAGCGTACGAATAGCTTGAACTTTGGATTAGACGCAGGATTCTTTAACGAGAGAATCACTTTAAATGTAGACTACTTTGTAAGAAATGTTTTTGACAAATTAGCTGGTTTAAATATTTCTTCTCAAACAGGATTTGGCAGCTTCACTACTAACTTGGGTCAGTTACAAAACAGAGGTATTGAGTTGGCAGTGAATGCAAAAATTATTGAACCAAAAACAGCCGACGGATTTGCATTGTCTGTAGGAGCAAACTATTATCATGTTAAAAGTTATGCAAAGAAATTGCCCTTCAATGGCTTAGCAGGCAATCAAACAAGTGGATTCTTTGTATGGGATCCTAACAACCCAGGCAAACAAATTTATGTACGTGGATTAGTAGAAGGCCAGCGTATAGGATTAGATGAAGTATGGGCACCAAAATGGAATGGTATTTATACAGACCCTTCAACTATTGCTAGAGATGCAAATGTGTACAATGCATTCTTGCCTTATAATAACAAACGCATTAAGCAATTAGGAGATGCACAATGGCATCAAGTAAATCCAAATGATACCATTGATAGCAGACAGTTTGTTTATGTAGGAAGAACCACTCCTCAACATATGGGTGGATTCAACATTGCTAGTTCATTCAAGGGTGTACGCTTGTATGCACAATTTGATTATGCGTTTGGATTTGTAGTATTAAACAATCAAATCGTAAGAGGATTAAGCCAGGTACAGGGTTCACAAAATGCAACTACTGATATCTTAAAAACATGGTCACCTACCAATCCAACAGGAACTATGCCTCGTTATTATTGGGCAAACCAAGGTAGAAACTATGCAACCGATGCAAGTGGTAATAACCCAGCAGCTAATTTATGGGAGAAGGGAGATTATGTAATGTTAAGAGAACTAACACTAGCATATGATTTACCTACTTCTATCATCAGCAGATACTTAGCTAACAGAGTTAAAGGACTCAGTGTAAATGTTACCGGATCTAACTTGTTTTATCTATCTGGATACAGCGGCAACTTCCCTGAAGTGGGTGGTGTAGACCAAGGTAAATTCCCTTTGCCAAGAAGATTAACTTTTGGAATAAGAGTAACACTTTAATTGATTGTTCAAACTAAAAATGATTGAAATGAAATACAATAAACTATTTATAGCAAGTGTGCTCTTGGTAACATTGGGTACATCATCTTGCACTAAAAAATTAGACGAAGTGGTGCCACAAAGCAGCATCAGTAAAGACCAAGCATTAAAAGATCCGAACGCAGCAAGAACCTTGTATTATGGTACTTATGGTTTGTTAAGATCATACACCAGTACGTTTTATCAAATGGGTGAAATGCGTGGAGATATTTGGGCAGATGGATTATTTACCGAGAGTGTAGATGGCGGCTTACAAAATTTGTACAGACACAATATCAGCAGCTTAAACGTACCGTTTACCAACTGGGCTGGATTGTATAATTTGATTTATAATTTTAATAATGTCATTAAGATTATACCACAAACTCCGCTGCCAGATGCAGAAAAAACCAGAATCTTAGCAGAAGTACATGGCTTAAGAGCTTATGTGTATTATAATATGTTGAGAACTTGGGGTGCAGTTCCATTGAATACTGAGCCAGTAGAAACATTAACCAATACTGCAGAAACTTACAAGCCAAGAACTGGAGTTGATTCTATTATGATTCAAGTAAAAGCGGATATAGCTAAGTCATTAGAATTGTTTGGTACAGCAACACCAATTTCAACAGATAAGCGAGTGGTATGGAGCAAATTGGCAACATTAGTATTAAAAGGTGATGCATTTATTTGGTCTGGAACCCATATGGGTGGCGGTACAGCCGATCTAACTACTGCTAAAGCTGCTTTACAAGAAGTAAGAAATTTGCAGGGTGCTACTTTAGATTTACAGGGCAACTATAGAGACATTTTTGATCCCACTAAAAAAGTGAATAATAAAGAAATGATTTTTGCAGTTAACTACGAGTTGCAACAAGCGCAGTTAACATTCTTTAGCAGCTTCTTAGTGAACTCTATTCAAGCAAATACTTTATCATTTACACAAACTGCAACACCAACTGTATCATCTGTTTATCCTTATGTAAATGGCGCTAACAGAGTTGGTATTAACCCAGCTATTCTTACTAAGTTAACTACAGGTGCAGCCGATCAGCGTATTGCAAATACATTTAGAGTGATGTATGGAAATGCTGCACCATTTGCCATCAGAGGTGTTATGCTAACTAAGTATATAGGAACAGTAGCAGGTACTTCCCAAATTTACAACAACGATTATCCAGTATATCGTTATGCCGATGTGTTGTTGTTGTTAGCAGAAGCAAAAGCAAAATTAGGAGAAGATATTTCTGCAGAAATAAATGCCATTAGATTAAGGGCTTATGGTACAGGTTATACACCTTATGTGAGTGGTAGCCAAACCGCAAATATGAATGCCATTTTAGACGAATATTTAAGAGAGTTTATTGGCGAAGGAAAGCGTTGGTGGGCTTTGCGTAGAGCAGGAGATGCTTATGTATATGCAAATATTAATCCAGCTTATTTAAATCCAAGTAGTACAGCTAAATTCTTATTGCCATTGTCTTTGGCAATGTTGAATGCAGATCCATTATTGAAGCAAACTGCAGGGTACTAAAAAATGTTTTATTAAGCAAGCATAAATGGTAGTTTTGGTCAAACAAGGGGTAATGAAATGCCCCTTGTATTTATTCTCTTTAATTATTGTACAATGGAACATGTGCATTTACAAGGACTTATTTCAGCGCCGTTTACACCGATGCATCCTGACGGTTCTTTACATTTAGAATTGATACCTTCTTATTATACCATGTTAAAAGCCAATGGGGTTACCGGTGCATTTATATGTGGTTCAACAGGCGAAGGGGTTTCGTTAACCAAAGACGAAAAAATGGCAGTAGCAGAAGCTTGGGCTGTTTGTACCAAGAATGATTCAACATTTTCTGCAATGCCTTTATTAGGCGGCACTTGTATAGCTGATGCAAAAGAATTGGCTTTACATGCGCAATCAATAGGATTGGATGCAGTTTCTTTTACTGCACCTTCTTATTTTAAGCCAGCGAATGTAGAAATGCTGGCTGCTTGTTGCAAAGAAATTGCAGCAGTAGTTCCTGATATGCCTTTTTATTATTACCATATTCCAGTTTTAACAGGAGTTGGTTTTGCAATGTATGATTTACTAAAAGTAGTGGATGGATTGATTCCCAATTTTGCAGGAATAAAATATACTCACGAAGATTTTATGGACTTCTTGTCTTGCCAACAATACAAGAATGGTAAATACGATATGGTTTGGGGTAGAGATGAAAATATGTTGCCTGCACTAGCTATTGGAACCAAAGCATCTATTGGAAGCACTTATAACTATGCCGCCCCATTGTATCATGATTTAATAGATGCGTTCAAAAATGGAGATTTAAAAACGGCTCAAATATTACAACAACAGTCTATTGATATGATTCGATTGTTGGGTAAATATGGTGGCATAGCTACTGGAAAAGCTTACATGAAATTAGTTGGATTAGATTGTGGTAGCTTTAGATTACCAGTGAAGAATATGGATGCTATGCAATTTGAGCAATTTAAGAAAGACGTTGCTTTATTAGGATTTGAACAGTATAGCTCAAAAATACCGACTGCAACAAATGCCCTTTAATGAAACGATATTATTATATCATTTGTTTACTGCTTATGTTCATAGCTGAAACCGTTGTAGCACAATACCCTGCTGAATGGTCAGTGCAATTTAATATAGCAGCAATATTACCACCAGAAGCAGGAAATCAATCTTCTATTGGTTATGCTGGTGCAGTAACGGGCGTACATCAGAATCATTTAATAATAGCTGGGGGTGCCAACTTTCCAGAAGCCATGCCTTGGCAAGGAGGAAAGAAAATATACCATGCCAATATTTTTGTTTATCAACAAGCGCATCAACAATTAAAATTAGTGCAGCAAAACGAAAAGCTGCCAGAAGCAATTGCTTATCCAGCCGTATGCACAACATCAGAAGGCATTTTATATATCGGTGGTGAAAATGAAGATGGGATTTCTAAAAAAGTGTGGATGTTGCAGTGGAATCAACACAAGCAAGCAGTAAAATTTATTGCTTATCCTCCGTTACCCATTGGATTAACCAATGCTGCTGCAACGCTAGTAAACAATACCATTTTTGTTGCTGGAGGTGAGACTGCACAAGATGCTTCTGCACAATTTTTTTCACTCGATTTAAATAATTTAGGTGCTGGATGGAAAACACTATCCGATATTCCGCACGCAGTATCTCATGCGGTGTTGGTAGGCATAGCACAGGAAGCTAATCCAGTCTTATACTTAATTGGCGGTAGAAAGAAAAATACCAATGGAATAAGTAGTTTGTATAATCAGGTATATGAGTTCAACATAAAAAGTAATAGCTGGTCAGCCAAAGCAGCATTGCCATATACATTAAGTGCAGGAACTGGTGTATGGTATAATTTAGACCAAATCCTCGTATTTGGTGGAGATAGAGGAACGGTTTTTTCTCAAGTAGAAAAAATGTTAGCAGCTATTGCAATAGAAACGGATCCGGCAAAAAAGCAGGACTTGATCAACCAAAAAAATCAATTACAAATAACACATCCTGGATTTAGCAAGGAAGTATTATTGTATCAAGCCAAAACCGATCAATGGAAAGCTTTGGCAAGTATTCCTTATGATACTCCTGTTACAACAACTGCTGTAAAATGGAATGACGCCATTTTTTTGCCAACAGGTGAAATTAAAGCAGGAGTGAGGTCTCCACAAATTTTGAAAGCTACTATTCATACCAAGAAGCAATGATTCAAAATAAAAAATATCCATGGATAGTGGTAGCGTTGCTTTGGGTAGTAGCGCTATTGAATTATATGGACCGGCAGATGTTGAGCACCATGAAGCCTGCTATGCAAATCAATATTCAGGAGTTACAATCTGCAACCAATTTTGGGTATCTAATGGCCATCTTTTTATGGATCTATGGGTTCATGAGTCCTATTTCAGGTTTGATTGCAGATCGATTGAACAGGAAGTGGTTAATTGTAGGAAGTTTATTTGTTTGGAGTGCAATCACATTTGCAATGGGCTTCGCCAAAACATTTGATCAGTTGTATTGGTTACGTGCTGGTATGGGAGTAAGTGAAGCATTGTATATACCTGCAGGATTATCATTGATAGCAGATTATCATACAGCAAAAACTCGCTCATTGGCAGTAGGTATTCATATGACTGGATTGTATATGGGTCAAGCGCTTGGGGGCTTTGGCGCAACAATTGCAGCTGAGTATTCTTGGCAAAATGCATTTATTAGTTTTGGATTGATTGGAATAGTATACTCTGTGGTGTTGATACTGTTTTTGCACGAAAAGCCAGCAGCTTTGCCCGATACAGCAAAAGCGGTTGCACAGGACGCGGCAAAGGCTCAATCAACAACAAAGTCTTTCAACCGTGAATCTTTATTCAAAGTATTCGCAACATTGTTCAGCAATATCTCTTTTTGGGTCATTCTATTTTATTTTGCAGTTCCAAGTTTGCCAGGTTGGGGAGTGAAAAATTGGTTACCTACTTTATTTTCTGAGAACCTCGGAATTGACATGTCTAAAGCAGGCCCATTGTCTACTATTACTATTGCAGCATCCTCATTCTTGGGAGTGATTTTTGGCGGGGTACTTTCCGATAAATGGGTGCAAAAAAATATTCGCGGAAGAGTATACACCAGTGCCATTGGATTGGCAATGACTATACCTGCGTTATTATTTATTGGGTTGGGCAATTCAATCATTCATTTAGTAGGGGCTGTATTCTTTTTTGGATTTGGATATGGCATGTTCGATGCCAACAATATGCCCATACTCTGTCAATTTATATCTGCTAAACATAGAGCCACCGCTTATGGCCTTATGAATATGATTGGTGTATTTGCGGGGGCGTTTATCACTAAATTATTAGGGAAGAGTTCCGATGCAGGAAGCCTTGGTAAAGACTTTGCCATGATGGCCATAGTAGTGGTTGCAGCATTGGCTTTACAGTTAACGGTTCTAAAACCAAAACACAACGATTTTATAGAAGCATAAAATTTCTCTATGAAAAAAAATATTTTTTATTCTTTATTAATACTGTTGCTGATACCAGCAGTAGGCTGTGCAAAAAAATCAACTACACCTGTAGTAGGTGAAGTAAAAGCATCTGCATATACGCCAGATATTCCTGTTTTAAAGGGATTGGCCACTAATGCAATTTTGCGAGTGAATATTTTTATTCCTTCAGATAATACCCCACAAACATTTAGTGGAATTAATTGCAGTATTAATACCAGTGCCATAAATGATATAGATAATATTGCTCTTTATCAAACCAGTGCTGAACCATTTTCTACCAATACCCCCCTTGCGAATAGTAAGCCCACCAGTGCCAATTTTAATGTTCCTATTACATTGAAGTTGGCACCTGGGCTTCATTTTATTTGGTTGAGTGTTACACTAAAAAATGACGCAAGCATTGATGGTAATGTAGAATTACGAGCAACTGAGTTAATGCAATCAAATGGAAAAAAATTGACCATTAGTCAACCAGCAGGTAACTATGCAAAACTAAAAGGAGTTGCGGTTCGCAAAGCAGGCGATGATAATGTAAATACGTATCGTATACCAGGTATTGTTGCTACCAACAAGGGCACTTTATTATCTGTGTATGATATTCGATATAAAAATAGTGCAGACTTGCCAGGCAATATAGACGTGGGTTTGAGCAGATCTACCGATAGTGGAAAAACTTGGCAGCCCATGAAAATAATTATGGAT
>NCHN01000068.1 GCA_002281875.1 Sphingobacteriia bacterium 24-36-13 | reverse complement strand
ATATGTTAGCAAAGAAAATCGTCAAATAATCTAGTTTTGTTAGTTTTTTAATGCTTTTATCGCATTTGGCTTGGGTTATCCGATAAACCATTAATTTCGCTGACTTATTATAAAATCAATTTATGTCTTTAGTAGTTGTTGGTTCTATGGCTTTTGATGCCATTGAAACTCCCTTTGGGAAAAGTGATAAAATTATTGGTGGTGCTGGTACTTATATAGCCTGGTGCGCTTCTAATTATACTCCAGTTAAGCAAATTTCTGTTGTTGGGGGAGATTTCCCTCAGGCAGAGTTAGATATCCTAACTGAGCGTGGAGTAGACTTAGAAGGAGTGCAGATTAAAAAAGACGAGAAAACATTTTTTTGGAGCGGTCGCTATCATATGGACATGAATACACGTGATACTTTAGACACCCAGTTAAATGTATTGGGAAGTTTTGAACCTGTAGTTCCAGATAGCTTCCAAGATTGCGAGTTTTTGATGCTCGGTAACCTTGCTCCCTCTGTACAAAGAAGTGTAATTGAACAATTAAAAACCAGACCAAAGTTGATTGTAATGGATACCATGAATTTCTGGATGGAAATTGCCATGGATGACCTGAAGCAAACTTTAGCAATGGTAGATTTATTAATGGTCAATGATAGTGAGGCACGTGAGTTAAGTGGTGAATATTCTTTGGTTAAAGCCGCTGCGAAAATAATGCAAATGGGTCCTAAGTATTTAATCATTAAGAAAGGCGAACATGGAGCATTATTATTTCATGGCAGCAAAGTATTCTTTGCGCCTGCATTGCCTTTAGAAGAAGTATTTGATCCAACTGGTGCTGGCGATACTTTTGCTGGTGGCTTCATTGGCCATATTGCAAAAACAAAAGACATTTCATTTGAAAATATGAAAACGGCCATTATAGTGGGTAGTGCAATGGCTTCTTTTTGTGTAGAAAAATTTGGTACACAACGTTTAAGAGAAATCAATAAAGCAGATATTGATGCAAGACTAGACGAATTTGTGCAGTTGGTGAATTTTGATATTCAGTTGGGTAATTAATTCAAAGATTGTATATTCGTTTTTAGATGACAATGATTAAAAATATAAAACGTAATAAAAAACCACGCTAAGCGGAAGGTGTTTGTATGTTTTAAACTGATTCATATAACGGGCCTTCCAAATTTGGAAGGCCTTTTTTTTTAACACTAAAACTCCATCAAGGAGACAGGGGGGAACAAAATGAAAGTAGCAGTAGTAGGCGCAACAGGGTTAGTTGGAACTAAAATGTTGCAGGTATTAGCAGAAAGAAATTTTCCGGTAACTGAGATAGTGCCAGTAGCTTCAGAAAGATCGGTTGGTAAAGAAGTTGTATTTAAAGGTAAAGCGTATAAAGTGGTGAGTATGGCGGATGGTATTGCAGCAAAACCTGCGGTAGCAATATTTTCTGCAGGAGGTAGTACTTCATTGGAGTGGGCTCCACAATATGCAGCAGCTGGCATTAGAGTGATTGATAATTCTTCTGCTTGGAGAATGGATCCTACTAAAAAATTAGTGGTTCCTGAAGTAAATGCTGGAGTTCTTACTAGTGAAGATTATATTATTGCGAATCCCAATTGTTCTACCATACAGATGGTTGTTGCATTGCAGCCATTGCATTTAAAATACAAAATAAAACGTGTGGTGGTCAGTACTTATCAAAGTGTAACAGGTACGGGTAAAAAAGCAGTTGATCAATTGTTTAATGAGCGCAAAGGTGTTGAAGGGGAAATGGCCTATAAATATCCAATTGATTTAAATGTGATTCCTCAAATTGATGTGTTCTTAGATAATGGTTATACCAAGGAAGAAATGAAAATGGTATTGGAAACCAATAAGATTATGCAAGACAATTCAATACGAGTAACTGCTACAACAGTTCGTATTCCGGTAGTGGGTGGGCATAGTGAAAGCGTGAATATTGAATTCGAAAATGACTTTACAGTAGAAGATGTAAAAGCCTTGTTGGCGGCTGCTCCTGGGGTAATTGTGCAAGACGATTTACCCAATCAAATTTATCCAATGCCATTATGGGCACATGAGAAAGATGAAGTTTTTGTAGGTAGAATTAGAAGAGACGAATCTCAAGACAAAACCTTGAATATGTGGATTGTAAGTGATAATCTTAGAAAAGGTGCTGCCACTAATGCAGTTCAAATTGCAGAATATATGTTAGCGAATGGATTATTGTAAAACATTCTTTATTTTATAAGCATGCGTCCATTCATTTTATTGTTGTTCTTTATTGGCTGCATTGGCTGCGGGAAAAAGTTGGTTTTAAATAAAACTAATTCAAACTTGATTCCAATTACTGGTGAACAGTTTTATAAGAAAGCAATGACGATGCAGTGGAGGCAACGAGATTCTTTTGCTGTAAAAGAAATATTGTCAGGAAATATTCCATCATTTCTTTTGAAATTCATTCACATTAATGTAACCGCAAAAGACACTACTACAGGAAAGGTTAATCGGGCAACTTATTATGTCATGCCCGATTACTTAAGTGTAGGTACTAATAGTAACTGGGCTAGAATTCCTCTAACTCCCATTGCGGCTCAGTTGATAGCAGATAGTTTGCAATGTTTTTTGCCAACCCGTAAAATGGTAAATGATATTTATGCCAATGCAGCAATAAAGCTAACACCTGTTCCATTGTATATTCATAGAGATAGTACAATTACGATGTGGCAGCATCATTTAATTATAGAAGGTCAACGCAAACAGCAAAAAGGATTGATTGCTGGAATAAAAAAGGATGTAGTCATTAGCGACCTATTAACAAGATCTGCTAAAACAAATCGAGTAGCCATTTATGGTTGGCATTTGCCAGATGGAAAACCAATACAACCATTATACACAGGTCATGTTAACTGGTATGCCGATTATAGTCATGGAATTAGACTAATATATCGCAAATTAAAAGTCAATGGGAATTGGATGGACTATACTAAAGTATTGGAACATCCTATACTCAAAAAACTCTTGACTGATGAATCAGTTGGAGATGTCTTCCGATATTAAATAATTGAATATATTGTCTTAATATTTTTTCAATGAAAGCGATTGTATATTTTGGTTTATTGATTTCGATTATCAGCTGTACTGCTTTAGAAAATAAGCAAACTGAAGCCAAGCCGGATACTGTGTTGGTTAAAGCACCAACAATTGCAGAAGAGCGAGAGAATCCATCAAAAAAACCAATTGCTACTTATATGGTGCCTATAGATGATGGAATGGGAAATGCAAACAATTGGAAATTTGCAGTAAATATTTATGAAACAAGTAAGACTTTTGAATACAAGGTTCAAATACAATATAAAGAATTAAGAGCTACTGAAAAGATTAGCATTCCCAATTTTGGGATTATTCCGGTTGTATCTATAAAGCCAGGAAAGTCCAACCTAGACTGTATTATAGGCTTTGAGGATAAACAAGGATTATTTAAAGACTATATTCAAGTTAATGTTAAAAACGAGCAACTCAAGTTTAAGAAAATCAATAGTTATGCTGTTGTAAAGTATAGCACTCCAATAAAATAAAAGGTAAACCCTTTTAGAAAATTAATCTTCCATTGCCCTATTTAAAAATTGCAATAAAGGTTGCATTGTTGCAAAGCAATTAATGATTTTTTTGACTAATTGTTTTTCAGTTAATTCTTCGTCTGTTACCGGAACTGAAACAATGAAGTTTTTCAACTTAATGTAGTCAATTGCAGGATTGTCTTTATCGTAACCTTTGGGCTCCCTTACCAATGACATGCCTTCTTGTCTTGAAAGGTCGCCAAAAGTTTTCTTAAATTTTTTGTTGTTTAGAATGGCTTTAAAGTCTTCCCAGTTATAGTCAATCTCTTGTCTTACTTTTTTAATTTGATCAGGCTCGCCTCCATACAATCCCCCTCCAATAAAGCTTTTGCCACCTGGTTCACAATGAAAATAATAGCCAGCCAGCCATGATTTTTTACCTCCTTTTACAAAATAAGCTGCCATATTGGTTTTATATGGGTCTTTATTTTTACTAAACCGAACATCTCTATTAATTCTAAAAATGCATTCCTTGTAAGTAAGTAAACTAAGGTCTTGGTCAAAATTGTTAACCTGTTCTAAAATTTGATTGACAAGTTCAATAAAATTTTCTTTAGCTGCATCATAGTCATTCCTATGTTCATTAAACCATTCACGAGAATTATTTTTTTTGAGTTTAGTTAAAAACTGTAATGTTTTAGGATGGAGCATTTTTATGGTTTAATTAGGTTGATGAATTCTTGTTCTGTAATTATTTTAATGGAATTTATTTTTTTTGCTTTCTCTAACTTACTTCCTGCATCTGCTCCTACTACTAGGTAATTCAATTTGCTGCTTACCCCTCCCAATATTGTTCCCCCAGCTTCTTCTACCATTGCTTCTGCTTGAGATCTTTTTAATTGTTCCAGCGTGCCGGTAAATAGAAAACTTTGTCCTACAAGGTTCCCACTACTCATCACTTCCTTTTTGCTGTTTTCCATTTGAAGCCCCAATTCGGCTAATTCATGTAGCATGGCAATATTTTGGGGGTTTCCAAAGAAACCTTGGATACTCTTTGCTACCTTGATACCTACGTCTTCTAGTTGTAACAGTTCTTCTTCTGTTTTGTTGCTAAATTCTAGAATATGAGACACTGCATTCGCAAGAGTTTTAGCAGTTGTTTCACCCACGAATCTGATACCTAATGCATAAATTAATCTATAGAGTGGTTGTTGCTTACTGGCTTCAATAGCCATTTGCAAATTCTCAATTGATTTTTTCCCAAATCCTTCTAGTTGAG
>NCHN01000067.1 GCA_002281875.1 Sphingobacteriia bacterium 24-36-13 | reverse complement strand
TACATCTAACAATATGAGGTCAATATTGGGTTGCTGAGTAAGTAAATACAAAAGCTGCTTACCATCATTTGCAATACCTGCAATCTGCAAAAGATCGTTGCTACTTAAAATCATCTTTAAGCCCTCTACAAAAAGGGGATGATCATCAGCAATCATTGTTTGAATCTTTTTTTCCATACTATCAGGTTTCAATATAAGTTATTTTTGGGGAACAAACATAGGACCTGCAAAACAGGGGTAAGCTTTTATTTTATACACCCCATTTTCATAATAGGTTTCTGCCCAGCAATATTTTGATCCAGGCCGGTCGTCATTTTTCATTTGAGGTACATACCAAAGCACTAAATCGGTATTTACTGTGCTTTCAGGAATAGGATTAATAAATTTTTCAGGCCCCTGTTCATGATTGGTATTGCAACACGGACCTATCGTTACTAAATCGGTTTCGCCTTCATCTTTATTCAAATGATTTTTGGTAAGATACAAATATGCATTATCTCCTTTACCACCATCATTAAACTGGCCCTTCCCAGGCTCAATAAAATAATTGCTGCTATTGTTTAAACTAATTTTGTATTGATACCCACTTGAATCATAAAGAGTAGAAGGTTTTTGCAATTGCCAGTTTTCTTTGGTCCAGTGTTTCCAACCCTCTTGCGCATATTCATAAAAATTTTGTTCATTCCCTGCAAAAGAGATTCTAAAGACTGGCCTATAGGTTCCATTATTTCCGCAACCTCTTCCAATGCTGGCACAGGTAATTCTAAACCTTCCATCATTATAAAAAAAATATCGTTGTGAATAACTGTAATTGCAAGGCCCCGGCCATAGTTCTGAAAAGAATTTTTGTTCCAACATAAAACCTACAACAGAATCTCCCTCTATTATCTCTGCAACTTTGGGTGGATCAGTTGCCACTACTGCTGCCTGACTATAAATAGGACAACCAACCGCATCACTGTAACCAAATCCATCTGTTCCAGAGTAGCTCACATGCCAATCTACCAATTTGGCACTATTCAATATTCTTTTATCATTGAAACTTACATTGCTAATCTGCAATCCATCTGAAGCTGTGAGCAAGTAATCCATATTCCACCCATTTTTACTGATTGAATTTACTTTCTCACAGTAACAATCAGCTACTGTTTCATTCTGCAATTTTCTTTCAGTAACTACTGCTGCATCAGTACCTGTATTGGTCCACCTTAAACCAACCAAGCGATTATCAGTCAAATCTACAATTGCCCACAAAGCCCTATTACCCTGAACAAATGTTGGGGCTACACATAAATGTTGAGAGCGTTCACATTTGGTTCTGTTTAATGCAGTTTTAGTACTGCTCATGATGGGCTTTTGGGCATTAGGTTTAAACCCTAATGCTTTTTCTACTTCTGGTGCATTAATGGCGATTCTTTCAGCAAGCTGAATCAAAGATGGTGGTATATCTGGCTGCATATCTGGATAATGATCTGCACTAACTAGTTTCAACTTAAAAATATCCACAATACCAATGGTGGTTAAATTATTGGCATAATTATACATTTCAACTCGCATTAAAGAACCGGGCAACGAAGTGATTCCTTTTTTTATATCCCCTGGCCTTGCTGGATAAACCCCAAATATTTCATTCCATAAAGGTTTCTTTGTTTTTAAATCAAATAAATAACGCGTAAAGAATGGATCAGCTAAGGCAATTTTTTGTGCAAGTATTGCCTGTTCTCCCCCTTTCTCTTTATACCATTTTACAGGTAAACTATCTTTTAAAATTTGTTCTATTTCTTTTTTTCTTTCAACAATAAACCAATTCGTATCAACTTTTGGTGAACTCATTAAACCTGCTCTATATTCATTTAAATAAACAGCAGCTGGTTTTTTAGGCTTCGCTTTTTTTTGTTGTGCAGAAGCAATTATCTGGAACATACTTAACAGCATCACTAATGAAAATATTTTTATTTTAAGCATTTGCTATTGGTATTGAAATGGATTAAGTAATTCCTTATTGCTAAGATAACTGGTATCTGTTAATGCATTAAAAAAAGCAATTAATTCTTGTTGTTCTTTCTTGTTTAAATTCAAGGAATATTTTTTTTCATAATGCTGAAATACTGCAAAAATGTTTTCCAATGAGCCGTCGTGCATATAGGGTGCTGTTATCATGACATTTCGCAATGAAGGTATTCTTATTCCAGAACTAAAATTTGCAACATTAGTTTCAAATGGTTGTTCCCAAACATGGCATTTCATACAACCTAATTTATTAGAGCCAAATAATTTCAAACCAGCTATTGCTTGTTGATTCATTACTTGTAGATTACCTTTTAGATATTGATCATAAGGTGCATTATATGCAACCAACTGTTCCTCAAATGCAATGATTGCTTCCTGAATATTGTGGGTATTGAAAGGATTTTTTTGATTAGGGTAAGCTAATTTGAAAAGTTGCCGATAATTTGCATCAGCCGCAAATCGGTTAACGATTAATTGTTCTTGTCCTTTCCACCCTAACTCGGTTGGATGTTCATTAAAAAAAGGAAATTGTATTTGCATTTGTAAACTAACAACTGCAGGGTTTGCCCAAGTATATTTGGTTCTATACTTTACATTTAATAAAGACAACGCGTTGTGCTTAACATTATAGCCATCTGCACCTGATGAAGTTCTATAACCATCCGTAAAAGCCAAATAGGGATCGTGACATGATACACAACTCTTGGTTAAATTATAAGAAAGCCTGGTATCATAAAAAAGATGACGACCTAAGTTGGCGCGTGCTTTTTCCAAGTTTTGCTTTGCAGCACTTTCTTCATGTATAAGAAAGAGGCCAACACAAACTGCGGCTATAATCAACCCAATAATACGCTGCTTTTGTTGCATGATTAATTATAATTGATTAATCCCCATTTTTTTTCTTTTGCCAACCAAATAAAAGTATACAAGGTTTCAGGTTTTTCACTAGCCGCTTGTAGGTTATAATTAAATGCAGTTCCACTCACCAATAATTGGTTCCCACTAAATTTTATTTTCCTTGCTTTGTCATCGCCTCTAGGACCATACCCTTCTAAACTTAACTCTTTACGAATGGTTTTTTTCTCCATTTTACCTTTTGCATTTACCACTACTGAAAAAATATTCCCAGTTCTAGTACTTCCATAATACAATCGCTTTTTCCTAGATTCATCTAAAGCAAAACCTAAACCCATTGCATCAAAATTAGTGATAGAATCTATTGTCTTTTTATTCCTTGGATTAATCATATAAATAACACCACGCTCATTGTATCTGTCTGATCCTGCTACTGTTGACGCTACTAAAAAATGGTCTTGGCAGTCATAATTAATTCCCAACAAACCATAAGGATTATGAGAACTCGGTTTAGCCACAAAAGGCAAATTAACCCACTCATTCATCTCACCATTAATTGCATCAATTTTATAAATGGTATTGAGCTTTTCTGTTTGATTGTATAACATAGAAATCAATGGTGCAGGAACCGTATAAGCATTGCCTAGTTGATCAAAACTAATGGTAGATAAATACCCCGCTGTTTTCCAACTCGGATGTTGGTATATGTCCATTTTAGGCGTTTGTGCACTAGGAGTCGATTGTCCTGTTTTTTTTTCAAAAGCAATTAAGCTTATACCGATATATGTTTTTTCTGAAGTACTAAGTGCGGTCCACAAAGGATCATATCCCAATGTCCTAATAAATGCAGGCTCTTGCTGACAAGGTTTTATTTCTCTTTGCGCGAATCCATTATTGGGAAAAATGAACAACCAAAGTACCAACAATTCCATCCACCATTTCATTATACAAAGTGAATATTTCATCATTAAAATTATTGAATCTACGAATGATCTTTAAAGTCAATCATATCAATTTTGCAAGTCTTGCTTAAAAAATGATACGAATTTGAAGAAAAATACATACAAAACGGTTGGTATATTTGGCTTCCAGAGCCCATTTTCAGCTATTTTGATCATTAAACAGCTGTTTTGTATCTACCTTTAGTATAATATAAAATCGCTTTTTACAACTTATTTATAAATACCCGGATATGGAAGCTATTTACACATTTAACAACCCGAAAGCTAACGCATCAAAACGTTACATATTGTTCGCATTGTTGGTTGTTTTGGCTCAATTAGGAATAATTGCCAATACTAACGCTCAAGTTAGTGGAACTGTTTACAGAGACTTTAATGCAAATGGCGCTAAGAACAACACTGCATCTTATAATGAGCCTGGTGCTGCTGGCATCACCATTAAAGCCTATGATAATGCAGGGACTTTGTTAGGAACAACTACTTCAGGAATTAATGGCGCATTTAGTTTTTCTGCGGGTATTATTCCTGCTGCAACTAAAGTTAGATTGGAATTTAGCGGATGGCAGTCATCAGATTTTACTGCGCCATTCGGTTCTAATAATAAAACAAGTGTTCAATTTGTAACCGCACCTTCAACAACTGCAGATTTTGGCATTAACTACCCAGGCGATTATATTGATAATTTAAATGCAAGGATTATACTTCCTACATATGCAAACGGAAATAGCCAAGTAGACAATGGCAATTGGTTCGATGCTAAAAATGGAGACGGAAGTTTTGCGTTCAATTATGATGGTGTTGCTGCTGCAAATGTTATTGCAGATATGGGTCAAATTGGTTCTGTTTGGGCTACTGCATACAGCAGAAAAGCAGATAAAGTATTTTATGCTGCATTTGTTAAGCGCCATGTGTCTATGGGCCCTTTAGGTATGAACGGAATTTATGTAACCAACAATGCAAAAAGTACAACCAATAAAACCAATACAACCAATTTTGTAAACTTAAATGCGGTAAACCCTGCATTTGATGCAGGAGATATTCCTGGTAGAAGTTTTAGCCCGGGAGATTTTAATAAAACACAACCCAATAACGATCCTTTAGCTTTTACCGAAATAGGAAAAAAAGGAATTGGCGGAATGGCTATCTCTGATGATGGTCGTTATTTATATTTAATCAACTTAAACGATCGCAAACTTTGGAGAGTTGATATTGGTGTAAATGGCACTGCTCCTACACTTGCAACTCAAATT
>NCHN01000066.1 GCA_002281875.1 Sphingobacteriia bacterium 24-36-13 | reverse complement strand
AGCCGATGGCACTTTTGAAAAAGTAGAAGTGCGCAAGCGCCCAGGTACCGTTGGGATCTGTGCCGCTATTATGAACCATTACCGCATAGACACGGTGCCGCACTTTATTTGTGGAGGTTTTAACAAAAGAGAAAGTGAAGACGCGCTTATAGACCTCAACTTTTTAGGAATTGACAATGTATTGGTTTTAAGAGGTGATGCCGCTAAAAACGAAGCAAGCTTTGAACCAGAAGCAGATGGACACAAATATGCCATTGATTTGCAAAAGCAAGTAGTGAATTTGAACAGTGGCATCTATTTAGACGAAGACATTCAAAATGGAGGTAAAACCAATTTCTGTATCGGCACTGCAGGTTACCCAGAAAAGCATTTTGAAGCACCCAATTTAGAGATAGACTTACAACGCTTGAAAGAGAAAGTAGATGCTGGGGCAGATTATATCATGACACAGATGTTTTTTGATAACCAAAAATTTTACGACTACGTAAAAGCGTGTAGAGATATGGGGATCACTGTTCCTATTATTCCAGGATTAAAACCCATTACCAATAAAAAACAATTGTCTGTATTACCTAGAATATTTCATGTAGACATTCCTACTGATTTATCCAATGCCATTTCAAAATGCAAAACAGATGCAGATTGCGAGCAGGTAGGAACCGAATGGTTGATTCAACAAAGTAAGGAACTCAAAGCCTTTGGTGTGCCTGTTTTACACTATTATACCCTTGGAAAACCTAAGGTAATTTGGAATGTGGTGAAGGAGATTGTTTAATTAAATATGGAATGATTGACCGCTTTGAAAGTGAAATCAAAAATACCTTCGAGGGATAAAACAAGCTTAATACCAAACTCATGTTTTACTTGTTCTGCCTCTACCCAAGGGTCATATACAGAAACATCAAGCCCAGCTTGAATCAAAACATTGTATATATCAATAACTTTTGTATTCCGAGTATCCGAACAATTTTCTTTAAAAGCAAAACCCAAAATCAATACTTTTTTGCCCTTGATGTCTCCATTGAATTGTTTGGCTAAATGAGCAATGATTTTTTCTGCCATCCACACTCCCATTTGATCATTTACTTCTCGGCCCGATAAAATCACTTTGGGTGTATATCCCACTTGCATTGCTTTGTACGCCAAATAATGAGGATCCACTCCTATACAATGCCCACCAACCAAACCTGGCTTGAAAGGAAGAAAATTCCATTTGGTTTTAGCAGCTTCTAATACGTCATAAATATCAATCTCGAGCTTATCAAAAATCAAAGCCAATTCATTCATAAAAGAAATATTCACATCTCGTTGTGCATTCTCAATGGCTTTAGAGGCTTCTGCAACTTTTATGCTGGGTGCTAAATAAGTGCCCGCAGTAATGATGCTTTTGTATAATTCATCAATTAATGTCGCAATTTCAGGGGTAGAGCCTGATGTAATTTTTATTATAGATTGTATGGGTCTGGATTTATCCCCAGGATTAATTCGCTCAGGGGAATACCCAACAAAAAAATCTTGATTAAAAACTAAACTGCTAGTTGCTTCTAAAACAGGAACACACTCTTCTTCTGTACAGCCCGGATATACAGTGGACTCATAAATCACTAAATCGCCTCTCTTTAAAATAGAACCAACAGACTTAGATGCATTAATTAAAAAAGATAAATCAGGTTCCTTTTTTTGATTGATAGGAGTTGGAACTGTTATTATGTAAACATTACAATGTTGCAAGTCATTTAATTCTGCAGTAAAATGAATAGGAATTTTTGTTGAAAATTGAACAGATTCTAGCTCTTTGGTTTTATCAACACCATTTTTTAATTCGGTAATTCTATCAATATTAATATCGTACCCTATGACAGAATATTTATCCGCAAATGCAATAGACAATGGAAGTCCAACATATCCTAACCCAATAATTCCAATAGTGTATTGCTGTGACATGTTTAAAATTAAAAAATATAATAGATCACCCTACCAATCAATTCTCTGTACCCCGTATTCAGTAATCTAAAGCTCTCCGCATCAGGTAAAAAATCCATCAAAGTCAGCCCATTCAATTGATCTACTTTATAGTCGACTTTGAATGGCTGAACAATAAAATCTTGCGATTCAAAATTTTGTTTTGCCCTAGGCATATGATAAGCGGAAGTCACTAAAATTACATGCTTCCATTTGCCCATTATCTTTCCCACAGCTTTTGATTCATCTGCGGTGTTTTCTACATTTTCCGTTAATACTATTGCAGAATCTGGTATACCATAATCTAAAGCAAATTTGCGCAAGATATCTCCCTCTGTATTTGTCGCATTATCCCAGGGCATTTTACCTCGAGTAAAAATTATTATAGGTGCTTTGCCAGATTTAAATAAATCAATTCCTGCAAAAAAACGATCTGGATCCATCCATTCAGGGTAAACCCCATTCGTAGATTTTACCTGATTGATCATCCCACTCAAAACCACAATGGCTTCGGCTTTCGATACATTATTAGTAGTTTGTCTTGGCTCAGTTCCTTCAATAAACTTGAAGAAGTTTTTGGCAAAAATGGGAGTTGAAAAAACATACAATCCAATCATTGCCGTATAAATAGGCCATTTCTTCTTTTTCCATATCCCATAAATCAACAAATAAATGATGAGCATGATGGGCATCACAAATACGGGCAATATCTTATTTAGGTAAATCATATACTGCGTTGTATCAAACAAACTGCATGCGCTACCAATCCTTCTTCACGACCTACGAAACCCATGGTTTCTGTAGTAGTTGCTTTAATGGAAATATCTCTTAATCCAATTCCAAGTATTCCTGCAATAGCTTCTTGCATGGCAGGGATATAGGGTTTAATCTTGGGTTTTTCTAAGCAAAGTGAAGCATCAATATTTAAAATGGAATAACCTTCTGCGGTTATCAATTCCTTTACTCGAGCGAGTAAAATCTTGCTGTCAATGTTTTTGAATTCACTAGAAGTATCTGGAAAATGTACCCCAATATCACCCAAACAGGCTGCACCTAATAAAGCGTCACATATGGCATGTAATAATACATCTGCATCACTATGACCCAATGCGCCCTTGGTATGTGGGATGGTTATGCCACCAATCACTAAATCTCTTCCTTCCACCAACTGGTGAAAATCTATCCCGTATCCAATGCGCATGTTGCAAATTAACTTTTGAGTCTATCTTTTGTTACGGCGCGGAGGAAAATTGTTTCCTGTTTTTGCCTTACTGCCAATTCCTTCAGGTGCACCATAATGACTCATAGCACAACGGAATCCAATGGTATTGGAGCTTTCATCTTCTTGTAAGAATCTTCTGGTGCCTGGGCTTAACCAATAAGCACGGTCGTTCCAGCTACCACCCTTAAATACCCTTGATTTGTCAGAGATTAAAGTAGTAACACCATATCCATAACTTACACTGCTCAATGAATCACCATCTAGGTAATTTAAAGCATTGGCTTTTTGGTAATTTCTTCTATTTTTGATGGCTGAGTCAGACTCAGGTTTCATTTTTATTCTACCCTTGTCATCACGTAAGTTTCCTTGACCACCACTCATATCTATTTGTTGGAACACATTACCACGGAATGGATTAAAATCTTCTGCCTCTGAGTTTGTTAGTGGACGGTAAATATCGGCTACCCACTCACTCACGTTACCGCTCATATTGTATAAGCCATAACCGTTGGGAACGAACTGATCTACTTCTGCAGTAACTGCCGCATTATCGTTCAATCCACCTGCAACACCCATATTGTCTCCACTGCTCCTTTTAAAGTTAGCTAAGAAAGAACCTTGTGTAGCGCCCTTTGTAGTGGCACGTAAATTATCGTATCCATCGTTTCTCCATGCATAAATAGCTTTATTGGCAATCAACTCCTCGCCCTTAATACCTTTATTGCTCTTGCGCTGTGGGTTCTCCATGATATAACCATAGGCTGCATATTCCCACTCTGCTTCTGTTGGCAAACGATAATCGCCAAACATTAACCCATCTTCAAACTTGGCCACCGTTCTTGGTCTGCCTTGAGCGTCTTTCAACGGATTCTTCTTAGAAGTAACGTCTTTACCAGGTACAGCTTGGTATTCACCCAACAAATAAGCCTTGGTATTGAAATTATCCTGGCCTGCACCATTCAATGTTTTTTTAATCTGTGTTTTAGGATCTAAAAATCCTTTTTGCATTAAAGCCAATTCATTCACGCGATCTGTTCTCCATTTACAATATTCAGTGGCTTGTAACCAAGTCACCCCTACCACTGGGTAATTATTATAAGAAGGGTGACGGAAATAATATTCAACCATCGGCTCATTGTAAGCCAATTCTTCTCTCCATACCAAGGTATCAGGTAATGCTTGGGTAACTATGGAATCCATACCTGCTGCACCAAAAGTACCTTCTAACCAATACAAGTATTCACGGTAGTTCAGGTTGCTTACCTCGTATTTATCAATAAAGAAGGAGTTAACTGTTACACGGTGAGGAATATTATTCCAATCGGCCATAATATCTTCCTGCACTGCACCCATGGTAAAAGTACCACCTTGCACAAAAACCAACCCTGGAGCGGTTTTGATATCTTTAGGTTTTACCACATTGAAGTTACCGTATTGTTGGTCATTGTAATTCCAACCGGTTGCGGTTGACTTTTCTTTTTTTCCTTTGAAAAGGCTACAAGAAGCCGCTACACTCACTAATGAAACCAATAAAACGGTGTTCCGCACAAATTTGATTACCTGCATTGTCTAAGTTTGTTATACTGATAAGAGTGTAAAGTTCAACTGATATTTATCGGATTTATTCAATAGCGAATGTATATAAATATTAGTTAGCAAAATCCTAATTTTAGATTCGCTAAAAACTTAAAACGCTGTTTTCTCCCAAATATTTCACATTCATTCTCATAATGTGGGATTTTAAAACATACCATTATTTTGGAAAATATTTTTCAATTATATGTTTATAGTGGAAAATACTTAAGGATTTGTGTCAAATAGTCCAGATTATGGAAAATTATTTGTCGTTTCATCAAAAAATGGAAATCTGAGTCCTACTGAAAATACCTGAATTGGAGAGTTTTAACACGGTAAGCGGCTAAAATTTGAGTTAATTAATTAATTTGTGATGACTTACAACCATTACAACTTACAGATGACTATCACACATCCATATCATTTAG
>NCHN01000024.1 GCA_002281875.1 Sphingobacteriia bacterium 24-36-13 | reverse complement strand
CATATAGGTTTCATGCAATTTTTGAAGAATCTGTTCGTTTAATTGAACAGATCCTTCCCTCATGAAGTAATCAAATGCCACTGGTAACCTTACGGTTTCAAATCCAGCCTCAGCAATTGATTCTAACATTGGGCGAATATTGGTCTTTAAAAGCTGTTCTTGGCTTTGCCAGTGCTGCTCTAGTAAAGAAATATTTACCCCTTGTCCTAATGATTGAGAGATCTTGCGAAGTGCTTCAGTGGTTTGAGTTTGAGCGGGCTTTAATCCAACCCCAAATAGGGAAAGGTAAATGATGAGTACTAAAGTTCTTCGTAACACGTTTTAAAATTAGTTTGAATAATATTTTACCAGTTGTAGATAAGTACCCATGATCGACTACCATCGGATTCCTTATGTAAATATAGACCGCGCTAAGCTTTCTAACGAATTAGTTAAGCGAGGTGCTTACTATTCTAATGTGGCTGTGTGGACGCTTATGTTCTCACTTCCCCTATTCTGGTTACTCGATGTGCTGTTTATGAAGGAAGATTGGGTATTCCTTTTGATCATTCGCTTGATTTTCTTTAGCATTTCTTATTTCTTTTACATTTTTGGCACCAAAAAAAGATGGGGCCATGAACTGATATTAAACTTAGTGGTTGGGGTAAATATTGCATTGGTGTCTATGATTTGCGGTATTGTTCCTGTTTCATTGGCCATGCCTTATTATTTATTGGCATCTATCATGATGCTTTTGTTGAATACCATTTTATTCTGGAGGCCCATTTTTGCTCAATTGCATGCAGCCATTTCTTTTACCATTATTTTATTCATGTACTCACTCAATAACCAAACGGGGGGCTACAGTAGTTTAATTTCTAATGGGGGAGGAGTGTATTTTCTGGTTTCTGCTTTTTCTATCATGATTGCCTTTAATAGATATCAAATTGTAAAAAGAGAAACGGAAAAAAACTTAATTATTGAAGAGTCTAACCGTCGTTTATTAGAGCAGAACGAAAAAATTAACGACCAGCACCATATTATTGATGAGAAGAATCGCCGCTTAAAAGAGTTAAGTGATTATCGACAGAACACCCTGAACATCATGATTCACGACCTGAAGAACTTTATTGGGTCGAATCAAATTTCTATTGATTTGATAAATAGAAAAAGCAGCAATTTAACCAGCGATCAAAAAGAAATTCTGAGTTATATCACAATGGGTAATGAAAAACTACATTACCTCAGTCAAAAATTGGCAGAGTCTGCCGAAGCCGATACGGGTAAGATCACTTACCATATGGAACAATTCGACATCATTCCTGAAGTAGAAAAAGCGGCCATTACCCTTGTAGATGCTGCCAGCATTAAGCAAGTGAACTTACAAGTTCACCTTTCTCCTTCGGAAGTAATGGTCAATATTGATAAAATATTTTTACGTCATATATTATTCAAGCTACTTTCTAACGTTATTAGGTTTATCCAAAAGGGTTCTTCGGTGAGTATTCATGCCAACGACCTTGATGGGGCCTGTATTATTGAGATCATCAATAAAACAGCCAACCCAATCGGTATGGAAAAATTGGATGAATATTTTAGTCGTTTAACCAATCCCAATCAATCTGATTTGGCCACCAACCAATCGGGTATGGGATTTTCCATTGCAAAGCAGCTTACCGAAGATATGGGCGGCTCGCTTACTTACGAAAGCAATGTAACTGTTGGAAACTATTTTAAACTCAAATTCAAACTGGCTTAGTTTAAATACCCGAAATCATGAAAACAAAATCTTCCCTGCTCGTACTGTTCCTGCTCATGGCAGGTAGTATTATTGCCCAGGATTTCAAAACCCGCTCTTTGGAAGCAATGGGATATAGAAATGAATCCATTATGGGAATTAATGGTGCCATCTCTTACTTCCTTAAAGTGCAACCTAGGGATGATGTGGATCGTACAAATTTGATTCTTCAGGTAAAGCCATCTCAGGTTCTTAGAGAAGACATGTCTACAATAACCGTTTCGTTAAAAGACGAACCGGTGTATACCACTCGTTTAGTGGCAGATGCTATTGACTCTGTTATGACCATTGTAATTCCTTTGAATAAAAGATACGTTCAAGAAGACGGTCGTTTTATTAAAATGAGAATTGATGCTAAAATGGCTATGTCTGATGAGTATTGTAAAGACGTAGACAATCCGGCTATTTGGGTTACCGTAAGAAACTCTTCTTATTTAGAAGTAGTGAAGCAAGATCGTACAACTTATTATCATAGTTTAAAAGAAACCATTTCTGAATTTAATTCCGTTTCTACCCCTGTTAATGCAGATTTAGACGATTTAACCAGCGGTGCGATTGTATTCGCATTATTAAAACAAAAAGGGGGCTTAGAAGAAATTGCCACTTCTAACTATAGAAATACCGATTCTTCAGTTGGTACAACGGTATTGACTGGTTTATACAGTAAGCTTCCTCCGTATATTCAAGCGCAGTTACCTGAATTCAAAAATGGTCAAGGGTTGATTAAGAATGTGATACTCGATAATGGGGATTATATTTTTGTAATTACTGGTAAAGACCAGGAAGGATATCGAAAAGCCATTTATACTTTAACCAATTATAAAATCATCAATGGTAGTTTTACTTATACCATGATTGTTGATGCGGGTCCTCCTTCTTATTTTGATAAGAACCAGTTACCTGTGGTGTTCTCTTTAGAAGAATTAGGTGGTACACCAAAATTAATGGAAGGTATTGGGGCACTTAAAACCAACTATGCGTTCTCTTTGGCCGATTACAACGCCATTCCTAAAAAGTTAACTTTTCACTTAGAAGCAATGTTGTCTTTATTAAAAGAAGGTGACCGTGGTTTCTTGAACGTTTACTTAAATGACAACTTGGTATTTAGTACCGACTTGCACGATAAAACCAGCTTTAATGGAGACATAGAGTTGTTGAAATGCGCTTCCACGGTGCAGGTGGTATTTGTAAGGAAGGTTTCTCTAACTTCTTTGGATTCATTGATACCAAAACATCTAACCTTGTGTTCTCTGGTGAAAAAGTGAATGAGTTCTATAACTTCTTTAACTATCCTGGTGAATTTAGAAAGAAGGCTTTGCGTTGTATTATTACCCCAACACTAATGCCTTACTTGGCGCCATCTTTGGGTGAATTGATTTATCAATTAAATACAGCAACCTTAGCTGCTAACTATTTATTCATTCCTGAATTGGTGTCTTCTGATAAGGCCAACTTAAATGATATGGCTAATATGAATGCGATTGCGCTCTTACACAGAAACGATCCATTGATTAAGAATTTCGAGAAAAACTTACCTGTTCAGTTTAATAGAGATTTCCAGTTGTATAAGGATATTAGTGGAGAAACTTCCTATTCCATTAATGACTTTTCTAACTCGGGTATTGCTCAAATATTCCGACAGGGTAGTTCTACATTCCTATTAGTTAGTGCCTTGGGAGATTCTAGTATTAGTGATGCATTTGAAGGCGTTATTAAGAGTTTTGGTTCTCAATACTCCGCTATTGAAAGTAACGTATGTATTGCCAATAGTAAGGGTAAGAGTAATTTCTTCTTTAAACTTCCTGATAATGCAGGGTTGGTTACCTATAGAGGAGATAAAAATAATATGGCGATGCTTTGGAATAAATACAAATACTTTATGTTGGGTGGTTTGGCCATCTTACTAGTACTTGGATTCTTCTTTATTAGAAAGCGTGTTAAAAAATCTCAAGAGATTGTTTAATTGGTTCCTTAAAAATCCGTAGCGTCTATGCCTGTTTGTGCCTTGAATAATATGATTAGTGTGGGCTTGTTTACCACGGCCAAACTGGAAGAAATTGACGTGATTGCCGATGAGTTTGAATATGCGCAAATTAAGGCTGCGCTTAACTTTGGGTACCTAACCCGAAAATTATATGTATCGTTTTTAGAGCGTTCAGGTTTTCCGTTGGTTGATGTGCGAAACGAAGTTTTAGACGAAAGCTTTGTAGAGCAATGTGACCTACTTCACCTGAACGCTTTTTTATATTTACCCATGCGCAATGACGGCAAGGGTAATTTATTGGTAGCAGCTGCCGATCCCATGGATGAGCGCTTACAAGGTATTCTTGAAATTAAATTCAATACCAAGATTAAATTAGTTGCTGCCTCCGATTTGGACATCACTTGGATGGTACACAAATTAAGAGGAGAATACTATGTTAAAGAATCGGTATTTAGTTTGATGCGCAAAGATCCAGAGAGTTCTGGACTAACTACTTTTACCGATGCGCAGTTGTTGTTTATATTTATTGCCATTGGATTTGCCTTATTGTTGCTTACCGTCAACTTTGTTAATAGCTTTATTTTCTTTAACCTATTTTTTAGTTTCGTCTTTCTTTTCTCTATTGTATTTAAGTTATACATCGCTTTAAAAGGATCTAAATATGAGCTGGTTGAAGTGGTAACCAAGGAGGAAGTAAAAGCTGTAAAGAATGATACCCTTCCTGTATATACCATTCTGCTTCCTGTATATAAAGAGGATAAACTGATTCGTAAATTAATATGGAATCTGCGAAGCCTAGATTATCCACGTGGTAAACTAGACGTTAAACTATTGATTGAAGAGGACGATGATAAAACTTTGAATGCCGTACGAAATCTAGATTTCCCTGCCAACTTTGAAACCATTGTGGTTCCCTTTCATATGCCTAAGACCAAGCCCAAAGCTTGTAACTACGGGCTTTTCTTTTGTAAAGGAATTTATTTAACCATCTATGATGCGGAAGATGTGCCTGATTCTGATCAATTAAAAAAAGTAGTAAGTCTATTTAGAAAATTACCTAAAGACTATGTGGTACTGCAAGGCGCCTTGAACTATTTTAATAAGAATGAAAATCTGCTCACTAGAATGTTCACTTTAGAATATTCTTATTGGTTCGATTATATGTTACCTGGTTTGCAGTCATTAGACGTTCCTATTCCGTTGGGAGGAACATCTAATCATTTTAAATTAGACAAGTTAAAAGAGTTGGGTGGTTGGGATCCATTTAATGTAACCGAGGATGCCGATTTGGGTGTACGTGTATTCGAGAAAAGATATAAAGTAGGAGTAGTAAACAGTACTACTTTAGAAGAAGCCAATAACGAACCATTTAACTGGATTAGGCAGCGTTCTCGTTGGATTAAAGGGTATATGCAAACCTTGTTGGTGCATATGCGTAATCCAATTAGATTGGTAAATAAAATTGGATGGAGGGGTTTCTTTGGATTCAACTTCTTCGTTGGATTTACTCCCATCACATTTTTGCTTTATCCTGTATTGCTTGGGTTTTATATTATATATATCATTTTCGATTTACAAACTGTGCGAGTTTTATTTCCAGACTGGGTATTATATATTTCTATTTTCAACTTCGTAGCTGGAAATACTTTGATGATTTATGTAAATATGTTGGCTGTATTTAAGCGTAGGTTTTACGAGTTGATTTTGTTTGCACTAGTGAATCCTTTTTATTGGTTAATGCACTCTATAGCTGCTTATAAGGGATTATGGCAATTAATTTATAAACCTTTTTATTGGGAAAAAACCAATCATGGGTTAACTAAAATGTCTCATTCATCATCTGCTGCCGCAGCAGCAAATGCAAATGAAGTAAAATGAAGTTTAGGAGTCAACAATTAAGGGTAGTGTCTTTGCTGCTGGTAATTTATTACCTCATTTTAGCATGGATGTTTAATAGAACTGGATACGAACATCCTGAACGTCTTTTCTATGCCGAGAAATTAAAATTGTTGTTTGAGTACAGTGAAAATACCTTGTTAACCTTAGGTACTACTTTTCCAACCACTTCTTTTTTAATCAATGTGATTTTTGCGCCATTCGGCTATTTGTTTGCACCTGTTGCTTCTTCCATTGTTTTAATGTCTTTCTTGTTTTTCTTTATGGCAAAAGACATCAATGGTTCTGGCCTTCCTGCAAGAACGATGATTATTTCATTGATGGCGTTGTTTTTGCTTCACCCACAATTTATTTTTGCCGCAACAAGTGGTAGAAATATTGCAGCTATTATGCTGTTTACTTATTTACTTTTCAGAAGTTTATTTTTCTATTATAAAAACCAAACGACTTATTATTTATCGTTGGCCAGTTTGTATTTAGGGGCATTGATATTTTCGGAGATTAAATTTCTCTGGTTGATATTAGGCTTCTTACCCTTTGTTGTATTGGTTTCTATTGAGGGGATCAAAACTGCTAAGGGTGAACCAGTTGTTTTCCAATACTACCAGGCTTTAAACAATCGATCGCTTAGAAGAAAATTGGTAAATAGAACGGTGTCTTTGTATTTTATACTTTATCTACTTCCATTGGCTGCGGTGTTTTTATTTAGGGTATTGAATCAATCGCACGCAGGTGATCCTACTTATTTCTTGAGTAGTCAGTATTCTAACTGGCGTGTAACCGGTGTGTCTACTATTACGAATATTTTAGAAAGGGGATCTGGCGATAACTTAAGTAAGCAGACCCAAATTATTTTTCCTCTTTTCACTATTTTTCTAGCACCCATTTTTATTTCTGCAATGATATTGTTTAAGGGAAAGCTATATGAACTCTTGACTATTTTTACGCCCTTAATTTTCACTTCTATTGTTTTGATTGATATACAGTTTTATTTAACCACTGAATATTTTGTCATCATTCCTGTACTTTCTTTTGTTGCGCTCAATTTTGCATCTGGTGTAAAGTTGAATCGCTTTATGTCTTCTGTTATTATTTTAGTAGGAACAGGTTTATCGCTACTAGGTGGACTTTATTATTTTAAAGAAACTTCCGATTTTGATGAGCAGCGATTTGTAAAAATGATTACCGATACCCCTAGTTGGATAGCTAAGAAGAAGGATTCTGAAGAAAAAATTTTGGCCGATTATATTGGATCTGTCAAATCAGCTGAAAGGCCCGTATTAATTGATGATGCTGCTGCCTATGGGGTGGTTGCTCACTTGCCCAATTTAGAAGGATTGGTCATGCCGTTACAAAAGAACTTTATTACTGTTATTGAGAATCCAGCTCTTTCGGTAGAATATATACTTATTGCAAAGCGGCATAACCTCAAACATAATTTTACGGCAATGAACGCCTACAATATGTTGGTAATGAGAGATCGGTTGAATCTACGATCCAACCGAGTCTTTGAAACAGAAAACTGGATTGTGTATTCTATTCGTTAGTTACGAATAGGTCTTCCACTTTTTAATACGCTCTGTATTCTTTCTAAGGATTTCTTTTCTCCGCATAAACTTAAGAATGCCTCTCTTTCTAAATCTAAGAGGTATTGCTCGCTTACCATTGTTTGTTCACTCAAATCTCCACCACACATCACATAAGCCAGCTTACGAGCTACTAATGCATCATGGTCGGTAGCATAACCACCTCTCCACATTCCATTAATACCAGCCAACATTGCACCCAATCCTGATTTGCCCAATACTTTAATATCGGTTCTTTGTACTGGGGTGTTGTAGCCTGCTTCGTGTAATTCTAAAACCGATTTCTTTGCTTCTGCAATTCTTCTTCCAATATTCATTACTACTTCATCGGTACCTGGTCTTAAAATGCCCATTTCAAAAGCTTCTTGTGCTGAAGTAGCTACTTTAGCGGTTGCAATAGCAAAGAATCTTTTCTTTAATGTATTGGTTTCTGGTTCGTCTTCGTGTAATTCATCGGAAGCACGCAAAGCAAATTCTTTGGTTCCACCACCACCTGGTATTAAACCAACGCCTAACTCTACTAATCCTATATAGGTTTCTGCAGCTGCACACACTTTGTCTGCATGTAAATTCATTTCGCATCCACCTCCTAATGTTAATCCATGTGGGGCTGTTACTACTGGCACACTTGAATAGCGTAAGCGCATCATACTGTTTTGGAACATGCGAATGGCCATATCTAATTCATCGTATTCTTGCTCTATGGCTAGCATAAAGATCATTCCTACGTTGGCACCTGCACTAAAGTTGGGTCCTTCATTGGCAATAACCAATCCTTTAAAACTTTCTTCAGCTTTGCTAATGGCTTTATTAACGCCTTCTAAAACTTCGCCACCCATGCTGTTCATTTTAGTGCTCCATTCTAATCCAGCAACGCCATCACCTATATCGTACATTCTACATGCACTGTTTTTCCAAACTAAATTATCGCTATGGTTTTTTAAGATCAAGAACGACTCTCCACCTGGTATAGCTTTGAATGATTTTGATGGTATATCATAATATAATCTCTTACCATTTTCTACTTTGTAAAAATGGGTAGCGCCGGTAGCCAACATTTCTGAAACCCATGGTGCAACAGCATATCCGGCTGCCTGCATGGCTTCAACCGTTTTTGCAACTCCTACTGTATCCCAAGATTCAAACGCCCCAATTTCCCAACCAAAGCCCGCCATCATGGCATCATCTACTCTGTAAACTTCATCGCTAATTTCTGGAATTCTAAATGAGATATAAGAGAATAAAGAAAAATGAAAAGCCCTGTAGAACTCACCTGCTTTATCAGGTGCAGCACTCAACATTTTTATTCTTTGCTTTAAATCTTCAATAGGTTTAGCTGCTTCAAGGCTAGCGAATTTGGGCTTTACTCTGGCTCCATATTCCATGGTAGCCAAATTCAAGGTTAATATTTCTTTGCCTGCGGCCGATTTTATTTTTTTGAAAAATCCCTGACCGGTTTTATCTCCCAACCAATTGTTGGTGGTAATGGTATCTAACCAAGTAGGTATCGTAAATATTGCTATGGCTTCATCATTGGGACAATTGTCTGCCACTCCTTTTGCCACTTTTACCAATGTATCTATACCCACTACATCAGCTGTTCTAAATGTGGCCGATTTAGGACGACCAATGATTGGTCCGGTAAGCGCGTCAATTTCATCTACGGTTAAGCCTTGTTTTTCCATGATATGGAAAATGCTCATGATGCTGAATACCCCAATTCTATTGGCAATAAACGCTGGAGTGTCTTTACATAGTACAGTGGTTTTACCCAAATGCACATCTCCATAATGCATTAAGAAATCAACCACTTCTTGATCGGTAAAAGGAGTAGGAATAATTTCTAGTAAACGCAAATAGCGTGGAGGGTTAAAAAAGTGTGTGCCACAGAAATGCTTTTTGAAATCATCGCTTCTGCCTTCGGCCATCATATGAATAGGAATACCTGAAGTATTAGAAGTGATAAGGGTTCCTGGCTTTCTATGTTTTTCTACTTTTTCATAAATCAATTGCTTAATGTCTAAACGTTCTACCACCACTTCAATAATCCAATCGCAACCAGCAATATCTTTCATATTGTCGTCGAAGTTTCCTGTTTTAATTCTGTTGATTACCGACTTTGTAAATACAGGAGAAGGATTGCTTTTTATAGCAGCTGATAGTGCATCGTTTACTAGTTTGTTGCGTTCTGCAGGTTTGTTACTTTCTGCTGCTGCAGCTGGAACCATATCTAATAATAACACTGGTAAGCCTATGCCTGCAAAATGACAAGCAATTCTAGAACCCATTACACCGCTTCCTAATACCGCAACTTTTTTAATTGAACGTTTCATTATTGAATGATTTATGGTCAAGTATCTGCCAAGCTTGGCTCGACAAAATTAGTTAGTTATGCAACTATTTTCCGAAGATAAGGTAATTTTTTTCCGGGGCTACCTTCTGGGCAAAAAAAATATCAAATCTTTCGAGGGGAAAAATTTGATATTAATAGCGTTGGTTTTTCAGGGGTCTTACTCCTCTGATACTGCAGCGCCCTTGTAAGCAAAATACAAGCAAACAAGGTAAACCACTAATAGCACGTATACTAGCATAATCGGGGGGATTTTAGTTATACTAATTTAAGTAGAAAATTAATGCAGATTTAATATTTTATGTTAACATTTGTGGATATTGGGGCAAATGGGTGATTTAGATAAACTTTTGAATAAAATTCTGCAACAAAACTTATACAAAATTATACAAACGTTTTTTTGACCGCTGTTTTTGAATAATTGCCATTTAAAATTTAAGGGCTCTCATTAGGGTGGTTAAACGTATTTTTGGTTTATGGAGATTAGTGTTAAAACCATACAGCATCTGGCCCATTTGAGCAGGCTTCAAATTAATGAAACACAAGCTGCACAATATCAAACCGATATGCAAAGAATGGTTTCTTTTATAGAGCAGTTGCAAGAAGTAAATACTGATGGGGTAGAACCATTGTTGATGCTTTCTGATTCAAGTGCAACATTAAGAGAAGATCAATTGCATAAAAGTCTTACTGCAGCTGATGCTTTGAAAAACGCTCCATCACACGACCATCAATACTTTAAAGTACCCACGGTTATCAAAAAATAAACTGATTATGTCTACAGAATCCATCATACATCTTGAAGGAATTGAAAAAAGCTATTTCATGGGCAACCAGGCAATTCCTGTATTAAAAGGAATTAACCTAGATATTTTTAAGAATGAATATGTAGCATTAATGGGACCCTCGGGTAGTGGTAAAAGTACCCTCATGAATATTTTGGGCTGCTTAGATTCTCCTACTGGTGGAAAGTATATTTTAAATGGGAAAGACGTGAGTAAAATGCTAGACGATGATTTAGCAGAAGTGCGCAATACAGAGATTGGTTTTGTATTTCAGCAATTTAATTTATTGCCTCGTTTAAGTGCAGCGGAGAATGTAGCACTTCCTTTAATTTATGCAGGAGTTTCAAAAAAAGAAAGGCTCGATCGTGCTTTAGAAGCTTTAGATAAAGTGGGATTGGCCGATCGTTCTCACCATAAGTCGAATGAGTTGAGTGGTGGTCAAATTCAAAGGGTAGCTATTGCCCGAGCTTTGGTGAATAATCCCTCCATATTATTGGCGGATGAACCTACCGGAAACTTAGATTCTAAAACTTCCGTTGAAGTAATGCAAATATTCGGGAAACTGCAAGCGGCTGGAAACACCGTTGTTTTAGTTACCCATGAAGAAGATATTGCTGCTTATGCACATCGTGTGGTAAGATTAAGAGACGGTTTGGTAGAAAGCGATACTACAAAACCTTAATTTGCCGAACATTTGAGCATCTCTGTTGTAATCAATGCTCACTTAGATACTATGGCTATTAAGATTTATACAAAAACAGGCGATTTAGGCAAAACTTCATTAATTGGTGGAACAAAAGTTCCTAAAAGTCATATCAGGATTGATACATATGGCACTGTTGATGAATTAAACTCATGGATTGGCGTTGTAAGCGATTATACTCCCGATGAACATATTAAAGCTGTACTAAAAGAAATCCAAGATCGTTTATTTACGGTTGGATCTTCTTTGGCTTGTGATCCTGAAAAGGAACCCTTGATGAAAATTCCCGATTTAAAAGAATCGGATATTGAATTTTTAGAGAAGGAAATGGATGCGATGAATGAGGAGTTGCCGGCTATGAAATTTTTTGTGTTACCTGGTGGTCACTTAGCTATTTCACAAAGCCATGTTGCCAGATGTGTTTGCAGAAGGGCGGAGCGATGCTGCGTAAATATGCAAGAGCAAGATATTTTTGTTGAACCCCTTGTAATTAAATATTTGAACCGATTGAGCGATTATTTATTTGTGCTCTCTCGTTATTTAGGACACCAAATGGGTGTAGCTGAAATTCCTTGGAAGCCGAGAGTTTAATAGGTTTCCACCATTTTTATTTACATCATTGATCTTGAAATAAACCGTCGCGCATATGCAGCACCCTTGTGCTTAATGCAGCTAACTCTTCATTGTGTGTGACAATTAAAAAAGTGGTTCCAAAGTCTTGATTAATTTTGGTAAACAATTGATGAAGCTCTCTGGCATTATTACTATCGAGGTTGCCTGTTGGTTCGTCTGCAAAAACAATCAAGGGTTCATTAATTAATGCCCTTGCTACTGCTACTCGCTGCTGTTCTCCACCAGAGAGTTCATTGGGTTTATGATGGATCCGATCGGCCAAACCCAATATACCTAAGAGTTCAATGGCACGTTTCTGTACTTGCTCCCTAGGGTTATTGGCTATCCATCCAGGTATACACACATTTTCTAAAGCATCAAACTCTGGTAAAAGGTGATGAAATTGAAAAATAAAGCCAATATGCTTGTTCCTAAAAGCTGCTAATTGACTACTCGATAAGTTGCTTAATAATTGACCATCCATTTCAATACTACCGTTATCGGGGCTATCTAAAGTGCCTAAAATATGTAGTAAAGTGCTTTTGCCAGCACCTGACGACCCCACAATACTTACCATTTCACCCTTTTCAATGGATATATTGACCCCTTTTAGAACGGTTAGGGGGCCAAATTTTTTGGTAATTGCGGTTGCTTTTAGCATGAAAAGGGATTATTTATTAAGCAAATTAACCATTTCTTCAGAGATGGGTAAAACTCACATTTGGATATATCATTTATACGGTTACTTTTGCAAAAATAATCGAGACTATGTTTTGGACATTAGAATTAGCAAGTTATTTAGAAGAAGCTCCCTGGCCTGCTACCAAGGATGAGTTGATCGATTATTCTATCCGCAGTGGTGCGCCATTGGAAGTGGTAGAAAATCTTCAAGAATTAGAAGACGAAGGTGAAGTGTACGAGAGCATCGAAGACATTTGGCCTGACTATCCAAGTCAGGAAGACTTTATGTTTAACGAGGACGAGTACTAAAAATAAAAATGGCTAACTGATTTCTCAGATAGCCATCTTTTTATTTCTTCAATTATTTCTTCGGAGGAAATGTCATTTTAAAGTAGAAGAGCACCAGTGACAATGCCAATACAATCATATTGGCTGCTAATACAGGTCCGCTCTTAACGTTTACTGCATATACTAACCAAACGATACAACTGGTTATTACTATTAAGATCATCCAGATACTTAAATCTCCCACACTCTTACTCTTCCATGCCAACCATACTTGTGGCATAAAAGTAATCGCACTTAAGAAAGCGCCAAAATAACCTAAAAGGTCTACTAAATTCATGATTTTGGTTTGTGTATGAGTTGATCTATTCTTGATTAGCAATTCCTAATTTCTCCATTACATCCATACTTACTCCTGTGGTTGAATATCCACCATCGTGAAATAAGTTTTGCATAGTAACCATTTTGGTTAGGTCAGAGAATAATGTAATGCAATAGTTAGCGCAATCTTCTGCACTTGCATTACCTAAAGGAGCTACTGCATTTGCAAAATCATAGAAGTCTCCAAATCCTTTGATACCAGTTCCTGCAGTTGTTTTAGTAGGAGATTGAGATACAGTGTTGATGCGCACTTTTTTCTCTAATCCATAATGGTATCCAAAACTTCTAGCGATAGATTCTAGCATTGCTTTAATATCGGCCATATCGGTATAGAATGGAAATGTTCTTTGTGCAGCCATATAAGTAAGTGCAACTACCGACCCCCATTCGTTAATAGCGTCTAATTTTTTTGCTACTGCCAACATTTTATGGAAAGACATGGCAGATACATCAATGCCTTTCATGAAATAATCATAATTCGATTCTGTGTATGGAATCTTCTTGCGAATATTCACACTCATTCCAATAGAGTGTAATACAAAGTCAATTTTACCGCCTAAAATTTCTTGAGACTGGGTAAATAAGTTGGTCAATTCTTCGGTGCTGGTTGCATCCGCTGGAATGATTTGAGCGCCCGTTTTTTCAGCTAGTTTATTAATCTCTCCCATGCGCATTGCAATGGGTGCATTGGTTAATACGAAAGTTGCACCTTCTTCGTGTGCTTTTTCTGCAACTTTCCAAGCAATAGAATTTTCATCTAAAGCTCCTGTTATGATTCCGCGTTTTCCTTTTAATAAATTATAGGCCATACATCATAGATTTGAATGCCGAATATACGATTTATGGTGTAATTGAGCCTAGTGTAGAATCATTTCTTTAGCATTCTCCAACGCAGCTGCAGTAGGCTTTTCGCCACTTAACATTTGTGCGATGGCTGTTATGCGTTCTTCGTTGTTGAGAATTTTAATATTTGTTTTAATCTGGTTGTTTTTATTTTCTTTATAAACAAAGTAATGGGCGTTGGCTTTGCCCGCAATTTGTGGCTGATGGGTGATACAAATAATTTGTCTTTTAATGGCCATTTGCTGCATGATAAGGCCTACTTGTTTGGCTGCTTCTCCTGAAATACCTGTATCTATTTCATCGAATATCATGGTAGGTAAATCTATATATTCTGCCACCAACGATTTGATGCAAAGCATCAATCTGCTTAGTTCTCCGCCACTTGCCACTTTACGAATTGGTTCGAAACGGTTACTTTTATTGGCGTCGAATAATAATTCTATTTGTTCTACTCCATATGCTCCCAATGCAACAGTTTGCAAGCTCACTTTTATTTGTGCATTGGGCATACCCACTTGTTGTAAAAGCGCATTAACCGATTGTTCAAATGGAGCAATCACTTTATTTCGAGCTGCAGTAATTTGTTTAGCTGTTTGCTTTAACTGATGCATTAAATCATTGGCTTGTACTTGCTTGGCTAAAATGGCTTCATCAATTGCTACTGCAGCAAAAAGCTTATTGGATAATTCGGTTTGAATGGCCAACAATTCTGCTGTACTAGTTACGCCATGTTTTTTAGTAAGCTTATATCCATCACTTAATCGTTGGTTAACCCAATCTATTCTTTGTGCATCAAAATGAATAGTATTATTGATTCGCTCTAATTCGTCGGCAATATCTTGTAGTTCTATTTGACTTGCTTTAAGTCTGTCTGATAAAGCTGGTAGCTCTGCTACTAAGGTTTGCATGGTTTGCAAACTATTGTTCAGCTGTTTAATCCTTGCTACTACCGGGTCTTCTGAGTTGGATAATTCTAGTGCAACTTTGTCTAATACCGTTTTGATTTCTTCGGCATTTGAAAGCAATTTTAATTCTTCTTCTAATTGCTCTAATTCATTTTCCTTTAGAGATAATTCTTCTAACTCATTGCAGAGGTATTGATTGTAATCGGCTTCTTTTTGTAGTGCCGCTTTTTGGGCTTGCAGGTCGTTATATGCAGCTAACACAGCGCTCCACTCTTTAAAATATTGTTGGTGTGTTGCCAATATTTGTTCATTAGATGCCAGTGCATCTATCACCGTTCTTTGAAAATCACTATCACCTAATTCTAAGGTATCAAACTGTTGGTGTAAGTCTACCAGTAAACCTGCCAGTTCTTTTAACTGTTGAAGTGTTGCTGGGGTATCGTTAATGAACGCTCTCGATTTTCCATTGCTGCCTATTTCCCTTCTGATTACTACACTATGGTCTGTTTCAGTTGCCTCTTCAAAATCGTTTTGTTGTAAAAAATGATTTACTGTTGCTTTTTTACCCGCAGTAAAATATCCTTCTATAATGCATTTTCGCTCTTTGTTAACCAATACACTGGTATCTGCTCTTTCGCCTAATATTAAGCTTAATGCACCCATTAAAATACTTTTACCTGCACCTGTTTCGCCGGTAATAATATTTAGCCTTTCATCAAAATCAATGGTTAGTTCATCAATGATGGCATAATTCTGTATGGATAGCTGACGCAACAAAGAAATAGTTTTTAATAGAGCAGCAAGTTAACAAAGCTTACCCAATTTGCTGATAGACTTTTATCTAAAAATTGATTTCTTAATTTCCTGAACACCGAGCAATCCCCGATTTGGCTCTTTGGTCTAATGAATCTTTGTATTCATGGTCTTCCATGTTAATACATTTTTGATAATATTGAATGGCCAATGTTTTTTCTCCCTTGTTTTCATAGATCTGTCCTATTTGCAAAGCAGCTCTGGCAGCGTAGTATTCTTTTCTGTTTTCTCCCAGTTTAATAGCGTTCAAATAGTTTTTAATAGCTTCTTCTTTTCTTCCTAAATCATCGTAGATGCGGGCGAGTCTATAAACAAATTCAAGGCTTTCTTCTTCTTTAGTAAAGTCGGTCAACGATTTACCTGCCAATTGTTTTAATGCCTCTATATGGTAGCCCCCATCACTTAATAATCTGGCTTTTAATAATAAAATATTGGGCCAACTATTTTCTTTTGCTTGTTTTAATGCTGTTTTATCTGCATCTGAATAGGTAGCGCCTTTAACAATGGCTAATTGTTTATTGGCATTGGCTTGTTGCATATTTCCTTGTAAATAATAGCACCAACTAATTTTGTGATACACATCTTTCAGATAAAATTTTCCTGTGAATTTTCTTGTGAACAGTTCAAAGTGATGAATGGCATCTGGTATTTCTAAATGAAACATTTTAGCATAACCCATTAGAAAATCCCAAATGGGCAATTGCAAATATTCATCCGATTTATTCCTATTTAGGATGATATTTTTGCAGTACTCAACCTCTTTGTTATTTAATGAGAGGTTGGCAGCCATAAACGCATGCAAATGATTGTTTACTAGATCTAATTTTTTTTGGTTGATGAATGCTAGTGCGGCGTCTTTTTCATTTTCTAAATAAAAAAGCAAATAAGTATATATAAATGCCGACTCATTGAAAAACTGCTTAGCCAAAGGATCGTTACTATAAGTGAAATTGCGCACTTTTTTCATTCCTTGTGCTATGGAGCCTCGCATTCCAAATAGACTGGTTAACCATTTGTATCCTTTTGGAACAGTTCCAATTGCTGCTTCTAATGCACCAAACCACAAATCGTTTGGGCTAAACTGGGGGAATTTCTTTTTGTTTTCTTTTAATAAAATAAAAGCTTTTCTACAGTCCCAGCCTGCATCCCAAAAATTGCCAAATTTAATTTGTATGGTAGCCCTTTGAATACGAATGACGGCTTGGCTATATAAGTAATAGGGAGATTGTTTATTGCCTTTTTCAACTTGGTTTAGCCGTTCTTGAAATTGAGGAAAAAGATCGGTGTATTCCGAAGGGTCCTCATTAAAAAACAAGGTATAAAAGTCAATATAATTTTCGAGTAAAACAGGTATGAGGTTGTCTGGCTGTTGCAACTGCAACTTTTGAATTTGTAATTGACCTGTTTTGGTTTTTAGTTTACCTATTTCTTGATATGCCTGAAAGCAACTTGCATTAAAATCAAATTTTGTTTGTGTCCACCCATTTAAAGTGGTGCACATGAAAATAAGTAGGATGCTGGCAATTTTACTCACGGCCTAAAAATAAGAAAGGGCAGCCAAACGACTGCCCTTGAGTATGTTAAAAGCATTTATTTATTTTACATCAACGCTGTCGTTCAAATCTGCGTCTACTAAAATACGTCCGCAGTTTTCGCAAACGATGATTTTTTTGTGTAAACGAATCTCGCTCTGACGCTGAGGTGGAATAGAATTGAAGCAACCGCCACATGCATCACGCTCAACAGCAACTACTGCTAAACCGTTTCTATAACTGGTTCTGATTCTATCGTAGCTGTAAATTAGACGTTCGTCAATATGTGCTCTTGCGTCTGCACTGAAGCCATTTAATTCAGTTTCTTCTTTAACTGTATCTGCAATAATTTTTTCTAGCTCACCTTTCTTATGGTTCAGAACGCCTTCTTTAACTGCAACCATTTTCTTGGCATTTTCTAATTGCTTAATTTTTTCTGCCAATTCTTCATTTGCATCGCGGATATGCTTTTCGCAGAGTTTAACCTCTAGCTGCTGCATTTCTACTTCTTTATTGATTGCTTCGAACTCACGGTTGTTCTTTACATTCTCACTTTGCTTTTCGTACTTCGCAATTAAGGCTTCGCTTTCTTTGATGGCATTTTTCTTTCCTTCAATAAATTCGCCAATACCATTAATTTCTTCTTCAATACGAGTCTGACGTGCAGATAAGCCTAGTATTTCATCTTCTAGGTCGCTTACTTCCATTGGAAGCTCTCCCTTTAATACTTGAATCTCATCTAGTTTGCTGTCAATTTTTTGTAAACGTAATAGGTTTACTAGTTTTTCTTCAACGGAGAAATCTTTTACAGATGCCATATCGTGTTGGTAATTATAAAGTTTATCCCAAAAAATAACGCACAGGATTTGTCTGAACTGTTGTTTTAAGGACGGCAAAGTTAGGGAATTTGCTGGTTATTAGCGAAAAAAGCAGCTCAATCGTGTATTGTTCACTTTCCCAGTGCCCAATATCGGCTACTACCAGCTGGTTATTGGCGTCAAAAAACTCATGGTATTTAATATCGGAACTCACAAAAAAGTCGGCTCCAGCAGCAATGGCGTCTTTTATTAGAAAACTACCAGCACCCCCGCAAATGGCTATTTTTTGTACTTTTTTGCCCAATAATGGGGTATGTTTTACCAATTTAAGGCCAAATTGGGTGCTTAATAGGCTTAAAAAAGCTTTTTCTTCCATGGGGGATTGAAGCTGTCCTATTATGCCAGCCCCTACTTGTTGGTTCAAATTGTTCAAGGGAATTAAGTCGTAAGCCACTTCTTCATAGGGGTGGGCTTCTTTTAAAGCGGAGACAACTTGCTGCTCCAAATAATTGGGTAAAATGACTTCAATGCGGGTTTCTTCCACCTGCTCTCGCACCCCAGGACTGCCAATAGTTGGGTTAGAAAGTTCCGATCCGCGGAAAGTTCCAATCCCCCCAGAACTAAAACTGGTTTCACTGTATTCCCCAATATTACCTGCCCCTGCTGCAAACAAAGCTTCTTGTACTTGCCCTAATTGTGGGGTAGGTACAAAAGTTACTAGCTTGGTTAATAGTGATTTTTTTGGTTGTAATATTTTGCAATGGGTTAATCCCATTTTTTGTGCAATCACACTGTTTACCCCACCCCAAACATTGTCTAAGTTGGTATGAATGGCATAAATAGCCATATCATTTTTAATAGCATAGATCAGGGCTTCTTCTACATAATTTTTTCCGGTGATTTTGGTAATCCCTTTAAATAAAATAGGATGATGGGCTACCACCAAATTGGCACCAGCTGCTTTGGCTTCTTGCAAAACTTCTAGGGTAGCATCTAAAGTACAGACTACACCCGTACATTCCCAACTGGCTGATCCGGTTAGTAAGCCTGCATTATCGTAAGACTCTTGATACGCAAGTGGCGCAAAGCTTTCAAGCTCTTTTGTTATCTCAGAAATTTTCATAGTACGAATTTAGCTTCAATCTATCTTTGTTCTATGGTAGTTCCACAATTTCTTTTTAGTGATGGCAAATTTTTGAAGCAAGACAAACTGTTGATTTCACCTAATAACCGATCTTTTAGGTATGGGGATGGTTTTTTCGAAACCATGAAATGGTTCAAAGGGAAAATACAATTAGAACAGTTGCATCTTGAAAGATTGTTCAGCACTTTAGCTACTTTAAAATTTAAGCCACCAACTTATTTCACTTCCGAATATATTGTGAATGCGGTGAATGAATTAGTAGCCAAGAATCAACACCATCAATTGGCTAGGGTTCGGGTAACTATCTATAGAGGCGATGGAGGAATTTATGATGATCAAAACCATTTTCCTCATTTGCTCATTCAAACTTGGCCCTTGAATGAAATGAATAATCGGTTGAACGAAAATGGTTTAGAGATTGATATTTATGCTGCTGCTGTAAAGCAAGCCGATCATTTTTCTTTGTTGAAAACAAACAATTATTTAGGTTATGCGATGGCTGCTTTATGGGCGAAAGAGCAGCACTTGAACGATGCTGTTTTATTGAATCCGCAAGGCAATTTAGCAGATGCAACTATTGCAAATATTTTTTTAGTAACCAATGGATTGATTCAAACACCCGCATTGTCTGAAGGTCCTGTGTCGGGCGTTATGCGTAAATATGTATTGAAGCAATTGCGCGAAAGGGGATATGAAATAAATGAGGGTGTGGTAACCCCTTCCGATTTGTTGAATGCGTCTGAAGTGTTTTTAACCAATGCCATTTATGGAATGCGTTGGGTGAAGCAATGCGGTAAAAGCGCTTATTCACATCAATTGGTACCGCATTTGTACAAAGAAATCATTGCGCCTTTGTTTGTATGATTTTGGGCTTTCAGTTGAATACTGCCGCGGTTGAACTTTTTATTTCTTTTTCTGTTAAATCCTAAAACAGTTGAATGAAGCCTTCCATTAATATCATTTGGTTCAGAAGAGACTTACGATTAAAAGACAATGCAGCATTATACCATGCATTGAAATTGGGTGAGCCTGTTTTACCCATTTTTATTTTTGATACTTCAATTCTAGCTCAACTGCAAGATCGTTCCGATAAACGTGTTGCATTTATTCACGCGGCTATTACTGAAATGCAAACAGAATTGGTTGCTATGGGAAGTAGCATGCAGGTATTTCATGGAAAGCCTTTGGAAGTATTTACTGAACTAGTTTCAACTTATACTGTTCAAACCGTTTTTTCTAATCACGATTATGAACCTTATGCGCAAGAAAGAGATGCTGCTGTTGCGGATTTGCTTTCTGCAAATGGTATTGGTTTTAAAACATTTAAAGACCAAGTCATTTTTGAAAAGGACGAAGTAACCAAAGATGATGGTAAGCCATACACGGTTTTTACGCCTTATTCAAGAAAATGGAAAGCCAAATTAACTCCTGATTATTTGAAAGCCTATCCTACTGAAAAATATTTTGCTAATTTTTATAAACTATCACCCTTTGCCATTCCTAGTTTGGCTTCAATGAATTTTGAAGAAGTTGAAACAGTGTTTCCTTCTAAGCAATTAAATGAAGAGATTGTTCGTAAGTATAGCCAGAACAGAGATTTTCCCGCACTGGAAAATGGTACTTCTAAAATGGGTGTACACTTAAGATTTGGTACAGTGAGTATTCGTTCACTTGCAACGATTGCTGCTGGTTTAAATGAAACTTATTTGAACGAATTAATTTGGAGAGATTTTTATCAAATGATTTTATGGCATTTCCCTAAAGTAGGAAAGGGCCATGCATTTAAAGCGGAATACGAAAAAATAAAATGGCGCAATAACGAAGAAGAGTTTAAAAAATGGTGTGAGGGTAAAACGGGTTATCCTATTGTAGATGCAGGTATGCGTGAATTGAATGCAACTGGTTTTATGCACAATCGTGTTCGAATGATTGTCGCGTCGTTTTTGACTAAACATTTACTCATCGATTGGCGTTGGGGCGAAGCTTATTTTGCCAATAAATTATTAGACTTTGATTTGTCTGCCAATAATGGTGGTTGGCAATGGGCTGCTAGTAGCGGTTGTGATGCTGCTCCCTATTTTAGGGTCTTTAATCCTTATTTGCAAACAGAGAAATTTGATAAAGAATTAAAATATATTAAAAAGTGGGTGCCGGAATTTCAAGCGTTCGGCTATCCGCAGCCGATGGTAGTGCATGAAGTGGCGCGGAAAAGAGTCCTTGAAACTTATGCTGCTGCGTTGAAGCCTTCTTAAATTTTATTTAGTCCTCTGGGGTTGAAAAATTCTCCACTACAATCCCTTTTCAAGGTCTTAAATGTGGAGAATTTTTCCCCAGAGGACTAATTTAATCTATACCTCAATGCAGCAACACTTTTTGTAGTTTTAAATGAGAAGATTTACATGCCATACAACAGTTCATAAATGCTTTCTCCTAGGTATTTTTTGAAGTTTTAAATGTGGAGAATTTTTCCCCAGAGCACTAATTTAATCTAGACTCCAACGCAGTAGCATATAGAAGCCTTAAATGCTCAGTAATGAATGCTTCAGGATAACCTTTTCTGAGCATTTAAGACGTTTACGGATTGCAGCGAAGAAAAGGTTATCCTGAATAATTTGGTATCTTTTTTTAATTTTAGTTAAATAAGTATGCGTGAAACTCTATATTAAAAATATGGTTTGTGGCAGGTGCAAGCTGATTGTGAAAACCGAGTTAGAAAAATTAGGGTTTTCATTGAAGTCTATTGAATTAGGTGAAGTTGAAACAATCGAAAATATAAATACTACCCAGAAAAAGCAGATTGCTGAACTTTTATTGAGTTTTGGGTTTGAAATAATTGATGATAAAAGGGGGAAAACAATTGAGCAAATCAAAAATTTGATTAGAGAGTTGGTTCATCAAAAAGACAATGAATTAGGTATGAATTTGTCTGACTATTTGCGCCAAAAGTTGAATACAGACTACTCATCTCTAAGTAACCTTTTTTCTGATGTAGAAGGGATTACCATTGAAAAATATTTTATTCTTCAAAAGATTGAAAGAGTAAAAGAACTTTTAATGTACGATGAAATGAGTCTAAGTGAGATAGCATACACATTGAATTATAGTAGTGTTGCCTATTTGAGTAATCAGTTCAAAAAAATTACTGGCCTAACTCCCTCTCATTTCAAAAATTTAAAAATTAAGAAGCGATTTAATATAGATGAATTATAATTTGGCATTTGTAAATCTTACAAATTATATCTATAATTCTACAAAGATATAAGGGCTGAATTGGCTGAATTTTGTACCATAAAATAAATACTATGGTACATCAATATCAAATTACAGGAATGACCTGTGGGAACTGTGTTGCTAAAGTTAAATCTGCCTTGTTAATGGTTCCCTTTGTAACCGAAGTTGAAGTTTCTAAAGAATTGAGCTCAGCAACAATTACTATGGATAAGCATATTTCTTTGAATACTTTTCAAAGCGCTTTAGATCCTAAATACCAAATTACAGCGCTAAGTCATTCAGAAATGACAGAACAAGCCAAAAGTTGGTTTGAAACATACAAGCCTGTTTTATTAATTTTTATTTACATAGCTAGTTCAACATTATTAATTCAATTTACTAATTCAGTTTTTGATTGGATGCAATGGATGCAATATTTTATGGCTGCTTTCTTTTTGGTGTTCTCTTTTTTTAAATTGTTAAATCTTAAAGGATTTGCAGAAAGCTATCAGATGTATGATATAGTAGCTAAACGTTTTAATGGATGGGCATATATTTATCCTTTTATTGAATTAGCACTTGGCCTAGCTTTTTTGCTTAACTTTAACGTTGTTATTACCAATTCAGTTACTTTCTTAGTAATGGGAATCAGTATTATTGGTGTATTGCAGTCTGTATTGAATAAAAAACAAATTCAGTGCGCTTGTTTAGGAGCAGTATTTAACTTACCAATGAGTACGATTACTATTATTGAAGATTTATTAATGATTGGTATGAGTGTTTGGATGTTACTTTATCATTTTTACAATTAAAAAAATCATATGCGTAGTTTATTATTTTTATTTTTTACTTTATTGATTACGATTAGTACGAATGCACAACACGAAAATCATCAGACTAGTGCTGATACAGTTGTGAAAGCAAAAAGTCCACGCCGTTCTGCAATGGCTCTTGTAGGGAAAAACCACGTGCATATTGATTATGGTTCACCAAGTGTTAGAGGAAGGAATATTTGGAATGGTTTAGTTGCATATGGTCAAGTTTGGGCCACTGGTGCACATAAAGCTACTTGGATAGAATTTTCTAGTGATGTGCAAATAGCTGGTAAACTTATACCAAAAGGTAAATATGGATTTTTCACAATCCCCAATAAGGAAGAATGGATACTCATTTTAAGTAAAGATTGGGATATGCATTTGGCTGACGCCTATAAAGTAGAAAATGATATCGTTCGTGTTACGGTTAAGCCAATAGTGAACAAGGATATTACTGAATCTCTTACATATAAAGTGGTAAGAACTTCAAGTGATAAAGGTAATATTGAAGTAAGTTGGGAGTTACTAACGGTTATTCTGCCGTTTCAAAACGTTAAATAGCTTGTAACATGAAGTCTACTACTTTTTATTGCTCTTATAAGTTAATTGTTAGCTTATTGTTTGTTTTGATAACAACCTTGGTAGTTGCACAAAAAGTAGTTAGATATGATTTGTATGTTAAAGATACCATTGTCAATTTTGCGAGTAAAGCAAAAAGAGCAATAGCTGTAAATGGGCAAATTCCAATGCCAACGCTTACATTTACTGAAGGCGATACTGCTGAAATAGTAGTTCATAATCTATTGAATGAATCTACTTCACTTCATTGGCATGGTTTGTTCTTGCCCAATATAGAAGATGGTGTTCCATTTTTAACTCAGATGCCTATTGAACCTGGAAGTAAGCATTTATATCGCTTCCCCATTATTCAAAATGGAACACATTGGTATCACAGCCATAGTGGATTACAGGAACAAATTGGTATGTATGGCTCTTTAATATTAAACAAGAGCGATACTGATTCAAGCTTTAGAAAAGGGATTGATGATTTGCCCGCTATCCCAATCATATTGAGTGAGTGGACTAACTTTAAGCCTGAAAATGTTCATCGATTGTTACACAATGCTTCTGATTGGTTTGCTATTAAAAAGGGAACTACCCAAAGTTATGCTGAAGCAATTCGTTCAGGTCATTTTAAAACTAAACTAAACAATGAGTGGAAGAGAATGCTGGCAATGGACGTAAGCGATATTTATTATGATGCTGTACTGATAAATGGAAAAACCACAAGTAATTTGTCTTCATTTAAAGCCGGCGATAAAATAAGGCTTCGTATCTCAAATGGCGGCGCTTCTACTTACTTCTGGGTTAATTATGGGGGTGGTCCAATAACTGTGGTAGCCAATGATGGAAATGATGTAGTTCCTTTTGAAGTTGATCGATTGATTATTGGTGTATCTGAAACCTATGACATTTTAGTAACTATCCCAGTTGGTGGAAATGCTTACGAGCTTTTGGTTACATCTGAAGACCGCATCAAGTCTGCTTCATTTTTTTTAGGATCAGGGACTAAAGTATTTGCTAAGCCACTTGCAAAACTGAATTATTTTGAAGGAATGCAGATGATGAATGATATGATGAAGATGAATGGAGAAATGGATGCAATGGGCATGGATATGAGCATGCAGAAAATGGATATGAATTCTGTAATGTATGCAGAAGAAAATACGCTTAACACATTGAACTATACTAAACTTAAATCTCCAATCAAAACCAATTTTAGTTCAAATATTCCCAGAAAAGATCTGCATTTTGAATTAACAGGTAATATGAACAGGTATGTGTGGAGTATGGATAATAAAGTACTTGCAGAGTCCGATAAAATTTTAATAAAAAAAGGAGAAATTGTCCGGATTACTTTGTACAATAATTCAATGATGCGTCATCCTATGCATTTGCATGGCCATGATTTTAGAATAATTAATGGACAAGGAGATTATGCTCCATTGAAAAATGTGTTAGACATTATGCCTATGGAAACGGACACCATCGAATTTGAAGCAAATACCGAAGGTGATTGGTTCTTTCATTGTCATATACTTTATCATATGATGGCTGGAATGAATCGTGTTTTTAGTTATGATAAGCAAAAGGATAATCCATTATTGCCGAATAAAAAATGGGCTTATAAACAACTTCAAAAAGAAAGCAATCCCTTCCACTTTATGACACAAAATGATTTTGCTACTAATGGGAATGATGGGATGGCGATGTTGCAAAATACTCGATGGAGTATTTCTACTGAATGGCGTTTGGGGTACAATGATATGCATGGCTATGAGAGCGAAACACATATTGGCAGGTATATAGGTAGAATGCAGTGGTTAATGCCATTTATTGGATTTGATTGGAGATACAGAAAACAGGGTATTCATGCAGTAGAGCAAAATATTTTTCGACAAAAAAATACAAAAGATGTACGCACTCAAATGAGTTTAGGTATTGCTTATACCTTACCTATGTTGGTGACCTTGCAAACCGAAGTATATCACACTGGTTATTTGCGTGTGCAACTTAAACGAGAGGATATTCCTATATCAAAAAGAATTAGGGCTGCTTTTATGATTAACTCCGATAAGGAATATATGTTGTCTACAAACTATATCCTAGCTAAAAATGCCGGTATGCGCATTCATTATGATAGTGATATGGGATTTGGGATTGGATTAGCTATGAACTATTAATTACACATGCATCAGCAAACATTTTTTCTTCGCTGCAATCCTTCTTCGAAGTCTTAAATGCTCAGAAAAAATTTTCCTGATGCACACTTAGTTATTACTTGTGTCTGGAAAATTCATGCCGAGCATTTAAGACGTGTTAACGGATTGTAGCGAAGGCATGAAGAGTTACAGACACAAGTCTTATATGCGTGTTAGTTTTTCTACAGCAAGTAGTCCTTCTGCGCCGAGATCGAGCGAAAAATTGTTTACATAGAGATTGATATGCTGCCGCATCACTTCTTCGCTCATTTCTTGTGCATGCGCTATCACATAGGGTGCAACAGTAGGGTAGTGGGCAAATGCATATTCAATACTTTGCTTTATTAATTCGTCCACTTGTTGTACGATTGCTGGGTCAATGGTTTTTTTTGCAATGATTCCTCCGAGTGGAATGGGCAATTGTTGTGTTTCTTCCCAATATGCGCCGAGGTCTATAATTTTTTTTAATCCCTTTGCTTCGTAAGTAAAGCGGTTTTCGTGTATGATCACTCCTGCATCAACTTCTCCATTCAACACTGCGTTTTCTATTTCGTGAAATACTTTGAATACTTTTTTAGTTGCATTGGGATAGGCCAGACTAAATAACAAATGCGCGGTCGTATTTTCTCCTGGAATGGCTATGGTCATGTCATTTACCGAGTTGATGTTTCCAGGTTTTGTGATTAGCAATGGTCCTACACCCTTGCCGAGTGCACCTCCGCTATTGAGTAAGCTATACTGGTGATTCACTTTATTCCAAACTCCATAACTGATTTTTGAAAAATCCATCTTCCCTTGAATGGCCCACTCATTCAAGGTTTGCACGTCTTCTAAAAAAACTTCGAATGTTATTCCTTTCGTGTCTATTTTCTGATTTACTAAGGCATCAAAAATAAAAGTATCGTTGGGGCAGGGGGAAAATGCTAAACTAAATTTCATCATTACGGATTGTTTGATCAGCCATTCTTTTCAGATTTATTTCATGTTGTACAGCTTATCAACATATTGTAGCAATACTTTGTTGAGTCCTTCTATACTCTCTTTTAATAACCATTTGCTTTTATCTCTTTCTCCAACATAATTAGAAATGGACCTGATTTGAATAAAGGGGATTCCTGTTTCTCTACCTACATAATGAAGTGATGCACCTTCCATACTTTCTACTGCGGCTCCATATTTCTTCTTTAATTCTGCAATCCTTGTGGGTTGGGTAGTCACTTGATTGACGGTTATTCCATCCACGATGGGTAAGTTCATTAAGTTATATTGCTTTATCCAGGGATTGGGGAGTTTTCTTTTTTCGAAGGGATGATAACTGCTTTTCTCTAGTTTCATGTCGAACAGGTCTTTCCAAACCCCTTTTTCTTCCACTCCGGTATCTCCTAAGATTTCATTGTTCACCAATACTATTTGACCGGGTGCGTATTTTTTGCTGAAACTGCCTGCTATTCCTGCTTGGATTATTAAATCGGGGCGTTCTTCTATGGCCAATCGGGTAATGGCTACAGATGAGGCCAATAATCCCACCCCTGACTGGTAAAATTGCAATTTTAATCGACTGCTTTTACCTGTATACAGTTCATTCACGTTCACAAATATGGGCATCCATTCTGCCGTTGTGGCTGATGTTATGACAATCCTCATTTTGTAAAGTTGACGAAAAACACGCAACTTTCTCCATTTTTGTACCTTTGCAAAAATTTTATACGGAATGGTGTACCTGACCAGACAAGAACATTTTAATGCGGCACATAAATTATTCAACCCTGCTTGGTCCAAAGAACGCAATGAGCAGGTGTTTGGTGTTTGTGCCAATGAAAACTGGCATGGTCACAATTATGACCTTTATGTTACCATTAAAAGTATTCCTGATCCGGATACTGGCTTTTTATTCGATGTAAAAGCATTGAGCAAAATCATTAAGACCCACGTAATTGACCTTTTGGACCATAAGAACTTAAATATGGATGTGCCGTTTATGGCGGGTAAAATGTGTAGCACTGAGAACCTCGCTTTAGCAATTTGGAACCAATTGGCCCCTCATTTACCTAACCCCGTTAAGCTCCATTGTGTCAAATTGTACGAAACGCCCAGAATTTATGTGGAATATTTTGGGGAACAAGTTTAAACAATTTGCTTTTCGTTGCGTTATATAACTGTGAATCTACTTAAATACATCTTTTTTGGTTTCTGGTACGTATTTGGATAGGTTTACAGAACAATTGGTTTGGACACTTGATCAGCACACTTCTGAAACAGTACCAAACAATCAAACGTTCACTTGGCATTTGACTTAAGATTAATTAAGCATGAATAACAAAAGAATCACTGTTTTCCGTAAGGAACATTTTAATGCTGCTCATCGGCTGAATAATCCAGCTTGGTCTGTGGAGCGCAACAAAGCGGTTTTTGGGTTATGCAATAACGATAACTTTCATGGTCATAACTATGAATTGATTGTTCAGGTTTCTGGTGAAATTGACCCAGAAACTGGTTACTTAATTGACCTGAAAATTTTGAGCGACTTAGTTAAAGAACAAGTATTAAACAGATTTGATCATAAAAATTTAAACCTAGATACGCAGGAGTTTAAGCACTTAAATCCTACTGCAGAAAATATTGCGGTGGTTATTTACGACTTAATAAGAGCCAAGCTAGACGAGCGTTACACTTTAAAAATTAGATTGTATGAAACAGAACGAAACTTTGTCGAATATCCGACTGAATGGTGATAAAATCGTTTTTACGGATGATGAGTTAATGGAAGAAATGGGAGATAATCATATTAGTACTTCTGTGGACACTCCTATGGTTCCTGGTGCTTTTGATAAATCGGATGATGAAAAAATTGCGATTATTCAAGATCATTTCAAAGCCATCATGGAAACCCTTGGATTAGACTTGTCTGATGATAGTTTAAAAGGTACGCCTAAGCGTGTGGCCAAAATGTACGTGAAAGAAATTTTTAGCGGCCTTAATCCTGCCAATAAACCTTCTGTTGCTTTATTCGACAATAAATACAAGTACAATGAAATGTTGGTAGAAAAGAATATTTCTTTCTACAGCAATTGCGAGCACCATTTTGTACCAATTATTGGTAAAGCGCATCTTGCATATATCAGCAATGGTAGAGTAATTGGATTGAGCAAGTTGAATAGATTGGTTGAATTCTATGCAAAGCGTCCTCAAGTGCAAGAGCGTTTAACCATGCAAATTGCGAAAGAATTACAAAAAGAATTGGGTACGGAAGATGTGGCTATTGTAATTGATGCAAAACATCTTTGTGTTGCTAGCCGTGGAGTGGAAGACGATACTTCTTCTACCATCACTTCTTTTTATGGTGGTAAGTTTAAAGAGGAAAAACGCAAAGAAGAATTCCTTCGTTACCTAGAATTAAAGACTGAGTTTTAAAAAATCATTTACTTTGCCATAAATTTTTAATTCATGGCAAAGCATGCTTTTGTATTCCCTGGTCAGGGAGCTCAGTTTTCTGGAATGGGAAAAAATTTATATGAAGCGCATTCTTCTGTAAAAGAATTGTTTGAACAAGCCAATGATATTCTAGGCTTTCGTATTAGTGATACCATGTTTGCTGGTTCAGACGAAGAGCTAAAGCAAACCAATATTACCCAGCCTGCTATTTTTATTCACTCTGTAGCGGTTTTCAAAACCATTGAAGGTGCTAAACCAGATATGGTTGCTGGTCATTCTTTGGGGGAGTTTTCTGCACTAGTTGCCAATGGTGTATTGGCGTTTGACAAAGCTTTAGAGTTGGTAAGCATTCGTGCTAAAGCCATGCAAAAAGCTTGCGAACTGAATCCATCTACTATGGCTGCTGTATTAAATTTAGCCGATGAAAAAGTAGAAGAAATTTGTGCAGCCATTCAAGCAGAAACAGGTGAAGTGGTGGTGGCTGCTAATTATAATTGTCCTGGGCAATTGGTGATTAGTGGTTCTATTAATGCAATTGACTTAGCTTGTATTAGAATGAAAGAAGCAGGCGCAAAGCGTGCATTGGTTTTACCTGTTGGAGGTGCTTTTCATTCTCCTCTTATGGCCCCTGCTAAAGAAGAATTAGCCGCTGCAATTGATGCAGCAGCATTTAATTTGCCTTCTTGCCCTGTATATCAAAATACGGTAGCAAAAGGGGTGTCTGATCCTTTAGAAATAAAACAAAATTTAATTAATCAATTAACTGGTGCAGTTAAATGGACACAGTGTGTGCAAGCAATGGTAGCAGACGGTGCTACTGAATTTACTGAATGTGGTCCTGGTAAAGTGTTACAAGGGTTAGTAGGAAAAATTGCTGGGGCAACCGTTACTACAAACGGCTTTAGTTAATTAATACTAATTGAGTTTTAAAGCCTTTAATATTCCGTTGTCCCAAACAGGTAGAACGGCTCTGGTACCTGTAGTGTATGTGGCAATACCAAAAGTATCGTCGTAATCCCAGACTCCCCAACCAATGCCGAATTTGTTGAGATAGGTAGACATATCCGTCATATAATTGAGGATGCTTTCGGGTGGTGCCACTTTTTTGTGTACGCCAAATTCATTGCAAATGACATCTACTTTTTTCTGTGTACTCCAATTGTAAACAGTCTGCATGATTTTATTAATAGAGTCTGCTGCAAACTGTTGACGGCCATACCATTCTATTTGAAACTTGGCTCCTGCATTGGTTGCATTCGCTGCTAATGTGCTTACGTTTGTTGGATTGCCTGGATAGGGGAGAAATCGAATGAATGAATAGGGTGCTCCAATCCAATCTGCTCCCTGATGTGTGTAAGTAAATGGTTCGTAAAAATGAAAATTGTAAATGATGTTTTTCTTTGCCAACGGTTGCAATTGAATGAGTTCGTACCAATTGCTGTGGTTTTCAGCAGTTACAATAATATAATGATTGGGTGCTGCTTCTCTTATTGAATTGACTATTTGTTCTTGGTAAGGTGCCCACCAATTTTTGTCGATGCCCGATACCAAACGTTCTGCGCCAATATGCGGTTCGTTCCATACTTCAAAAAACACTTTCGATGTGTCGTATCCTTTAAAATGATTGGCCAAATTTTTCCAAAACTGTCTAAATGATAATCTTGCTAAAGGATCAATGGCCAATCTTGCTTCAAAATTATCTCCGGTTGCATGCATTTCTAATACCACAGATAATCCTGCTGCTGTGATGCCTTTCACTGCATTTTCTATATGAACTAAATTATTGGTTTGTAGTTCTTCTATCTTACTTGGATTACTAATAACTGATGGTCCAATAGGCAGTCTTACATAAGTAAATCCTGCATCTTTTATTTGTTTATAGTGGGTATTATTGTATCGGTTACTATATTGCCCGGCATCCGAATAATCATTAAACCAATTAGAAAGGTTAATGCCTTTGGCTAACTTGTCCACGGCTGTTCCTTTAGGTCCAACTACTGGATCGGCCGATGTTCCTGTTTTTGAACAGGCCATCATTAAAGCAGTTACTACAACCAGCAAACCAATAATACCTTTGTTCAATCTCACTTTTCAATTTTTAGTTAATACTACAATTGATCCATTCTGGGTCAAAATGGGCATTGTATTTTTTATAAAAATGAATAGCAGGTTCATTCCATTCTAATACCTGCCAAACCATTCCTTTCAGCTCTTTCTCTTTACACTCTTCTATTAAACGTTCAAAAAGTAGTTTTCCGATATGTTGCCCCCTCATTTTTTCTGTAACCAATATATCTTCTAAATACATTCTTTGTCCTTTCCAAGTACTATATCGTATATAATAGAGAGCAAATCCATGTATTTCGTTGCTTCCATCGGCTTTTGTTTCTTCGGCTACAAACGCCCACCATACTGGTTTTTGGCCAAATCCACTTTCAATAAAATGATCTAAGGTTACAGTTACTTCGTCTGGCGCATTTTCATACACAGCCAGTTCCTTTATTAATTCTAATATTCTGGCACAGTCTCGTGCTTCGGCTCTTCTGATATTGATATTCATAGTGTGTTTAGCGCTTGTTCAAAATCGGCAATAATATCTTCTACATTTTCTATTCCTACACTTAGTCTGATTAATCCATCTGTTATATCAAATTGCAAACGTTCTTCTTTAGATAATCCCATATGACTCATACTGGCTGGATGCGATAGTAAGGTATCTGGTGTTCCAAATGAAATGGCTCTTACACAAATTTGCAACGCATCAATAAATTTTTTACCTGCTTCTAATCCACCTTTTAATTCAAAACTCATGAGTGCCCCTGCTTGTTTCATTTGCTTTCTTGCAATGGCATAATCTGGGTGGGTAGGTAGTCCGCAAAAATTTACTTTTTCTACTGCTTTGTGGTGGGCTAAAAAATTGGCAACCTGCACGGCGTTGCTGCAGTGACGCTCCATCCTTAACTCTAATGTTTTTAATCCATTGGTTAATAAAAATGAATCGAATGCATTGCTATTTCCGCCTAATAAAACATGCCATTTCCAAATGGGTCCGTTCATTAAGGTGAGGTCTTTCCCAAGTAATATTCCACCTACTGCAGTGCCGTGGCCATTCAAAAATTTAGTAGTGCTGTGCATCACAAAATCTGCGCCCCATTTAAATGGTTGTTGCAAATAAGGGGTTGCTGCTGTGTTGTCTACAGAAACTAAAATGCCCTTATTTTTCGCAATGTTGCAAACCCTTTCAATATCTATACAACGCAATGTAGGATTAGATGGTGTTTCAATATGAATCAATTTTATAGAAGGATATTGAACTAGCGCTGCTTCAATTTCTGTTTCATTATTTAGGTTGATCATCACTGTCTCCACACCCGTATCCGCTAATACTTTGTGCAAGAGTTCGTGTGTGCCACCATACAATGCATGATGTGTTAATACAGCATCTCCTTTGCTTAAAGTACCTAAAAATAAAGTGCTTAATGCGGCTTGACCACTAGCGTGCAATAAGGCTTTAACTTCTAGGGGTTCCCCTTGTTCGTTCTTAAGTCCAAAAGTTTCTAATGCGGCAATAATTTCTTCTGCTACAGTAAAACTTGGGTTGCCCCATCTGCTGTATATTTTTGTTTTGTCTTTACCTGCAAAACGCTCACTCCCTTCAGTTGCTGTGTCAAACGTAAAAGTTGAACTAGCATAAATGGGCGTTAAATGTGCATGATCTGCATTGGCATGACCAGATGCATGTATTGCAGCGGTTCCAACTCCTTTGAACTTTTTACTCATATTGCTCCTCTCTTTTAGAAAATATTTATCCAATATTATTCACTGTCATAAGCCCATTTAACCCAAGTTGCTCCCCAGGTAAATCCACCACCAAATGCTGCCAAAACAATATTGTCTCCTTTCTTTAATTGTTTCTCCCAATCCCATAAACAAAGTGGCAATGTTGCAGCAGTAGTGTTGCCATATTTCTGAATATTAATCATCACTTTCTCTTTGGGTAAACCCATGCGGTTGGCGGTTGCATCAATGATTCTTAAATTGGCTTGGTGTGGAACCAACCATGCAATATCATCTGCGGTTAAATTGTTTCGCTCTAATAATTCGGCACTTACATCGGCCATGCCTTTTACCGCAAATTTGAAAACGGCTTGTCCTTCTTGGTAGGCATAGTGTTCTTTAGCCATTACTGTTTCTACAGTTGCTGGTTTTAAAGAACCACCTGCTTTCATATGTAAATATTGTCTGCCACTTCCATCGCTGCGTAAGATGCTGTCTTTGATGCCCACTTCTTCTTCGGTAGGTTGTAGTAAAATGGCTCCTGCTCCGTCTCCAAAAATGATACAAGTAGCTCTGTCTGTATAATCGATAATGGCACTCATTTTATCAACTCCAACTACAATTATATTTTTATATCGGCCACTCTCAATGAACATAGCTCCTGTAGTTACGGCATATAAAAAACCACTACAGGCAGCACTCATGTCAAATCCCCAAGCATTGGTGGCGCCCAATTTATCGGCAATGATATTGGCAGTGGCTGGGAAAACCATATCTGGTGTAACTGTTGCACAAATGATGCAATCTATATCGGTTGGGGCTAAATTTTTCTTGCGAAGAATTTCTTGAATGGCAGGGACTGCCATATCGCTACTGGCTTTACCAGGTTCTTTTAATATTCTTCTTTCTTCAATACCGGTTCTTGTTCTAATCCATTCGTCGTTGGTATCTACCATTTTTTCTAAATCAAAATTGGTCAACTTTGTTTCGGGAACATATCCTCCAACTGCGGTAATAGCTGCGCTTCTTTTATTCATTTATTATAGGGGTTATATAAAAGATTGAAGGTACGCCTAATTGCTTTCTTTTTGCTATTTTCGTCTCAATTATGATAGCTTTTGTTCGTGGTCATTTTGCTGTTAAAACACCTGCCCGAGTAGTGGTAGATGTAAATGGAGTAGGGTATGATCTTCAAATCAGTTTAAATACCTTCTCTGCTATTAGCAATAAAGAGAGCGGGCAATTGTTTACTTATTTGCATATCACCGAGAATTCGCATACCCTTTTTGGCTTTGCTGAATTGTCTGAGAAAGACCTTTTTTTACAACTGATTAGCGTGTCTGGGGTAGGGGCTTCTACAGCCCGTATGATGTTGTCTGGCATGAAGCCCGAAGAAATTACCCGAGCCATTGTTCAGGGTAACACCAAACAATTGGAAGGAATCAAGGGAATAGGTAAAAAATCGGCAGAAAGATTGATTGTAGAACTAAGGGATAAGCTGGCTAAACAGCACAATGAAAATATTTTACCCGGATTTGTTACCCCGCAAATAGATTCGGATGCAATAAATGCCTTAATTTCATTGGGCATTGGTAGAGTAATGGCCGAACAAGCTGTTAAAAAAACCATGCAAACATCCCCCGAAAACAGTTCATTAGAAGAAATTATTAAACTAGCACTCAAAAACCTATAGCCATCGAATTGAGCTTTACTTAACCAAGCGGGACTGTTGTTGAAGTATTCCTTCTCCATTTTGTTTTTTTGTTTGACCATTCTGTGGTGTACTAATTCTTTTGCCCAAACGAAAGATAGTTTGCGTTTTCCTATTCAAGACAGAAGAGGGGATGCCATGAGTGCTCCTAATAAAAATCCTTTTGATATAAAAGACACTGGATTAGTAAAAAGAAAAACAACGTACGATCCTAAAACCAAGTCTTATTTTATTAGCGAAAAAATTGGTAATATTTGGTACCGCAAACCTGCTGCCATTTCTTTTGAAGATTTTTGGAAACTGGAAGCTAAAAAATCGGAGAACGATTATTTTAAGAAAAGAGCGGATGCACTTTCTTTATTAAATCAAAAAACAAAACGACCTCCTTTACAAACCTATCCTAAATTATTCGATCGAATATTTGGGTTAACTGGTCAAAACCTGAAAGTAGATATTCGCCCATCTGGTGAAGTGAATGTAATGGCTGGTTATCAAGGTCAAAATATCAAAAACCCTACATTGCCTGAACGTGCTAGAAAAAATGGGGGCTTCGACTTTGATATGAATGCCAATCTAAATTTGAATGCGAATATTGGCGATAAACTCAAATTCCCCATCAACTATAATACCCTTACCAATTTAGGTTTCGACAACCAATTGAAATTAGATTACAAAGGAATGGACGATGAAATCATCAAGAGCATTGAAGCAGGGAATATCTCCTTTCAATCGAAGGGAACTTTAATTCCTAGTGCACAAAACTTATTTGGGGTTAAAGCACAATTGCAATTTGGAAAATTATTTGTGACAGGTGCGTTGGCTAACCAGCGATCTTCTAGGCAAAGTTTAAATTTACAAGGAGGTGCAGCTACCCAGTCCTTTCAAAAGAAGTTAGATGAATATGAAGAGAACAGGCACTTTTTATTAGGTAAATATTTCAAAGACAATTTTAATAAAACCATGCGCAATTTGCCTGTTGTGAATTCTCAGGTACAAATTCAACGTATGGAAGTTTGGGTAACCAATAGAACAGGCGCCACTACAGATGCAAGAGATATTGTGGGTTTGATGGATTTAGGTGAACCTTCTCCTTTTAATAATGCAATTCAGTCTTTAACCAATAATCCATTGCCTGCAAATGGCGCCAATAATTTATATGCTTCTTTAGCAGGTGATCCGAATGCAAGAAATCCTGCATTCATCAATAGTTTATTGTTGACCAAAGGCTTGAGACCTGTGGATGATTTTGAAAAAACTTTTGCACGAAAATTATCTACCAACGAATATTATTTTAATGCACAAGCAGGGTTCCTTTCTATTAATACCCAACTTCAAGCCGACGAAGTATTGGCAGTCGCTTTTCAATACACATACAATGGTAGAGTATTTCAAGTAGGTGAATTTTCACAGGATATTTCTTTAGATTCTAATCAAGGTGTTCAAAAAGTATTGTTCTTAAAATTATTGAAAGCCACTTCGCAAAGAACCAACTTACCTATCTGGAGTTGGATGATGAAGAATGTGTACTCATTAGATTTGTTTGGTGGCATAGAAAGAACTGATTTTAAATTAAATGTATTATACGAAGAGCCAAGTGGTGGATTAAAAAGATTCTTGCCTGAAACAGCTCCAACTGTAGACGGTCAGCCACTCTTGCGAATTTTAAATTTAGATCGACTCAATAATCGAAACGATCCTCAACCCGATGGTGTATTTGATTATATAGAAGGCTTTACCATTTTACCGCAGATGGGAAGGGTGGTATTTCCTGTATTAGAGCCATTTGGTAGAGACTTAGATACACTTGCTTTTTCAGGCCTGCCACAGGCAACCAAGGATAAATATGTATACTATCAGTTGTATGATTCTATTAAAGCGATTGCGCAAACATTTGCCAATGTAAATCGATTTGTGATGCAGGGGCAAGTGAAAGGGTCTGGAGGTAGTTCTGAAATTTATTTGAACACATTTAATATTCCACAAGGTTCGGTGTCGGTAACTGCAGGAGGGCAAGTGTTAAGAGAAGGGGCAGACTTTATTGTAGATTACAATTTGGGTACGGTTAAAATTTTGAACCAAGGTATCTTAAGTGCGAATATTCCAGTTAAAGTAAACTTTGAAAACAATATTGGATTTGGTATGCAGCAAAGAGGATTTGCTGGATTAAGGGTAGATTATTTAGCGAGTAAAAAATTATCTGTTGGAGCATCCATGGTAAGATTAGGAGAGCGCCCTTTCTTTACAAAAATGGGTTACGGAGATGACCCTATTAGAAATACCATGTATGGGGTAGATTTTAGTTATCGTTCAGAATTACCAGGCTTAACTAGAATGTTAGATAAGCTCCCTTTTTATACTACGAATGCAAAGTCTTCTATAAATGCTTATGGAGAAGCAGCTGTATTAAAACCCGGACATCCACCACAAATAGGAAAAGGAGACCAAGGGTTGATTTTTATTGATGATTTTGAAGGAACTCGCGCCAATATAGATTTGCGTTTTCCTTTTGTGTCTTGGGCATTGGCATCGACACCTCAGGGGAATCCTCGTTTCCCTGAATCTACTTTAACCGATTCTATTAATTATAATTTTAACCGAGCCAAAATGGCTTGGTATAATATTGAGCCGAATTTACAAGACAAGAATAGTCCGAATAATCCTTTGCGTAGAAATTTGGCAGAGCTAAGTGATCCTCGTGTTCGTCAGGTATTTACCAATGAATTGTTTCCGCAAAGAACTACGAATATTACAGACGTTCAAGCAGCAACTTTTGATTTGGCTTTTTATCCAACTGAAAAAGGACCTTATAATTTTGAAACCCGCCCTGGTCAAATTAATGCCAATGGTCGTTTGAGCAATCCTACCACACGTTGGGGTGGAATTATGCGTGCAATTGATCAAACTGATTTTGAAACCAATAATATTGAGTTCGTAGAATTCTGGATGCAGAATCCATTTATTACTAATCCTGCAAGTAGAGGCGGAAAATTATTTTTGAACTTTGGAAATATCAGCGAAGACATTTTAAAAGATGGACGTCGTTTTTATGAAAATGGAATGAATACGCCTACTGTTCCTGCCTCTGTTGATAGCAGCAATACTTGGGGTAAAACACCGGTGAATCCAATTCAAATTACGCAGGCATTTAGCAACGATCCGAATGATCGAGTTTTTCAAGATGTGGGCTTTGATGGTATTGATGATATAGCGGAGCGCAGGAAGAAAGCATATATACTACAACAACTCGCCAATAATTTTGGTCCAGCTTCTGCTGTTTATCAGCGTGCATTTCAAGACCCTTCTAATGATAACTATCAATGGTATCGAGACCCTGCTTTTGATGCGGTTGGAACAGGAATTTTAGGACGATATAAAAACTTTAATAATCCGCAAGGCAATTCACCAGTTGCTGTTTCAGATGGAATATTCACTTCTGCTGCAACACTCTATCCGGATAATGAAGATTTAAATAGAGACAATACCTTGAATGAATCTGAATCTTATTATGAATACGAAGTGCCCTTGGCTCCTGGAATGGATGTAGGTAGGACCCCTTATATCACCGATAAAAAACGCGTAACAGTTAACTCTGCAGATGGGGTAACTAGAACGGAAGATTGGTATTTGTTTAGGGTTCCCATTAAAGGCTATACCAGAAAAATTGGAAATATTCCCGACTTTAAATCGATTCGTTTTGTTCGTTTGTTCATGACCGATTTTGAAGATTCAGTTGTAGTAAGATTAGCCCGTTTAGATTTAGTTAGAAACCAATGGCGCCAGTTCATTTATAATTTAGATACTACAGGTTCTTATACGCCTATTAATACAACAACAGGAACACAATTTAATACCCTTGCTGTAAACTTAGAAGAGAACAGCAGCAGAACCCCAGTGAATTATTTAATGCCACCAAATGTGGAACGTGTTCAATTGTTAAGTAATAATGGGGTAAACCTACAGCAGAATGAACAGGCCATTGCTATGCGCGTAAATAATTTACAAGCAGGTGATGCAAGAGGAATTTTTAAAACATTGAATTTGGATATCAGACGGTACACCAAATTGTCGATGTATTTACACGCAGAATCTATTACAGGTCAAAGGCCAGTAGTGGATAATGAAATTAGGGCGGTCATTAGAATTGGGCAAGACTTTTTGAACAATTATTATGAAATAAAAATTCCGCTAAAAATAACTGCTCCTGGTATTTATCCTCGTGGACAAGAAGCAAGGGTTTGGCCAGAAGACAACAATATTGATTTCTTTTTAAGAGACTTAATAGATTTAAAATTAGAAAGAAATAATTCGGGCGCTTCCCTAAGCAATATTTATAGAAAAATCATTGGCAATAAAACCATGTCGATCATGGGTAATCCTAATTTAGGAGAAGTGCGTGGATTTTTAGTTGCTGTAGAAAATCCTGCTAGACCCAATGGTGTAGCCATAAGTGCAGAAGTATGGGCCAATGAATTAAGGTTGTCTGGTTTGGATGAAAAAGGCGGATATGCTGCGTTAGGTAGGGTAGATTTGGTATTAGCCGATTTAGGAACTTTGTCTGTTTCTGCAAATACGTATACCCAAGGATTTGGAACCATTGAACAAAGGGTGAATGAAAGAGCGAGAGATAATTTAATGCAGTTTGATATTGCAGCTAATATTGATGCTGGAAAATTGGTTCCTAAAAAAGCAAGGTTGTCTGTTCCAATTTATGCAAGCATCAATCGTTCAACTTTAACTCCTGAATTTGATCCATACGATATGGATGTGAATTACAGAGATAAATTAAATGCAGCTGCCCCAGATAAAAGAGATTCTATTAAGCGAGCAGCAGCTGATATTACAACTATTAAAACACTCAACTTTACCAATGTTCGAGTATTGCAAGGTCCAGGTAGAGCAGGCTTATTAAGTTTAAGCAATTTCGACTTTAGTTATTCTTTTACACAAACCGAACATACTAGTCCGGTTATTGCCCAAAACAAAGTGACCAGACATAGAGGAGGATTGGGTTACACTTATATTGGTCAGAACAATTTTATTGAACCATTTAAGAAAATAATAAAAGGGAAGAGTCCTTGGTTGGCTTTTATTAGAGATGCCAATTTTAATTTAAAGCCTTCTTTCTTAAGTTTCAGGGCCGATATTAATAGGCAATTCGGAGAATTTATTCCTCGTATTGTGAATACGGTAAATAGTAAAGTAGATAGAGTAGATACTACTTACGATAAGTATTTTACGTTTGATCGTTTCTATAATTTACGTTGGGATTTAACACGCTCTGTTAATGTAGACTTTAATGCTACCAATAACGCTCGAGTAGATGAACCTTTTGGAAGAATTGATACCAAGCTTAAAAAAGATTCTGTTAGAACTAATTTCTTTAAAGGAGGTAGAAATACACTGTATCAGCAGAAAGCCATCATGAATTACAATATTCCATTGAATAAGTTTCCTTTCTCTGATTGGATTACAGCGCGGTACAGTTATGGAACTTCTTATAGCTGGATTGGTGCAAGTAGAATTGCAGTGAACTTAGGGAATACGATTGAAAATTCGCAAGAGAATAATTTGAATGCACAATTCAATTTTGGAAACTTATATGCTAAGTCTAGGTGGATGCGAGCATTAGATAATATACCGCCACCACGATCTAAGAATGATCCGAAGAATGGAAAGAGTGCACCACCAGCAATAAATCCGTTGGGTTCTGTATTCCCAACTAAAGCAGAAGCTATTGCTGGTTTATTGGGCCAAAAAAGAACGGATGCCTTAAAGCGTTGGAGACAACAAAGAAGAGATATTAAGAACGCCGAAAAAATGTTGCGTCAAGCTACTACGCCTGAATTAGGTGGGCTTGAAAGATCGGCGGGTAAGTTCATCACCATGTTCAAAAATATCTCTATTAATTACGGAGAAAACTTTAGAAGTCGATTGCCGGGTTATATGGACAGCACCAACTTTATTGGTCAGAATTTTCAAACCATGGCACCTGGTTTAGATTATGTTTTTGGTAAACAACCGGATGCTAATTGGATCAATAATAAAATTTCGAAAGGCTTGTTAACCAAAGACAGCACATTCAACTTTTTGTACAGACAAAGCTTTGAGCAAAGACTCAATATCACTGCACAAATAGAACCTATAAGAGAGTTATTAATTGATATTACTTTAGACAAATCATTTACCAAAGACTATACTGCGCTTATTAAAGACACTACTGGCTCGGGCAATAATTTTGGTCAATTGAATCCATTGTTTAACGGAGGTTTCAGCGTTTCTTATATTGCATTCAATACCCTGTTTGGAAATAGTAATCCAAATGAATTGTCAGCAACATTCAAAGAGTTTGAAGCCAATAGATTGGTCGTGTCTAGAAGAGTAGCTGCATTAAATCCATACTGGCAGCAATTACCTGCTAACCAAAAATTCACTCCTGATGGATATGCTACCGGATATGGTAGGTATGCACAAGATGTATTGATACCTTCTTTCTTGGCTGCTTACACAGGGAAAGATCCCAATACCATTGCTTTATTAAGAGAGGGTGCAAGTAAAATCAGTGCCAATCCTTTTAGTGGAATTATTCCAAAACCAAACTGGAAATTAACTTATACAGGCCTTACCAAAATACCAGCCATTGCTAACTTATTCAGCAATTTTACCATTAGTCATGGCTACAATGGTCAATTGAGTATGAATAGTTTTAGTAGTGCGCTTTTATACCAAGATCCATTTAGACTAAGTGCCCCAGGATTTATTGATACCACCAGTGGTAACTTTATTCCATTCTTCTTGGTGCCCAATATCAGTATGGCAGAACGCTTTGAACCTTTATTAAAAATTGATTTCACTACTATTAGTCAGTTCAATTTCAATTTAGAATTTAGAAAGAGCAGACAGTTAAGTTTGAGTTTGATTGACTATCAATTAAGCGAAAGCAGGAGCACTGAATGGATTGTTGGAATGAATTGGAGAAAGAGAGGATTTAAATTGCCGTTTAATATCACAGGAAAAGGGCTACAAAACGATTTGAATTTAAAGCTGGATGTTTCTGTAAGAGATGTATCCATAAGTAATAGCAGGTTAGATCAAACCAATGCCTATGGTACTGGTGGACAAAAAGAAATAACCATATCACCTGCTATTGACTATGTAATCAATAGCAGGATCAATGTGAAATTATTCTTTGATCAAAGAAGAGTGACTCCTTATATTTCAACATCAGCACCAATTACCAATACCCGTGCGGGTGTGAATGTGCGGATTTCTTTAGCACAATAAAAAAGCGACCATTTGATTGGTCGCTTTTTATATTTAATTTTTCCTAAAAGCCCATTTGCCTATTTCTTTCCAGCCTACTTTTTTACCATACATTAAAATTCCTGTACGGTATACTTTTCCGCTTAACCAGGTAGTTAATAAGAAACTACCTAAGAGGGTGAGCATGCTTGCTGCCAATTGCCAGTAAGGTACTGTGCCTGGAACACCATACGCAATCCTCGCCATCATTACCATAGGTGAACTAAATGGTATAATGCTGGCCCATGTTGCCATAGAAGTACTTGGATCTTCTACTGCTCTGCTCATAATAATGAAAGAGAAAATGATTGGCATTGTAATGGGTAACATTAAGCTTTGTGCATCTTGTGGGTCTTCGTTTACTACTGAACCAACGGCAGCAAATAATGATGCATAGAATAAGTATCCGCCCAAAAAGTAAAAAATAAAGCAACTGATAATTAAAGGCCAGTTGGCGGTACTCATGGTGTTTTGAAACTTATATAAATTTTGAGCAGTTTCTCCAGCTTGTGCTATAGACGCTGCGCCGCCAGGTCCCATTTGTGCATTGGCTTTTTGCAATTCGGCTACTTGCTGTAACACATCTTGGGGAATAAAAAATTGAGAAGCAGCAATGATGCCAAATATCAATAATATCCAAACAAAAAACTGGGTTAAACCAACTGCACCAATTCCAATGATTTTTCCCATCATTAATTGAAAGGGCTTAGCACTGCTGATCATTACTTCGGCAATACGATTGGTTTTTTCTTCCATTACCCCACGCATTACCATGGCACCATAAATAAACATGGTGATATAAATCAGCATGCCACTTCCAAATCCAATTCCATAAGAGAGTGCGGCGGAGCTTTCTTTAACTGAATCACCAGTTTCTTCCAATGATTTCATTTCTGCAAACTGAGAGGATGATTTGATAGAGTCTAATTGTGCACGATCAATTCCTGCTTGTTGCAGCATTTGGTCTTCAATGGCATCGTTGATTCTGTCTTCAATTTTAGATTCCAAGCTTAAGCCAATTCTCTTTTTAGAACGAATGATGTATTCTGCTTTGGCTGTGCCCTCAAATTTTGGAATGATAATAATATCGGTATAGCCTTTCTTTGAATAGTTAGCAGTATCTACGTCAGTTGGAAATTCAAATTTGATATCACTTGCATCTCTTAAGTTGCCTTTAAAGAAACCATTCTGGTCTACTACCGCAATTTTATGCATTTCTTTATCTGTTGCAGCAAGGAATGCAGCTCCTGCTATAAAGCCCACCATAATTAAGGGGGTGAGAATGGTTGTCAGTAGAAAGCGCTTGTTCATTACTCTACTGAGGTATTCGCGTTGTATTATAATCAATATCTTGTTCATATAATTAGTTGTCTGTTTTTTGAAATGCTCTAGCTGTGGCATGTGTTCCCTCTACCTGACTAATAAAAATTTCATTCAGAGTGGGTAGAATTTCGTGGAAAGATTCAATAGTACATTGGTTGTGTAAGAAATGGGTTAAAATATCATTGCTTTTAAATCCCTCATTAATTTGCAATACCAATTCGTTGTCGTTTACATTCACAATATTAAATGCTGGAGCACTTAATGTGCCTGGCAATTCATTTAATTTAATGCTGAACTTATTTTCTTTAAACTGTTGCTTAATATTATGAACAGTTCCATCTAAAATCTTTTTACCCAAGTTTACCAAAACAATATGGTCGCAAATTTCTTCCACCTGTTCCATTCTATGGGTACTGAATATGACAGTACTTCCTCTCTTGGCCAATCCATAAATTTCTTCTTTAATTAAGTTGGCATTTAGTGGATCTAATCCGCTGAAAGGTTCATCTAAAATGATGAGTTTGGGTTCATGTAAAACCGTTGTTACAAACTGTAATTTCTGGCTCATACCCTTACTTAGGTCTTCTACTTTTTTATTCCACCAAGTTTCCATTTCTAATTTCTTGAACCAAAACTTGATTTTTTGCATCGCTTCTGCTTTGCTCAAACCCTTTAATTGTGCTAAGTACATGGCTTGCTCACCAATTTTCATTTTCTTGTACAAGCCTCTTTCTTCTGGCATATAGCCAATTTTGATGATGTCGTTTAACGGATCAAAAGTTTTTCCATCAAATTGAATATGACCACTGTCTGGATAAAAAATCCCCGTAATCATTCTCAATAAAGTGGTTTTACCTGCTCCGTTTGGACCCAGTAATCCAAAAATACTTCCTTGCTCAATGGAGAAACTAATATCATCCACCGCTTTTTGGGTGGCATAATGTTTTCTCAGATTGGTTAATTCTAAAATTGCACTCATATGCTTATTTATATATGAACTAAATGTAATGATTAGTGTTGCCTTTCAACAAAATATTACAGGAAAGGCCTTGTTTTTGAGTAATTTTGC
>NCHN01000065.1 GCA_002281875.1 Sphingobacteriia bacterium 24-36-13 | reverse complement strand
TTAGGTTCGCTAGATGCCTTGCCTGTAGCATTAGTGGTACTCGCCATAGGTTTAAGTTTTGGCGGGCCCACGGGATATGCCATTAACCCGGCGCGTGACCTGGGCCCGCGTATCATGCATTTTATTTTACCCATGACCAATAAATCATCAAGCGATTGGAGCTATGCTTGGGTGCCAATAGTTGGTCCTATTTTAGGTGCATTGGCTGCAGGGTTTATTTATAACGCTTTACTTTAGAAACGGCAATTTAAACTGCGTTTTAATGATGCGCTTTTTCTTTATTACGGTTGGGGTATGCTCAAATTCTTGGTAGTATATTTTCAATAAGATTAAGAAATAGGAAATCAATAAAGGGCCAAATATTAAGCCTGTAATACCAAAATATTTTAATCCCATAATAACGCCCAATAGAGTTACTAATGGATGCACATCAGCCATTTTTTTAGCGAGTACAAAACGTACCACATTGTCCATGGTGCCTAATACAATGGATCCCCATGCAATCAATCCTACACCTTCTGCAACACCCATATTCGCCATTAAGTAAATGCTAATAGGTACCCAAATAATTCCCGCACCAACAATTGGAATGATCGATGACAAACCTGTAAGAACTGCCCAGAATCCGGGTTGGCTTAGATCTACCCACCAGTAATAGCCCCATGCCAATCCTCCTTGTATGATTGCAATTAATGGAACACCTATGGCATTACTAACTGTTTGTGCATGCAATTCGTTGGCAAACAACATGATTTTTTCACGCTTAAATGGCAAGTAAAAAACGATGGCAGCTTCCATTCTATTCAAGTTGGTTATCATGAAGAATAAAATGAAATACATCATACCAATTGAGCTGAGTAAGTTCAATCCTTGGTTTAATAAGTTGCTGATAAAATTGGTAAAGTATCCTTCTAGTCCACTCAAGTTTTTCTCAGACAATAATTGAAAATGATATTCGGCTTGTAATTTTTTATCCAATGCTTTTAATGGTTCTAAAAATGCATCGGTATTGCCAGCTATTAATAAGGCTTTGTTGTATAACATACCTGCCAATAATGAAAAGGGCAAAAGAATTATAAAAAAGGAAATGACAATTACTAATGCAGCTGCTGCAGACTTACTCCAGTTTTTTTTCTTTACCAGTGTTTCAACAGATGGTTTGCTGAGCACATAAAACAATACTGCTGCTAAAAATGCAGTAAAAAATTGTTGCAGTGTATAGAATAGGAATCCTGCAAAAATCAGGATAACTGCTAAAAAGATATAACGGTTTATTTTAAGTTCTTGCTGCATTTGTTGTAACTTGTATCAAATGTATTATTTATGAGCGAGAACAGTAAATTCATTTCGGGATTATTGCTGGGTGCGCTAGCCGGAACCGCACTGGCATTATACTTGAATTCAGAGAAGGGCAAAGAGTTGTTATCTACACTTAATATTGAAGCAGATCATTTAAAAGATAATATGCACGAAGGCTATGATAATGCCAAAGAAGGGGTAGATGAACTTCTTGCAAAAGCCAAAAATTTGGTAAAAGAATTGGAACAAAAAATTGCTGAGGCTTAATCCTCAAAAAAGAACTGCAACATGTCTGAATCGGAAGATTTTTTTGGGAACGCCAAAAAGGAATTAGAAGCTTATATAGAGAATCGTATTCTATTGGCTAAAATGCAAGTGACGCAAAAACTAAGTCATAAAATGGCTTCGGTGGTGGTGATCACCTTGCTATCTACCCTGTTTGCTTTTGCACTGGTTTTTGGGGGAATTATGGCTGCCTATTATTTGACCGATCTCACTGGTAGTTTGGTGAAAGGCTTTGGTTATGTGGCCGCTTTTTTTCTGGGTCTCTTGCTTATAGTGGTTTTGTTCCGTAAAAAACTGGCTACTGTGGTAGTGGATGCCCTCATTAAAAATTTATTTAAGTAATGCCCCGTTATACCCAACCTCCTATAAAGAACCAAGCCGACCTGCAGCATGCTATGGAGCAACTAAAAGGGCAGGTGGCTAATCAGGAAAAAGAACTGGCTAATTTAGCCGGAAAAGTACCCGGACAGCTGTTCAAACAGGCTTCTGGGGCTATTGTTCCCGCTATTCTAAACACCGCCACCCTCAGCGGCGCTTGGAATATTTTGAAACTGGTACCCATTGCTCAATCCCTCTTTTCGCTACTAAAGAAAAAAAAGGACTAGTTCCCTCGCTTTTTTTTGCTCCTTACCCTTACCTTTGCGGCCAAATCAACCATTTATGGCAACAACAGGGAAGATTAAACAAATTATTGGTGCGGTTGTAGACGTTCATTTTCAGGACAGCGCACTGCCTGAAATCTACAATGCCTTAGAGATAACCAAAGAAAACGGCGACAAGCTTGTATTAGAAGTGCAACAGCACTTAGGTGAAGACAGTGTACGTACCATTGCGATGGACGGAACAGAAGGTCTAGTAAGAGGTATGGCAGTAGTGGATACTGGTATTCCAATTGCAATGCCTGTGGGTGAAGGTATCAACGGTCGTTTGTTTAACGTAACTGGAGACGCTATTGATGGTCTTCCTCAATTAAGCAAAGTAAACGGTCGTCCTATTCACAATAAGCCACCATTATTCGAAAACTTAAGTACTGCAACAGAAATCCTGTTCACTGGTATTAAGGTAATCGACCTAATTGAACCATACGCAAAAGGTGGTAAAATTGGTTTGTTTGGTGGTGCGGGTGTAGGTAAAACCGTATTGATTCAAGAATTAATCAACAATATTGCTAAAGGCCATGGTGGTCTTTCTGTATTTGCTGGTGTGGGTGAGCGTACTCGTGAGGGTAACGACTTATTGCGTGAGATGATTGAAGCTGGTATCATGAAATATGGTGATGCTTTCAAACATAGCATGGAAGAAGGTGGATGGGATTTATCTAAAGTAGATATGGAAGGATTGAAAGATTCTAAAGCTACTTTCGTATTTGGTCAAATGAACGAACCTCCAGGTGCACGTGCTCGTGTGGCGTTGAGTGGTTTAACTATCGCGGAATATTTCCGTGATGGAGATGGTACTGGAAAAGGTAAGGACATCTTGTTCTTCGTAGATAATATCTTCCGTTTCACACAAGCTGGTTCTGAGGTATCTGCCTTGTTAGGTCGTATGCCTTCTGCGGTAGGTTACCAACCAACCCTTGCCACTGAAATGGGATTGATGCAAGAGCGTATCACTTCAACCAAGAACGGTTCTATCACATCTGTACAAGCGGTTTACGTACCTGCGGATGACTTGACTGACCCGGCTCCTGCAACTACTTTCGCGCACTTAGATGCTACTACCGTATTAAGCCGTAAGATTGCCGACTTAGGTATCTATCCTGCGGTGGATCCATTGGATTCTACCTCTCGTATCTTAACTCCTGCAATTGTAGGTGATGCGCATTACGATACTGCTAACCGTGTTAAATTAATTCTTCAGCGTTACAAGGAACTACAAGATATCATTGCTATCCTTGGTATGGATGAATTAAGCGACGAAGATAAAATGACTGTACAGCGTGCTCGTAAAGTACAACGTTTCTTATCTCAGCCTTTCCACGTTGCTGAACAGTTCACTGGTCTAAAAGGTGTATTCGTTAGCATTGAAGATACCATTAAAGGTTTCAACGCTATCATGGATGGTGAAGTGGATGAGTATCCAGAAGCTGCATTCAACTTAGTGGGTACACTAGATGATGCAATTGAAAAGGGTAAGAAAATGATGGAAGCTGCAAAAGGATAATTTATGATTTTAGAAATATTAACTCCGGAGAAAAAACTATACAGTGGCGAAGTGTACGGTGTACAATTGCCTGGTATTAGTGGTTTATTCGAAATACTCGACAAGCACGCACCAATGGTAAGTGCCTTGGGTAAGGGTAACCTAAAAATTTTGAAGGATAAAAAAGAAGTAGAAAGCTATTCTATCCAAAGCGGTTTTGTTGAAGTAATCAACAACAAAGCAACTGTGTTGGTAGAGGGTGCAGTAGAACTGTAAGCGAACTTTGATTGCGCTGCGGCTTTAATCCCTTTAGCTAATTTCTTTATATAATTTGAACAGCTCCTCTTTTGAGGGGCTGTTTTTTTATGCCCATGTTTGAGCTTTCCCAATACCCAGCTTATCAGCTTTGTGTCTAGCCCTTTCTGGCCCTTACGGCTCCTGCGGTAATGCGAAAATAAATAAGGGGCGAAAAAATATACTAAAAGTATATATAGCAAAAAGACAGAGGCCTTTAAATGATTGAAATAGCGAGAAATTGCGAGAATCTCGCAATTTTTACTAAATTTGCGCTGACTTTATTTTATGATTGAAAAAGCGCCTAAACATATTAAAGAAGAAGATACTATTAAAGTAATGGTAGACTTAGAAAGGAAGGGGGTTTTAAAGACTTTTCAAGATGACTATTTGTATTGGGATAAAATTAAATACAAGTCTAAAGATCACCCTCCTGAAAAAGTATGGAATGCGGTAAAACTTCATCGTTGGTTGAGAAAAACTACTATTCAGTTTGGAAAGTATCAATTTAGTTTTGTCATTACTGATTATATGCAACGTGTTTTGCATCAGTTCGATTTGCATATTGGGGGAAATTTGAGCAGTAATATTGGGATTGCTGAAACAGATAAAATAAAGTTTGTAATTAGTTCAATAATGGAAGAAGCTATTTCGAGTAGTCAAATGGAAGGCGCTAATACAACTCGAAAAAAGGCAAAAGAAATGATTCAGAAGGAGCAAAAGCCTACTAATAAATCTGAGCAAATGATTCTGAATAACTTCATCACAATGAAGCATATTGTTCAGCATAAAAACCAATCTGTTACTCCGAATAGGATTCTTGCTTTGCATCAATTAATTATAAAAGACACACTTAATAAAAAAGTTGAAGAAGGAAAATTCAGAGATACGAATGATGTTTATGTAGTAGATCATAGCTCTAGCGAAGTTGTTCATCAACCCCCATCTCATGAGGAATTAGCCTTGTTAATAAACGACCTTTGTGAATTTTGTAATAAAGAGTCTGAAAATTTTATTCATCCAGTTGTAAAGGGCTGTATCATACATTTTATGTTAGGATGGATTCATCCATTTGTTGATGGTAACGGAAGAACAGCTCGCGCTCTTTTTTATTGGTACATGCTTAAGCAAGGATATTGGCTTACTGAATATTTATCAATATCGAGGATAATTAAAGATTCAAAAGCTCAATATGAAAAAGCTTATTTGTATTCAGAGATAGATGAGAATGATCTTAGTTATTTTATAACCTATCATATCAAAACATTAGAGAAATCAATTGAAGCTTTAAAGCAATATATTAATACAAAACAGAAAGAAGTTTTTCAGGCAGCTCAATTTATGTCTATACCAGGTGTAAATGATCGGATGGCACAAATTATCAAGCTTGTTCATGATGATCCTGAAAG
>NCHN01000023.1 GCA_002281875.1 Sphingobacteriia bacterium 24-36-13 | reverse complement strand
TACCCAAACCCACTTCATCAGCAATCAATAATCTTCGATTTTCTGATTTTAAAAATTTATTTAAAGGCTTAAACTGATATGGAAGAAATGTAGTTTTAGAAGATTTTAGTGTTGCAATAATATCATTATTATTCCCAAACATTTTATTTATTACTGTTCGAACAATGTATTCTTCTTTGGTTTCATAATTAAGTTGTCGAAATAAATCAATCGGGCTTGGATTTTCAACCTTATATCTAATATTTCCCTCCATTTCAGTTACTAAGTCACCAGTATCAAGCATAATCCCATAATAAGTAATGATGCCACTCTGTTTAACAGTATTAATTATTCCATGAATATCATCTCTATTTATTAGAGTAACTCTATCATTAATTTTAAACATAAACTTTACATTTACTATTTCAATTCAAACAATATTTTATCCGGAATTTGTTTCTGTGCTGCAGCACCCATTTTCTTTAACTCTTCTGCACGACCCACTAAATTGCCTCGGCCTGTACTCAATTGCCCCATGGCTTTATCATAAGCAGTCTGTGCATTTTTAATTCCATTGCCCACCGATTCCATGCTTTCTAAATACAATACAAACTTATCATACATCATCCCCGCTTTCTCGGCAATCTCTAAAGCATTTTGGTTGCGAAGTTCTACAGTCCAGAGATCTGCAATAATTTTTAATACGGCCAATAAATTAGTGGGGCTTACCAACATGATATGTTTATCATAGGCGTACTTCCAAAGATTGGTGTCTTTTTTAACTGCTTCTAAAAAAGCTGGCTCAATGGGAACAAAGAGCAATACATAATCCAATGCCTTCGCATATTTGGGATAGTTCTTTCTGCTCAGTCCATCAATATGACTTTTAATAGATGCCAAGTGCATATTCAATGCCTTGGTTCTTTCTGTTTCGTCTTCACTGTTTACATATTGTTCCCAATGCACCAAAGAAACTTTGGAGTCTATAATAATCGTACGTTGATCGGGATAATACACCATTACATCGGGCTGTAAGCCTCGTCCTTCCTCATCTTTAATGATATTGCCACCGGGGTCTTTAATAAATTCTTGGGTCACAAATTCTCTTCCCTTCACGAGTCCACTGTGTTCTAGAATGCTTTCTAACAGCATTTCTCCCCAATTGCCCTGCGTTTTATTATTCCCTTTCAATGCCGATGTTAAATTATTGGCTTCCTGGCTTACTTGTTGGCTCATGGTAATGAGTCGGTCTATCTCAGCTTTTAATACATGTCGGTCTTTGGCTTCCGCTACATATACATCGTCCACTTTTTTCTTGAATTCGCCCAGTTCTGTTTTAAGGGGATTAAGGAGCTCTCCAATTTTTTCCTCACTCTTGGCACGCATTTGCTCGCTATTGTTGAGCATCACTTTATGCGCTATTTCTGCAAACTCTAATTTTAGTTGAGTGCTTAATTTATCACTGGCTTCTTTGGCTTGTACCAATGCTTGTTGGCTGTTCTCTAACTGGGCTTCTGTTTTTGAAACCCTGCTCAACAACTGTTCTTTCTCTGTTTGTAATAAAACACGGGCATTCAATTGCTCTTGCAACTGGAATTCTTTTTGCTTTAACTGTTCTTCTAATACAGTTAACTGCTTGCCAGTATTGGCTTTTGCATAAAATAAAGTGGCTAAAATGACTAATAAGACAACTGCCCCTCCAATAATAAATACCATCGGCTCCATATTAATTGTTTTTACAAACAAATATAATTGCGGTGTCTGCAACCTATTTGCAGACTAGTTTATTATATGTACAAATTGGGGAGGGATTTTTATTGGTACTGAGCAGCCATTTCTTGCACAGTAGCTTTGATTCGGTCTTTTAAGGTTTTGGGTTGAATTACTTTAACCTCTTTTCCGTAAGAAAGGATGGTCATAATTAATTCAGTTGTAATATACACATGATATTCTATTTCTACAACAGCATCAGTTTGCTTTAACACTTTTTGAGAATGATGCAAGGGTTGATTCAAAACAAAAGGTGCTTGATACGCTGTAAACTGTAAGACTACTTTTTCTGGCTTTGCTTCGTGTATCTGTGTGATACCAAATGAGTACTTGAAAAATTCGTCGGGATCAAATCCCTCTACCTTAATATATTCACTATTACTGTTGGCTATATGTTTAATTCGATCGAGTGCAAACATCAATAGATTCTTTCCCCTGTCCGAATAGCCAACCACATACCAACAGTTGCGATACTCTTTTAATAAATGCGCAGAGAACTGGTGCAACTTGGGCTCGCGGCCATATCCTTGATAAGTAATGGCCAATGGTTGTTGGTGAATAATGCTTTGTAACAATTGTTCTAAGTAAGGGCTGTCTTGCGGTCGAACGGGTTCTTCTACTTGCAAAAACTGTCGCTGTGATACGCCGATTATTTTACTAATTCTATACCCTTCTATTACTTTATTAATGGCATTCTCAAACTGCTGAAACAATCGGGTACCGCGGATTTGCTGTAATAGGGCAGTGGAAAAATCCAATGCTTCCCGCTCTTCTTCGGTTAACGGAAATTCTGAAATGGAAAAATCGGGTTCGCTATAATGATACCCACCCTTCTGTTTATGATAGGCAATAGGCGCCCCATAAATTTCTTTCATAGCCGCCAAATCTTTGTTCAACATAGAAATGGAAATGGCTTTTTCTAACTGTGATTCCACTTTTTGATGAATCGATTCCAAGCTAGGATAGGGGTGCATGCTATTGGTTAAACATCCGTCAATAATTCTATAACGTAAAACAGCCGATTTGTTTTTTGGCATATCCCCCTTTTACAATCTTGAAATAAAGCTTACTCAACCAATAGGTTGCAGACTGCCTTTTTAGTTTTACATGGTCAATAGCCAGGTAAGGGTATTTCGGGGGGGATAACTTCCTGTGCTATTGGCTTTTTATTCTTATAAAAATACTGCTTTTGATTTACATATAATTTTGCCCCTTGAAATATCCATTAACCATAGGTTTAAATAGTAGTAACGAACCACAGTATATTGACTTGGCTCAAGTGCCACTATTAATGGTTTCTTATTCATTTGTCAATGAGATACAGCGGTATTTTTCGCAGATTTCCGATAGCCACTTTTTAATCGCCAACAGCCGCCACTTACCATCCGACCCTAATGGATGGTCCTATTTTTTAACCGACGAACCCGAAAGCGGGACCCATACCACACGAGCAAAATTGCTGAACGCCGTCTTGCGTGAAATGCAGTTTCGTGAACGAACCATGAAGCAAAAACGCATAACTAGTTTTGAAAAATACCATGCCCTTAATTTATGGAACACTGTTAAGCTTCCCTACAAATTGCTTTTAATTGATGATATCTGGAATTTAGTTAAGGCCAAGCCCGTTTCTTTAAGCATTCAATTGTTTCGAATCATTTTAAACGGACCCGCAGTAGGTATTCATACAATAATCGGAAGCAATATCTCTTACAGAAACCTCTTGCAACATTTAATTGAGCTCAATCCTGCCATCCGAAAAATGCTGCAAGAAAAATACGGCATCCCGGAGCCCACCCAAATCAGCTCCATCGCCCAAGAGCTAATCCTCTCCCCAGATAACCTGGTTTTCTATAAAAAATCGAGCCTGATGGATTTGGAAAAATTTTATCCCTTGAGCCAACTTGATTAAAAGAAAAAACATTAATTTCACTTATAAGTAAAATAAATTCTCAGTTTTCTCATTATTTAAAAAATAAACGTACATTCAATGTCTAAATTTTATTTTTAAGTAAAGTGAACTACGAAATCGTTGAAATTGAGCAATTTAGCGGCAGCGAAGCAAAAGTTTACTCAATTATTCCTGAAGGAGATGAAATAACCCTATATGATAGGTTTATAGAAGGTCATAAGAATCAATATAAAGGAGAATTAAAGCAGATAAATAATCGATTAAAACAAATTGGGCATTATACTGGAGCTAGAGAAAATTATTTTAAACAGGAAGGGGATCATGAATTTGTCAGAAAATATGGAAACTACGTTTATGCACTTTACGATGAAGAAGACAGTAATTTAAGGTTATACTGTATAAGGTTTTCGACTGTTGCAATTATACTTGGTGGTGGTGGATTCAAAGACAAATCGGTTGTTAAATGGCAAGAAAGCAAAGAGTTGTCTGAGGAAGTAGAAAAAATAATGGCTTATGCTGCAAGCATAATAAAACAAATAGATGAAGAAGAATTGTATTGGTCTGATAATGGCTCAGAACTATTAGGAAATCTAAAAAACTACAATAATGAAGACGACGAATAAAGCAAGGAAATATAAAAGTCCATTGATTGATGAACTTTTAGAAGAAACAACTCCAATAGAGATGGAGCAAACAAAATCTAAAATGCAGATTGCCGCTAAAATTGAAGATTTAATGATAGAGCGGGGTTGGAATAAGACACAATTTGCGGGAATGGTTGGTAAAAACCCTTCTGAAATTACCAAATGGTTAAGCGGAACACAAAACTTTACCATTGATATCTTAATTGAAATTGCTTCAGCATTTAAAGTTAATATCACTGAATTATTTACCAATAAGAAAGAACAAGTCATCTATAGAGGAAAAATTGCGGTTAAGTCAAGCGGAAAAGCTGCAGAAATTAACTTGAGTACACCTTATGTTTACACGAGTAATGAAGCAGGAGGTTCTGCTTTAACTTTTCAAGAAGATCAAATTGCATATTCATCCTTTTACAACACAGCGAAATGAATAATATTGAACAAAAAGAGGTAAACATAGAAATGCAAATAAAAGCAATTGAGCTTTTAAATAACTCAATTATACTGCCTCCTGATGCAAAAAACCCTATAACTAATTTCAATTTTAATTTAAATATTGAAAGCAAAGCAGATGTTACAAAAAAATTAGTATTTGTAATTGTTAACGTTCAAATAAAAAATGATGACCAATCATTAATAATTGGTACGATATCGGTTAGTTGTGTTTATGAAATATTCAATTTTGAAGAAGCAATAAAAATAGAAGTGGACGGTAGAATTAATATGCCACCTAAATTAGTTGAAACACTAAATATTATTTCTATCTCAACAACAAGAGGCGTTATGTTTTCAACTTTTAAAGGCACTTTTTTACACAATGCATTTCTTCCGATAATCGATCCTAAAATGCTTATTTATTAAGCTTACAATTATTAATCACTAAGCCCGCTTCATAAATCCAATGGGCTGAGCTTTTTGTTTGCCCATACCCATGCGCTCTTCCGCACAAAGTTGTTCCAATAAAACCAGCGGATCAAGATCAGGATAAAGTAGTTGCTCCACCAACATTTTCTTATTAATGTTTACAAACTGCGCCCCAGATAAAGCATAGCGTTCATTCAATTGTTGCAAATAGCTAAGAGGCATATTAGGATAATGATGTTGCATGATCTGTAGCCGCACTTCTTTGTCTGGATTTTTAAACTCTACCTTATATAAAAATCGTCTATTAAATGCTTCATCTAAATTGGAAGCCAAATTAGTAGTGGCAATAAAGACCCCTTCAAAATCTTCTAAGTATTGCAACAATATATTCTGCATGGCATTATTCATCTGGTCAACACTGCTGTTTACAGAAATACGCTTTGCTATTAATGCGTCCGCCTCATTGAACAATAATATGGGATGCATTTCAAAATGCTGTTTGGCCTGTATATATTCTTTAAAGATTCTTCGGATATTCTTTTCAGATTCGCCTACATACATATTCCGGATAGAAGCTGCATCTACCATTAATAGATTCCTGCCTGTTTGAAAAGCAAGTTGTTTGGCCAATGCGGTTTTTCCGGTACCTGGTGCCCCATGAAACAACAGGGTGAAACCCTTATTCGTTCCTTTGATTTTATTACAGATGGCATTATAATTTTCTTCCAATAATGCATTTTGCAGAGGCAGGATATGCTTAGAAACAGCGGCATTAAAAAACAATGGCTCTTCCTCAATTTTTTGTGACTCTATTAAAGTACTTACCCGTGTATAAAAGGTTTTTTTTCGCAAGAGATTGCCTTCATGAAAAAACTGTTCATAGCTTCTTTTACTTAATGAGCCTAATTCGCATTGCATAAATTGATTAGGTTCTAATTCAATTAAATCGTGAAGTAACAAGGCACTTGCACCAGTTAATAAACAGTTTTGAAGCTGATTAGCTTCCTCCTTGTTCTTGGCTGCTTTCTTTATTAATTCTGGCAAATTAGATAAATCAATATTTTCAAATGCTTCTGATACCAATTGAAACAGTAGTAATTTTTCTGCAGTGCTGAGTTCAATTTTTTTCAACCATTGTATTTCCCTAAAATGCTTATTTGTAATGAACAAAGATTCTACTTCGTTATGCATGGCTTCGCCACTAATGGTATCATAATCTTTTAAGTGAATTTGTTGGTCAATGAGTTCCAATAATTCAACAAAACTTTTAACTGGTTTTGCATTTAAATCACGCTTATTGCCCGATAAAAGTGCCTGAATCGTTCTCGGGTGCATTATTCCGATTATAAAGAATTCTGGTTTACCATTTCTGCTTTTAGGTTTTTCCAGCAATCTTGCCTTTTTAATTAACGCTTGAATAGCTTTAGTCATGATGGGCAACTGAGATAAATCATCGCCAAAATGGTTAATTATTTTATCCCAATAAACAGTATCGTCATTAAGTGCTTTGTTCACAAAATATATTAATATATAAACCTCTATTTCATTAATCCCAAAAAAACTAGACAGCAGGTTAACCTCCTGTTCAATCCCCAGTAAACTGGGGGGTTGAATCAGTTTACCTTTGGTTTTAACAAAAACAGTCTGACAAGATTGAAATAAAACAGTAGGGTCAAATTTTCTGGCTGGCATATATAAGCTTGAGATGCAAAATTGATCAGGCCCTCTGCCATGTATTTACAGTCTGCTTTTGCAACTGAAAAGACTTTGTTAAATACACATAGGAAAATTTATTTCCACAATGCAAATAGGTTGCATAGGAGTTGGCTAATTTTATAGAATGAGTTTAGAACTAGGTATCTACAAAGGCGATTCATTAGACTATGCATTGGCTGATGGATATTTCAGAATGGGCAATGATATTTTTACTACTAACGAAGTGTTTGTAGGCAATTATGGTAAAAGTGCAATCTATGATCCTGTCTTTTGGTTAAGGCTCAATCTAAAAAAAGCCAAAGAAACCTCGTCAACCAAACGAATTAGAAAAAAATGTGCGGGCTTTTCCTTCGTTATTCAGGAAGCCGTAATCACAGAAGAAATTGAAGCGCTTTACGCTCAGTATTTAGCCAGTATCAATTTTGACGGTTATCCATCATGCGAAGGTTGCATTCCAGAAGTAAATACACCAGCATCTGTTTTTGATACCTACATGATCAAAATTCTTGATCGGGACCAGTTAATTGCAGTTGGTTTTTTTGATTCGGGCTTGAAATCTCTAATGTCAGTATTACACTTTTATCATCCCGACTATAAACGCTTCAGTTTGGGTAAATTCTTAATGCTGATTACCAAAGATTTCGCACAAGACGCCAAAATGGATTTTGTTTATCCTGGCTATTTTACCATCGACGGCACCAAAATGGATTATAAAATCTTCCCTCAAAAAGAAGCCATAGAGGTATTTCTTTCAAAAGACAAATCCTGGGTTCCTCTAGAAGATTATTCCAAAATTCAATTAGAAGACTATTACTTTAAGCAAGTTTTAGGTATCGATTTCGACAATATGGCGGATGAAACACGCTAAACCACCTATTCCAATTTTTTCACCCCATTTAAATAATTAATCTAAAATATTTTCCATAAATATCAATTATTATCAAAATAATTGCCAATTTTAAGCAAAGGAATTATTTAATGGAAAATTCTAACCCGGTTGTTTTGTCCGAAATCCTCTTTGGATCGGCGAATCCTTCCGAATCTAAGCGCATTCAACAACTGGTTCGCAAGGGCTTGGCTTATAAAATTGCCCCCCGTGTTTACACGACCAACCTTGCGGATAATACGCATGCAATTGTAAAAAGAAACTGGTTCAGAATCATTGCTCATTTATATCCTGGTGCGGTACTCAGTCATCGGTCGGCGCTTGAATGCAAACCCACCCCTACTGGTCATATTTTTATTACCCATGGGTATACCAAAATGGTGGAATTGCCTGGCCTCACCATTCATTTGCTCAAAGGCAGGGGCCCCATTTTAGATGACCGTCCCTTTTTTGAGCAACTCTATCGCTCTCAAGACGCCCGTGCTTTTTTAGAAAATTGCTCGAGTTCTCGCAAATCAGAGGAAGGGGCAAAATCACTAAAAACGGCCGAAATCAGTCAAAAATTGGCCGATTTGCTTCAAATTCACTCAGAATCGGCCCTAATTCGCCTAAAAGAGCAAGCCAAGGTTTTGGCTCCCATGCTCGGTTTAGAAAAAGAATTAACCGTCTTGACCAAGTTAATTAACGCAGTTCAACAACAAGCACTCGGACCAAATGCCAACAACTCCAGTAGGCTAAATAATTACTTGGGTAAACCCTTCCACCTACCGAGTGTAAAATTATTGGAAGAATTATACGGGCATTTAGCGGGCAACAATTACCCCCAATATCCCGACCAAAATTTGTCTACAGCAACTTTTCAGCACTTTGCTTTTTTTGAAAGCTATTTTTCGCAGTACATCGATGGCAACGAATTTGAATTATCCGAAGCCCGTCATATGGTGGAAACGGCTTCCCCGCTTTCGGGTCGTAGGGAAGATGCTGAAGACCTCTTGCATACCTACCAGCTTGCTTCCAACAAAAAAGAAATGGCCACCTGCCCTAAATCGGCGCAGGAGTTTATTCAACTATTGCAGAAGCGCCATGCTTTTTTAATGGCCAGTAGGCCCAATAAAAATCCGGGCAAATTTAAAGAGAGCAATAACCCTTCGGGCATTACCGAATTGGTGCCCTGGCAATTAATTGAAGGGACCCTTATCAAAGGGTTTGATTGGTATGCTTTATTGCAGGATCCTTTTGCTAAATCTATTTACTTATTATTCTTGCTTTCTGAGGTCAATCCATTTGCTGAGGGCAATGGTGCTTTGGCTCGCTTAATGATGAATGCAGAACTGGCTGCGAAGAACCTGACTAAAATAATGATTCCGATTGTTTATGCAGATGCTTATCAATTGGCTTTAAATAAAATCTCCCAACACCAAGACTTTCCAGCATTCATTCAATCAATGTTGAATATTTATGCGTTCAGTGCTACTGTGTTGGGAGATACTAAAAATGAAATGGAGCGTTACCTCCGTTCTGCTCATGCGTTTTATTTACCTAGTCAGGGTAAGCTTCGCTATTGATACACGCGAACATAATCAATCCACATTTTTTGCGGAAAAATGCTGTCGTCTACGCCCTTTTGTCCACCCCAGTTTCCGCCTACTGCTATATTAATGAGTAAGTGAAAGCGTTGATCGAAGGGCCATTCGTCTACATTTTTATGTGAATTCTTAAAAGAATTGTACTGCTTGTTGTCTACATAGAATCGAATTTCTTCTGCATCCCACTCAATACTGTACTCATGAAATGCGGTTGACAAATCTTTGAAATTCATTCCCAAAGTTTTTTGTGTTCCCTTCATTCCATTGTATGCATTGGTATGCACCGTTCCTAATACTGAGTCTGGCCAAAATCCTACATTCTCCATGATATCTATCTCTCCGCTATGAGGCCATCCGCCGTATTTCCAATCGGTGGGCAACATCCAAATTGCTGGCCACATGCCGCGTCCTGCGGGCAGTTTGGCTTTTACGTCTATACGTCCATATTTCCAATCGCCTTTGTTTTTGGTAACTAATCTAGCACTGGAATATTTGGCATCGGCCACATTTTCTTTATGTGCTTCTACCACCAATAAGCCATTTTCTACTCTGGCATTACTGGTATTCTTATTGGTATAATATTGTAATTCATTATTACCCCATCCACAGTTTTGTGGACAGCCTCTTCCTACATCATACCCCCATTTGGTACTATCTGGTAACCCTTTGCCATTGAACTCATCGGACCATACCAATTTTTTGTATGATTGCGATTGTGCATTGGCAGAAATAAGCACCAGCAGGATAATTAAATACCTGCCGATGCTAGTGCTTGCTTGCTTCATAACTGTACTACTATTGATAAACCCGAATATAATCTATTTCCATAGTGGCATTATTAAAGCCGCTTTCTACTGCGCCTCCAAAAGTGCCGCCCATGGCCAGGTTCATGATTAAAAAGAAGTTTTGATTAAAGGGTAAGCTGGAAGTATTGGCCACAGTATGAAATACATTTCCATCTACAAAAAACTTGATAGATGTTGCATTCCATTCCATAGTATAAATGTGAAACTCTGTAGTTGCATTCGTGATATCGCGTGTTCCTCCGTCTGCATTGCCACCAAACCTTGCCGGATGGTGTACGGTGCCATAAATTTTATTCAGCTGTGATCCCTTGTGCTCCATAATATCTATTTCGCCGCAGGCTGGCCAACTCACAGTGGTAATATTACTCCCCAACATCCATATTGCTGGCCAAGTGCCTACTCCTACTGGTAGTTTAGCTTTCACTTCTACTTTTCCGTATTTAAAACTGAATTTATTCTGGGTTAAAATACGTGCACTGGTGTACGCACTTCCACTGAAATTTTCTTTAATGGCTTTAATTTTTAGTGTGCCGTTAGATACAAATGCATTGTCTAAACGATTGGTATAATATTGTAACTCATTATTTCCCCATCCTCCAGAACCTGTACCTATATCGTATCCCCATTTGGAGGGATCAGGCGCGCCGTTTGCATCAAACTCATCAGAAAATATAAGCGACTGCGCTACGGCAACCGTTATCTGTGTACTTTTTGAAGCGGTTTGTCCCGTGCTGCTTTTGGCAATAACGTTTACGGTATAAGTGCCGGCTGCTGGATATTTATAAGTTACTATCCCCGAAGGAACCGTTTGAAAAACCCCATTACCAAAATCAAAATCGTAGGTACTTGCATTGGTGGCTGTTGCAGTAAATGCTACATTTCCACTATTATCGGTACTTACCACTGCATTTAGTGTAAGGTTGGTTGGCGTTACTACAGTTGGTGCAGTTTCTTTCTTGCCGCAACTAAGCAACAAGAAAGAACTGAAACCAATCACACTTAAAATATACTTCATAACCTATTTTACTTTCAATTTTTGGTACCAAGAGTTTCCGTCTATACCAATATTTCTTAAGCTTAATTCGGTTGCAGAAATAGCCAATATTTCATAGCTGGTTCCGCCGGTTCCAAAATTAATGATACCATTGCCTGGTACAGTGAATGCAATTCTGGTTGAATTAGCTGCAGTTGATCCTGTGTTTGCATCCATGAAACTTAATCTTCTAGGGGCTGCTATGCTCATTGCAAAACAAGCATCTCCTCCACTAAATCCATAGAATGCACTTGCAGCACCAATAGCAAAAGATTGTCCTTTGTTGTCGATGGTCATGGTGATATTGTTATTAGCATCTTTGCTGAAACTAATTTCGTCATCATAGGCACATGCTTCTCTTGAATCAGGTGTTGCTGCATACCAAATAGGTGCAAACTCATTAGCTGGCCCTACACCAAAATGACCAACAGCTCCTTTATCGGTTACCCATGTTTTTGATGAACCGCCTGTTAGGGCAGTTACAATTGCAGTGGGTATTTCAAATGCTACAAACACGGTGATTTTTTTACTGATGGTGCTAATGCTTCCGCCAGTTCCTACTGCATTCACTACAATCGTGAATTCGTTAGTACCCGGTGTAGTGTATCGGTAATTAATTGTACCGGTAGGTACTACTTGAGTTTTACCATCACCAAAATCAATATTATAAGTAATAGCATTAGTTGCCGCTACAGTAATTGCAACATTACCTGTTCCATTACCGTTGGGGTTACTTGCATCAACACCTGCAATTACGGTATTGAGGGTTAATCCTGTTGGGGCTTTGATAGCGCCAAAGCTGTATTCTGTTTTTTTGCAGCCCGTAAATAGTAGCACTGCAGCAACAAAAAACGCAGACAGGGTGGTTATATTTTTAAACATAATACTCGTTTTATTCAATTAAAAAAGATTGATATCGTCAAAATAGAAAGTGAAATTGCTACTACCATCTCCTACAGTTCCCAATTCAAAAATCAATACGATTTTATGGTAACTATTAGCGGTGTTAATGGCACTGTAATCAAAGGTTAATTCTTCCCAACCATTGGCTACTGTTGTAGTTACTTCTTTCTCAAAGTTTAATGCACCATTGGTTGCATTTTCTACTTTCAACAATACTTTAGCACCCACTCTTGGTGAATACACTTTCATTTTGAAAGTCTTTTTACTAAAATCAATAGGACCAGCTAATTCAATGAATGATCCACCCCAAGGTTGGCCAGCACTCTTAATCATTCTTCCCACTTTATTGCTGTTATTAATACCGGTCTTGTGTGGGTTATCAATTACGGTTGCACCACCTCCATCAAAATTGGTGAATGTATATGTAAGCGCAGTATTTTCAAAACTCAATGGCAATGTTACCCCTGTTACCACATTGGTACTTAGGTATTGAACATCATCCCAATAGAATACTTTACCATTACCCGCTGTTCCAAAATCAAAGAAGATTGATGCTTTATCATAACGGTAAGCTGCATTCAATGCTGCTGTTCCAGCTGCTTGATTAGCAAAATCAAAAATCAAGGTCTCCCATGCATTAGCAACCGTAGTTGTTGCATCGGTTTCTACTGATCTGGTATTATTAGCAGCATCTTCAATTTTCAACCTGATTTTTAAACCTGCTGCTGGAGAATAAACTCTTACACTCATTTGTGATGTGGTAGTGGTAATGGGCAATGCTCTTGCGAAACCACTAGGCGTTCCAATAGTTGTACCAGCCCATGTTTCAGCTCCATTAGGCTTAGTAGTCTTCATTACTTTATTAGCCGCATTCGTTGGATCGTTCACAATTTCTGATGCATTATTTCCAAAGTCTGTTACAGTGTAATTGGTTCCTACTACATCAAATGTTACTGGCCAATCAATTTGATTGGTTGGCATAGTTGCTGCCAAACGTATATCATCAAATAAGAAAGTAAAATTTGGTGAACCATCACCTACTGTTCCTAATTCAAAAATCAAGACGATATTATTGTATACATTGGCTGTATTGATAGAACTGAAATCAAATCCAATTTCTTCCCAAGCATTGGCAACAGTGGTAGTACGCTCTCTTTCAAAATTGATAGCGCCATTACCTGCGTTTTCTACTTTCAATAATACTTTAGCACCCACTCTTGGTGAGTACACTTTCATTCTAAAAACCTTATTGGTGCTAAAGTCGATAGGTGAGCTCAAAGGCAATACAGATCCGCCCCATGGTTGTCCGGCTCCTTTAATCATTCTACCTACTTTATTAGTGGTGTTGATGCCTGTTTTAAAAGGGTTATCAATCACACTTGAATTACCGCCATCAAAATTGCTGAATGCATAATTAATAGTAGGTGATTCAAAAGTTAATGGCAATAAAACAGGATCTACAATGGTAACTGTTTTAGTTACTTCTGTCTTAGCAGCTCCACCACTTAATGCTACCACTTTAACAGTATAGGTTCCAGTTGCTGCATATACATGACTCACTGTTTGTCCTTCGTTAAAATTAGTAGGTACCTCATTGGCTACATCTCCAAAATACACTTGAAAGAATGTTTCGTACAAAGCTTTTGCACCCACATTCACTTTAAAGTTATTGCTGGCATCTATCACTGCAGTTGCTTCTACATTTTCTGGTGCCTTAAATGTTACGGTCAGTTGTTGAGTAGCTTCTTTTGTTTTTCCTGAAACGTTATAGGCTACCAACTTTACATTGTACACTCCTTCTTTATAAATATGGGTAGTATTTTTTCCAGCTACCACTTTAGCGGGAGTGGTAGTGGCGTCTCCATAATATACATCATAAGACACCGCACTTTCACCCTGGGGGGTAATTGTTACTAATCCAGTATTGTCTTGGGTAATCGTAAACAATGCGCTCAATTTATCTGGAACGCTGGCAGATTCAACAAAAGAAGTATCCGTAAACTCCTTTTTGCTACAACCGGTGAAAAGCAATCCCACCAGTACTGCGCTGAATAAAAATTTTATTGATTTCATATCATTTTTTTTGTGGGTTGATTAATAGCCGCTGTTTTGTGGTAAGCCTGAAATTTCCACTTCTTGCTGAGGTATAGGAAATACTTCGTGCTTGCCTACTACAAAGCCAGTGATTTTAGTGGCTGCCTGACCAGTTCTAACTAAATCAAAGAAACGGTCTCCTTCCATAGCCAATTCTAAACGGCGCTCATTCCAAATAGCATCTCTTAATGCTGTACCCGCTCCAGAAAAATTATTACTGGTGTTTCCAAATGCACGCTCTCTCACTCTATTTAAATAAGTCAAGGCTTTTGCATCATTAGGCGCAGCAGATCTATTGAATGCTTCAGCAGCCATTAACAATACATCAGAATAACGAATGATGCGGAAGTTATTGGTGTAGTTCAATTCAATTTGACCAGATGTTTCCCCCTTGCGTGGTAAATACTTTTGATTGTATAAACCTGTGTTTTTATAAGGAGCTACTTGATAAGTAATATTAAAACTTGGGTTAGCTGCTTTGTACGCTTCAATGTCTAGGATGGTTACATTCTTTCTTTGATCACCAGCAGTATAAGTTGCTGCTAAATTAGCAGTGGGCAAATTGGTACTCCAACCTGCTGCATAAGGCATAGCGCCAGATCCATTTAATCCTCTAACACCACACTGTTGTACTGCATAGTTTCCTTGACCTCTTGTTGCTCCACCCCAGTTATAATAAGGTGAGTTATTGCTGTACTGAATTTCAAAAACAGACTCTGGTCCATTTTCGCCAGAAGCTAAAAACATAGAACCATAATTAGACACCAATGAAAATGCATTGGCAGTAATCACTGCTTCTAAAGTAGTAGCTGCTTCCGTAAATTTATTCTGGTACAAATAAACTTTACCCAATAATGCTTGTGCGGCATACTTGGTAATTCTTCCTTTTTGTACTTGCACTGCTGGTAATGCTGCAATTGCTGCAGTTAAATCTGCTTCAATTTGTTTGTACACATCAGCTTTAGGTGCACGCTTCAAAGATTTTGAATCGGTTAAGCCCAAACGCTTGTCTACAAACAATGGAACATCTCCAAAAAACTTAACTAAAGTAAAATAGTAGTAAGCACGTAAGAAATATACTTCACCATACAAAGCATCTTTACCTGCAAAATTCACTGTTGCTCCTGCAAGATTGGTTGTTTTATATTGTGTCATGTAATTTGCACGATTCACGCCTTCGTAAGCACTTACCCATAACTCTTGTAAGGTACTATTGATAGGGGTGTGCGTGTAGTCGTCTATTTGTTGTAAGCTTAAAACATCAGATGCGTTTTCGCCACCAGCTACTGCATTATCCGATGCAATTTCACCCACTACTACTGCTTGATTTAACCACTGCAATGGCGTGTACACACTCACTGCCATGGTTCTATAATCTGATTCAGAACGCAGGTATTCTTTTTCGGTAATTACAAAATCCTCTTTGGGATCGTAGTCTACCCACTTTTTGCAGGAGACACTAAGCATGGAAACCATGGCCAAGCTTAGAATAGTATAGTTGAACTTTTTCATTGTTGTAATTTGTTTTCGTTAGAGTTTAATGTCTAATCCTACAGAGAAGGTTCTTGCTTGTGGATATGCACCACGATCAATACCTGTGTCTAAAATTCCTCCAGCTATTTCAGGATCAAATCCGGTGTACTTGGTGAATGTGAATGCATTTCTTACCTGTACATAAACCCTTAATTTGCTGAATGCTTTTTTAATAGTAGGAGAAGTGAAAGTATATCCTAGTTGAATATTCTTGATTTTCACAAATGAACCATCTTCAACATAACGATCACTTACTCTAATATTACTGTTTGCATCGGTAAATGAATAACGAGGATATCTTGCATCATTGGTAGAACCTTCGCCAGTCCAACGAGCCAATACTTCTCTTGATTTATTAGAGAAGTTGGCATTACGCTCATAGGCTTTGTATATATCATTGCCTATTGATGCGTAAGTAAACATGTTGAAGTCGAAGTTTTTATAATCTAAGCTTAAGTTCCAACCCATGGTAAAAGTTGGGAATGGATCTCCAATTTTTGTACGATCGTTTGCGTTAATTACGCCATCGCCATTAATATCTGCAAATTGAATATCGCCTGGTACCGCACCTGCTTGTGTTGGTGCTTTAGCTATATCTGCTGCATTTTGAAATAAGCCTACTGTTTTGTATCCGAAGAAATAACCAGGAGTTGCTCCTTTTTCAAATACAGTAACACTTTGGCTCTGTCCATTGAAATAGAAACCGCCTAAAATTTTTGCTGTACCATCATCATTGGTAGCAGTTACTTCGTTTTTAGCTGTAGTGAAAGTTAAGCTGGTATTGAACTTAAGGTCTTTACCAAATATATCATTGTAGCTAATACTCAAATCTAAACCACGTGTACTGGTAGAACCAATATTTGCAGTTGGAATAGGCACTGTACCTAAATACATAGAAGCAGATGGAGTAAACAATAAACCATCTACATTCTTTTGGAAATAATCAACTGATAAATTTAATTTTCTAGAAAGGAATGCCGCATCAAATCCAAAGTTGGCTTGCAATTGTTTTTCCCAACGCAAAGCATTGTTGGCTGCAGATGCAACTGTTGAACCAGGATAAAATACATCACCAAAATTGTATCCATTACTGTTGGCAGTAGGACCATAACTAGGACCACCTGTTACAATAGAAACGTATTGTGGATTTACATTTTCATTTCCTATTGAACCATAACTACCGCGGATCTTTAAATAGTCTACTACTTTAGATTTAAAGAATGACTCGTTAGAGATAACCCATCCTGCAGATCCTGATAAGAAATTAGCAAACCTGTTTTCTGATCCAAATGCATAAGAACCATCTCTTCTTAATGTTAAAGAACCTAAGTACTTGTCTTGGTAATCGTAGTTAACACGTCCAAAATAAGACAGGTTTCTTCTGAAATATTGATAGTAATAACCATTGATGGCATTGCTATTGGTTGCATTGTTGTTTCCTGTAGCAGCGGTAAAATCTGCAAAATCCCATGAGTTAAATGGAACATCTTGTCTGCTTGCACCTGCTGCATTTCCTGATGTTTTTGCAACAGCCATACCTACTACTGTTTCAAACTGATGATCATTTTTGATCTTGAAATTGTAGTTCGCATAGGTTTCCCAAGTCCAGTTAAAGTTGCTCGTCTTTTCGTGTGAAACACTATTGAATCTTCCTGCAACAGTTGATCCGTCAGCATTCATAGAGTTATCTACGTTTTGAGGACCATAAAATACCAATGGATTAAATCCTTTTGCATTGCCATCGTATTTGGTATAACCAAAACGAGTAGTCAACTTAAGGTCTTTCATGATATCGTACTGTAATTCAAATTTTCCGTAGATTTTTGAACCAGTGTTTTTATTATAGGTATTTTCTAATTTAGTTAGGGGATTATAAATCTCCGATAACAACAAAGTGCTAAATCCATATTGGCCCACTGTATTTGGAACTGTGTTCAACACAGAAACAGTTGGATCAAAATTGATGGCACTACCAATAATAGAGTTGAATGAATTTTCTTGAACCCCTCTACCTGAAAGCGTTACGGCAGTAGTGTTGATCAATAATTTTACTTTAGAACTCAAATCGAAATTTAAGTTAGCAGTAAAGTTACCACGGCTAAAACGGCTCTTGCTGTCTCCACCAACTATACCACCCTGGTCTACATAACCACCACTTAAGAAATAAGTCATTTTATCGCTACCACCTCTTGCCGCAATTGAATGCGTTTGGAATGAAGCATTTTTAAATACCTGATTTTGCCAGTTGGTACCAACTCCCACTTTACTTAAATCGGAAAACACCACTGGACCACCAGCTACCGTACTTCCTTCATTAATCATAGCAGCATATTCTGAAGCATTCAACACGCCAATGGTATTAATTACATTCTGAACACCATAGTTACCATTGATAGTGATATCGGTTTTTTGGTTTTTACGGCCAGACTTAGTAGTAACAACTATAACTCCATTACCCCCCTTAACTCCGTAAATAGCGGTTGCCGCTGCATCTTTTAATACGTTGATAGATTCAATATCGGCGGCATTAATTGAGTTGAAGTCGGTTAATGTTTGCGGAACCCCGTCTATAATAACCATTGGGTCTGTACCAGAGAAAGAAGGAATACCTCTTACTAATACAGTTGGCTTAGATCCTGGTGTACCATTTTGAATCACATTTACCCCAGATGCTCTACCCTGAAGGGCTTCCTCTGTTCTAACAGGCTTTAATTTTTCAATGTCTTCACTTTTAACAGTAGAAATAGCCCCTGAAACCTTGGTTATTTTTCTGGTACCATATCCAATTACGATTACATCATTTAAGGTATTAGCTGTACTTAACTCCAAAGCAATACCCAGGGTTACTGGACCATTGATGGTATTTTTTACAGATTCAAATCCTTCAAATGATACTACCACCACAGCGCCTTTGGCAACATTGATGGTAAATTGACCTTGGGCATTGGTTTGGGTTGCCATAGTGGTACCCTGAACAATAACTGAAGCACCGGCCAATGCTTCCCCTGTAGTTTTATTGGTTACTTTACCGCTAACAGCAATTTGCTGCGCCAGTACCTGCTGTAGAAAACCACCCATAATAAATAGGAGGCAGAGCAGTAGAAATCTTAATCTCATAATGCAAGCTTTTTGGTGAATGAAATGCAGTCGTTTTAACAACATAAAACTATTTCACTCTACTTCAATGAAAGAATAACTTGCCCCTACATTACTACATCATGATTTCTAAATGATTGATTTTTAATAAAATGGAGTACATCAAAACTACATCAAGCTTTTTTTGTTATATTCATCATACCATTTCTATCGCTTGTTAAAAAAACTCACCATATTCCTTTTATTCCCCTTGGCCATAGGGGCGCAAAATACCATCGGGTTACCCGAAATAATCAACTATTCTAAAAACCAATACAATGCCGGTGCCCAAAACTGGGACATCCGACAAGACAAACAGGGGGTAATTTATCTGGCCAATAATGAGGGACTCTTAACTTTTGACGGTAAAACTTGGCAATTATACCCATTACCTAATAAAACCATTGTTCGTTCGGTCTTAATTGGCAATGATGGTAAAATATATGTAGGGGGTCAAGACGAGTTGGGCTATTTTTTACCCAATCGCTGGGGGAAACTGGTATTTACTTCATTAATTAATGCAATACCCGAAGCCGACCGCAGTTTTGGGGATGTTTGGGACATAGTTTCATTTAAAAAGGGGATCTATTTTAGAACTTCTAATAAAATTTTCCGGTTTTTGAATGGAAAAACGTCCGTTTTTACCGCTCTAGGTGAGTTTGCCTATCTAGAAACTGCCAATGATCAACTCATTGTGCATGATATTGAAAAAGGTCTGCTCTATTTTGAGAAAAACCAATTGCTTCCCCTTGTACCCGCTTCTTTAGTGGCTAGTTCAACAGGAAGTCTCCAATTACCCAAGACCGACGGGGTTACTTCCATATTACCGATTGGTGAAAACAAATCATTGATAACCACCCTTAAAAACGGGTTATACTTGCTTAGTCAAAATCAACTAACAAAAATTAATTCGGCCAATAATACCCTATTTGCCAATGAACGTATTTATGCAGCTACCAATGTAAACAGCGAATGGATTGCCCTTGCCACTACCAATGGTGGAGTGTATATAATTGATCATAGTGGAAATATCATTCAACGTTTTGCTAGAACAGAGGGTTTACAAAACAATAATATCCTTAGTATTTTTTTAGACAAGGAAAAAAATCTCTGGTTAGGGCTCAATAATGGCATCGACTTTATTGCGAACAATAGTGCCATCAAAAATATATCTCCCCAATTAAATGAGGAATCTGGCTATACCGCCATGGTTCAAAATAACCAACTCTATTTGGGTACCTCTAATGGATTATTTGTGGTTCCCCTTCAACCCCCCAAAGACCTCAGTTTTAGCAAAGGAAATTTTTCATTGGTAAATAATACGCGTGGACAAAACTGGAATTTGCAACAATTCAATGGCAAATTATTGTTAGGCCATCATGAGGGTGCGTTTGAAATAAAAGGAAATACAGCTGTACCTTTTTCTAATTATGCAGGATTTTGGAATTTTACCCCTTACCGTGCCGGGATTATAGCTGGTAACTACAAAGGCTTGCTCAATATAGACGGAACGGTTCAAACACCTATCCCCAATTTCAATGAGTCTTCTCGTTTTGTTGCAGTAGATGCCGATTTAAATACCTGGGTATCGCATCCATATCATGGTGTGTTCAAGATTGATAGTAATAAACAAGTAACTACTTATGGTATAAAAGAGGGCCTGCCTTCTAATTTAAACAACCATGTATTTTTAATTAAAAATAAAATAAACCTTGCTACTAGTAACGGAGTTTATCAATACAATAAAGAAACCAACTTATTTGAACCCGATGGTTTTTTCTTAAACCTTTTGGGCAACAAAAGCATTCGTTATTTAAAAGAAGACAAAGAGGGTAATATCTGGTATATCCATGAAAAAAATGTTAGTGTAATTGATATGTCGGTAGATCAACCGCAATTAATTGATATCCCTGAATTAAAAAATAAAATGCTGAGCGGATTCGAAATGATTTATGCAGTAGACCAGCACAATATTTTTTTAGGAGGCGAACGTGGATTCTATCATATCAATTATAAAAAATACAAACAAAATACCCCACCACTTTCTGTTCAGGTAAGGTCTTTAAAAATTGGAAGTAATTTAGATAGCATGGTATTTGGCGGTTACTTTAATCGGCTAGATTTACCGGCTATTCAATTAGAAGAAAGTATACCTCAAATCAATTACGATTTTAATAGTGTGCAGATTGATTTTGCTGCATCACTTCACGGGTATCTAAATAACCTCGAATATAGTTTTAGATTAAAAGGATTAGAAAACAATTGGTCCGCTTGGAGTCAAAGAACAGAAAAAGAATACACCAATCTTTCTCCTGGTAAATATATTTTCGAAATTAAAGCGCGTAATAATTTAGGAAACGAGTCTGCGGTAGCCAACTATAGTTTTGTAATATTAGCCCCATGGTACAGAACCTTATGGGCTTATTTTGTTTATGGTCTTTTAACCATTGCTGGATTATTTGGTTTATACTATTGGCAGAAAAAGAAATTCATACAACAACAGTTGCGCTTTCAAGAAGAACAAAAAAAGTTGGTTTATATACATGAATTAGAATTGAGTAAAACAGATGGGGAATTGGCAGCATTGCGCAATGAAAAACTAGAAGCAGACCTCAATTATAAAAATACCGAACTGGCTTCTTCAGCTATGCACTTGGTTAAAAAAGGGGAGCTGCTTACTAAAATTAAGACCGAGTTAAATCAGATCACTAAAAAAATAGACAACGAATACGCTATTACCGAGTTAAAGAAAATGATTAAAACATTGGGCGAAGACGAACAATTAGATGAAGAGTGGGAATATTTTACCAAGCACTTCGATAAAGTGCACAGTAATTTTATTGTATCACTCAAATTGATTCACCCTAATATCAGTAACAATGAAATTAAGCTCTGTGCTTATTTGCGCATGAACTTAACTACCAAAGAAATTGCACAGTTGATGAATATTTCGGTAAGAGGAGTAGAAATCAGTCGTTATCGTTTAAGAAAAAAACTAAACTTGGCTACCGAAGTAAACCTCTTCAACTACCTTATTGCAATTGGCAATGAAGATGCTACTGAACAATAGTTTATATTTGAACCAAACGACTACATTATGAAAGAGCAAAACTTTAAAAATCACACTCAATTGGTATTTGGATGGCATGGTCTTACCTTCTTCGCCATCCTTGCAGTTTTAATTGGTTCTTTCATTAACCTGAATGGTTCTGCTCCTGAGAATAAATACTCCGCATCATTAATTTGTGTGATTGCATTAATCTGTTGTTTCTTTTTTGCCTATGTACGCATATTTGCGCTAAAAGCACAAGACAGAGCCATCAGAGCCGAAGAAAACTTGCGCCACTTTGCATTAACAGGTAAATTATTACCCGCAGGGTTAACAGTTAGTCAAATTGTTGCATTGCGCTTTGCTTCAGACGAAGAGTTTCCTGCCTTAGCCACCAAAGCTGCAGCAGAAAACTTATCGAATAAAGGGATTAAGTTGGCTATCCAAAACTGGAGAGCAGACTGGTACAGAGTGTAATTATAGTTCAGGCCGGCTCGCCACATCATTGTGGCGTTCCCGCTACTGCTTCTCGTAGAATCTCCAGTTGGTGGTGAAATCTTCCGTTAATGGTTGCTTGGTTAAAATGGCTCTTACCATTTCTACAGGCATGGCATTCATTTTCATCACTGCATCATGGTATTCTTTATAGCTCATTTTTTTGCTGTCTACCAATTCTTTCTTTAATGCATAAAACTGACGGCCTCCGGTTAAATAGGCCAATTGATACAGTGGAGGATAAGCACCAGTGAAAGACCTTCTTACTTCTCCTTCAGCATTGGCTCTTTCATGACCTACACGGTCTACTAAAAAGTCTATGCATTGTTGAGGGGTCCATTTACTGGTATGGTAGTTCAAAGAAAAGATGATTCTAGCGCAACGATGCATATGCCAGAACAACATACCTATGCGGTCTTCAGGTGTTTTAGCAAATTGCATATCCCATAAAATCAATTCCCAATACAATGCCCATCCTTCACTCCAAAATGGTGTTCCAAAATTTCTGTATGTTCTGTTTCGTTGGTTAACAAACTGTTGCAAATTGTGACCGGCAATTAATTCATGGTGTACCACTGCTTTAGAAAAATGTGGGTTATTCCCCCTCATACTCATCATTCTGTCTGCATACGTCATGGTATTGGTGGGATATGAAATAATAATATCTGCACCCCCTAAAAAGAATGGAGCAACCAACTGTCTTTCAGGACTCATCATCATCATACCCCAAGTTTCTTCGGCCAATGGTGGTATAGTGATTAGTTGATTTTTCTTTAGAAAGTCAATGCTTTCATTGTAAAGCTTTAAGATAAGCTCGGGTTGTTTGCCTTCTGGTACATAAGTGTTTTTTACTTTTTCCAACGCTGCTTTCCAATCATTTCCAAATCCCATTTCTTTGGAAGCTTTCAACATTTCTGCTTCACACCAAGCAAATTCTTTATTGGCTATTTCAATTAATTCCTCTGGGGTATAAGGAATCATTTCATTTTTTAATTGTCTAATCAAACTTTCTCTACCAGCTTGTACGCCAACAATCCCACTTTTATCAGAAGCGGTTAATGTGCTATTGGCTTTTGCTTTAAATGCAGTACTGTATGCATTCAACGCTTCATCTAATGATTTTTGTGTTACCGGAACCCACCAACTAAACATGGGATCATATCCATTGTAAAATTCAAAAATACTCTGCACCGTATTTCGTGCATTATTAATAGCGGCAGTAGCGGCTGCTACTTGGTCGGGTTCTATTGAATTCGTTTTCTTAATTTTTTCTTGCAATTGTTTTACTTGATCAATGATATCATTCCATTCTTTTGCAACTGCTTTTGCATCGGGCTGTGTTCCTCTTCTTCGTAATTGTTCTAGCGCATATATTTTATCGGTAAAACCTACCCAACTTGCTACTTTTTGTAATGCAGCAGCATCTAATTGCAATTGCTCTAATCTACTAGCTAGGTCTCGCTTGAATAATATATAGTCTGCCTTACACTCTTGACTTAAGTTTTTAAAATTAACTGCTGCCAATTGTTGTTGGTAGTCTTGTACTAATTTTTGTAAACGGGTATTTTTTTCGGGTGATCCAATACTCCAGTCTGCACCAAAACCGCCTCTGCTATTATTCAATGCTGGGCTATAATATCTATTCAATACCCTGCTATCTGCATTAAATCGTTGAATTAATGCAGGCATTTCCTGACAGGGAATCCATTCATTGGCAGAAACCTGTGCATCTACAATTGCTGGCGTTGCTACTATTGCTGCTGAAAAACTTAGTGCTAATAAATATTTTTTCATCGGTTTGTTTTAAACTTTATCTCTTTTTATATAATTAAGTGGTGCCTTTAAATTACTTGAAATCCATGTGCATAAGGATCATCATCATCTATAATAATGGTATTGTATCCGGTTACCCTTGCCCATCCTTCTATTCCTGGAATAATGGCTGGCTGCTCATTTACTGTTGTTACTGCTTCAATAGTACCGTTAAATATAGATCCAATTATACTTTCATGTACAAACACTTCTCCTTGCTTTAATAAACCCTTCGCATACCATTGTGCCATCCTTGCAGATGTTCCTGTACCACAAGGAGAACGATCAATGGCTTTGTCACCATAAAAAACGGCATTTCTTGCAGTAGCTTTTTCGCTAATTGTTTTACCTGTCCACAATAAATGGCTTAAGCCTTTGATATGTTCGTTTGCCGGATGTACAAATGAGTAATGCTTGTTTAAATAAGTTCTACACTCCCTGCTAAAACTAATTAATTGGTCTGCGGTATAATGCTCCAATCCGGCAAAATTTTCTTGTGGATCTACTATGGCATAAAAGTTTCCACCATAAGCCACATCTACTTTAATGGTGCCTAGCCCACTGCATTCAACTGCTAAATCAGTTGCATATAAGAAGGCAGGCACATTGGTTAGTTTTACGGAAACTACTTTTTTACCTTCTTGTTTATATTCAATCAATACCAAGCCTGCTGGTGTTTCTATTCTAAGTTTACCTGGCTGTTTCGGTTGAACCAATCCTTCTTCAATAGCAATGGTAATGGTTCCAATAGTTCCATGTCCGCACATAGGCAAACAACCACTGGTTTCTATATATAGTACACCAATGTCATTTTGTGGATCACAAGGCGGATATAATATACTTCCACTCATCATATCGTGTCCGCGTGGCTCAAACATTAACCCTTTTCTAATCCAATCGTAGTCGCGCATAAAATGCAATCGTCTTTCCATCATTGAATTGCCTTCTAATAAAGGGCCTCCACCTGCAACCAGTCTTACTGGATTACCACAGGTATGTGCATCTATGCAAAAGAATTTTTTATGCGCCATAATTACTCAATAATCTATTTAGTCAAACGGATATTTACGCAACAGCTTCAATAGTCAAAATGCCATTAACCAGTCTTAAAATTCCCGCTTTGTTGCTATTGCGCAAATACAATGGTAGTAATGCTTCTGGACAATCTTGGTAACAAACCGGCCTTGCAAATCTTCTAATGGCTTCAGGCCCTACAGAAGTAGTTCTTGCATCGGTTGTTGCAGGGAATGGTCCACCATGTACAATAGCATTGCATACTTCAACACCAGTAGGTACATTATTAAATATGAGTCTACCTACTTTTTGTTGCAAAGTATCAACCAGTTGTTGGTGTTGAATTAACTCTTCGGTTGATCCATATACCGAGCCTGTTAGCTGTCCTTCCATGGTTGCAATTGCTGCATATAGTTCTTGCTGATTTTTACATACTACCAATAAACTACAAGGCCCGAAAATTTCTTTTTGCAATGATGGATTAGCCATAAAATGTAGGGCTGTTGTTTGCAACAAAGCTGGAGTGGCTTGAAATACTTCAGACAGTTCTGATCCCTCAAAAAGTATTTTTACATTCTTTGTATTCACCAATTGTTTTTTATTGGCATAATACGTATTACATATTTGTGGGTTCAACATAGTGGCTGGTAAAACAGCCGCCAATGCAGTAGCTAATTCAGCTGCAAAGGATTGCGTTGCTTCATCGTCCAAAGCAAAAATTAATCCTGGACTAGTACAAAACTGCCCAACACCTAAACAAATTGAACCTGCTAATGCTGCTGCAATGAAAGCCGTTTTTTGAGCCAATAATTCAGGTAGAAGTATTACTGGATTAATACTGCTCATTTCTGCATATACTGGAATGGGGGTTTTCCTTTTTTGTGTTGCTGTTGTATATAATGCCATACCGGCTTTGTAAGATCCTGTAAAACCAATGGCTTGTATTCTTTCATCTGCTGCTAATTGTTGACCCAATATTGGGCCAGTTCCAACTAAACTCGCAAATACCCCCTTTGGCATTCCTGTTTTTTCTGCAGCACGCAATACGGCTTTTGCAACCAATTCGCTGGTACCCAAATGCGACTCATGGGCTTTAACAATCACTGGGCATCCTGCTGCTAGGGCAGAAGCGGTATCACCTCCAGCCGTTGAATAAGCATAAGGAAAATTGCTTGCCCCAAAAACCAATACTGGACCAATGGGTTGTAGTATTCTTCTTAAATCGGCACGGGGTAAGGGTTGGCGTTCAGGCATAGCAGTGTCTATCACTGCATCGCACCATGAACCATTCCTTAATAAATTCGCATACAGTTTTAATTGAGTACAAGTTCTTCCTCTTTCTCCAGTTAACCTTGCGAGTGGCAAAGCTGTTTCTTCAAGGGTTTTTTCTAATAACGCATCTCCCAACTCCATAATTTCGTCAGCAATTGCTTCTAAAAATTCCGCTCTTTCAATAAAAGTTTTTTTTCCGAAGGGGATTGAAGCCGCTGCCGCATCCTGCAGTACTTGTTCTACTTCAGCTGCTGTAGAAATAGGAAAAGTAGTAGGAATATATGCGCCTTTTAATGTGCTAAATGATTGTAAACTCGTACTCATAATTTTTTATAATGATCGGTAGTCTGGTAAATTTGGTCGTTTAGCCAAAGCGCTGGTAATGATATTATTAACCTTATTTAACTCTTCTCCTGTTAGTGGAAGTCGGGGCGCTCTTACATGCGGAGAGCCAATACCAGTATGGGTTGCAGCCAATTTAATATATTGCACCAATTTAGGATGAATATCTAATTCTAATACGGGCAAGAACCAACGATAAATGCTTAATGCTTCTGCTAACTTTCCCGCTTTGGTTAACTTATAGATTGCAACTGTTTCTTCAGGGAAAGCATCTACTAAACCAGCAATCCAACCATCTGCACCCAAACATAGTTCTTCATATGCCAGCGTATCTACTCCGCAAAGGATTTTAAATCGATCCCAAAAACGATTCTTCATTCTGGTTACATTAGAAACATCTCTGGTAGATTCTTTTACTGCTTGAATATTCGAATGTTCCTTCAATGCTTCAAACATGTCTAATGTTACTTCTATCTTATAATCTACTGGATTATTGTAAATCATAATTGATAAGGAAGTTGCTGCAGCTACCGCTTTAAAATATTGAACAGTTTCGTTATCGTCCGACTTATAACGCATAGGTGGTAACAACATGAATCCATCTGCCCCCGATGCCTCTGCTTCTTTTGCAAATGCTACTGCCGCTTTGGTGGTAGACTCTGCAATATTTAAAATAATAGGAAAGTTCATGGGCGCAATTAGTTTGGCCCTTTTTAAAAGCATGATTTTTTCTTCGTTCAATAAAGTACTTGCTTCGCCTAATGAACCCCCAATAATCACTCCATGAACACCTGCATCAATTTGTGCTTGAAGGTTTTTTAAGAACAATTTTTCATCAATGCTTTCGTCGGAATTAAAAGGTGTTAAAAGTGCGGGATATACACCTATCCAATTGGGTGTTGCCATTATTACTGTTTTTGGTAAACAATTTAACCAAAACTAATGGGCTAGTCCAAATTATTATACCAATATCTTTTATTGCTTATTTCAATAGGTGAGAAAGGGTTCCATAGTCTTTTGTAAACGCAATAATATTATTGTATTGCTTAAACTCATCTGGAGTATGCATGGTAGTAATTGCCACCGCTTTCATTCCTGCATTTGCGGCTGCTTCTACTCCTTTGGGGGCGTCTTCAAAAACAATACAGTTAGCAGGATCTACTCCTAAATCAGCTGCCCCTTTTAAAAAAACTGCTGGATCGGGTTTACTAACTGGCACATCAAAAGCACTTACTACTGTAGAAAAGAAATGGCGAATATTTAATTCATCCAACACAAAATCAATATTAAATGGAATAGCTGCAGAACCAATACCCATTGGAATTCCAGTGGCTTTGGCTGCCTGTAGAAATTCCATTAAGCCATCAAGGGGTTTCATATATGGTCGGTAAAGCTCTTGGTATTTTTGCTCTTTAGCCATTTCAATTTCGCTTACTTGTGCAGGACTAAATGTTCCTTTACCAAATATCCGATCTAATAACTCTGAATTTTTACCATACATTTCTGCAGCAACTTCTTCAAAACTCATTTTGGCCCCCAATTCATTTACTAATACATTATACCATACTTTTTTGTGGTATGCCATATCGTCTACAATAGTGCCATTTAAATCGAATAGGAATGCCTTTGCCATTCTTTAAATTTGTGGCAAAACTAAAATAAAATGATTAGAACTTATTTGGTTTTCCCCATGTATCCTGTTGCTATTTTAAGCAATAATTTAAGGTAGTGTTTTACTGAGTAGGCATTTACTTGAAACTTCAATGCATCTTTAGCAACAATCAGTGCTTCTTCCTTATCATGATTAGCATGCCATTGTCTATGGGCTAAATTAGCAAAATAGAAAGCGTAGTTTTTACGAGATGCTTTTTCTGACTCAGCTCTCAAATGTTCAGGAAGATGTGCAATATTGTACAACATCGTTTTTTCGATGTCTAAAAAATTCTTTCTATTCTTAAAAGAGACTGCCGTGGTATTTTGATCGTGATTACGATACTTGGCCAATACTTCTGGATGATAGGCCACAGGATACTTGGCGGCAATTCTATTCCACATTAACCAGTCTTCACAGCAATGAACCATAAAAAATGAACCTAAATCCTCATAAGTACTGCGCTTTACTACTTTGGCAGGAGGTTCTAGCCATTGACGAATTGCAATTCTTTGTTGCCAATTTTTCAATATTCCCCTTTCTTCACCAACAGGTGCGTTTGTCCATACAGGAAAGCCCATATCATCTACTACTCTCCAATCTGTACATGCCGCCCCTGCTTCAGGAAAATCAATGAATAATTGGGTGATGGTTTTATAAAAACCAGGCTCTACATAATCGTCTCCATGTAAAATATGAACGTATTCTCCAACAGCTCTATTAATGCAGGTTTCAAAGTTTCTAACATTGCCCACATTTACGGGTTGTCTATAATATCCAATTCTACCTTTTCCAACCCTTTCAACAATTTCGGCTACATCACCTTCATTACTAACATCGTCTACTACTTCAATTTGCATTCTGTCTGGTCCAAAATCTTGGCATAAAACAGAACGCAAGGTTTGCTCTAAATAGGCTAAACCGTTGTAAACAGGAATCATTACAGACCATTGTAACCGTTTAGTACCAGAAGGGAGTGGTAGTATTACAGGAGGTGTAGATGGTATTCGCTCAAAATTGGATTCGGGCATTCATCAATTAATTCGAATATAAATATAGTGCTGTTTCTGTAAACAGCACTATAAAATAAGCTTAAAGCTACTCCCTAGAATTGGTGAGAAAGCATTAATACCCAATTTCTTCCCGGGGCATTCAATGGCAATGTTGGTGTAATAAATCTGCTTAAATGTTCACGATAAGAAAAATCAAATATGTTATTTATTGCTGCAGTAATCAATAAATTTTTAGCTGCTATAGCTTTCACCCCAAAATCAATTACAGTAAAGTCTCCTGTTGCTTTTTCCATAAACGAATTGGAGATACGGTTCTGTTCAAAACTATGTCTAAGGTTCAAATAGGGCTGTAGTTTTGAATTCATTAAACTAGCTGCTAATTTATACTTCAATTCAAATGGATTGATTTCAGGCAAAGGTTCGTTCAATACTTTATTTTGACCTCTTACATAAGCTAAACTTATATCTTGATTTAAAAATTTTCCAACTTGTTGAGCATAATTTATTTCAAACCCTATCATAGACACATCTTTCACGTTAATATATTTACGAACACCTGGAGATGACGCAATAACTGGCTTTAAGTTTGGGTCAACAACAGTTGTAATAAACTGATTAATCATTGCACTATAAAAATTGACTTGAATCAATGACTTCTCAGTTTGATATCGCAACAAAAAGTCTATCTGGTTATTGGCTTCTGGTTTTAATTGAGTGTTACCTACTACTTCATATGCATCTAATCCTACGGGCAAATAATTAATAAATTTTTCAGTAATGCTTGCACTTCTTACTCCATGACCCAACCAGAATGCCATTTGAAAAATTTTACCAAAAGTCTTACTTATGCCAACACTAAGACTAGTATTAAAATCATCAGAAGCTGTTAAAGCATTGTTTGCAATGGTTTTTGCTGCTGGCTGATTAGGCTTGGAATTAACTAAGTCTAGTCTTCCAGATGCGGTTAATTGAAACCGACCTAATCTTTTTTCAACGTGCGCAAAAGTACTGGTTCTTAAAATAGACCCTTGTTGCCAAAGGGTATCATAAAACACTTTGCCAGCCATCATTCCTGTCATCATCTTTCTAGACCTAGTACCATTTGCATATTCGTATTTTAAATCGGCACCTATATATATAACACTATTATTTTTTCTGAAGACTAGTTCAGTTCTACCTCCAGTTGTTTCAGTATTAGCAAATACATGCGACAACATTGTAGCAGATGTTGGTCTAAGGCTGTTTCCCATTTGATGATCTACCAGCGAAGTATATGCTTGTGTATTCCATTGGCTATACCATTTATTTTTAGCAACTACTTGATACTTTGCTTGAATCATCCAAGTATCATCACTCAACAAATCCATCATTAGTGTTGGAAAACTGGTATTACGACTAAAGTTGCGTGTAATATTTATTGAAGCTATAGTTCCTTGTTTTACTAAATAAGCGGTAGTAAAATTGATAGCAGTTCTGTTAAATACAGCTGGAATAATGCTATCCTTTCCATCTTTATAATCATCGCCCGCAGAATAAGAAAATGCCAATGCTGTTTGCCAACGATTACTACTCCTATTTATATAAGCTTCTGTTCTTCTAATGCTACCATTGGTTTCATAGCCAGCACCCACTCTTCCATTCCATTTTGGATTATCGGAAAAAACTGGATCATTCATTTTAAAATTAATGATTGCTCCAGTTGCAGGACCGTACCTAAAATTGTGCGGCCCCTTGTATAATTCTATTTCTTTTATTTGATTAATCATTACCTGGCTACTAGGAGGGTCCATTCTATTTGGACATGCTTGATGAGCACCCATTGCGCCATCGGTTATCAAATTGATTTGCTCCCATTTAAAACCTCTAAAAACCGGATCAAATCCAAAGTTTCCACTTTTTCGGATTGCATTAAAACCAGCAATTTGTAATAAAACTTGTGATGCATCGTGTTGCACCCAATCTGCAGATTTTAGTTGATAGGTTTTTTGAGGTGTTTTTCCCTTGACTGCATATACACTTACAGGAGCAAGTGTTTTACTAAAAAATGAATCGACATTATTATTTATTGATTGACCAGCTGTTTGTGATAGGGCAAAAACTGGTACAAGAAGGCTCAACAGGGCCTTCGAAGAACGATAGTTCATGACAAAATTTTTTGATTAAAAAATAATTAGATCTTAAAAATTGTCATGTCAACTGTGGGGGATGAAAAATAGTACTATAATGACCCGCTAGTTCATCTTTAATGCCATACTGAAACTTAATTGGATTAATTGATATTTCTAGCGTATTTATTGATGGAATAAAAATGGTATTGCAAAGAGTTTCAATAGAAATATTGAATTGATATGATCCTTTTTGTGCGGCTTTTTGTTGTTCTTTTTCTGCAGCCAATATTTTTTTACTCAATTGACATTTACCATTACACTTTAATACAGGCCTATTTTTGTTAACACAAGATTTGATGTAAACAGCTCTATTGATGGCGTAATCTGCTTTCAAAATAAAACCAGCAAACACTTGCACCATTAGTGAACTCAAAAACATCAATATAATCAGCTGCCTCCTCATTTCAGTTGAATGCAAATATCTAAATAATCAAAAAAGCATTTTATGATTCAAATCATGTTTGATAAATTTAAAGAATACTTTATCCTAACATTTTATGAAAAATCAATATACATTTTTTGTGGTGTTGCTTTTAACGCTTATTCAAAGTCAATTGCAAAGCCAATCAAAGCAAAACCACAATACCATTATTCAAAATGTTTGGATAGTAGACGGAACAGGTAGTAATCCAAAAAAGGGGGCTGTAAGAATTAACGGAAACCGCATTGTGGCAATAGGAAATTTAACACCATTAAAAGGTGAAATAATTATTGATGGAAAGGAACAGTATTTAAGCCCCGGCTTTATAGATTCACATAGTCATCATTTTGGTAGCCTAAAAAAAGAGCCAACCGGTGTTGCTATGACCAACCAAGGCATTACCACAATAATCATAGGACAAGATGGAGATAGTTATCCAATGGATAGCTTAAATGCTTTTTTTCAACAAAACAATATAGCAGTAAATGTAGCTAGCTATTCGGGGCATAGTTCTATTCGTGAAAAAATAATGGGTGAAAATGATGTTTTCAGAAAATCGACTTTGGAAGAAATTGCTCAAATGAAATTGTACTTAGCGTCCGATTTAGAAAAAGGTTCTTTAGGCTTATCTACCGGATTAGAATATGAATCTGCATTTTATAGCAGCAAAGAAGAAGTAGTGGCATTGGCCCAACTAACTGCAAAATATAAGGGCAGATATATAAGTCATATTAGAAGTGAAGACATTCAGTTAAATGACGCCATCGACGAAATTATAGCTATTGGTAAAATAACGGGTATGCCTGTTAAATTGTCTCATATTAAAATTGCCAATAAAGATGATTGGGGCAAAGCAGGATTAATTATTAAAAAATTAGAACTAGCACGTAAACAAGGAGTAGATATTACTGCAGATATTTATCCTTATAATTTTTGGAATTCAACTTTACGTGTTTTATTTCCAGACAAGGCATTTACCAACCTAAGCAGTGCAGAACTTGCAGTAAACAAATTATTTGATCCCAAAGAATCGGTATTAGTCAGATTTGCTCCTTATCCTGCTTATACTGGTAAAACAATTGCTGCTATTTCCAAAGAAAGAAATGAAACAGAAGCAGTAGCTCTTATGCGTTTAATTCAACTTGCAGCAGATTATAAAAAAGCTAACCCTAATGCTGGAGGCATTGAAGCATTGGCTGGCAAGTCTATGAAAGATGAGGATGTTGCCGAATTTATTCAATGGAGTCATGCAAATATTTGTTCAGACGGAGCTGCAGGTGGTCATCCCAGAGGATACGGTGCTTTTACAAGAGTGCTTGGCAAATATGTGCGAGAGCAAAATAAACTCTCTTTAAGCCAAGCAATACATAAAATGACTCAATTAACAGCTCAACATTTAGGTTTACAAAAAAGAGGAAAAATAGCAACAGGGTATTTTGCTGATTTAGTGCTGTTTGATCCAACCACAGTTAATGACAACGCAACAATCAACAATGGTAAAGCATTGTCTTCTGGCATTAATCGTGTTTGGGTAAATGGAATAATAGTGTATCAACAACAACAAGCTACTGGTGAATTATCGGGAACTTTAATAAAACGAAACTAGCAAAGAAGATGAAAAAAGCATTGGTTTTAACGAATGGATTATACCAAACTTCAGATGCAAAAACTGCACACGGTTTGGTAAGAGGTTCTGAACGATTTTTAATTGCCGGAATTATTGACAATACCCATACTGACAATAAAGATGCTGGTGAATTGCTAGATGGTATACACAGAAATATTCCTGTTTTTGCAAACTTAGCAGCTGCATTATTTACTATTCAAGATGCTGATACATTAATCATTGGCGTAGCAACCGTAGGTGGCAAATTACCAGTAGAAATGTTGGTCATTATTAAAGAAGCAATTAGCAAAGGGCTTTCTATTGTAAATGGATTACACGATTATTTAAACGACCATTCAGATTTAGTTGAACTGGCACAGAAAAATAATAGTACACTAATCGATATTAGAAAGCCTAAAAAAAGAGAAGACCTACATTTTTTTACAGGTGATATTTTCAACATTAAAACACCTATTGTAGCAGTAATTGGGATGGATTGTGCAATGGGTAAAAGAACTACTGCTAGAATGCTGATGCAAGCTTGTGCAAAAGAAAACATTAAAGCAGAAATGATTTATACAGGACAAACCGGTTGGTTACAAGGGAGCAAATATGGATTTGTATTTGATTCTACTTTAAACGATTTCGTTTCAGGAGAATTAGAAAACGCTATACTTAGTTGTAATAGAGAAGTTAACCCAGACATCATTTTTTTAGAAGGGCAGTCGGCATTAAGAAACCCAAGTGGCCCTTGTGGATTAGAGCTATTGATTTCCGGAAACGCAAAAAAGGTGGTTCTAGTTTTTGCGCCAAAGAGAATATATTTTGACAACGAAGAACATTGGGGGAAAATACCTAGTGTTGAATCTGAGATAGCCATTATTGAACAGTTTGGTTCTAAAGTAATTGCCTTAGCCATGAACACAGAAGGCTGTAGTAATGAGGAAGCCTTTGCCATTCAAGCTTCTATGGAATCGTCATTAAATATTCCTGTTTTACTGCCCATTCAAAAAGGAGTAGCTCCATTGATACCTGTTTTAAAATCTTTATTGCAATAAATATAGAAGACATGAAAATTGTTGCTATTCGTTCATTCATCAAACATATGGCTTTAAAAAAGCCCTATACTATTGCATACAATACCTACTCAGATGTTTCCATTGTATTTACCGAAATACAATTAGCCAATGGTGCGGTTGGAATTGGTTCAGCTAGTCCTGCTGAAGACGTTGTTGGTGAAAGTCCTATCCAAACATTGGCTAATCTAGAATCTGATATTGTTCAACAATTAGTAGGTAGAGATATAAGAAGTTTTCAAAAAATTATTGCTGAAGTTCAAAAACATTTTCCCCATTTACCTGGAACACAAGCTGCTTTAGATATTGCATTACATGATGCTTTTGGAAAATGGGCAGGAATATCAATTGCCGATTTTTATGGGATACAATCAGGACCACTTAAAACTTCAGTAACTATCGGAATTAAAAATAGGGTAGAAACTTTGGCAGAAGCTGCTGAATATTTTTCTCAAGGATTCAATATTTTTAAAATTAAGACCGGATTAGACGTAGAAGAAGATATTGAAAGAATATTATTATTAAATGAAAAATACGGCAATCAAATCAGCATAAGAGTAGACGCCAACCAAGGCTATACATTAAGCAAACTAACCAGGTTTATTAATGCAACCCAACACACCGGTCTTGAATTAATTGAACAGCCGCTTCCTGTTGGTAAAGAAACCGATTTGTTATTGCTAGATCAAGCCAAAAGAAAAAAACTAGCAGCTGACGAATCGCTTCATCATGCAAAAGCAGCTTTAGATTTAGCCACCGTAAACCATCCATTTGGTATTTATAATATTAAATTGATGAAATGTGGAGGACTATTGGGTGCTAGAGAAATTGCAGGAATAGCTAAGCCAGCTGGTATACAATTATTTTGGGGCTGCAATGATGAGAGCATTATTAGTATTACTGCTGCTTTGCATATTGCTTATAGTTGTCCGCATACACAGTACCTAGATTTAGATGGAAGTTTTGATTTAGCAGAAGATTTAGTGAAAGGAGGTTTTGAAATAAAAAACGGGTTGATGATGATTAATCAACAACCCGGATTTGGTTATGAATGGATTTAGTTGGTTACATGATTATTTGCATAATCTTGCATTTTGTATTCTTCCTTAAACTCTTTTAATACCACTGATATATTTTTATCTTTTGAACCAAAATTCATAAAGTCTTTAATCATTTCTAGCACATCATAATCAATGTATACCGTGTTGGCCGCATTAATAATAACGGTGCAATTTTGGGGTAAATGTGCTAATGTTTGCTTAATGGCAGCTTTATTTAAAAAAGAAACTTCTTGAGCCAATTCAATATGTATGGTTTCTCCAGTATGGTGCTTTTCCTTTCTAAAGAAATAGGCCAATTTCATATTCCCTTTTAAAATAAAATAAATACTTACTACTAAGCCTATTCCTACTCCTTTTAACAAGTCGGTAAATACCACTGCAATCACAGTTACAATAAATGGAACAAACTGCTGTGCACCATTATGCCACATATGCTTAAAGGTCTTAACGCTCGCTAGCTTTAACCCAATCATAATTAAAATAGCGGCTAAGCTGGCCATTGGTATTTTGTTTAAAAGTCCGGGTATGGCCAATATAGCTACCAATAAAAAAACACCGTGTGCAATGGCAGCTAACTTGGTTTTTGCGCCTGCGTTTATATTGGCAGAGGTTCTCACAATTACCGAAGTCATTGGTATTCCTCCTAAAAATCCAGACATTATATTTCCAATACCCTGTGCAGTTAATTCTTTATTGGCACTTGAGAATCTTTTCAATGGGTCCATTTTATCACCCGCTTCTAAACATAGTAAGGTTTCAATACTGGCTACAATGGCAATGGTTACACCAACTGTCCAAGCTTTCACATTTAGAAAACCTTGTAAACTAGGTGCTGTAAACTGACTAGTGAACTCATTAAAAGAAGTTGCAATAGGCAATACTACTAAGTGCTCATTCTTTATTTCTAAAGTTGGATTAGTTGCTGCAAAAAGTTCATTCAACAAAATACCTGCTAGAACAGCTACCAATGCACCAGGAACTGCTTTTAATTTTTTAAGTGCTGGCACTTTGTTGAACGCAATAATTATTGCAATAGATACTGCAGCTATTATAATTGCACCTGTATGTGCAAAATTAAAAGCGTGTATCAACTCTGTAAAAAATCCTTTGTCCGCTTCTATTAATTGATACGAATAAAAATCACCTTCATGTTCCAAGTCATATCCAATTGCATGTGGAATCTCTTTCTTAATAATGATAATACCAATAGCAACTAGCATACCTTCAATAACACTAGTAGGGAAGTAACTTGAAATTCCTCCTGCTTTAGCTAATCCTAATGCCAACTGAATTGCTCCCGCAATTACTACAGAACATAAAAATGTTTGATACCCCATTTCGGTTACCGCTACTAAAATAATGGCAATTAATCCAGCTGCAGGTCCTGAAACGCTTACATTAGAATTACTCAAATAACCTACTGCAATGCCCCCAACTATACCAGAAATTATTCCTGCAAAAGGGGGTGCACCACTGGCTACTGCAATTCCTAAACATAGGGGTAATGCTACTAAAAACACTACCATTCCTGCAAGCATGTCTGCCTTAAAATACTTAGTAGAAAGTTTCATAATCTTATACTGCTTCTGTTAATTGTTTCTTTTGAACTGGTTGTGTTGTTAAGTTTTTAAAGAAGTCTACTTCTCCGGTTTCTACATTATACATAGCACCCACAATTCCAATTTCGCCCCTAGAAAAGTAGTCTTTAATAATTTCGCTTCTATGTAATATTTCTTCCATGCTATTCTCTACATTGGCATAAGCTACATTGTCTTTAAAACAATGTTGGTCTTTGCTTTTCAACATGGCTTTACTAATTGCGGGTTTAATGGCACTCAACAAACCAGTGATATGACCATCTTTAACATCTGCTTGGGCGCTTTTAATGGCACCGCAGGCAGTATGCCCCAGCACTACTAATACTTTTGAACCCACATATTTGACTGCATATTCCAGGCTGCCTAAAATACTGTCGTTTACAATATTTCCTGCTACGCGGATACTGAATAAATCTCCTAAACCTTGATCAAAAATTAATTCAACAGAAGTTCTTGAATCCATACAACTCAATACAACGCCAAATGGAAATTGACCTTCGCGGGTTTCATTAATCATTTCTAAATGATCATGGTCTTTACTTAAATTATTTACAAATCGATTGTTCCCTTCTACTAATAATTCATATGCTTTAGCGGGAGTTAGGGTTTCTAAGTATTCTTTAGAATGTTTTCTCATAATTAAATTATTCAGGTTAATGCTCAAGACGGGCATTAACAACTTGTTCAACAAAAAGGGTAAAATGAATCTTCTGCGTTAAACTATGCTTTGTTTGGAGGGGGTACTAAGAGTTCACCATGATATGCATGATAGCTATTGGCGTGTAAACCTATACAGTGTGATACAGTAGTATAACTGATAGTTATTAGAGAAGCAGTGTGGTGTAAATATTCTTCCAATAAACTGTTGCAATTGTGCGGCTTTTCTTCGGAGCTACTATTTAAAGGATTGGCCGTTTCCTCTTCACCACTGTTGTCGATTGGTGATTCTATATTGGTTAAATGATCTTGATTAAATTGATTTGCCATAATAAATGGCGTGCTTACTGTAAGCCATACCAATGCCAATACAAAAAATGCAGCATTCAGCTTATTTAGAATAGTATGTATCTGGGTTGGTTTACGCATAGTTTACAACCTATGGTTGTATGCGTAAATTTAGGGTAAAACAACTATACGTTGTAAGGGAAGTAAATTTTAGTCAAATTTTATCAAGCCTTTAACCATCCATTTTTTTTATACCATTCAATTGTGTGTACCAACCCTTTTTGCAAGGGGTAATCTGGTGTAAAACCCAGTTGCTTTAGCACAGTTGCATCCACTCCCCAGTTGGGTGCCTGGAATTCTTTCAACCGTTCCTTATTTAGAACAGGCGTTACTCCCCTTAAATTACCCACCCACTCACTCACTTGAGCCGCTGCTTTTGCTATGGGAACAGGTACCACAATAGGGAGTGTTTTTTTACCTAGTACCACTTTAACCATATTGTTAAACTCCTTTGCAGTATAATTAGCGGTATCACTTAGTAGAATATTTTGCGCTATAATGGGTTGATCAATGCTCAAAAAAACAGCTTTACAAACATCGTTCACATGAATAAAGCTGAGTTGCTGTTCGGTATTACCAATGTACAACTCTAAGTGTTTATTTAAAGACTGAATTAAAACCAATAAGTCTTTTTCTCTAGGACCATATACGGTTGTTGGGTGAACAATAACAAAAGGGAATTGATTTTTGGTTGCCAGCATTTGCTCTGCAGCCAATTTACTTTTTCCATATGCCGTAATAGGTGCTTGAATATTGGATTCTGCAACAGGAGTTTTGCCTTGGCCAGGACCATAAGAAGCAAGGCTGCTTAAAAAAACAAACCGTTCAGGAACCATTTCTAGCTGTATCAATGCGTCAACCAGTCTTTCGGTATTGTGTAAGTTGACTGTATAATATTCTTCTAAAACCCTGCTCTTGGTGAGTCCTGCAGCATGTACCACCACATCAAAGGGGCCAAATGCTTCTGCGTTTTTAAGTAGTTGATTTTGCAATTTATCTTGATTCGAAAAATCCATTTCGAACAAATGCAAATCGGGATGATTTAAATATCCTTTACTACTTGAAGACCTTATACCAGCAAAAGTTCTATAGCCTCTCTTTAAAGCTTCTTCCACTAAAAAGCTACCAATGAATCCGCTGGCACCTGTTATCAGTATATTTTTCATTAAACTGCTGGTTATAGTTGCTTAATAAAACAACGTCTGCGCTTATGTTGTCTTGCATCAAAATGCTGCCAGGTACTTTGCACTTTGGTATTTTCTTCAAGTTCAGGATTACTTTCTGCAAAAACAATTCCAGCTTTTGCATAGTTCTTATTGAACTCTCTTAATACAATTGCGTTTACGCCTTTACCTTGTAAACTTTTATCAATTCCAATTAATAATAAGTCTACTTCATCATTTTTCTTAAGGGCTGTTAGCAAATGAATAAATCCAAAAGGGAACAATGATCCATTTGCTTTTTGTAATGCTTTAGATAAAGAGGGCATTGAAATTCCAAAGCCCACTAATTTATTTTGCTCATTGGCAATTAGGGTAATAAAATCTACCCTAATCATAGAGAAATACATTTTTACGTAATAATCAATTTGGCGTTGAGATAATTCTACTACACCATATAATTCGGCATAGGTTTCATTCACCAATTGAAATACTTCTTTTGCATAAGGCTTTAAATCTTTGGTAGATTTCATTGGAACCACATGCAACTTAAATCTGCGCTCTACCAGATTGGCAATTTTTAAAATATTTTCAGGTAATTCTTTAGGAACATGAATGCGATACTCAAGCCAATCAACAGCTTTACCATAACCTAACTGTTCCATGAATGTTGGATAGTAAGGATAATTATAAATAGTAGCCATCGTACCTCTCTCCTCAAAACCCTCTACCAGCATGCCTTCATAATCTAAATCGGTAAAACCCAAAGGACCATGAACAGCAGTGCAACCTAATTCCTTCGCCCAATTTTCTACTTGATTTACTAATGCATTGGCCACTTGGAAGTCTTCTATAAAATCAATCCATCCAAAACGCAAATAATTATTCTTCCAACGCTCTACATATTTTTTATTGTAAATGGCGGCAACCCTACCTACTACCACTCCATTTTGAAAAGCCAACCAATAACGGGCTTCACAAAAATCAAAAGCTGGATTTTTTTTTGGGTTGAGCGTAGCTGCCTCATCAAATCTAAGCTTCGGAATATTGTAAGGGTTGTTTTTATACAACGCATACGGAAAGTCTAGAAAAGCATTCATCAGCTTTTTACCAGTTACTTCTTGAATGGTAATATCCATAATGGAAGCGGTATTATGCTACAGATACGTGTCTAGCTATATTTAGCTCATTAGCAACCAACTGCAATTTTTCTAATGCAGTATCTAATTGCTCTTTCGTATGTGTGGCCATGATAGACATTCTAATAAGCGATGAATCACTTTTAACAGCAGGGGATACTACCGGATTTACAAAAACACCTTCTTCAAAAAGACGCTGTGTAAATTTAAAAGTGAGGAAATTATCTCTTATATATATTGGAATGATGGGCGTTTCTGAAGCACCCATTTCAAAACCAAGTTCTTGTAATGCATTCACCATGTAAGCAGTGTTCTTCCAAAGCGCCTCTAATCTTTCTGGTTCGCGCTGTATAATTCTTAAAGCAGCTAATGCAGAAGCAGTTGCAGAAGGAGGAGTACTTGCACTAAAAATCATTGGACGTGCAGTATGCTTTAAAAAGTTGATCATTTCTTTGCTTCCAGCAACATATCCACCTAATGAAGCCAACGATTTACTAAAAGTTCCAACAATTAAGTCTACCTCGTTGGTTAATCCAAAATGATCTGCCGTTCCTTTACCCAACTTACCCAAGACTCCTAAAGAATGGGCATCATCAACCATTACCAATGACTGGTATTTCTTTGCTAAAGCAACAATTTCAGGCAATTTACAAATGTCTCCTTCCATGCTAAAAATACCGTCAACCACAATCATTTTAATGGTATCTAAAGGAACAGTTCTGAGCTTTTGCTCAAGGTCTTGCATATTATTATGTGCATATTTAAGCACTTTAGAAAAAGACAAACGTGCTCCTTCAATAATAGATGCATGATCTAATTCATCTAATATAATTACTCCATTTCTACCTGTAATAGCAGAAACAGCGCCTAAATTAGTTTGAAATCCGGTGGTGAATGTAAGTGCGGCTTCTTTGCCAATATGTTTGGCTAAAGCGTCTTCTAACTCAACGTGTAAATTAGAAGTACCATTCAAGAAACGAGATCCCGAACAGCTGCTGCCGTATTGATCAATCGCGTCTTTGGCTGCTTTTAATACTTCAGGATGGTTGGTAAGCCCCATATAACTATTGGAACCAAACATCAATACCTTATTGCCACCAATCATTACTTCAGTGTCATTGTTTTTTTCAATTGCACGGAAATAAGGATAAATACCTGCGCTTTTTAATTCGTCGGGGGTAGTAAAACTTCTAATTTTTTCCAGTAAACTCTCTTGAATCATTCTATATACAATTTTGACAATTTTGAACTGAAACGCAGGTTTCGGTAGCAAAAAAATCTGCTGAATTTTATTATTTATTCAGGCTGAAACATTTGCAAAGATATTAAATTACAATAAGTTAATAGTAAAACAATATTAATAACCTATTGATTTAATAGAAATTTACTAAAAAAACAGCCAAAAGGGCTCAGTTGATAAACAAA
>NCHN01000064.1 GCA_002281875.1 Sphingobacteriia bacterium 24-36-13 | reverse complement strand
AATCAGCTATTTTTCAAGGAAAGAAAAGAGAAAGCGTAGCAGTTATGGTAAGTAACCTAAAACGAATAGAAGAACACAGCCTTAAAATCTTCAAAATAAAAGACGAAAAAGGAATCATTACTGTAACAAGAAACAGTTAATTCTAAAACCCCCGAAATCGGTGGAATTAAAACCAAACAACAAATGAAGAACACAAGAATAAGCTACCAAAAAACATTCCCGCTTGAATCATTCTCTAATGAAAGAATAGGTATTGAATTTGACGTTGAAGATAATGCAAGTATTGAAGAAGCATTTGACATAGCAAAGCAAATGGTAAACCAAGAACACCAAAAAAACAACGAAGAAAGACAAAAGCAAAAAGAACAATCATCAGCCACTCAAATAGGCAAAAACGAAACACCTATTGAATCATTTAAAAGACAAGTAGACCAATGTAAGTCACTTACTGAATTAAATGGATGGGATTTGTTTGTATCAGGAAAAGGAAAAGAAGAATACAAAAAATATCTTGAAACCGCTAAGCTAAAATACAAATAGTGAAAAACAAAAACACTATAATTCGTATGAAGAAAATAGCAAAAGGTAAGCATTGGGTTTACGACTATTACTTTTCACAACCACCAATACACATTCACTACAAAATAATTCATAAATGACAACACCAAACTTTGATGAAATAAAAATACATTGCAGTTCACTTGGAAAGATTTTAACTAATCCCAAATCTAAAGCAGACATAGAAGAAGGTAATTTATCTGCTACGGCAAAAAGCCACCTTATAGAAGTATATGCTCGTGAGTTGTATGATTTTAGAAAGGAACTAAACAACAAGTACATAACAAAGGGCTTATCTGTAGAAGAAGAAGGAATAAATGAATTGTCCCTGCACTTGCGCTATCCAATGGAGAAAAACGAAATAACATACAGCAACCAATATCTAGTTGGAACCCCAGATATAGTTACTAATAACCTTGTGATAGATTTGAAATCATCCTATGATTGGATAACACTATTAAGCAACATTTCAAGTGAATTAGACCCAATGTATGTAGCACAAGTAAACGGTTATTTAGACCTATTGGGTTACGATACGGGCTACATTGCTTACGTTCTATTAGATACACCTGAATCAATCAGAAACAAGGAAAAATTCTACTTACTATCAAGTATGGACGTTATATCAGAAGAAAGCCCTGCATTTGTAAAAGCGTGGGAAGAAAAAGAAAAGAATATGATATTCTCCAACCACCCAATAGAAGAAAGAATACTTCTATTTGAAGTAAAGAAAGACCAAGAACTATTAGACAAGGCAAAACAAAAAGTAATCAAAGCAAGACAGTTCCTTGAAGAATTTTTTTACAGCCACCGCAATTTTAACAAACAATCACTACAAAACATTTTACAAACAATAAAATAGGATATTATGAATAAAGAAATATTGCACCTTATGCCGTCAAAAGAAATATGCGGTTTTATAAAAAACTACGCAAGAAGTACAGATGCAAAAACAAAAAAATCTTATTACTCAATACCAATATGTTTTGAAGAAATTGCTGATGGTTTATTTGTTCAGCATGAAACAATGCCGCATTGGGAACAAATGACTCTTAAATTATTATTATTAAAAATGAAAGAAAGAATTGAAGACAATGACCCGTATTATGAAAATTTTTTTAATAGTCTATTTAAAATAGAAAACGAACTTTTAGACAAAATATCACAAACAATAAAATAAACCAACAATGAAAAAACTACTATTTGCATTATTTACAATGCTACTAACAACAACAAACGCACAGAAAGGGCAATTTGACGTAAGCCATTCATTAAACAAGCAAACGGGTATGAATATCTACCAAGTGACCAAATCGGGCTTTATTTGGGGATTAGGCGGGTCGTATTTATTCTCTACCTACACGGGGGAAACAAAAAGCAAATACCAAGAACTTGCAAGTGCCTATTTAGGTAAAGATGGTAACGCTTGGAGTAATGCTTTCAGAACAAATTACAACGTACAATACTTTACCGAAAACAGAGGAACAGTAAAGCTACTATTAGGTAAAGAAGTAAACAACAAAACAGCCATTTTTGCTACAATGGGATTAGCTTTCCGTTCTGAATATTGGAAAGGTACGGGATATGATTTTATGCCTCAATTCACAAGCCCCGCAAAGAATTTTTATACATACCGAAACACAACACCTAAAGCACTAATTGGTATAAACGTATCACACTTAATTACAAGAGATTTAGGAATGAACTTAGGATGGGATAATATTTCAGGAGTAACATACGGAATCACAATCAATATGAAACATAGCGGTTGGTTTAAAGAGTAAAAATTATGATAAAAGCAATTCACAACAGCACCGAAAAATACAGTTACTACTTGGGTATCGGTTCTAAATTTAGAGGAATCAGCTTCTCTATTATGTTTGATAATCCAACGGATTGCGCAGCAGACGAAGATTACTTTTTATTTCAAATAGTTTTTATTTGGGTTACATTTTACCTAACAATAAATTATAAAAAACAATGACACCGAAAGAGAAAGCAAAAGAACTAGCAAATAAATTTTATGAAACGTGTAATTGTACTATTGCGGGAACATCAACTATTTTCAGGCAAATAGGCGTACAAGCCGCATTAATAGCAGTAGAAGAAATAATAGAAATAGTAGGTAGTGACGAAACAGCTATTATTGTTGAATTACCATTTTGGCAAGAAGTAAAACAAGAACTTTTAAAACAACAATCAAATGTCACCTAAACAATATGCAACTAAATTGTATTCAAAGTATCACGCCCCATTTTTTGAAAACAATACCAATCTTAGCTTAGACGCATTATTAAAAATAAAATGGTGTGCTATTGATTGTGCTTTAATGTGCGTAGAAGAAATGATAAACAACGAACTACTGACAGACCTTCTACAACTACCCGATGATTCACCACATAAATACAAAGCTATATATCAAAAAATGTGGCTAACTGACGTAAAAAACGAACTACTAAAACAACAAAACAATGGGTAAGAAACAAACAGCCGTTCAATTGCTAGAACAAAATATGCCAAATATCAGCAAACACATATCTATTGGCATAGCATTAGAGTTTTTAGCAAAATTTCAAAAAGCAAAAGAAATTGAACGCCAACAAATAGAACAAGCATACAATCAAGGTTACAGAGAAGCAGAAATAGACAACGGTGCTGATATAAGAGATGATATTTCCGACTACGGAAACGCATCAAATTACTTCAACCAAACATACCAATAAACCCACCAAAACCACCAAAACCACTAAAAAACTAATAACAATGATAACAGAATACCTAAAATGCCATCACGGTTTTGATAAAAGGTTTGGATGCTCGGATTGTGAAAAGGAAAAAATAAAATACCTAAAACAACCCGACAACAAATCAAATAAAAAAGACGACAAGATACCAATATATAGAGGATGCACTAATTCAAGTTGTTTTTGTACGGGGCGTTGCAAAGAAATAATAGGCTACCATACTAAATAATAAAAACGCACAAATGGTACGCATAAACACCCAAAAACAAAACCAAAAACACAAGAACTAACCCTAAAAAGTTAGTTAAAATTAGGACAAATATTTGTTTTTAATTAATTAATACCCTACATTGCATTAAATTAGCGGATATGCCACAAGTTTCAGCAACATTAACACCCGAAAGAATAGCAAAAATTAAGGAATTAGCAGAGAGAGATAACAGAACATTCTCTCAAATGACCGACATTTTGCTTGAAAGAGCCATTAAAGAAGCGTTCAGGAAGAAGAAACTAACTAAAAACCAATAAACAAAACACAATGAACACAGAAATCGTAAAAATTGACCCCAAAGAGTACGGTATTGAGGACACCAAAGCCGCAGACATTCAAGCCCAATTCAAGCCAATGCTTGATAAAATGGTAGAATTAGAAAGCGACTACAACGAAGTATTGAACTTGCCCGTAGAAGAAAAAGAAACAGCCAAGAAAGCAAGGGAACTAAGGCTAAAGTATATGAAGATTAGAACAGCTACCCTTGACATTCACAAGAAGCAGAAAGCCTTTTACTTAGCGGGCGGTAGATTTGTTGATGGATGGATGAACGCACAAAAATTTGCATCCTTAGGGAAGGAAGAAAAGTTAGAAGAAATTGAAAAGTATGCAGAGAACTTGGAGAAAGAAAGGTTAGAGAAACTTCAATCAGAAAGAGAAGCTGCATTAGCCCCTTACGAAGTAGAAAACATTGAAACGCTAAGTTTAGCTAAGATGGCTGACAATGTATGGGAAAACTTTTTAGCGGGAAGCAAAGCCAACTATGAAGCCAAGAAACAAGCAGAACAAGAAGCAAAGGAAGCCGAAGAGAAAAGACGTAAGGAAGAAGAAGCAGAACGTGAGAAGGTAAGATTAGAAAACGAAAGGCTAAAAAAGGAAGCAGAAGCACTAAAAGCACTAAGGGATGAAAGAAGTAAGCTAATTGCCCCTTATATTCAATTCTTAGGCGATTTTAACGCTACGCTTGAACTATCTGATGAAGATTTTGTATCGGTATTAAGTAGTGCTAAATCAGCTAAAGAAGCACACTATGAAGCAGAAAGGCTAAAGGCAGAGGAAGAAGAAAAAGAACGCCAAAAACAGATAGAAGAACAGCGCAAAAAGAACATTGAAGAAGCTAAGAAGCGTAAAGAAGCAGAAGAGAAAGCGGAGAAGGAAAGAAAAGATAGGGAAGCAGCCGAAAAAGAACTTGCAGCAGAGAAACAAAGACAAGCTGAAGCAGCAGCAGAAGCCGAAAGACTTGCAGAATTAGAACTAAGCAAGGGTGATAAGGATAAAATGCAGTCGTTAATAGACGATTTAACCGCTTTAAAGACCAAGTATCAGTTCAAGAGTAAGAAGCACAAGGCACTTTACGAAGCAATTAAAGAACTGATTACTAAAACAGTTACTTACGTAGAAGGTAAGCAGTAAAGTACATTAATTTACATTAAATTAAGCCCATTGCAGTAAAATGTAGTGGGTTTTTTGTTTTTTATTATATTTGGCTATGAAGCCTCAAAAAATAATACTAAACATTACACCCCAAACGTCTGTAAGAGCAACGCAGGGTGACAGTATTTTCTTTAGAATACCAAGAGAAAGACTAAGACCCGCAGGACTAAAAAGACTGTTGAGGTTGGAGAGGTACAATAACTACAAAATAAACCTACTCGCAGAAGCAAAAGCCAAAGGATTTGTTCACCCCGAACAAGGTGCTTCAATTACATTCTATATTCCTATGCCAAAGAGTTGGAGAAAGTTTAAAAGAGAAGCTATGAATTGGATGCTACACCAATCAAAGCCCGACCTTGATAATTTACTGAAAGCCTATTTTGATTCACTACTTTCAGAGGACAAGTATATAAGCCATTATGAAGCCAAAAAAGTATGGGTTGATTTTCCGATTGGTTGGATTGAGATTTGCACCAAAGAACCCGAATACCCGACAAGAGAAGTGCCATTATCGGTTAAAGATTTAATTAATTAATGTAGCCCTCGTAAGCGGTGGTGTGTTGTGTGTGAGTATTTACATACTA
>NCHN01000063.1 GCA_002281875.1 Sphingobacteriia bacterium 24-36-13 | reverse complement strand
AAGCTTACCGAGAATATGTATAAGTTTCCCGGTTTTGTTTTAAGCGAACGTTCTGTTAGAACTTATCCATTTAATACAGCCGCACAACTACTTGGATATATTGCAGAAGTAGACACCAGTTACTTAAGAAAAAACAAACATTTAGGATATGAAATGGGCGACTATGCGGGCATGAGTGGTTTAGAAAAAACCTATGAGTCCATTTTAATGGGACAAAGAGGTATCAAGCGTTTTATTAGAGACAATAAAAGTAGAATTCAAGGGGCTTATGAAAATGGCATATTCGATACCATTCCTGTTGCAGGAAGAAATTTATTTACCAGTATTGACGTAGAAGTGCAACAATTGGCTGAACAATTATTGCAAAATAAAATTGGCAGTGCAGTAGCCATCAATCCTAGAACTGGTGGTATTATCACCATGGTATCTAGTCCTACTTACAACCCTAATGTTTTAACTGGGAATGCCCGTAGGAAAAACTGGGGAAGAATGGTCATGGATACTGCAAAGCCTATGTACAATAGAGCCATCAAGGGCCAATACCCTCCCGGCTCTACTTTCAAACCATTAGGGGCATTGGTGGCACTTGATCAAGGTTTAATTACTTCCGATTATGGAATTGGTTGTAGTGGTGGATATGGAGCATGTGGTGGAGTTTATGTTAGATGTGAACACAGCAATGCGGGGCACGCAGCCAATTTAAGATTGGCCTTGGCCAATTCTTGTAACTCTTATTTCTCCGACGTTTTTAGAAAAGCATTGGACAATAAAAAATGGGGCAATACCAATCAGGGTTATTTGAAATGGAAAGAATACATGAACGCTTTTGGCTTGGGTAGAAGATTAGAAGTAGACTTACCCAGTGAAGACAAAGCCAATATTCCAGACACCAGTATTTACAATAATTTTTTTGGCGGCGCAAGAAGATGGAACAGTTGTAGTGTGCTTACATTAGGTATTGGTCAAGATAAAATGACCGCAACTCCATTACAAATGGCCAACTTAATGTGCATCATCGCCAATAGAGGATATTATTTTCCACCACATTTTGTAGACAGCATAGAAAACGAACAAATAGAAGATACGGTGTTAATGAATAAGTATCGAAAAAAACATGTTGTTACCAATATTTCAGATAACGATTATCAAGCGGTAAACGATGGAATGCACGATGTTACAGTTTACGGAACAGCATCTCACTTAAAAATTCCAGGCGTTGAATATTGCGCAAAAACTGGTACGGCACAAAATCCACATGGAAAAAACCACTCTTTATTTGTGGCTTTTGCACCAAAAGACAATCCAAAAATTGCTGTTGCAGTAGTGGTAGAAAATGGAGGATATGGTTCTGTTGCTGCAGGCCCAATTGCTAGTTTGATTATGGAAAAATATTTGAACGATACACTTAGTGCAGCAGGAAAAGCTACTGCTGAAAGAATGACCAATATGAATTTAATTCCTCAAGCTATTAAAAATTGGTATACCCGAAAAGATGAAGAAAGAGCTGCTAGATTAGCCAAATTAGCACTAGAAGAAGCAGCAGAAAAAGAGGAAGCTGAAAATGTAAAAGAAAATAATAAAAATAATACTGAAGCTACACTTGAACAAGGAAGCAAACCTGTAGGCAATAAAAAAGACAGTACCGACAAATACAAAATCAAAGCAGCCTTATTACTCAGCGAAGACAAAAAGAAAAGAATAGGAGGGCGTGCACAATGATGAAAAATAAAAATATTTCACAAGGGGTAGACTACCCCATGATATGGCTCTATTCTATTTTAGTTGCTATAGGTGTGTTGTGTATATTTATGGTTGAATTTAGCGAAGGCAGCAATTGGTTTACATCATTTATAGGTGGCAAAACCAATTATAGCAAACAATTATTCTTTGCAGGGTTCTGTGCCTTAGTGGCCACATTTATTTTACTAACAGATAGCAAACTATTTACTGCATTTGCCAATTTGATGTATGCATTTGGCTTATTATTGATGGTTGCTACTTTTTTTATTGGAAAAAATATCAACGGGTCAAAAAGTTGGATTCCAATGGGTGGTGGTTTTAATTTGCAACCAGCCGAACTCTGTAAAATATTTACTGCATTGGCATTGGCCAAGTTTTTATCTAGACAAGAAACAGATTTTAGCAAATTGAAATTTCAACTAATAGCAGGGGCTATTGCTATTGCTCCGGCTATACTTTCGATTTTACAACACGAATTAGGTTTAGCATTGGTGTATAGCTCTTTTTTAATTGCTATGTATAGAGAAGGTTTACCTGCACAAATTTTAATTTTTGGATCATCCTTTGGCGTATTGGTTATTGCTTCTTTAATTATTGAACCTAATACCCTATTGATAATACTCAGTGCAATTGCAGTACTACTTATTTACTTTGCTCGTAGACAAGCAAGAAGAAACAAAGGGTTAATTACAACGATTATTATTATTTGGATGATCAGTGCAGGAACCCAACGATTTGTTATACCATATATATTCAATAATGTATTTGAGTGTTACCAAAGTACCCGTATTTATAGTATGGTTGGTAAGGATTATAACTGTGCTGACAATGTTAAATCCTTAAAAAAACAAAAAGCAGGCAATGAAAAAGCCCCTAAGAAACCAGATGATTATAATGTGCGCCAAAGTAAGATTGCGATTGGTTCTGGCGGTTTCGCAGGAAAGGGTTTTTTAAAAGGTACACAAACACGTGGAAAATACGTTCCAGCACAACACACTGATTTCATTTTTACTTCATTGGGTGAAGCCTTTGGTTTTATTGGCTGTTTAATTTTTCTATTCATTTATCTAGCGCTTTTATATCGTATTATTCTAATTGCAGAAAGACAAAGAAGTACATTTAGTAGAGTGTATGCTTATAGTGTTGTGAGTATCCTTTTCTTTCATTTTGCAGTAAACGTAAGTATGACTATTGGCTTTTTCCCTATAGTTGGTATCCCTTTACCAATGGTTAGTTATGGCGGATCTTCTTTACTAACATTTACCATTTTGATTTTTATTTTACTTAGACTAGATGCAGACCGACAAATGGTTTTGCGTTAATTGATTATTATGACCATTATTCCATTATCTGAAGGAAGTTTTACTATTGACAAAACCAAGGTATTTGTACCTTTTAATACAGCAACCGAAATATTAAATAGCAGACCTATAGGTAGTTTGTTGGTTGAAATTCAACCCTTCTTAGTTGTTACTAAAAATGATCTTATTTTAATTGATACAGGATTAGGCTACAATATGTCTAATGGAGTACCTCAGATTTATTATAATCTAGAAAAAGCCGGGTATAATCCATCTCAAATAACAAAAGTATTAATGAGCCACTTGCATAAAGATCATGCAGGTGGAATTACTACTCGAAATTATTCTACTGGGGAACAGTTTATTGCGTTCCCTTATGCTACCTATTATGTGCAAAGAAGGGAATATGAATATGCTATGGGAATTGGCTCAGCATCCTATGTTCAGTCCGATATTCAAATACTAGAAGAGTTCAGCAAAGTAGTTTGGCTAGAAGATGATCACGGATTTATTGACAACTATATTGAATACCAGTTAACAGGAGCACATAGTAAATTTCATCAGGTCTTTTTTATTCAAGAAGAAAATGAGCTTATATTTTTTGGCGGAGACGATGCTCCTCAATTGCAGCAAATGAAAAGCAGATTCGTTGCTAAATATGATTTTGATGGAAAGAAGTGTATGGAGCTAAGAAGAGTTTGGTGGGAAGCAGGACAAGAAAAAGGCTGGAAATACCTGTTTTACCATGATATCTCCAGCCCAGTATTTCATCATTCAAGTCTGACTTAGTTTTTCTTGATGGTAGAATCTGTTCGATTTCTTTGCATCATTCTTTTTCTAAGTTCGGGTCTATCCATTTTTTTATCGCCAGGACCCTGAGGCCTCATTCCACGCTTCATCATTTCTTGGCGCATCATATCGTTGAAATTACGGTCTAATTTAAAAACTTTATTCACCCTTTCATCGCCATTCAAAATTTTCTTAAAATCGTTGTTGTATTTTTTTCGGATAGACAAAGCCTGTTCTTCAAAAGCCAATTCGGCGGATTTATTTTCCTGTCTTGCCTTTTTTAATTCCGCCATATAGGCATTATGCACTGGCCAAAACTTTTGCGCTTCCTCGGCACTTAAATTTAATTGCTTAGTGATATAAGCAACTTTAATAGCTTCAATATTAGGCCTTTCTCCTGGAGGTGGAGGAGGGGGCATTTCACCTTGCATTCTACCCATCTTAGGGGGTGGTGGTTCTTGTGCTTGTGCAATAGCTGTTACTCCCATTAAAATGATTAATAGTAAACGTTTCATGTTGTTGTTTTTTTAAATGTTAATTCAATTATTCGCTCAGATAAAGCTGCAGTTCTTCATCTGAAATCTCAGCCACCGTTGTTTCAGAAATTGCATCCACGGTATATTGATGCAAACTATTTTCAGGCCCCGCTAAAGCGTTGGCAGTTTTTAAATACTCATCAATAGTATCATTAGACAAAGCTTGTACAGATTCATTAATATCTATTTTAGCAATTTGTTCCATGTTAATGACTATTCCAGGATTAGAAGAAATTTTTGGTTGGTTAACCAAATTAAATCCTCCTATTACTAATACACCTATAACTACGGCCGCAGCTGCAAGGGTAAACCATTTACGACTTTGTTTCATCTGAACAACTGGCGTCTCTTCAATTTGGATATTTGAATAATCTGGGGCTATTTGAACTTGAAAATGATCAAAATAACCAGCAGGGACTGATTGAACTGGTGTTTTTGCGATAGTATTTAGCAAAGGCGCCACTTGTTCTAATTCTTGTATGATTTCCTTGTTTTCCATTTTCTTCCTTTTTAAGACTCCAATACAACCCTTGGGTTTAATGCGTTTTAATAAATTCTTCCACTTTTTTTGCAGCATGATGATAGCTGGCTTTTAAAGCTCCTTCACTGGTATCTAAAATTTTACTTATTTGTTCATAAGTCATTTCATCAAAATACCTAAGGTTAAAAACCAATTTTTGTTTCTCAGGAAGTTGCTGAATAGCCAACTGCAATTTCCATTCTAATTGATTCGCATTAAAATTACTATCCGCTTTAACGCTGTTTCCATAAACTTCTGCTACATCATCAAATGAACTAGTTTGCTTTCTCTTTTTTTGTTCTAAAAAACTCAAGCTTTCGTTGGTTGCTATTCTATATAACCAAGTATACAATTGACTGTCTTCTCTAAAATTGTCTAATGCATTCCAAATTTTTATAAAAGTATTTTGCAATACGTCATTGGTGTCTTCGTGCTCTACGACCATCCTTCTAATATGCCAATACAATTTTTCTTGGTATTGTTTTACCAGTTGAGTAAACGCTTCATTTTTTTGTGAAGGAATCTTAAACTGCTTCACTAATTGAGAATCTTGATTCAATATATATCGATTGTCTTTTAAGTTAGATAAAATTGGAGATGAAAGGTTTAATCGGGCAAAAAAATTTGTATATTCATAGGTATCTGCTATGTATTTAAATAAACCCATACTCGCTTTTAGGCAAAATGTTGCCGACAAGTATACCATTTATAACAGCCTTTTTGCTGCCCTCCC
>NCHN01000062.1:2484-8276 GCA_002281875.1 Sphingobacteriia bacterium 24-36-13 | reverse complement strand
AAATATTAGAAATTGCATAACGCCTCTAAATATGCAATAAAAATGAAGTTTAAACAAAACATAAGTATTACGGAATTTGCTGGGAAAAAATATAAACTAAGACTTGTAGAGACTGATCCAATTGAGCAAAAGGAGGCAATAGTTACACATTATCTCCATAATATAAATAATGGCGCATCAAAGTATTTCAAAAAAGAAGCTGAAAAAACAATTAAAGAATACATTAAGTATAAAAAAGAAGAAGAAAGCTTAAGCATTGTTGCAGAGGATGCGATACAACAACTACTTTTCGAAGTAAACAATGTACCCTTTACCACACCAGAAAACTATACTTTCAAATTCATAGATTTATTTGCAGGAATCGGAGGTTTTAGATTGGCCATGCAAAATTTAGGAGGGAAATGCATATTTACTAGCGAATGGGATAAAGAAGCACAAAAAACATATAGAGCCAATTTTGGAGAAATACCTTTCGGAGATATAACTAAAGAGCAAACAAAAAAATTCATCCCAAATGATTTTGATGTTTTATGTGCAGGATTTCCATGTCAGGCATTTTCAATAGCAGGAAAGAGAGGAGGCTTTGAAGATACAAGAGGCACACTTTTCTTTGATGTTGCAGAAATCATCAAAAGAAAAAAACCAAAAGCCATATTTCTAGAGAATGTGAAAGGATTAAGAAATCATGACAAAGGAAAAACACTTGAGACAATTTTAAATGTATTAAGAAATGACTTAGGCTACTATGTACCAGAACCGCAAATAATAAACGCAAGAAATTACGGAGTGCCCCAAAATAGAGAACGCATTTTTATAGTAGGATTTAGTAAAGAGACAGGGATAAAAGAATTTGAATACCCGAAACCACTAAAGAAAACAGTAAAGTTTGCGGATATTAAAGAAAAGAAAGTACCCCCAACAAAATTTTTTCTATCCACGCAATACCTAAAAACATTACATAGTCACAAAGAAAGACATGCAAATAAAGGCAATGGATTTGGCTTTGAAATCATCCCTGATGATGGTATTGCCAATGCAGTTGTATGTGGAGGAATGGGTAGAGAAAGGAATTTAGTGATAGACAAAAGAATTACCGACTTTACTCCTACTACCCATATTAAAGGAGAAGTTAACAGAGAAGGGATACGTAAAATGACCCCTAGAGAATGGGCAAGACTACAAGGATTCCCAGACAAATTTGCCATACCAGTTGCAGATGCATCTGCTTATAAACAATTCGGCAACTCTGTTGCAGTGCCAGCCATCCAAGCAACTGCGGAAAAAATATTATTTGCATTAAAAATAAAAATAAATGCTAACAGGAAATAAAGGAGATTGGAGCGAATTATATGTACTTGTAAAGCTATTAAGCGATGGTGTATTATATCAATCTGATTATCATTTAAATAGGGATGAAAAAATATATTATGAAGTCGTAAAAGCATATCGAGAAGAAGGACTATTATCTCTTGTTTATGAGAGGAATGAAAACGTTAATCTATACTCAATTACTAAAAATGAGAAAACATTAATTAAAGAATTTCCTATTGTCTATTTAAAGGGAATAGCAGAAAATATTTACAAAGGAATAATTGATGGATCAGGAAAAAGCTTTGAATTACCAACAATTAAAGATTTTATTGTGAATTCAAAAATCAAGAAGCTTACTGCAGATATTAATAGCAAATCTGACATTAGATTATGTATTTATGACCATAGACTTGCAAAAGAAGCCGATTTAGGATTTAGTATAAAATCATTTCTTGGCGAAGATTCTACACTTTTTAACACTGGCGTTGGTAATAACTTCATCTATACTATTAATCAAAATAAAAAAATACAGGTCTCAGATTTCAATAGACTGACCTATAAACCAAAAGGTAAAATTTCTAAATTAACATTTAGGCTTCAGACTTTAATTCATGAATACTCTGCAGAAATTAAATTTAAAGGAATTCAGTCATCCAAATTATGGCGCAACTTAAAAATGGTTGATGGTGATTTACCAGAAATTTTAGCTTACTGTCTACTTTACAGATGGATAGATAGAACGTCGTCTTTATCAGAATTAGTTAAACTATTAGAAGAAAGGGATCCATTAAATTTATATAATGGAGAAACGTCTGAACAAAAATTATATGATTATAAACTAAAGAGATTTTTAGTTGAATGTGCTATGGGAATGACATCAGAAACTCCTTGGCAGGGAATATACGATGCTACAGGAGGTGTTATAATTTGTAAAAATGACGGTGACATTGTTTGCTTTCATGTTTATGATTTTAATCTTTTTAGAGAATATCTTTTAAATAATACAAAATTTGAACAACCTTCTACCGGTGAAGATGAATACAATCCAGGGAATCCAAGAACAACTAAGGGCACAAAGAAATATTATTATGGTTGGCTTTATGAAGAAAATGAAGAGCACTTATTTAAAATAAATTTACAAGTAAGGTTTATATAAAATTTATCGATTGGAGGTAAACTCCTCAAAAAAAAAACACAATTCATTAATAAAAATATTTTACCCTACTAGAGAATAAACCTTACTCGGCGGAAACAATAACCCTACCGCCTCTGGTTTAATTTTAAAGATTGGCCCTTTTTCCTTAGCGCCTCCACTTGGTGTCCTTTTAATCAAATGATCAAGTGTGATTATCCCCTGCTCCAATAGTAAATCAAATTGTGACACTATAGGTTTCTTTGTATGCTCTACCTTTTTATATTGAAAATACTCCTTCCCATCCATTACAATTGAATCTGCAGCAATCCAAAAGGTCTCATTGTGCTTTTCAAGTAGTCTTTTATGCAAAAAATCTAAACTCCAAACAGCAAAATCATTAATATTCGGTTTGTTTGAATTTTCTATCAATTGACGAACTAAACTATCAACTTTTAAAATTAACCCTTGAGAATTTCTTACAGTTGTTGAAACAGTACAATAAAGTTTAAAATCATCACCTCTTTGATATCCAAATTCTTTTAAAATTTCTTCGGAACTTTTAAATTTACTTATAGACCAATCCGAAACTTGTGCAAACAAATTTTTTCTGTTTCCCCTTTTATCTCTATAAGATTTTAGTTCAATTCCTTTATAATCCGGTTTCTTTGAAGAATTAATATCAATACCCAATAAGGTCTCCAACGTTCTACCAACTGCAGTATCTGCATTAAGCATTGCAGGTATTGGACCTCGTGCTGCTATTTTGTTCAACAATCCCAATAATTCTATAGAAACCTCATTTGAATTATTATAAATTGTATTTACAATTTCCTTTAAAGGATTATCTCTGTCCTTTTGAATTAATGTATGCAAGTCAAGCTTTGTTATATTAATTACATATAACACACAATCAAAAGCTAATATTCCTAATATATCATTTGGACTTGCATAACTGGTCAATCCTTTAAACCAAATTCGAGGATCGCCTTTTTTAGTATTCGGTCTATATAAGGATGCAATTGAATTAACTAATGAGTTATCGTGAATAAAAAATGAGGCAACTTGTATTTTACTCTCCTGACCCTGACTTTGTAAAAGAAAGTCATGAATGTTTTTGTCCTTCAAATATGAACGAACAGAACCTGTTGCATCCATGATAGATTTCTCAAGTCCAGTTGAAGTTGGTTCTATCAAACATATTTCAACTGACTTTTCAGTTAATATTTTAATCCTACTTTTCTCTTCTTCCGAAAGTTGCCGCATCCTTAAATTTACTCAATATTCTTCAAAATCTCCAAAGCAACAGCCCTAGCCATTAAAGGTGGTACTGCATTCCCTACCAGTGTAAACTGAGGCACTTCAAATTTTCTCTTATTCCCACCGGTAGACCGTTTTCCCTGAAAAACAAATGAATCATCAAAAGACTGCAATCTGGCCATTTCTCTGACAGTCAATGCTCGAGGGTTAGAATAATGAATATAATCATCAGCAATAGTCATAACAGTTGGACTCTGAGAATCCGGCTTCAGAACATTATAGTTTCTTTTCTCTGAATCAAGACCAAGTTTCTTAAGTTTTACTTTTGCTTCATCATAGTCTCCTTCAGTCAAAATAACTTCAAGTCTCTTGATAACATCATCATTCTGCTTACTAGTTTTATGATTATGCAAAGGTGCAACCATATGAGACAATTGATTTTCCAACTCTTCAAAGTTTCTCACATAAAAAGGATTCTTTGCATTTGCAAATCGTCCATTTAAACGCCCCTTCTTAGACCAATCTGCATAAGTTAATCCCTTTTTATCATCAGGTTTTCCGTCGATATGTCTTTTCTTAATAAGAGATTTCATTTTCTCAGTTGAACCATTATACTTAGACTTTAAATCAATCTGCTCATAGCCAAACTTCTCCTCATCATTTCCTACAAAATCAAGATCATACAATGCTTCAAAAACAGTAACCTTTTCTTTTGAATCAACAGTAGGCGGAACTGACTTAATTAATTTTTGATCTTTTCGGCAACCAATAAATAGCACCCTTTCCCGATTTTGAGGAACACCATAATTTGAGGCTAATGCAACAAAGGGTTGGTCTATATTATATAATCTAATTTGAGCTAAAATCCCTTCAAATTCAATTTCAGATTTAGCATTTAGAACAAATGGCATTAAACCTTGAATACACTCTTCAAATGAGTAATTATAAATTTCTAAAGCAGATATAATCTCTTCAATTTCATTTTGATGTTGTCTTGCAGGTTTAAGTCGTTTAAAAGAATCATGTATTTGCTCAATAATAGAGTCTGATTCAATTGCAGTAAGAAATAAGTCGAATTTTTCTGAAAAATAATCATTGTCTAGATCACTGTGAGCCTTTTCTAATATTACTTTTTTACGAACATAGGCGAGTTCTTTACTTCGCTTTAATAAGTTAAACCCATGTCGTATAGTATTAATATTAATATCCGTTTTACTTGTTTTATAATCAGCAATTTTAGGGGTCAATAATCTGAACTTATTTTCTATAACTTGAATATAACTTTCACGCAACTTTTCTAATTCTTTCTCGCTAGCCGATTCAAATTGTAACCTAAGATTATAACAATCCAATGTAAATGACTTCTCTTTTTCTATCTTTTTAAGCTTAGATAAAAAATGGATTAACTGAGGAAATTCTTTAAGATCAATTATTGACTTAATTTCTTGTAAAATCATTTCTTTGATTTTACCTCCTTCCTTTGTCAAAATACCCTTCACATTTTCCATGACAAAATATTTTGGACGAAGGACTCTAATTACATTTAAGTAATGTGCAAACAAATCATCTTTTCTATCAAACTTTTTTCTTCTCCCTGCTAAGCTGAAACTTTGACAAGGCGGGCCACCACAAACCACATCTACTTGTTTACCTTTTAATTTTTTAAATAGATTATCTAAAAAATCTGGCTCTGTAATATCTTGTCGTAAAAATTCTGCATCCATACCAAGCTGATAATTGTATCTGGCAAGGTGTGTTAATTCACAATTCTCATTTATATCACTCCCTAGTAAAAAATCATAGTATCTATTACCATGTTCTGCCTGCAAAAAACCTTCGCTAAATCCGCCTGCACCTGCAAATAAATCAACAAATGTTGTCTTTACTTTACCTTGAAGTTCATACGGATCTTCGCTTACAATTTTCACATCTACATTTTCTTTTCTGCTATTGACAAATGATGAAATCAATTGCTTCACTTTTTTATCAGTGAAAAGTGTATGTGGCACTGAATCAAAATACTTTTCAGTTTCTTGCTTTAGAAAAGACAGGAATCTATTTATTGACTTATGGGTATATTCAGTCTCTT
>NCHN01000062.1:0-2424 GCA_002281875.1 Sphingobacteriia bacterium 24-36-13 | reverse complement strand
CTTTTACTACTTGATTTTTATTATCCCAATCTTTTTTTAGAATCTTCTCACCAGTTGCCACTTTTACCTGAACATCTTTTTGCCTAATAACTAAGTGTATTGGGGATCTTTTGCTTTTATCAGCCTTATCTAGATAAAATTTGACATTAATCATATAGCGGACATTTTTACGGACACGGATAAAATTACGGACAAAATTGAAATTGCCAAATAATTTAGCAAAAATTTTATCCCCGACTGAGTACAAGCTCACTTTACCAATTAAAACTCATTACAAGTGTAGTGGCCAGCCAGAATGAAGTAAAGCAAATAAACCCTACAGCTTAGATCCCCCCTAACTACAAAAAACATCAATACCACCCATGCTCCAAGTAACCTCAATTGAACACCTCAAACAACTCTCCAATATCAACGGAAGAGCAGAGTTCTATATGCTCCTACTCGGAGGACTATGCAGATCATCAAAAGAAATACATTACGATGAACAAACCAAACGATTCGATATATACAATGAAATAGACGACACCTATCAATCTAACCTAACAGAAAAGGCCTTATACACAAAGACCAATATTCCGGAAGCAATCAAAAATGGAGTCTTTTATTACCACAGCTACAATCCCCCAAATGCGCCAAAATCACACTAATAACCATATCTATCACAAAATGCTTAAATTTGAATATTACTTCAAATATGCTATTAACGGGAGCCAAAATAGAAAGAATAAAGAAATACTTCGAGACTAAACCAGTCTTGAAAGCCTATTTATTTGGTTCTCAAGCAAAAGGAACTGCTAATTTATCAAGCGACATTGATATTTTAGTAGATTTAGATTACAGCCAAAAAATTGGCTTACAATTTATACAGATGAAGCTAGACCTTGAGAAACTGCTTGGATCTCAAGTTGACTTAGTATCATCAAATGGTATATCCAAATACATAAAGCCATTAATAGATTCTGAAAAGCGTCTGATTTATGAAAAATAAATTAGGGGATAAAATTAGAAGCGAGCAAACATATAACAGAAGAGCTCAAATCACAATTCCCCGAAATTGAATGGTCACAAATCATAGGGATGAGAAATGTATTTGCACATGAGTATTTCGGCATTGACTCAAGTTTAGTGTGGGAAATAATCAAAAGAGATTTGCCTTTATTGAAGTCAAAAATGGAATCTATTTTGAAGTCTTTAGAATAGTTTGTCATTCCGACAAACTGAGCCACCTCCCTCACCCCACAGCCCCAATCCCCCCAACACCTCAAACAACTCTCAAATATCTACGGAAGAGCAGAGTTCTATATGCTCCTAGTCGGAGGACTATGCAGATCATCAAAAGAAATCCATTACGATGAACAAACCAAACGATTCGATATATACAATGAAATAGACGACACCTATCAATCTAACTTAACAGAAAAGGCCTTACACACAAAGACCAATATTCCGGAAGCAATCAAAAATGGAGTCTTTTATTACCATGGGGAGCAATTGCAGGGGGTATAGTAAAATTTAGAAATTAGTCTAATAATTGAGCCAATTAATACCCATAAATTTGCTAAAGATGGCAGATAAAGCATACATAACACCAACTGTTCTTAAATGGGCAAGAGAGTCAGCTAAAATAGCTGAGGAAACTGCTGCTCGTAAGGTTGCTGTAACCAAAGAAAAAATTAAAGAATGGGAAAATGGAGAAAGCCAACCAACAATAAAACAAGCACAAACATTAGCAAAAGTATATAAACGTCCATTCGCAGTTTTCTTCCTTTCTGATATTCCCAAAGATTTTCAACTATTAAATGATTTTAGAAAAAACGGATCAAAGCCACTAACCACTTCATCCATTTTTATAATAAGAGAAATACAACAAAAACAGGCTTGGATAAGTGAAGCCAATAAAGAAAATAATGAGCCTAAGCTTCCTTTTGTGGGTCGATATAGTTTAAATGATAATCCTAAAGATGTTGCAGCCGACATTCTAAATACACTCTCATTAAATCCTTCAAATTATCAATTTGAAAATCCAATTAAAGAGTGGATTGAATCAGCCGAGAGAAACGGAATATTTGTATCAAGGACAAGTTTTATACATAGTAAATTAAAATTGGATTCAGAAGAATTACAAGGCTTTGCAATTGCTGATCCATTTGCGCCATTTATTTTTATTAACTCAGATGATTGGCAAGCTCCCCAATTATTTACACTGGTTCATGAATTATCACATATATGGATAGCAGAATCTGGCATTTCAAATGACGCAAATCCAGAAGCAATTAATAAGGGAAAATTCCACCCCATAGAATTATTCTGCAATGAAGTTGCAGCTAACGCTCTTATGCCAGAAGAACTAATAAATAGAATGCGTTCTTTGCTTAATTTAAATTCAAAAGAATTATTCAGCGCAGCAAAAAAAATAGGAGTAAG